>JAZRLS010000042.1:0-35610 GCA_045646945.1 Eubacteriales bacterium | reverse complement strand
GCCGCAGCGGCAGGCTCCCCTGTGTAAGGGGAGCTGTCAGCGAAGCTGACTGAGGGGTTGTACTCGTGGAAAATCAGAAAAAACAATCCCTCCGTCACGGCAAGCCGTGCCACCTCCCTTTACACAAGGGAGGCTTTGGTGGTGTGCCACCCTCGGTGCGAAATAAAAAAGGGACTTCAAAAAGTCCCTTAAATTGGTTTTGCGTTGGTTAATAATTCCGCAGTGCGCGCCATAATGGCATCGTATTCTGCGCCGAGATATTTTTTCGCGCCAACGAGCTTTTCTACCGCCGATTCATTGACGTTATGCAGGTCACTTCCGAGTGCTACCACCGCACCGTAATCAAAGAACGGCAAAAGGCGGCGACGCTCAAAGAAGGAGGAGAGGGAATAGGCATTGACCTGAGCCATCACGCCGCACTCAATGAGCGACCAAAGATCGTCGTCGTGCTGACGGACGTAACGGTCGATATGTGCCAGAACCACACGGCAACGCTTGTTCAGCTCGCGTACGGTATGAAAGAGAGCAGGCGACCAATCCGAGGAAAGCGGGAGCTCCAGAAGCAGAACGTCGGTTCCGCGGATACAAAGCTTTTCCAAACCTTCGATATGATGCAAATTCTCGCAATATAGCACTTCCGCGCCCAAAAGAACGCGGGGCGACGCTTGTTCTTCCGCCGCTAGTACCTCGGTCAGCTTTTCTGCGGAAAAATCGATCGAGTAGAGAAACGAATCCACCGACACCGAGTTGGGATAGAAATGAGGGGTTGCCACGACGGTGTCAACCCCTGCCTTTCGATAGAGTGCCAATTGATTCTTCGTTTCTGCGCGACCCGTAGAGCCGTGGTCGGCACGGGGAAGAATATGTGCGTGAAAATCAATGATAGCAGAGTGACTGTTCACTTCTGATCCTTCTTTTCCTTTTCCTCTTCTGCTTCCAGAGATTTTTGCAGATCCGCAGCCTGCTTTACGTACGACGAAGCGTAGTAGGTCGAATATCTGGAACGGTAGTTGTAGCTGGAGTAGCTCGAAGAAGCCTTGGGGTCAAAGTCGTTGAGGACGGTACCAAGGATCTTTGCACCAACCTGCTCCATTGCGTCAATGGTGAAGAGAACGCTGTTTGCCTGATCCGAACCCGAGTGAATGGTGAAAATGTAACCCGTGATTTCATCCGAAAGAATGACACAGTCGGAAACGACACCCATCGGGGGGAAGTCAAAGAAAACGGCATCGTAGTTCTGCTTCCATTCGGCGAGCAGATCCTTCATCTTCGGACTGCTGAGCAGCTCGGAGGGGTTGGGGGGGATACGTCCCGAGGTAATAACGAAAAGATTGGGGCGAACTTCGGTGGCAACCTCTTCGGTTTCGATTCCCGAAAGCAGTTCACTCAAGCCTTTTCTTCTTTTTTCAAGATTAAAATAGTTGTAGACCGTGGGGCAACGCATATCTCCGTCGATGAGAAGGACGCGCTTTCCGATCTGCGAGAAGGAAACGGCAAGGTTTGCCATGACGGTACTCTTACCCGACGCCTCTCTGACCGAGGTGATGGCATAAACGGGGCAGGTATCGTCTGCGGGGGTCGCGTACATCAGGTTGGTACGCAGCTGGTTAAATCCTTCCGAAACGGCAAAGGGAGATTTTGCATCCAAAACTTTGGCGGTATCATGAGAACGATTCTTACGCTTATTCTTTTTCATTGTTCGGACCTCCCTTTATTTTTTTGCTTCCCAGTGAGGAATTGCTCCCAGCACGGGGTATTTGAGCATCGTCTTAACGTCCTCCTCGGTAACGATGGTTGCCGCAAGAATGGAGAACAAGAGGAAGAACGCATACGCAATGACGGCAGCGATCATTCCGCAAAGAATCGTATTGGTTACGACATTGGGCGAATCGTGCGTTATTGCCTCGACAGGAGACTTCAGAACTGCGATACAGTCCAAACGCTCGGTTGCCATACCCTGATCGTTCAGGTGCTGCAGAATCTCAAGCTCGGAGGGAATTTCTTCCAAATCGAAATCGCCCGATTTCTGCATCGATTTCAAAACGGTAAGTACGTTAGCGGCAGCACGCTTGCCCGTAGCATCGGCAGGCTTTGCAATGTCGGTAACCTCTGCGGGCGCAATCTCGGCGAGGATCTGTGCCGTGCGGTACGCCAGCTTCTTATCGGTGTGAGACACCGAGACGGTGAAGACCGAGGTATCCGCCGTCGAGGTGTTGGTAATCATTTTTCTGAGCTCGTCGGGGGTGATGTCCTCGTAGCCGTCTTCTGCCAGACGTTCGGAAACGTGACCGAGGAGCGTGTCGCCCTTGATGATTTCAACGTAGTCGTTGATCAGATATTCCGCCGCGGTAAGATAAGCGGCCTGTGTATAGTCAAGATCGGTGTTGACGTTGACAACGTAAAAATTCACCGAAGAAGAATATTTTTTCGGGATTAAGAAATGTGTGATCGCTGCAGCAATGATCATCACAACAAGGGTGAAGGTAACAATCTTCCACCAATGCTTTTTGAAAATGCTCAGAAAGAAAGCAAAATTAAGTTCTTTCATCGTCTGAATTCCTTTCTGTTATTTGGTATTTGAAAAAGATACAATACAATTCATGTTATTATAACATAATACGACATATTTTGTCAAGAGGAAATCCCATGATTTCCGCGAGAATTGAGGAAAATCAACAGGAAAAAGAAGGAATTACTTTTTTTCCTCTTGCGCTTGCTGTTTTTGCAGTTCCGCGGCTTGCTTTAAGTATGCCGAGGTATATTGGGAACGGTATTTATAAGTATATTTGTAGCGATAGGAATAATAACCCGACGCCTTGATGCTGTAGTCGTTGAGAATGGAGCCGAAGATGTTCGCGCTAACCTGCTTCATCGCATCCAGGGTGGAAAGAACGTTCTTTGCGTGATCTCCGTTGGAAAGGACGGAGAAGAGGTAACCCGTGATCTCATCCGAAAGAATCACGCAGTCCGCAACGACACCCATCGGGGGGAAGTCAAAGAAGATCGCGTCATAGGATTTTTTCCACTCTTCGAGCAACTCGCGAAGCTTCGCGGAGTTGAGGAGACTCGAGGGGTTGGGGGGAATACGTCCGGAGGTGATTACGTCAAGACCGGGACGAATATCGTGTACGATGACGTCGTTCTCAAGGTTTAGAATCAGCTCACTCAATCCCTTGTTGTGCCTGTCCAGCTCGAAAAAGCTGTGAATCGAGGGGCAACGCATATCGCCGTCAATGAGAAGCACGCGCTTTCCGATTTGAGAGAAGGCAACGGCAAGGTTTGTAATGATCGTACTTTTTCCCGAAGCTTCTCTGACCGAGGTGATTGCGTAAACGGGACATTTCACATCGGCAGGTGTTGCGTAGATCAAATTTGTACGAAGTTGGTTGAAGGTTTCAAAAACGACAAAGGGGGTCTGCTCATTCAATACCTTGCTGGAATGACTTGGAACGATATCGGTTTTCTTGTTTCTTTTTCTCCCTGTTTCCTTGGTGGTTTGGTTGGGAATGTTCCAATGAGGAACGGTTGCCATCAAGGGCATTTGGGTGACACTCTTTACGTCATTTTCGGACACCAGCGTCGAAATCACGGAGGAAAGGAGTAAGAAGAATAGGTAGGAGAGGATTGCGGCACTTAGCGCTGTAAGCAGGATGTTAAAGGACATATTGGGAGAATCGTGCGTCTTTGCTTCCACAGGGGGGGTCAGCACGGCAATACACTCCAGACGGGACATCGACTCTCCGGACAGCTCTAAGAAATGCTGGATTTCCTCTAAGGTCGGAAGGTCCGTTCCTGGGGGAAAAGCACCGTCTTTTTTCATTTGGTTGATGACGGCCTGCGTTTTGGTGGAAATTACAAATCCCGTCGTATCGGTCGGCTTTGCGATCTCGGTAACGACAGAGGGAGCAAATTCCTCCAAGAGCTGGGCGGTGCGGTAAGCAAGCTTTTTGTCGGTGTGTGAAACGGTAATCGTAAAAATCGAATTATGTTGCGTTGCGGAGCTCTTGAGCATTTTTGAGATTGATTTCACAGAGACGTTTTTGTAGCCCTCCTCGGTCAGCTGTTCGGAAATCTTAGAGAGGAGCGTGTTACTGTTAATAATCTCAATGTAGTCACTAACCAAATATTCTGACGCCGCAAGGTTGTTCGCAGACGCGTAATCATTGTCGGTGTTGATGTTGAGAACGTAAAATTTCACCGAAGAGGAATATTTTTTTGGAATGCAAAAATGGGTGAAAAGTGCAACACCAATGATTGCGACAAGGGTGATGGAAAGAATCTTCCACCAATGCTTTTTTAAAACGTAGAGGAGAAAAGGAAAATTGATTTCTTTCATAATAGCATAAGGGTCCTTTCATTAAAATGAGGGGAATGCTGAAAAAACATATTTATAAATATTATGACACAAAACGATAGGTTTTGTCAAGAGGGAGATTTATGGTTTCCGCAATGATCGGTAAAAAATCCTTCCAAATGAATCGACCATGCGCCGTTTTCCGTTTTTTGAAATCCGATGGCGCGAAGAAGCGATTCGTCCGCCTCTCCGACAAAGGTTGCCGAGTGAACGCCACACAGATCGATAAAATTGAGCGTGCCGCGCCCCATGACGAACATTGCCTCAAAATCACTGCCCGCGACAGGCTCTACGTGATCTACGACCTTCGCGAGATCGTAAAGAATGCCGCCTTCCGCGCTTAGCTTGAATTGGCAAATGCCAACGAGATCACCGTCCACCGTTGCCGCATAGGCAAGGAGATCGGGCTGGAAGTCAACGTTGCATTTCTGGCAAAGAGCCGCTTGCTCTTCTTTGGTTTGAATGGGTAAAACTTTTAACATACGAGTGCCTTTCTTTTTGATGGACAGGCGAGGATGCCTGTCCCCTACAGGATTGTAAAAAATTCTGACGGTTCGCATAGAGATATGATTTGGCAATTGCGAAACAATATGGCGTATCGAGCCGTTTCTTATACGATGGTAGGGACAGGCGTCCTCGACTGTCCGTTCCAATCCTTTGTTACTTTTTCGAAATCGTTTTGCTCTCTCCGCGAAGATACGCAAGCTCCGCTTCGGTGAGCGTGCGCCATTTTCCTTGGGGAAGAGAGCCGAGTGTTAATTCTCCGATCGCAATTCTCTGCAACCGAAGCACCGAGAGTCCCACCGACGCGCACATCTTGCGAATCTGTCGGTTTCGGCCCTCGAAAAGCTCCATTTCGAGGAGGGTTTGGTCCGTGTCGGACGAAATTCGCACGGTCTTGACGGGCAGAATGTCGTAGCCGTCAATCGTCATCGATTGATTCAGCTGCGTAAGAAGGTCGTCCGCAACGATGCCTCGCACCGTCACACGGTAAATTTTCGGAATTTCGTGGCGCGGATGCATCAGACGGTTCGCAAGCTCGCCGTCATCGGTCAGAAGCAAAAGTCCGTCCGAGTCCATATCGAGCCGACCGATGGGATAGACGCGCCGTCCCACGTCGGTGACCAGCGAAGCAACCGTCGGACGGTCTTTTTCGTCCGAAAGCGTCGTTACAACGCCGCGCGGCTTGTTGAGCATCACGCAGAGCTTGTCCGCGACCGTGGGTTTCACCGCGCGACCGAGGTATTCTACGACGTCGACCTCGGGATCAATGCGCCTGCCAAGCTCGGCAGGCTCGCCGTTGACCTTCACCCGACCCTGCTTGATCTCTTCCTCGGCGGCACGCCGAGAAAGAATTCCGCAGTCGGTAAAATATTTTTGTAGTTTGATCATATGATAGGAATTGTTTATGGAACCTTTCTTTCGAGAAAGGTTCCAAACCTCCAAAGAACTTCAAGCGAAGGTTCTTGTTGGGGAATCCCTTTCTCGGAGAGATAATATAAAAGCCTTGACGAATATGCGTTTCTTTTTCAGTGCCCCCGAAAGAACGAAACAAATTTCTTCCAAAGGCTTGGTTCTTCGGGGATGGAAACGCCCTTGCTTGCCACGAGGGGGACCGAGACAGACCTTCCTTCGCACTCCACAAAGAGCTCGGCAAGCACATCGCCCTCAAGCACCGCCGCATAGGCAAAGCGCGCGTCGGAGCGCACCGAAAAGGACGCGTCTTTCCGTTCTTTGGGTAAAATCATCGTGATCGGCTCGGCATTCGTCAGAAGCACCGTGTCTTCCACACCGCCCACCACGGGCATCGAATAGCAAAATTCACTTGCATCAAGAAGCGTCACGCGTTCGTAAGACGCAAAGCCAAAGTCGAGCATTGCCGTGTGATCGCGCCAATCGTCGGGCGCGTCGAGCGTCACGGAAATCAGGCGAAGTCCCTCGCGTTCCGCCGCGCTGACCAGCGTACGTCCCGTTGCTTTGGTAAATCCCGTCTTCATTCCAATCGCACCCTCATACGTGCGGAGCAGGCGATTGTGATTGAC
Source organism: Eubacteriales bacterium (assembly GCA_045646945.1). Lineage (GTDB taxonomy): Bacteria > Bacillota > Clostridia > Oscillospirales > CAG-272 > HGM12713. Next base: position 29,214 of record JAZRLS010000042.1, on the reverse strand, counting down.
AAGTAGACGCGCGTCGGGTGTGCCGTCCATCGGGATGGTTTTTTTGTAAGTAGCGACGATCTCGGAAAGAAGCGGATCGTCAAGCACACGCCGAGCAATCTCAGAAAGATCGCGCGCCGAGGTGTAGTGATTCTCGTGCGAGAGTCCGTGTGGGTTTTCAAAATGCGTGTTCCGAAGTCCCCACGAGGAAGCGAGGTTGTTCATTTCGTCACAAAAAGCCGCCACACTTCCCGCCGAGAACACCGCAAGAGCGGTTGCCGCGTCGTTGGCAGAGGAGAGAAGGAGCGCAAACAAAAGCTCGCGCACCGAAAGAAGCTCGCCTTCCACAAGATAAATCGACGAGCCTTCAATACCGACCGCCTCGCGTGGAATTTTCACCGCAGTGTCGGGGTCGGATACGAGCGAGAGGACAGTCAGAGCCGTCATCAGCTTGGTCGTGCTGGCAGGTCCGAGCCGTTCGTCGGGATTTTTGGCATAATATACCTCCCCGTGATCGGCAGAAACGAGAATCGCACTTTTTGCCGAAACCGACGGCAGGGAAAGCGGTTCTGCCCGTGCGATGGGCACAGGGAAAAGAAGTCCTACGCAAAATGCAACGAGAACCGAACAGATTTTTTGAAAAAGCCGCACCAAAATCACCCCCAAAACCGATTGGTTTATTATATGAAGGGGGATAGGGGGGATATTCGTTTGTGCACCAAGCGCAGAAAAGCGCGAAATTCCACCGACCTTGTAGGGGCGACGATGTTTGCGAAGCAAACTCGCAACGAAGCGTAGCGAAGTATCTTGCCGTACATTGGTCGTCCGTTCCAATCCTTATGCAAATTTCTTTCTGGCGGACAGTCGAGGACGCCTGTCCCTACCATCAAAAATGAAGAACGTGCGCCGAGTGCAGAAAGAGCAAAATTTTATATAGGCTCCCACTTTGGGGGAGCTGTCACCGTAAGGTGACTGAGAGGGAATTGCTTCTCTTAGAAATCCTCTTCGTCCTTGGGAGCGTCCTTGGCGAAGAGATCCTTGATCTTGGCAATAATGTCGGGAGTGCGCTCCACGAGGTCCGCCAGCTGATCGACGGGGTCGGGCTTGCCCTTCTTATTGCAGTTGATATACTCGACGTCGCCGTAACGGTCAATGACGAGGAAACCTGCGGGAGCTACCGACAAACCCGTTCCGCCGCCGCCACCGAAGTTCTGAGGACGGGGCTGAGCTTCCTTTTTCGGATTGTAATCTACACCGCCCGACGCAATACCGATCGAAATTTTCGAGATCGGAATGATGGTTGTACCCGACTCGGTTGCGATCGGATCACCGATGACCGTGTTCGCGTCTACCATCGTGCGAATGCTTTCCATCGAAGAACGGATAATTTCTGGGATTTTGTTTTCGTTTGCCATAATTTAAATTCCTTTCGTTTTGTTTATATCATTATTTATATTATTTATATTTATGATTGACTTGATTTTGGTTTGGGGATTTCTTCATCAGATGCTTGAGGAATTTTCCGAGGGCACCGAACGCCACCGAGAAGAGATGCCAGACGCGCAGAGAGAAAGAAATCTTAACGTCGAGCGTCGGGGTATCGCCAAGAAAATCGGCTTCCACCGAAAAATCCTTTTCATGGGGCATCGAAAAATTCTTGACCTCGCAGAGGACGGGCAAGAGAATATTGAGCGCGGTGCACGCCGCACCGTACGCGACGGCAGTCGTCGCGGCATCTCCCGTGGCAACTTTGACACGGACACGCGCAACGTCAATGCGCAGGTGTTTGAAAAAGCGTCGAATGACCTCAGCGGCAATCGAACGCACCATCGAGATGATGTCGAGGATCTCACGCATACTCTTTTTGGGCTTCTTTTTTGCCGCTTCCTTTTTTTGCTTCTTGGCTTCCGCCTTGGCAAGCGCGGCTTCGCGCTTCTTCTGTGCTTTTTTTCGCGCCTTGGCACGAATTTTTTGCGCCTTTTTCGGCGACATCGAGTGAGAACCTTTTTTCTTCTCCTTTTTGGGAAGAATCTTGATCTTGAGGAAGAGGACGCGTACCGAGAGCGTTACCTCGTCCGCATAGGCGATCGTGATCGTCGCCTTGAGTGAAAGGAGAAAAACGAAAAACAGCAAAATACAGCCAATGATCATCAGTGCCGTCATTTGGTTTCCTCCTTTCTTTGGATTTTTTTAGTGTTGGTAAAATTTCGTAATTTTATGTAGCGGTATTCGATAGAACGGGGCGTCGTGGGCGCCGCCCCCTACCACCGTATAATGAAGTTTGCACATAGATCGTTTCAAAAAAATCGCATCCCAAACTTGTCGAGGACATGTTTCGCTTCGCTCAACGGCAAGTTTTCTTCGAAAACATTGCGGGTCCGACAAGTTTGTTCCTCAGAAAGCCGAAGTTTGCACAGACAATACGGCGTCGCAAGCCATAACCTGATTATGTTTTCTTTTGGATACTTTTCTTTTCCAAAAGAAGGCGGCGGTGCCGCCAGCCAAGCTCGACGATTTTACGTACAAAGAATCTTGTGCTGCGCCCGATGATTTTGTTTTGTTATTTCGTGTTGTTTTCTTTTGGATACTTTTCTTTTTTAAAAGAAAAGTATCAATTCTCCAATTTCTCACTAACCTCTTCACCCTCTACCATCGGAGCTTCTTCCTTGGGCGGGAGCATGGTTTCGGTGGCGGGGAGCTCGGAGAGGGAAGAAAGACCAAAGACGCGAAGGAACTTTTCGGTCGTGACGTAGAGCATCGGGCGACCTGGGGCGTCGAGACGTCCGCAGGCTTCGATGAGAGCTTTATCGATCAGCGAGGAAAAGGCATAAGAGCTGTCCACACCACGCACCTGATCCACAAAGGAACGGGTGACGGGCTGATTGTAGGCAACAATGGCGAGTACCTCCATCGACGACGCCGAAAGGTTTCCGCCACGTCGAATGCCGAGTGCTTCTCGAATGTAGGGCGCGTATTGCTCCTTGGTGCAAAGCTGGCAGGTCTCGTCAAAGGCGAGGAGCAAGAGCCCGCGCCGCGAGGAATCGGGATTGTATTCCTTTGCCATATGGTCGATCACGGTTTTGACGTTGTGTACGTCAAGACCGAGCACCTCGGCAAGTTTTGTGTATTTGACGGGGTAGCCTGCGGCAAAGAGAATTGCCTCGATGGCACCCTCAATATTCTTCAGCGGATTGAGTTCGGTTTGATTCTGATCCATCGTTACACCTCGTCAAAGGAAATTTCTTGTTGTTCGTTTTCGTTAAACGAAAGGTACTCACTCTGCTCCACCGTCGAATCGTCCTCGTTGAGCACAAGGCGGGTCGAAACCTGAAGCAGGGCATTGTCGGCGGGAATGTCGTCGGCAATCAGCAGCTTGCGAATCTTAATCAGCTCCAACACCCCAAGAAAGGACGCAATCAGGTCGGGGAGCGTCTGCTCACCGCTAACCAATTGCTCCACGGTCGCCGCACCGCAGTCCTCGAGCTTTCGCAAAATCGAGACGATCTTGATCTCCACGGGAATGATCGGCTTCGCGATCATCGGCGTAAAGGCGGTTTTCTGCGCACGTTCCAGCGCGTTGTTGTAGGCAATAATGCGGCGGACGGCGGCAAGAAGTGCCGTCACGTCCTGATCCTGTACAAAGGTTTTGTCCACCGAAATTTCGTCGGTGTCCTTGACCATTCTGCCGTGATAGTAGGCGTACAGCGGTGTGAGCTTGACAACGGCTTCCTTCGCCTGCTGATACCGCAAAAGTGCGTCGGTCAGCGTCGCGCGCGGATCGGCTTCCTCTTCCTCATTCCGCGGCAGCAGCATACGGCTCTTGATGAGCATCAGCTCGCTCGCCATCACGAGAAACTCGGACGCCACGTCCATATCGAGTGACTGCGCTTCGGCAATCGTCGCGAGATACTGATCGCAAATCAGCGCAATCGGAATGTCCGAAATATTCACTTTGTTTTTGTGGATCAGCGCGAGGAGAAGATCGAGAGGACCCTCAAATTGATCGAGCCGATAGGTCATAGCTTCCATAAAAACTCCTAAGGTCGGTTAAAAAATCAATCGTTCAATGAGTTGCAAAAAGAGATTGGAGACAAAATGAATCGGGGTGTCGAGCAGACCGAACGCAAGCGCGATCATCAGACCGATGGATAGATAACGCTCGTAGCGCATTACCTTGAAATAGGTATCGGCAGGCAGGAAGAGCAGAAGAATGCGCGAGCCGTCTAAGGGGGGGATCGGAATGAGATTGAAGACCGCCAGCGTGATGTTCAGACGAACGCCCAACAAGAGGAACAAATAAATAAAATATTGAACCTCGGTCGCAATGCGGAAGGCGAAGAAGCTGAAATAGAGCTTCATCAAGAGGGCAAAAACAACCGCGAGAAGCAGGTTTGACACGGGACCCGCGAGTGCCGAGATTGCCATATCGCGCTTCGGATTTTTGAAATAGCGCGTGTTAATCGGCACGGGCTTTGCCCAACCGAAGCCGAAAAGAAGCATACAAAGAAAGCCGATGGGATCGAGATGCTTCGCGGGGTTGAGCGTCAGTCTGCCGAGATTTCTCGCCGTGGGGTCGCCCAGCCGGTAGGCGATGAAGCCGTGCGCCGTTTCGTGTACGCAAAGCGCAATCAAAACGATCGGCAGAGAAAGTAAAATTTGTATTAGCCAGCCGCGGATGTCTCCGCCGCCGAGTAGGTTCATCAGCATAGTGGTTCTCCAAATAATAATGCTATGGTTTGGTTCGTTTTTGCTTGGTTAGGGAAAACCCCACTTGTGGTTTTCCCTCGTTGCATCAAAGATGCAACTTCACCCTTTCGGGCGCTTTTGAACGTGTTGCGGGGCGTTGCCCCACACCCCACCAAAGAACTTTTTGAAAAAAGTTCTTTGGAAACTCAAAAACTTTTAATCAAATCGCATCCCAAACTTGTCGAGGACGTAGGGTCCGACAAGTTTGTTCCTTAGAAAGCCGAAATCTGCACAGACAATACGGCGACATAATAAATCATTTATGTGTTGCTTTCTTTTGGTTACTTTTCTTTCCCGAAAGAAAAGTAACACGCGTCCCTATACGTCCCGTTCTATCAAATCCGCATACGTTTCACGGCGGACGACGACGCGGGCGGTGCCGTCCTTGACGAAGATGACGGGGGGACGGGGCAGGCGGTTGTAGTTCGATGCCATTGAGAAATTGTAGGCACCTGTTACGAGGACGGCGAGAATGTCACCGCGCTCGGCTTTTTGAATTTCCATATTCTCGCCGAGTAGGTCGCCCGACTCACAGCAACGACCCGCAAGGGTCGCACGATAGTCGCGCGGCTCGTTTGCGCGGTTCGCAATGAGGGCGGTGTACTGCGACTGGTAGAGGGCGTAGCGCGGATTGTCGGGCATACCGCCGTCCACCGAAATATAGTTCTTAAAGCCGGGGATTTCCTTGACCGAGCCGACCGTGTAGAGGGTCAGACCCGAAGCCGCAACGAGAGAGCGACCCGGCTCGAGAATGATCTTCGGTACCGAAATTCCGTTCTTCTCACAAAATCCAACCACGATCTTGCCGATCTTGGCAATCGCGTCGGCGTAATCGATCTCGCGATCGTATTCGGTGTAGCGAACGCCAAGACCGCCACCGAGATTCAGCTCGGAGAGGGAGACACCGCATTCCTTTTGAATGTCGGCAAAGAAACGAATCATAATGTCCGCGGCCTCCGAGAAGGGCTCAAGGTCAAAGATCTGCGAGCCGATGTGGCAGTGCAAGCCGACCAGCTCCACACCGTCGGTCGCAAGTGCTTCACGCACGATTGCCATCGCCTGACCCGTCTCAATCGCAGAGCCAAACTTCGAGTCCACACTGCCCGTCATAATGGCACGGTGGGTGTGGGGGTCGATGCCGGGGGTAATGCGAAGCAGAATTCTCTGCGTGATTCCGCGGCGGACAGCTTCGGCAGAGAGTGCACGGAGCTCGTCGACGTTGTCAACGACAAAGGTGCCAACCCCTGCATCCATCGCGTCGGAGATGTCGCAGTCGGTTTTGTTGTTGCCGTGGAAATAAATGCGCGAGGCAGGGAAGCCCGCCGAGATGGCAGTATAGAGCTCACCGCCCGACACGCAGTCCACGCCAAGACCTTCCTCGGCGGCAATGCGGTACACCTCGCGGCAGGAAAATGCCTTCGAGGCATAAAGAGGGAGCGCGTCCGCACCAAACGCGGCGATCGCGGCTTCGCGATAGGTGCGGCAGACCTTGCGAATGGCGTTTTCGTCCATCACGTAGGCAGGCGTGCCGAACTCGCGGGCAAGCTCGACGGTGTCAAGACCGCCGATGGTCAGGTGGCCCTCGTTATTTGTATCAAAATGTTCGTGTAAGATCATAATTTTGTCCTTTTGGGTAGATTTTATATCATAGGCTCCCACTTTGGGGGAGCTGTCGCGAAGCGACTGAGAGGGTGTTTTCTCAAAGAACCCTCTCCGTCTTCGCTACGCTCAGCCACCTCTCCCAACGGGCGAGGCTTTGGTGTTGTGCATTAAACGTTCAACTTTTTCGGTACTTCGGTGGCAAGCTCGCCAAGATGATCGTCAAGGTCGTAGGCAAGCTCGCGGACACGCTCTCCCTCAATCTCGTAAAGATTGATCGCGGCATTACCACAGAAACGAACCTTGCCCATCTCCTCGGCAGAATAGCCGTTCGCATACGCGTGCAGAGCGCGAACTACCGTTGCGTGGGTGGTCACAAGCACCGTTTCACCGTCGTGCATCTTTGCAATTTCCAACAGCCTCGGAATCACGCGCCGATAAACTTCGGGGACTGATTCGCCGCCCGTCGGACGCGCGGCAGAAAAATTTTCACGCCAAACCGAAAAGTCGTCGGCAAAATTTTCTTCAATGTCGGCGAAGGTGCGTCCGTCCCACGCGCCCGCATAGATTTCGCGGAGCAAATGGTCCTTCACAATGGGAAGAGAGAGACACTCGGCGGTCGGTGTTGCCGTGTGGTACGCACGGAGTAGGTCGGACGAGTGGATCGCCGTGATCTTCTCGTGCGCGACAAGATATTCGGCGAGCAGGGACGCTTGCTTGTGTCCAAGCTCGGATAAATCAAAATCAGAATGTCCGGCAAAGATCAGCCCCGCATTGGCAAGGCTCTGCCCGTGACGGACGAGGATTAGTTTGGTCATAGGATGGGATTTTATGGAACCTTTCTTTCGAGAAAGGTTCCAAACCTCCAAAGAACTTCAAAAAAGAATTTTTGGAGTCGGTTCGACCTTCCTCTGTGCAGATTTTGTTTTTCTAAGGTACAAATTCATCGGACAGCTCGCTACCGAAGAATTTGGGACGCGATTGATTAAAAATGATTTTTCTACAAATCTGTAGGGACAGGCGTCCTCGACTGTCCGTTTGGCTTCTTCGATTATAATCCAAACGTCACACCCGTCAGAGTGTCTTCAAGATGCTCGACAAGGTCGTAGGCAAGCGACGTGAATGCTCCGCCCTCGTAGGTATAGATCGCAATCGATGCGTTTCTCCCCTGGGGAACCGATTCGATTTTCTCGCAGGAAATTCCGCGTACGTATGCCTCAAACGAGCGCATAACGCCCATATGAGCAAAGATGGCAAGAACCTCACCGTCGTTTTCGGCGGCAATGCGCGAGACCGTCTGTACCGAACGCTCGTAAAGCTGGGGAATCGATTCACCGTCGGGCGCACGGTAGTGCGGATAATCCGAGGTCCAAAGATCCCAGTTTTCGGGAAGGCGCTCTGCCCATTCGGCTTTCGTGAGTCCCACAAGCGCACCCATATCCATCTCGCGAAGCCCTGCGTTGGTGTGGATCGGGAGCGAAAAGAGCTCGGCGGTCGGAACGGCAGTTTGATACGCGCGGCTGAGGTCGGACGAGTAAATTTTCGTAATGCGTTCCTTGGCAGAGAGCCAGATCGACGCCTTTCGTGCCTGCGTGTGCCCCAGCTCGGTCAGCGGGAAATCTCCCTGACCTGTGATGATATGAAGATCGTTTCCCGTGCTTTGTCCGTGACGGACGAGGATCAGTCGTGTCATAGTGTTTTGAAACCTTTCTTTCGAGAAAGGTTTCAAACTTCCAAAGAACTTCAAATAAAAATTCTTTTGGGCTGTCTCTTTCTCGGTGCAGATTTTGTTTTTTAAGGAACAAACTTGTCGGACTCTACGCCCTCGACAAGTTTGGGACGCGATTTTTATTAAAACTCTCTTTGTTTTGAAGTTTTTGAGATTCCAAAGAACTTTTTTCAAAAAGTTCTTTGGTGGGGTGTGGGGCAAGCCCCACGAAAGCGCGTCCTCAAAGCTCCGTATAACGGTAGATCGTCTTCCAAAGCTCTTCCTTGCCTTCGCCCTTGAGCGAGGAGAAGGGAATGAGCGGCACGTCGGCAATCAGCGGATGACCTCGGAGCGCCTCAAGATTTTTCTTGCGCTCGGTGGCGTTCAGTTTATCTACCTTGGTGGCAACCACTGCGTAGGGAAGCCCCGATTCGCGCAAAAAATTCAGCATCATTTCATCGTCGGCAGTCGGCGGAATGCGGCTGTCCACGAGCTGAAGCACGAGAGAAAGACGGTCGATGTTTTTATTCTGCGTAAAGAATCCGTCGGTGAGCGCCGACCATTGACGCTTCTCTTCGGGCGAACGCTTGGCAAAGCCGTAGCCGGGCAGGTCGACGAGATAGAGCTTTCCGTCAATATCGTAAAAATTGACCGTGATCGTCTTACCGGGTGCCGAGCTCACGCGAGCCAGACTCTTTCTGCCGAGCAGAGAATTGATCAGCGAGCTTTTACCCACGTTCGAGCGACCCGAAAAGGCAACCTGCGGACGCGGATCGGACGGAAACTGACGCGGCAGTCCCGCGCTGATCTTCAGTTGAGATTTTTGTAGATTCAAAGGCATAGGATTGGATTTTTGGAACCTTTCTTTCGAGAAAGGTTCCAACCCTCCAAAGAACTTCAAAAAAGAATTTTTGGAGTCGGTTCGACCTTTCTCGGTGCAGATTTTGGTTTTCTAAGGAACAAACTTGTCGGACACTACGTACCGCCAAGTTTGGGACGCGATTTTTTTAAAAAGTTTTTGAGATTCCAAAGAACTTTTTTCAAAAAGTTCTTTGGTGGGGCGTGGGGCGAGCCCCACAGGGCTTCGCGATCACGTCGGCAAGATGCTCCTCTTCCTTCGTCACTTTTGCTTCAAAAGTGTGCTCGACGGGACGCAAAGCGTTTGCGAGCACGTCGCTTGCCTTGCGGCAGGGAATGAAGCGCAGAGATTCACGGACGATCGGGTCGATATCCTCGAGGTTCGGCAGATTTTCTTCGGGAAGCAGAACCTTGCGGACGCCTGCCGAATATGCCGCCATCGTCTTCTCGCGAAGACCGCCGATGGCAAGGACGTTTCCGCGGAGCGAGATCTCTCCCGTCATCGCAACGTCGCGTCGTACCTTGCGACCCGTCAGCGCGCTGACGAGCGCGGTCACCATCGTGACACCCGCAGAAGGACCGTCCTTCGGAACCGCCCCCTCGGGGAAGTGAATGTGAATATCGTTCTTTTCGTAAAAGTCGGTGGGAATGCCGTACTCGGTCGCAATCGAGCGAACGTAGCTGACGGCGATCTTTGCCGATTCCTTCATCACGTCGCCGAGCGAGCCGGTCAGCTCAATCTTGCCCGTGCCGGGAAGCACCGCAACCTCAACGCGCAAAACGTCGCCGCCCGCTTCGGTATAGGCAAGACCGTTGACCACACCGACCTCGTCAGAGTCGGCAATGCCGTCGGGACGAAGCTTGCGCACGCCGAGAAATTCAGAAAGATTGTCGGGAGTGACCTTGACTCGCTTGAGCTCGGCATCCTCCACAAAGCGGCGCGCAGCCTTTCTTGCCACGGCGGCAAGAGCGCGCTCCAAGTTTCTCACCCCCGCCTCGCGGGTGTAATAATCAATGATATCCGAAAGCGCGGCATCGGTCAGAACCAAGCGTCTGCGGTCAAGACCGTGACGCTTCCACTGCTTCGGAATGAGATGGTTCTTTGCAATTGAAATTTTTTCGTGCTTGGTATAGGACGCAAGCTCAATGACCTCCATACGGTCGAGCAGAGGACGCGGTACCGTGTCGAGCGTGTTTGCCGTCGTGATAAACAGACAGTCGGAGAGGTCAAAGGGAAGCTCCACGAAGTGGTCGCGGAACGCCTTGTTCTGCTCGGGGTCGAGCACTTCAAGCAGTGCCGATGCGGGATCGCCGTGCGCGTCGCGTGTCAGCTTGTCGATCTCGTCGAGCAGAATGAGAGGATTGCGTACCCCCGCCTGCGTCAGCGCGGTAATAATGCGTCCGGGCATTGCGCCGATGTAGGTCTTTCTGTGACCGCGGATATCCGCCTCGTCACGTACACCGCCAAGAGATACGCGCACGTACTTGCGGTTCATCGAGCGTGCGATCGACGCACCGATCGAGGTTTTACCCACACCGGGAGGGCCAACGAGACAAAGAATCTGATTGCCAAGCGAGGGGTTGAGCTGCTTGACGGCAAGGTATTCGAGAATTCTCTCCTTGACCTTTTCCATTCCGTCGTGATCGGCATTGAGAATTTTCTCTGCCGCACGGACGTCAATGCGGTCCTTGGTGGTCGCCGTCCACGGAATTTCAAGACAGGTGTCAAGATACGCGCGCGTTACCGTCGCTTCGGACGAGCCGAAGGGCGTTTTGGAAAGGCGGTCGTTTTCCTTGAGGAGCTTTTCACGCACCTCGTCGGGGAGCTTCATCGCAGTAATCTTTTCGTAATATTCGTCTACGTCTGCCGTGTCGCCAAGTTCTTCCTGAATGACGCGCACCTGCTCACGCAGATAAAATTCCTTTTGGTTTTGGTTCAGTCCTGCGCGGACGCGTTTGTGAATATCGAGCTCACATTCGAGCAGCTCGGCTTCCACACCGAGCAGCGAGATCAGACGCTCAATGCGGCGGACGGGGTCAAAGCACTCGAGAATCTGTTGCTTGTCCTGATATTTGACCAGCACGTTCGATGCGATGAAATCGGCAAGCAGGGCGGGGTTTTTGAGCGACTTTGCCGTCATAAGAAGATCGTCCGAGAAGGAGGGGAGCAAATCCACGAGACGCTCGGTCTCGGTCAGGATGGCGCGACAGTACGCCTCGGAGCGGATATCGTCCTCGTCGGACATCGTCAGCGTTTTGCAGATGACGTCGGCGGAAATGTAATCGGCAAAGGTCCGATATTCGGAAACCGTTGCGCGGGAATATCCCTCGGTGATGATGCGCATCGTTCCCTCGGCAGTCTTTAAGGACTGCTTGATCTTCGAGACGGTGCCGACGCGGTAAAGCTCGGAGGGAGCAATCTTCTCGCAGTCGAGGTCGATCACACTGGCAATCAGGACGAACGAATCGTTCTCAAAGGCGGCTTCCGCGGCGGCGATGCAAATCTCGTCCGAGAGCTCGAAGCTGAGCGAAACGGCAGGGAAGGCAACCGCACCCTTGAGTGCTATGACGGGTAGGGTGAGCGATTCGATTTTTTCTATGTATTTGGGCATAAAACTGTTCCTTTCATTAGGGGTAAGCATAAAAATCCAATATAATAATGTATTATACCATAAAAGATGAAAAAATGCTACCCCTTTTTGCAATTATTTTAAATTTGTTCAATATTTATATAAATATTGGTATTTTTATTTTTTCGTTTTCATTTGTGGTAGGGTGAGAGAAAGCGATGTCCGTGCGCCGAACGTACCAACAAATAATTTTCTACAAACCGGTAGGGGTCGGCGCCCACGACGACCCGTGACGATGGAATTGACACAAAGATCAGAACGGACGAACGCAGTTCGCCCCTACGGTTTTGTCTTGATTATCCGTGTTGCTTTCTTTTGCTTACTTTTCTTTCCCGAAAGAAAAGTAAGGGCTCCCCGATTGGGGAGCCCAATGACCGCGCGATGCGGTAAAAAAAGCACAACTGTGGAAAGCCTGCGCATTGACTTCATAAGATTGAAGCTTCGCAAGAACGATACGACGTTGTGCGTGATGCTGTGGAGTTGGTGCCGCCGACAGCATTGTTATTATACACGATTTCGGGCAAAAAGTAAATAGTTAAAATTGAACGATTTTTCTTTCGAATTTTCGTGCAAAACGATACAGAATAGAGAAAATTTGCCAAAAGGAGAGCGCATTTGACAAAAGAAAGCAAGAGATTTGTGTGATGTCGTAGGTTTTGTCGTAGACGAATGAGGACGGAAAATTTTTTCAAGAATTTTTCAAAAAGCACTTGACAACGGGGGGAAAGTGTGGTAAAATACTCAAGAAAATGAAGCAGAACGATCTCCGTTCTCACCCTGCCGCACCGCGAGCTCGGTTGATATTGACGCCTCCTTTGGGGGATTTTATGTCGTGCGGAGAACGGTTGTCTTCGCATGATTTTTTTTGCTTTTTAGCAAAACTTGGAGGTGTATTTAACATTAGCGCAAAAGAATTGTTGATCAATGAAGAGATCAAGGCAAAAGAGGTACGAGTCATCGGCGTCGAGGGAGATGCCATTGGCGTGATGTCGCCCGAGGCGGCACTCAAGCTCGCGTATGAGCAGGGCTACGATCTCGTTCTGATGGCTCCGCAGGCACAGCCGCCTGTTTGCCGCATTATGGATTACGGCAAATACCGTTTTGAACGCGACAAGAAGGAAAAGGAAGCCAAGAAAAAGCAGCAGGTCATCGAGCTCAAGGAGATTCAGTTGTCCTGCCGTATCGACACGCACGATTTCGAAACCAAGGCAAGACACGCCGTCCGTTTCCTCACGAGCGGAAACAAGGTCAGAGTCGTGATGCGCTTTAAGGGCCGTGAGATGAGTCACATCGCGATCGGTCAAGAGATTATGCAGAAATTCATAGATACCTGCTCCGAGGTCGGTAGTGTAGATAAGGCACCCGTACTCGACGGAAGAATCTTGAGTATGGTGATCTCGCCTCTCAAACTCAAATAAGCAACCGTCGTTCGAAAGGACGAAGGAGATACACGCGGAGGACTCCGCACACTGATTTTTTGAACAAAGAAAAAAGGAGATTATAAAAATGGGAAAAATCAAGACGCACAAGGCATCTGCCAAGAGATTTTCTGTTACCGCATCCGGTAAGGTAAAGATGGGTCACTGCCACCACAGACACAACACGGGACTGAAGACCGCAAAGAGAAAGAGACATCTGCGCTCGAGCGCAATTCTCAGCGAGTCGATGACCGCAAACATCAGAACTTTGATCCAGAAATAATCGAATCGGAAGTAAGGAGGACATAGAAAATGGCAAGAATTAAGGGCGCAATGATGACGCGCAAGAGAAGAAATAAAGTACTCAAGGCAGCGAAGGGTTACTGGGGCGCAAAGTCCAAGCACTTCAAGATGGCAAAGCAAGCTGTTCTCAAGAGCGGAAACTACGCTTTTGCAGGCAGAAAGATGAAGAAGAGAGATTTCCGTCAGCTCTGGATCGCTCGTATCTCGGCACAGGCAAAGGTCAACGGAATGAACTATTCCACCTTTATGCACGGCCTCAAGCTCGCAGGAATCGACCTCAACCGCAAAATGCTCGCTGAGCTTGCAGTTTCCGACAAGGAAGCGTTCGCAGCTCTCGCTGAAAAGGCAAAGGCAGCTCTTTAATCAGAGCTCGAAAACCCCGTTTTTGCGGGGTTTTCTTTCGTTTTCTTGGTAAGAAAATTTGAAGGAAATTGAAGCAAATTGAAGCAAATGAAGGAAGGAAAACCCGTGAGAGACGTCATTACTTCAAGACAAAATGAACGCGTCAAGGCACTCTGTGCCCTTGTCGAAAAGAAGCACAGAAGAGCCACGGGATGCTTCCGTGTCGACGGTCGAAAGCTCTTTGAGGAAGCGCTTTCTTCGCACGCCGAGATCTGCGAGATTTGGCTCTCGGAGGGGGCAAACGACACCGTAAAACAATCGCTGAGTGAGGCAATCGAAGAGGGGCGAATCGACGGGAAAATCGTTGTCGTCGCCTCCGAGAGCGTCTTTGAAAAAATCACGGAGGAAGCCTCGCCCGAGGGAATCGTCACGGTGCTTCGCGCGATGGACGCGTTGCACGAACGCCTGCCGCAAGGCGAGGTGCTTGACGCACGCCGCTTGGACGGCGAGAGACTGCTGATCGCAGAATCTCTGCGTGACGCGGGCAATCTCGGTACGGTCATTCGGAGCTGTGCCGCGCTCGGCATCGATCGGCTGATTCTCAGCGACGACTGCGCCGACCTCTACCATCCGAAAACACTCCGCGCCGCGATGGGCGCAATCTTCCGCCTGCCGACCTTGACGGTGTCGCAAAACGAGCTTGCCTCAGCGATCACCGAGCTTCGCACCGCAGGACGAAAGGTGTATGCCACCGCACTGCGCGAGGACGCACAACCGATCGGAGAGATTGCTCTGAAAAAAGAGGACTGCTTCGTGATCGGAAACGAGGGGCACGGACTCTCGGAGCACGTGATCGGCGCGTGCGATAACTGTGCCATTATTCCGATGCGGGAGGGCAACGAGTCGCTCAACGCGGCGGCGGCAGCTACGATCTGTATCTGGGAAACGGTCAGAGCGAAGTAAGAAAGAAAAAATTCTGCAAAATCATTCAAGGAGGAGCGCTGTGTTACGATTAGGAAATGAGAATACTGTCTTTTGGATCTGGCTTTCTTTGGCGTGCGGCGTTGCCTCCCGTGAATTCGGACGTTTAGCACCCTTGTATGATCCGTACGAGCTCTTCTCGATGACCGAAGAGGAAATCGAGCGCATCGACGGCATCGGAGAAGGGCTGAAAACCCGTCTTTGCAAGAAAAATCTCAAGGAAGCCGAGAAAATCGCCGCACTTTGTGAGAATTACCGAATTGACGTCATCTCCTACGCCGATCCTCGCTATCCGTCCAGACTACGAAACATCGAGGATCCGCCCGCCGTGCTCTACGTGCTCGGAGAACTCCCCTCGATGGAACACCGCCCCGCCATCGGCGTGGTCGGTACGAGAAAAATGAGCGAATACGGCAGACGTACTGCCTTTGCGATGGCAAACGAGCTCGCGCTTGCGGGCGTTGTCGTCGTCAGCGGTCTGGCACTCGGCATTGACGCCGTTGCCGCCTGCGGCGCGCTCGCCGCCAAAGGGAAAACGGTCGCCGTACTCGGTTGCGGTGTGCTCGTCGACTACCCCAAGGCACACAGAAAATTAAAGCATGCAATTCTTCGTAGCGGTGCGATTGTCAGCGAATATCCGCCGAACGAACCCGCACTCCCGAGAAATTTCCCGACACGCAACCGCATCATCAGCGGAATGTGTCAGGGAACGCTTCTCGTCGAGGGCGCGCTTAAGAGTGGCTCGATGATCACCGCACGACTTGCCATCGCGCAGGGAAGACAGCTTTTCGCCGTGCCCGGCAAGGTCGGTGAGGTGAATTCCGAAGGCCCGAACGCGCTCATCCAAGAAGGCGCGCTGGTGGCACTGACCTCGCAGGATATTTTGAAGCACTACGAATTCCTTTTCGGCGACGTGCTTGACCTTGGAGCCATCAAGAAGCGTCGGGAAATCCCCGATTGCGACGCGGCACTCTACTATTTCGGTGTTCCCGCCGATTACGAGACGGGACGGCTTGGCAGACGAAAAGTGCCTGCCCCGAAGTCCGACCCCGTTCCCGAACCAAAGGCTACGCCAAAGTCCGAGCCGAAGCCTGCACCGAAACCACGGAAGGAAACGACCGTGAGTGAAGTTCCGAAGAGCTCCCCGAGCGTGTCGCTGAGTGCCCAAGAGCAAGCGGTGCTCGAGAAAATACCGCTGGACCGTCCGATCTCGCCCGACGCGCTTTGCACCGACGGCGCAAACATCGGAGAGGTGCTTACCGTGCTGACGATGCTCGAGCTCTACGGCGTTGTCGAATCACTCCCCGGCGGACTGTATGTAAGAAAGTAAACAATAAAACCAAAGATATATATCCAAGCAGAAAGGAATCATTCATGGCAAATCTGGTTATCGTGGAGTCACCCTTCAAGGCATCTACCATCAAGGGCTATCTCGGCTCGAACTATAAGGTCATCGCGTCCAAGGGACACGTGCGCGACCTGCCCAAAAGCAGCTTCGGCGTTGACGTCGACAACGATTTTGACGCTCACTATATCAACATTCGCGGCAAGGGCGACCTGATCCGCGAGATCCGCAAGGAAGCAAAAGCGGCAAACAAAGTCTTTCTCGCAACCGACCCTGACCGTGAGGGAGAGGCGATTGCGTGGCATTTGTCGGTCGCGCTCGGTATTCCCGTGGAAAAGACGATGAGAATCTGCTTCCATGAGGTCACAAAGACGGCAGTCAAGAGCGCGATCAAAGCACCGAGACAGCTCGATATGAACCTCGTTGACGCTCAGCAGGCAAGACGAATCCTCGACCGTATCGTCGGCTATAAGCTCTCGCCTTTCCTTTGGAAGAACGTCCGCAGCGGACTTTCGGCAGGACGCGTGCAGTCGGTCGCAACGAGAATGATCGTCGAGCGTGAGGAGGAGATCCGTCGCTTCGTGCCGGTCGAGTACTGGACGGTGGATACGCTCCTCTCGGCAGGCGAGGGACACGATTTTTCGGTTCGCTTCTACGGAAACGAAGAGGGAAGAATCAAGCTGACCTGCGAGGACGAGGCAATGGCAGTGGTCAACGCCGTTAGCGGTAAGCCCTTTACGGTGCAGTCGGTCAAGAAGTCCAAGAAGAAAAAATTGCCCGCGCCCCCCTTCACGACCTCGACGCTCCAGCAGGATGCGGCAAGAAAGCTCGGCTTCCGTTCGCAGAAGATTATGCGAATCGCGCAGGAGCTCTACGAAGGTATTAACGTCGGCGCAGAAAACGGCGGAATGCAGGGTCTGATTACCTATATGCGTACCGACTCGCTTCGTATTTCGGAGGAGGCGCAGGGAGAGGCAAGAGCCTATATTTCGACAAAGTACGGAGAGAATTACCTGACCGAAAAGCCCAGAGTCTATAAGGCAAAGGCAGGCGCGCAGGATGCACACGAGGCAATCCGCCCCGCAAGAGTCGACCTCGAGCCCGCAAAGATCAAAAAATACGTTACCCCCGATCAGTTCAAGCTCTATAAGCTCATCTGGGAGCGATTTGTCGCCAGCCAGATGGAGTCTGCCGTGCTCGCTACGGTGACCGCCGATTTCGCATCGGAGGGATATATTTTCCGCACGAGCGGATATACCGTCGATTTCCAAGGATATATGGCGGTGTACGAGGAGAGCGAAGAGGAGACGGGACATAGTGCCGACGAGGTTCGTGAGCAGAAAAATATCCGTCTGCCAGCTGTCAAGCAGGGCGAAATTGTGGACTTCGTCTCGATCGACCCCGCCAAGCACTTTACCGAGCCGCCCGCACGCTATACCGAAGCGGCACTCACCAAGGCACTCGAGGATATGGGCATCGGTCGTCCCTCGACCTTTGCTACCATCATCGGAACGATTATTACGCGCGGCTACGTCAAGCTGGAGGGCAAGTCGAAGTCGCTCATTCCCACCCCTACGGGCGAGCTGACCAATACCCTGATGATGGAAAGCTTCCCCGACGTCGTCAACTATAAGTTTACGGCAAAGATGGAGAACGATCTCGACTCGATCGCCAAGGGCTCGATCGAGATGAACTCGGTGCTTTCCGAATTCTGG
The DNA here is from genome assembly GCA_045646945.1 of Eubacteriales bacterium. GTDB lineage: Bacteria > Bacillota > Clostridia > Oscillospirales > CAG-272 > HGM12713. The sequence goes on along the minus strand of JAZRLS010000042.1, from coordinate 11,590 downwards.
AAGGATTTCTCGCGTGAGCTTGGCGAAGCCAACGAAAAAATGGCAACGCGCGAGCTCGAGATTCCCGTCGAGGAAACCGACATCATCTGCGACAAATGCGGTGCGAAGATGATCGTCAAGAACGGACGCTACGGAAAGTTTGCGGCGTGCCCCAATTATCCGCAGTGCCGCAATACCAAGCCCCTCACGAAGGCACCTGCCGAGGAGGAGGGAGAAGAGATAGCCGAAAAGAAGCTGATTATCGCCGATTTCAAGTGCGAAAAGTGCGGCGCGGATATGGTGCAGAGAACGGGACGCTACGGTACCTTCTTTGCTTGCGTTCGTTACCCTGAATGCAACTTCTCCAAGCAGAAGACCAAGGATATCGGCGTGCCTTGTCCGAAGTGCGGCTCCAAGGTCGTGATGAAGACGGGCAAGAGAAAGACGGTCTTCTATAGCTGTGAAAAATACCCCGAATGCGACTTTTCGTCGTGGGATCTTCCTACGCTCGAACAATGCCCCGACTGCGGCGAGATGCTCTTCCGCAAGAAGGGACAGTCGATGCTTGTTTGCCACAACAAAGCTTGCGGCTATAAGCGCGAGGCTGCGCCTGAGGCAGTGTCGTCGGAAGAATAAAAGAAAAATAAGCGTATCAGCCAAGCCTCCCCTTTTAGGGGAGGTGGCAGGCGTAGCCTGACGGAGAGGTTGTCCTCTCAGTCGCTTCGCGACAGCTCCCCCAAGGTGGGAGCCTTGGTTTGGTTGCAGATTCCATAAAATACAGGAAGTGTTATGAAACCAACGATTACCATCATCGGCGCAGGACTTGCCGGCGCTGAGGCGGCGTGGCAGGCACAGAAGTGCGGCGTCCGCGTTCGCCTGATTGAAATGAAACCGAAGAAATATACCCCCGCACATCACGCGGAAAATTTTGCCGAACTCGTTTGTTCAAATTCTCTCCGTTCGGACAGCACCGCGAACGCCGTGGGACTGCTCAAAGCAGAGATGCGCGCGCTCGGCTCGCTCGTGATGGAGGCGGCAGACGCAACCCGCGTCCCCGCAGGCTCGGCACTCGCCGTCGACCGTGAAAAATTCTCGGCGTATATCACCGAGAAGCTCCGTGCGTGCGAAAATATCGAGATCATCGAGGCGGAGGCGGAGGGCATTTCGGAGAGCGACGGAATTACCGTTGTCGCTACGGGTCCTCTGACCTCGGAAAAGATGGCAACCTTTATGAGAGAAGAACTCGGTCTTTCGGGACTTCACTTCTTTGATGCCGCCGCGCCCATCGTCGACGCGCAGAGCATCAATATGGATACCGCGTTTTTCGCGTCGCGCTACGACAAGGGCGACGCCGACTATATCAACTGCCCGATGAACGCTGAGCAGTACGAGGCATTCTGGCAGGCACTCGTGACGGCAGAGGAAGCCGCACTTCACGACTTTGACCGAGAAGAGCAGAAAAATCTCAAAGTCTTTGAGGGCTGTATGCCCGTCGAGGTGATGGCAAGACGCGGACGCGACACGCTCCTCTTCGGACCGCTCAAACCCGTCGGCTTGATTGACCCGAGAGTAGGCAAAACCTCGCACGCCGTCGTTCAGCTTCGCAAGGAGAACCAAGAGGGAACGATGTATAACCTTGTGGGATTCCAGACCCACCTGACCTTCCCCGAGCAGAGAAGAGTGTTCCGAATGATTCCGGGACTTGAAAACGCGGAATTTCTGCGCTACGGTGTGATGCACCGCAATACCTACCTCAATTCACCCGAATATCTCGAAGAGAATTATCGACTCAAAGGAAAATCGATCCGCTTTGCAGGACAGATGACGGGTGTCGAAGGCTACGTGGAGTCGGCAGGCTCGGGACTTCTCGCGGGTCTTAGTGCCGCAAGAGAAGCACTCGGAAAAGAGGAAATTTTCTTCCCGCGAACGACGATGCTCGGCGCGATGTCTTACTACGTCGCAAACGGAGGCGTCGGCGCGTTTACCCCGATGAATGCCAATTTCGGCATCGTAGAGCCGCTTCCGTACCGCGTCAAGGGCGGCAAGGCGGCAAAAAATGAAGAGCTTTCGAAGAGAGCTCTCGCAGAAATCGAATTGATTTTGGAGAAACTGAGATGAAAAAAATCATCATAGATATGATGGGAGGAGATCACGCTCCCGCCGAAGCCATCCGAGGCGTGCTTCTTGCCAGGGAGGAACTTGACGTTGAGCTTTTGCTTGTCGGTCACCGCGAAAAGCTCGAAGCAAGTGCCAAGGAGCTTGGCGTGTCGCTTGACGGCTTCGAGATCGTACACACCGAGGTCGAAATCACGATGGAGGACGACCCGCTCTGCGTGGTGCGTGCCAAGAGTGACTCGTCGATGAGCACGGGACTTCGCCTGCTTGCCGAGGGCAAGGGCGACGCCTTTGTCAGCGCGGGGAACACGGGTGCGCTCTTTACAGGGGCAAATCTGCTTGTTCGCAAGCTCAAGGGGGTACGCCGTCCCGCGATTGCGGCAGTGCTTCCGATGACGCCCCCTGTGCTTTTGCTTGACTCGGGCGCAAACCTCAGCGTCACGCCCGAATATCTTGAGCAGTTCTCGGTGATGGGCTCGGTCTATATGAACAAAATGATGGGTGTAGAGCACCCACGCGTTGGACTTCTCAATAACGGTACCGAGGATCATAAGGGAACCGAGCTTCAGATCGAGACCTATAAGATCCTCTCTGAAAATCCGCAGATCAACTTCATCGGCAACGTCGAAGGAACTGCCGTGATGCGTGACGCTTGCGACGTCCTCGTTTGCGACGGATTTTCGGGCAACATTCTGCTCAAAACCATAGAGGGAATGGGAAAGCTGATGCTGAATATGATGCGCGATCTCTTTACGGAAAACCTTGCCACCAAGGCGGGATATCTGCTGGTGCGTTCGCATCTTGGTGAGGTCAAGAAGCAATTCGACGCCAGCGAATACGGCGGCGCGCCGATTCTCGGCATCGCAAAGCCGGTCATTAAGGCGCACGGCTCGTCGAAGGCAAAGGCGTTCAAGAATGCGATTCGTCAAGCGCTGAACGCCACCGAAAACGACCTGACCGCTGACCTGACGGCAGAGCTCGCTCTGCTCACAGAGCGTAAAAAAGCCGAAAAAGAAGCGGCAAAATCGGCAGAACCAACGATCGAAGAATAACTGAAAGGAAACCACGATGCAAAAAGACGTAGCACTTCTCGAAGCGAAAATCGAATATCAATTTCACGATCGGAGCATCCTTTCAGAAGCGCTGACGCACTCGTCGTATGCCAACGAGGTGCGGGCGAAGCGAGGCGTGGCACAGTGCAACGAGCGATTGGAATTTCTCGGCGATGCCGTGCTCTCTTCGCTGGTCAGTGAATATCTTTTCCTGACCTATCCCGACCTTCCCGAGGGAGAATTGACGCAAAGACGAAAGGCGGTCGTGCAGTCGTCGGCACTGGCATCCTATGCAAGACAGATCGACCTTGGCGCCTATCTGTTGCTTGGCAACGGAGAAGAGAAGGGGGGCGGAAGAGACCGTCAATCGACGCTCGAAAATGCCTTTGAGGCACTCATCGCCGCAATTTATCTTGACGCGGGGAGTGAGGGAAAGAAGCGCGTGCGCCGATTCTTGATTCCCTTTATCAAGCGTGAGCTCGAAGAGAATTACAGCCCGATCATTACCGATCCCAAGACCGAACTGCAACAGCTGATTCAGCAGGCAGAGGGGGACGTACTTACGTACCACGTCGTCGGAGAGAGCGGACCCGATCACGAAAAGCTCTTTGCGGTCGAGGCGAGAATGAACTCGAACGTCATCGGACACGGCACGGGCAGATCCAAGCGCGAGGCAGAACAAAATGCCGCCATCGAAGCACTTCGTCTGTTCGGAGAAATTGAATAACTTATGTAAAATAGAACAACAGCGTAACCGCACGAACAAAACGGCTACGCTGTTGTTTTTTTCTTTTTTGAAAGATTGTACCTTGTGCGTTCGGCGCACGGATAGCGATACCTTACAACCCTGTAGGGACAGGCGTCCTCGACGGTCCGTGACGCTCACCGAATAAACAGTAAAAGAATGAGCCAAAGCAGAAGATCGTCCTTTTCGTTGCTTTGCGACAAAAGCAGAATCAACCCAAGCAAAAGAAGCTCTTCCGAACCGATCGAGCCGCCCTGACCAAACAGTCCGCCCGCGTGCGAAAACAATCCCGAACGCGCGGCGGGAACACTTTCTTCACCCGTCGGTGCGAGCTCTGCCGAGGCTTCTTCCGCCGTTGCATCGATCATTTCGTGTTCTTCCAAAACCTCGACCGCTTCGCTCGGCGCGGGCGGGACCACCTCGCGAAAGGCGTTGCCGCTGTAATTTCTCGGAACGCGCGGAACACGGTCGCCAAGCTCTCGTCTGGAATACATCAGTGCCCTCCTTTCCCAAATGTGCCAAAGCCTCGGAGCACCTCGGAAAGCGTCGCGAGACGGAGCATATCGTCAATTGCCTGACATCGACCCGCACTCAGATAAGGCTTGAGTGCCACCAAAAGACAGGCACGCGGATCGTCCTTTTTGGAGGGAGGGGAGCCTTTCGCGCCCCCCAAACCCGAAAGCCCCGACAGTAGTGGCGCAATGGTCGCAATTGCCTCGGGAGAGATTTCTTTTGGCAGAGCCACCGCGGGCGTTGCCGCCGCGGGTGGCGTGTCACTTTCCTTGGAGGGCGATACGGCAGGGACCGACTTTCCAAGTGCCGCGGCGACGGTCGAGATCAACTCGGGATGCGCGAGAATTCCTTCCATGACACGGGAAAGATCGGGAGCGGATGCTTCCGAGGTCTTTTCCGATTCCTTGTTTTCTTCCATGGGTCTATTTCCGTCCTCTCTGATTTTGCTTGTTTGCCTCGTATTGCTCGGTAATGCGCCGCAGATCCTCGTCGGTGGCGCTGCCAAGTGCTTTTCGAATGCTCTCAATGCTCGACGGATCAATGTTGAATTCTGCGGGATTAATGCCGCTCTCGGCGGCAAGACGCTGAATCAGATTCTTGAGTTGACGGTCATTCAGAGTCAGAACCTTATTTAAGGCATCACGGTCAAGTTGCATAGGGGGTCCTCCTTTTCGGCGATTCTTTATTACAGAATATGCAAAAGAAAATGAGAAGGTACCAAGATTTTAGGATTGACGAAACGCGCGATTTGTGATAAAATAATATAAAATAGGAAAAATGTCGCCACTTGCTTCCATTTTATGGGGAAGAGCGCGAAAATATTCCACCCGACATCGGAGGAGGTTTCAATCCAATGAAATATTGCTTTATTCTGAACCCTGCGGCAGGAAAAGGACAAATGGCGGCAAAGCTCGAAGAGCAGCTTGTCACACTCGGACGAGAGGACGTCGAGATTTACTTTACGAAGGGCGTTGGTGACGCCACCGATTACATCCCCCGCCGCGTCGCGGAAGCTCCTGCCGAAAGCTATCGCTTTTACGCTTGCGGCGGCGACGGAACGCTCGGAGAAGCGGTTTGCGGTATGATGGCACTTCCGAAAAATACCGATGCCGCCCTCGGACTGATTCCGTCGGGCACGGGCAACGATTTCGTTCGTAATTTTCTTGGCGGAGAGCATTTTTTCGAGGTGGAGGATCAGCTTGCCGCCGACGAGGTGACCATCGATCTGCTCCGCTGTAACGACCGCTATGCCGTTAATATGGTCAACGTAGGCTTTGACTGCGAGGTCGTTTGTAAAACGCTTGATCTGAAGAAAAATAAACTTGTTCCCAAAAAGCTGACCTACGTTGTGGGTCTTGTGATCACACTGATCCGCAAGCCTGGGGTACGAGCGAAGGCGGAGGGAAGCGAGGAATACCGCGACTATCTGCTCAATACCTATGCCAACGGCTGCTTCTGCGGCGGCGGATTTCATTCCAATCCCCAAGCGTCTCTTACCGATGGACTGATTGATTCGTTTTTTGTTCAACCCATTGGACGAATCAAATTTATCTCAATCGTTGGACAGTATAAAAAGGGAACGCACCTCAATGATAAAAATAAAAAGATTCTGATGAACGAAAAGCGTGAAAGAATCGACCTGATATTTGAAAAAACCACCAACATCAGCGTTGACGGTGAGGTTGTTCGCGCCGATGAATTACATCTTTCGGTAGCAAAGAAAGCGCTTCGTTTCCTCGTACCCGCAGGTGCTTCGATGAGAAAGCAAGAACATTCGGAAGAGAAGCCAAAGAAGCAAGAGGAGCTTCTTTCGGTATGATGACCGAACAATACGTAGTCTTCTCGGACGTGCACGGTCGGAGCGACCTTGTGCGGACGCTGATGGCGCGACACCGCGATGCCGATGCGTTTTTCTTCCTCGGAGACGGACTTCGCGACCTGCCCGACGGCGAGCCGAAACTCTTTTCGGTGCGCGGGAATTGCGATTTTTCGCTCGATCCAACGACGCCCGAGGAGCGGATGCTGAATCTTGGCGGAAAGAAAATTTTATTGATGCACGGACACCGCCTCTCGGTCAAATCGGGACTTGATCGCGCCATTCGATATACCTCGGAACGAGGGGCAGACGCACTGCTTTACGGGCATACGCACCTGCCGATCGAAAATTATTATGCCGAGGGAAGTGAGCTATATGACGGCTACCGTCTTCCACGTGCGCTTTGGGTGTTTAACCCCGGCAGTCTCGCCGCAGGCGACTTCGGACTTCTCCAGATCAAAAACGGGCAAATGCTCTTTTCCCACGGACAGATGTAAGTAAAATAAAAATCGCATCCCAAACTTGTCGGCAGCAAGCTGTCCGACAAGTTTGTACCTCAAAAAGCCGAAGCCGCACAAAGAATACGGCGAGCCAAGAAAACTTTTCGATAAAGTTTTCTTTTGGTACCTTTTCTTTTCCAAAAGAAAAGGTACATCATCCAATCCAAATCTATCTAATAAAAAAGCCCTCCCCAAAGGGAAGGCTTGTTGGTTGGCTTATACAAACGCGGGATCTTCGACCTCGCTCGGTGCTTGCACCGCCTGAAGTTCGACCTCCTTGTGATATGCCGCGATGACCTCTCTCTCCACCTCGCTGCGGAATGCGGCGTTGATGGGATGTACGATGTCGCGGTAGGTATCGTCGGGATTCTTGCGGCTCGGCATTACGATAAAGAATTTATCACGTGCGTAAATGACTTTGATGTCGTGCACGGCGAGCTGACCGTCAAAGGTGACCGAAACGATGGCTCTCATCGGGCCCTCGTCAAAGAGCTTTCTGACTTTGATGTCTGTGATTTGCATTTTTTGTTCCTCCGTCTTGATGATATCTGTTTTGTTTTCAAAATTGGATATTTTTTCTTTTGGGCACTAATATTATACAATAGGAATTTGACGGATATACAACGGTTTTTTGTTTTTTTTGTGAACGTGTATGAAAGATTTCGACACGTCGCGACACAGCTCGCAAAAAGCGCGTTACGTCGCGAAATTTCGACGGGAAAGGATCGGAAAGGGTAGTATGGCAACACCGAATACACACTTTGGTGCCGAGCGCATCGGAGAGATGCTCCGAGAGGCAAAAAGCGTCTTTTTTATCGGCATCGGCGGTATCAATATGTCGTCGCTCGCCCTCTTGACACACCGCCGCGGATTTTCCGTCGGTGGCTCGGATCGCACGAGGACGGCACTGACCGAACGTCTCGAGCACGAGGGACTTACCCTCTGTTATGAGCATCAAAAAGAAAATATCGACGGCTACGATGCCGTCGTTTATACCGTGGCAATCTCGCCCGACAACGAGGAATATCTGCGAGCCAAAGAGCGGGGCATTCCGCTCATTTCTCGCGCGGATTATCTCGGCTATTTGATGATGGGTTACCTCCGTCGCATCGGTGTTTCGGGCATGCACGGAAAAAGCTCCTGTACTTCAATGATCGCACAGGTTCTGCTCGACGCGGGAAGCGATCCCACCGTCCTTTCGGGCGCGGAGCTCGCGGCAATGGGAGGCGCGTACTGCCTTGGCAGAAGCGAGAATTTCGTATTTGAAGCGTGCGAGTATATGGACTCCTTCCTCGATTTTAACCCGAAGATCGCTGTCATTCTGAATATCGAAATGGATCACGTCGACTACTTCCACAGTATGGAGCAGATTCGCGCCTCGTTCGCTTCGTATGCGGCAAAAACGGGCAAGGACGGCTTTGCGGTCGCGAACGGCGACGACGAAGAGGTCGAAAGGACACTCTCGGATTACGAGGGCACCCTCGTTCGCTTCGGCATCGACAATCAAAGCTGTGACTACGTCGCAAAGCACCTTGCCTGCGAGCGCGGACGCTGGTCGTTTGACCTCGTCGAGCACGGCGAGACGCTCTGCCGAATTTCCCTCGGAGTGGTTGGTCGCCATCAGATCTATAACGCGCTGGCGACCGCCGCCGTTTGCCGTCTTGCGGGGCTTTCTTCCACAGAAATCACCAAGGGACTTCGAGCCTTTGCGGGCGCGAGACGCAGAATGGAGCGAAAGGGAAGTATGCAGGGTGCCGAGGTTTACGACGACTACGGACACCACCCCACCGAAATCCGCGCTACACTGGCGGGCGCACGGGCAATTCCCGCGGACGGAGGACGGCTCTTCTGTGTCTATCAGCCGCACACCTACTCCCGTACCGCGGCACTCTTGGACGAGTTTACCACCGCCTTCGGTGACGCCGACCGCGTACTTTTCGTCGACATCTATGCCGCACGAGAAACGAATACGCTTGGCGTCAGCTCGGCACTCTTGGCAGAGCGCGTCGGGGCAAAGGCGGCTTACGCGGAAAGCGTGGAAAACGCCGCCGAGAGGCTTCGCAGAGAGCTTCGTGAAGGCGATGCCGTCGTTGTGATGGGAGCGGGCAATATCGACCGAATCTTTAGTGTCTTGGAAAAGGATATCAAAAAATGAGCAATTTACACGGATGCGAGGGCTACGACGCCATCGCAAGAGTTTATGAAACCATGGGAGCACCCATCGACTACGAAGCGTGGGCAGACTTCTTTGAAAAATGCTTTGAGAAATTTCTCGGGGCGCGCCCCGAGCTTCTTCTCGACCTCGCCTGCGGCACGGGACGAATGACAAGAGCACTTGCCGCGCGAGGCTACGATATGATCGGTGTCGACGGAAGCGGGGAAATGCTCTCGGAAGCGTACGCCCAAAAAACGGCAGACGACGGGATTCTCTATCTCTGTCAGGACATGCGCAACTTTGAGCTTTACGGCACGGTGGGCGCGGTTGTCTGCTGCCTCGATAGCATCAACTATCTTCTGAGCGAGGACGACGTGGCGAAGACCTTCGCGACGGTCCACAATTACCTCGACCCCGACGGACTCTTCCTCTTCGACCTCAATACGCCCCATAAGTTTGAGACGGTTTACGGCAATGAAGCCTACATTCTCGAGGACGAACGAAGCTTTCTCGGTTGGCAGAACGAATACGACCGCGAGAGCAGCATTTGCAACTTCTATCTCACCCTCTTTGAGGAGGACGAGGACGGCCGCTACGATCGCTCCGAGGAGCATCAGCAGGAGAGGTGCTACGATAGAAAAACAGTAGAAAAGCTTCTCGCAGAAAACGGCTTCGAGCTACTCGGCTTCTTCGCAAACTTCGAGTTCTCAGAGCCCACCGACACCACCGATCGGTGGTATATTGTCGCCAGAGCAAAGAAATAAAAGGAAAACACCCTCTCACCCGACTTCGTCGGGAGCTCTCCCAAAGGGCGAGCCTTTAGATAGTGTGGCGAGGGATAGCATAATCTTTGGCAGTAAGAACTAAAAAGCCTCTCACTTCGGGAGAGGTGGCGCCGTAGGCGACGGAGAGGAAAAAATAGAGGTCCTTATACCTGCTGTTGTGGGCGTTCACTCAAAGGATGGCCTTTGATAAAAATAAATACAAGGAAAAGAAAATGATGAAAAACGAACAAAAATACGCAACCATTCTTCGCGCAATGACCGCCGACGGTAGTGCCAGAATTCACGTCATTAACGCAAAGCCGATCGTCGATCGCGCCATCGAAATTCACAAAACCGCACCCACCGCCACCGCAACACTCGGAAGACTTCTCACCGTTACCTCGCTGATGGGATGTATGATGGGAGATAAGGAAAGCTCGATCACGGTCACGCTCGGCGGCGACGGACCTGCGGGACGCGTGCTCGCTGTGGCAGATTATTACGGTAACGTCAAGGGATATATTCAGAACCCCTCGGTCGACGTGCCGAGAAAATCCAACGGAAAGCTGAACGTCGGAGCGGCGGTCGGAAAGGGGACGCTGACCATCATTCGCGACGAGGGCGGTAAGGAACCCTACACGGGATCGATTCCGCTTGTGAGCGGTGAGATTGCCGAGGATATCGCGTCGTATTACGCCAACAGCGAGCAAATCCCTACGGTCTGTGCGCTCGGCGTGCTGGTCGCACCCGACGGAAGCTGTCAGGCGGCGGGCGGCGTGCTGGTTCAGCTCTTGCCCTTTGCCAACCCCGAAACGGTGGATGCCATCGAGAAGAACGTGCCCGAGCTTGCGAACGTCTCGCGCCTCTTTGACCGCGGACTTTCCAATCAGGAAATTGCAGATATCGCCCTGCGTGGCATCGAATACGACGTATTCGATGAGCTTGAGGTGGAGTACGCTTGCAACTGCTCGAGAGAAAGAGTCGAACGCGCCCTCATTACCCTCGGAAAGACAGAACTCGAAAAAATGCTCCAAGAGCAGATTGCCGAGGGCAAGAACGAAGAGCTCGAGGTCGGTTGCCGCTTCTGCGGACGTAAGGAATATTTTAATCGAAACGATATCGAAAAAATGTTTGAATAAGCAAAAAACAAACGGATAAAAACAGGTAGGGGAGGGCAACTCCTCCCCATTGAAAAAACTTCAAAAAACTCGAAAAAAACTTTCAAAAACCTATTGACAAAGAAAAACGGATATGCTATAATATTGACCGTTGGCGCAAAATGGTGGTGAAGAAAAAATATTGAAAAAATCTAAAAATTTTTTCAACTTTTTTTCAAAAACCTATTGACAACCGAAAGCGACTGTGATATAATATTAAAGTCGCCGAAAGGAAGACATGGGAGCATAGCTCAGCTGGGAGAGCATCTGCCTTACAAGCAGAGGGTCATAGGTTCGAGCCCTATTGTTCCCACCATTTGGCCCGGTAGTTCAGTTGGTTAGAACGCTAGCCTGTCACGCTAGAGGTCGTGGGTTCGAGTCCCATCCGGGTCGCCATTTTGGTAACAGCCCTTGCTGTATGCCTCTGTAGCTCAGTTGGTAGAGCAGGGGACTGAAAATCCCCGTGTCGTTGGTTCGATTCCGACCGGAGGCACCATTATGCGGATTTAGCTCATTTGGTAGAGCGCAACCTTGCCAAGGTTGAGGTGGCGGGTTCGAGCCCCGTAATCCGCTCCATAAGTAAGATGAAAGGAGAGAAAAATTCTCCTTTTTTTCTTTTCTCAAAAAGGGAGAAGAGGGGTTCGAAAGAGGAGGTAATGAATGACAGCCTGAATGGCTGTCAGAACCGACGGTGACCGAAGCGCGTCGAGCGCAGAGACCGAGCCCCGTAATCCGCTCCATAAGTAAGATGAAAGGAGAGAAAAATTCTCCTTTTTTTCTTTTCTCAAAAAGGG
>JAZRLS010000041.1:0-5706 GCA_045646945.1 Eubacteriales bacterium | reverse complement strand
CAGTTTATCTTCTTTTGTCCATACCCGTTTCTTTTGCCCTTTCTTCATTTCATTCCTCCTTTTTTTCTTTATTATACCATAACAAAAAGGTAGATGCATAGTGGTTTTCTATGTGTCTACCTTTATTTTACCATTTCACACTGCTGGTGGTTTTCGTTTCACAAAAATGCGGAGACCTGGTTTGGCAGGTCGGCGTTCTGGTTATAGTTCTTATGCGTAGGGGTTGTAGTAAATATTGTACTTCGTGTAGTCGTAGTCACGAACTCTTTCTTTGTAGGTCAGAACTTCATTGGCTACACTTGCATAGGTTTCATCAATGAAAATGTTGGCGATCACTTGCTTCGAGTCGATACGATCTCTGTGGTCATAGACGTAGGTGGTTGTTTGGGAATAAACAAAATTCAAGAACGTGGAGTAATTTTCCGCGGTCATCTCGGGAGCCTCTGCCTCGTGCGTCAGCGTTTCTTTCATTAAGAGTCCGTTTTCATATTCGTACGTAATGAAATATTTGCCGAGAACGTCGGTGCTTTCGAACTTTGCAAGAGTACCGTCTGCATTGTAGGTGTAAAGCGATTCTTTAACAACAACGTTCGGATCCAGCGTAGGATCTGCATTCGGGGTGACAGTCGTTTCGGTTTCCTTGGTTACGTCGCCACGGGCGTTATACGTATACTCGAGGATGATGGTTCTGATTGCTTTGTCGGGACTCGCAGAGGAGGTTACGACACCGGTGGTGGAGGTCAGACGGGTGGGGTTTGCGGAGTCAGCGTAAGCATAGGTCGTCGTCGTCAATTCAACACCGTGCTGAGTGGTCGAGCTCACAAGCAGTCCCGTTGCCTCGTCGTACGTGTAGTGATGGACGTACGGAGAATCGGTCAGCATCGTGAGGAAGCGGGAGGATTCATCGTAAACGTACTGCGTATCCTTGGATTTTTCACCTCTCTGCTGGAACTTTGACGGCTGACCGTACTTGGTGTAATAATGAGAGAATGAGTTCACATGGTCAACTTTCGTTGCGTACTCGTATTCATAAATAGTAGTTACACCATAGGAGAATCGAGCAAGATATTCCGCTACGTTTTTGTAATCGGGAATCTTTAAGAATTCATCATAAGCCAAGTCTGCTTTATCATTCGAGAGATAAAGCATAGCATTTTTGTAAATATTTTCCTTGTCCTTTTCGGTCAGGGGATAGGTCTTATTTCCGTCCGACGAGTTATCGGTGGGTGCGGTGGTTTCCTCTTCCTCTTCCACGGGTGCGGGATCCTCGGCACAGGACACGAGCACAGACAAAAGACAAGTAAGGATCAGTAAGATCGCTAACATTGAATGGAGTTTTTTCATAATTCAAGCCCTCTTCTTTTACGGATGGATTTCTTTATCTATTGATGGTCTTTGGATCGATAGATAGATTACAACATATAAATTGTACCATATTGCCCCGATAATGTCAAGAGGGTTTTTAAATTTTTCACAAAAGCCTCTCCTGAAAAAAGAGAGGCTTTGTGGATTAATACAATTTGTATTTGAGCCTCAGATTGTCCGCGATCATTGCGATAAATTCGCTATTGGTCGGCTTTCCGCGGTTGTTTTGTATCGTGTACCCAAAGTAGGAATTGAGGGTGTCAACGTCGCCCCTATCCCACGCGACCTCGATGGCGTGGCGAATGGCTCGTTCCACTCGGCTCGTGGTCGTTTGGTATTTCTTTGCCACCGACGGATAGAGGACTTTTGTGACACTGTTAATCATATCGCTGTCGCGGATGGTGAGGAGAATTGCCGTGCGGAGATATTGGTAGCCTTTGATGTGCGCGGGAACACCGATCTGATGAATGATGCGCGTGACCTGCGTTTCAATGTCCTGCGCTTCTCCTTTTTGTTTGTCGGTCTCTGTTATCTCGCCGTTTTTCGTTGCCGTGCGACGGAGGAGCAGAGAATCAATATGTTGGCAAAGACTTTCCATGTTGTAGGGTTTGAGCAGGCAAAGATCCGCGCCCGCATTTGCCGCCTCCATAAAAATGCTTTGGTTGGATACCATCGACACCACGATGAAGGCAGGGGGAAGATCTTGCCCGAAGTGCAGAGATCTGCAGTTTCGCAGGACACCGATTCCATCAAGCTTGGACAGCCAGACGTCAAGAATCGCTACGTCGGGATGGTAGCGTCCGATTTTAATGAGCGCTTCTTCGCCATTGGTAGCCTCTTCGACATTTCGGTATCCTGCTCGCCTCAGCTCGCTGAGTAGGGTTTGCCGTGCCGCAGGATTTTCGTCGGCGATCAGTATTTTTGCGTTGTTTTCCATTCTTTCCTCCAAATTTTCTTTGTTTTTCTTTGCGGGATTTTGATCGATTTTCTCTTCGATATACATATTTTACCATATTTTGGTAAAAAGTTCAATGATTTTTCCATAAAATACCATTTATAAAATATTACAATAATAAGTGGTAATAATTGGTAAAATAGAACAAAGAATTTGCGAAGGATAGCAAAGATCGAGGGGAAATGTCGAAATGGGACGAGGTGTGGGAGTGAAGAGACGAGGGATCGAATATTTTTCGGAGAATTGAAAAAAATAAAAAAAAGACTTGACAAGTGAGGGGGGAAGGTGGTATAATATACGAGCGTGTTGAAGCGCATTGGTTTTTAACAATTGAATATCGAGGTGTGGCTCAGCTTGGTAGAGCGCTACGTTCGGGACGTAGAAGTCGCAAGTTCGAATCTTGTCACCTCGACCATCAAATCAAAAAAGAGAGGCATCGCCTCTCTTTTTTGATTTGACAGTGGGTACTCAAATTCAAGTTGGTTTGCGAAGCAAACGCAAGTTCGCATACCCCGCCCGAAGATCGACAAGCTCGCTTGTCAGGCGCAGGGCGTGGGGATCACGAAGCGAAGCGGAGTTATCTTGTCACCTCGACCATCAAAACAAAAAAGAGAGGAATACCTCTCTTTTTTTACTTTGCTTTTCTTAGTTTTGTGTTACGGCTTGCGAAGGAACAGGTTCATTATGAGTGCGACGAGCGTGAGTGCCAGCAGCATCATAAAGGTTACCGTATATCCGCCGGTCATCTCGAGCACTTTATTGGATGCGGTCGCAACAAAGGAACCGATCATCACCGTAAAGGTCATCAGTGCCATATTGTTGGAAAAATGCTTCATTCCAAAGAACGACGACGTAAATGCCGATGTGATTGTGGGGCAGGCACCGTAGGACATTCCCGTGAGGCACACGCCGACGATGCACAAGGGCAGTGAATGAACCGATACGGCAAGGAGCGTTACGACAGCGGCACCAATGGTCAAAACATTCGCGCACAGCATCGTTTTACGGCAACCGATCGCGTCAAAGATTGCACCTGTCAGAATCCGTCCGATGCCGTTGCACACGGAAAGTACACCCACCAAGGAAACTGCCAAGGATTCGGGTGCCTTGACCGACAGTGCAAGATCCTTCGCAAAGCTGATGACCGAGCTGCCGACGGCGGCTAAAAACGAGATGCAAAGAAATGCCAGCCAAAACGACGGACGGGCGAGCATCTGCTTTGACGTGAAATCTTGCGGTTTCGCTTTGCCCTTTTCGGTTGTTTTGGAAGGATTGAGCGAGGGGAAAACGACGTCGGCCGAGGGGCGTTTCAGAAGAATTCCCGCCAAAGATAGGACGACGAGCAGCGAAACGCCCAAAAGGACATAGGTCATACGCCAACCAAGCGTACTTTTGAACATCGCGTCCGCCGCATTTCCCAAAACAAGAGCAGAAGCGCCAAATCCCATCATCAGACAGCCCGAACAAAGCCCTTTCTTGTCGGGGAACCAGGAGCTTACGGTTGCGATTACTACGTTGTATGCAATTCCGATTCCGATACCTGCCAGAATTCCGTACGTGACGTACAACACGAAGACGGGAACGTTTTTCAAAACAGCGGTCAGAGCGAATCCCGAGGCAGACAACACGCCTGCGAGGATCAGGGCGATTCGGTGACCGAGTCGCTTTGAAAGCTGTGCGCCTAAAAGTCCGCCGAGGCAGAAGAAGGTCATTGCCAAGGTAAAGTTCAGTGCGAGCTCGGACGTGCCCCATCCGAATTCCTGTGCTAAGGGAGATTTCAGAATCGACCACGCGTACAGGATGCCCGCAAACAGCATTGCAACCGTACCGATAATCATATAGCTCCAACGGAGTGATAATTTTTGAGAGGTTTGGTTCATCATACAATTTCTCCTTTATTCAACCTTACTCAATCTTATTTGATTTGATTTTTTGAAAAAAAGGGCAAGGGAAAAACTCCTTGCCCTTTGGCATATTTTACGCCATACGGAACTCTGCTTCGAGATTCTTTTGGAGCTTCTTGACAGCGCTCTTTGCGACTGCTTCGATCTCCTCACCCGTGAGCGTCTTTTCGTCCGAGCCGATGACAAGTCGGATCGTCACCGACTTCTTGCCCTCGGGAATCTGCTTGCCGCGGTATTCGTCCACGAAGAGGACGTCGCGCAGAAGCTCGTTCTTCTTTTCGGTCAGAAGCGTGTAGATATCGCTCCACTTCGTCATTGCATCGACGAGGAAGGAGAGGTCGTAATCGTTTCTCGGGAACTCGGGGACGTGCGTGAAGCGGTTGGTTCTCGACTTGAAGGGAACGAGGGCGTCCATATCGAGTTCGACGAGGACGGCAGAGAGCACCTTGATGCCGCACGCGAGTGCCGCCTTCTTCGAGAGCAGAGCAAGGTCACCGATCTTCTTGCCGTTCAGCATAATATTGAGCCAAACCGTTTCGTCTGCCCAATACGGTTTTTCCAGCTTTTCAAAGGTGAAGCCTTCCATGTGCGTATAGCGAGGCATCTCTCCGATGACACCTTTGGCGGTACGGAAGAGCTCTGCGACCTTATCGGACGAGCCGACAAACGCGCATCCAAGGTGTTTTTTCTGCGCGGGAAGCTTTTCACCCTCGTAGTTTGCGGTGTAGTCACCGTCATAGAAGATCTGTGCTTCCTCGAAGATGTCGAATTCCGTAAAGTTTCTTTCGTTCTTCGCGATCGCCTTACAGATGTTCGGGAGCAGAGAGGAACGAACGTACTTTTCGGTGGGGGAGGGGGGCGTTGCCAAAGCAAGGATTCCGTCGGTCGAAGGGATCAGCGCGTGGACGAACTCGTCGCTCATCCAAGGGTAGGTAAAGATTTCCTGCATATTGCAACGGAACGCGAGATATTCCTTGATCTTGCGGACAAGGTCGACGCTAAGCTGATTGATCGCTCCGTCGAACGAGGTAGTGATGGTGGTGGCTTCGAAATTCTCGTAGCCGTACATTCTCGCAACCTCTTCCATAATGTCCGCTTTGATCGAAACGTCGCCCGTCGAACGCCAGGTGGGAACGACAATGTGCATGCCCGTTTCGGTAAAGGTGACGTCATAGCCCATCGTGCCGAGCTTCTTTGCAACGATTTCCTGCGGAATTCGCTTGCCGAGACGGCGGTCGAGCCATTCAAATTCAACGTCGATTTCCGCTCTCTCGAGCTTCTTCTTATAGAGATCCTTGAATGCGGTAACCTTCATTTCGGGGTAGAGCTCCGAGAAGAGCTTCATTGCCATCGAGAGTGCCTGATCGCAACGCTCGGGGTCAACTGCCTTTTCATAACGGGAAGAAGCCTCAGTACGGTTGTCATAACGGAGCGCAGTTCTGCGAACACCCTTGGAGTCGAAGTTTGCAACCTCGAGAATAA
>JAZRLS010000040.1:0-3140 GCA_045646945.1 Eubacteriales bacterium | reverse complement strand
AATGATATTTGCACAAATTCCATCGTTACACTCACTCCTTCCGTCACGCTTCGCGTGCCACCTCGATGTTTTCGAAGAAAACTCGACGCCGCTTGCGGCATCACCTCCGAGAGGGAGGCTTGGTGGAGATTCGTTCCCTTGTGCCATCGGCGCACAAACGATATTTCCCCCGCAAACCGTAGGGGCGACCTTTGGTCGTCCGTGCCAACCGTTGTGTAACATTCCTCAGAAAGCCAAAGTTTGTACAGAAAAAAGGGGCTACGTAGGGGGGCCTACCGTAAAGCAGTTTTTCATCAATATCAAAAGGGACGAGATTTTCTCGTCCCTTTTGCACACTACCTTGCCCTGCAAGGTATAGTGTGTTATACTGTATTTTACTTTCGGGCGGTAAATAAGTGATGTTTTTGCTTACGCAAAAGTGATGTTACTCGCTTCGCTCATAATGATGTTGCTCCCGATGGTCGCAATGATGTGATGTTTGCCCACTGTGCCGAAGGCACAGCATCATTGCCGAAGGCTACATCACAAGGCGGAGCCGACATCACTTGCCCGCAGGGGCAAACATCGTTCGGCTGACCTGCTTTATCGCAGGTCGCCGTAAGCCCCCTCTTGTCATTAGTTTTCTTTTGGTTACTTTTCTTTTCCAAAAGAAAAGTAACACGCGTTCCCACCCCCCAACGCTCTACCCCATCAAAACATCAAACACGAGCATCAGGCAGAAGCCTGCGAGAAGCGAATAGGTTGCGGCACGTTCATTGCCGTGAGAGTGGGTTTCGGGAATCATTTCGTCCGAGATCACGTAGAGCATCGTACCGCCCGCAAATGCCAAAGCAAAGGGCAAAATCACGGTCGAGACACTGACCGCAAAATAGCCGATCAGCGTACCGATCACCTCAATAACGCCCGTCATCAGAGCGATCACGAAGGTGCGACCGCGCTTCATTCCCGACGCGAGCATCGGCGCGATAATCACCATACCCTCGGGAATATTCTGAAGCGCAATACCGCCCGCCACAGTCAAAGCTTGCATCGAGTCCCCCGTACCGAAGCTGACACCCGCCGCAATTCCCTCGGGCAGATTGTGAATCGCGATGGCAATGACAAACAGCAACACCTTATTGAGCTGTTCGGTCTTTCCCGAATGGATTTCCTGATCGATGCCCGTCATCTTGTGCAGGTGCGGAACGAGCTTGTCGATGAGGTTCAGGCAGAGCGCACCGCAAAAAATGCCCGCAATCGCAATCAAGAGTGAGAATTTTCCGCCGTATTCGAGCGACGGAAGGACAAGCCCAATGACTGCCGCCGCAAGCATGACGCCTGCCGCAAAGGACAAAATAATATCATTCCATTTATGAGACGGATTTTTAAATAAAAAGCCAAGCAGAGCACCGATGACGGTGGCTCCGCCAACGCCAAGTGCCGTGAGTAGTACAATTTGCATCAATATCTCCTAACGGTCAAAAAGTAATCAGCAAAGCTCCTTCGCAAGTGCCGCAATCTGCGCCTCACTCTCGGCATTCATCGCCGAACGGAGCGTTACCGTCGTTTCGGTAAAGGTCAGATTCTTGCTTCCCTCAAGCATCGATTTGATCTTCTTTGCCGCCACGGGTGCCCAGCTTCCGTTTTCGATGATGCCCACCGTACGATTCTGGTAGCCGCGTTCCAAAAGTGCGTGCAAGAAAGTGTTCATATAGGGGAAAATGTCGCCGTTGTAGGTGGTTGTCGCGAGTACAAGCTTGCCGTAACGGAACGCGTCCTCGACCGCCTCTGCCATATCGTCGCGTGCCAAGTCGGTCACACTCACCTTCGGGCAGCCGTCGGCTCTGAGCGCATCGGCGAGGTACTCCACCGCCTTTTTCGTGTTACCGTAGACCGAGGTGTAGGCAATGACCACACCCTCGCTCTCCACACCGTAGCTCGACCAAGTATCATAAAGTCCAAGATAGTAGGAAAGATTCTCCGAGAGCACGGGACCGTGCAGAGGGCAAATCACCTCGATGTCAAGCGTCTTTGCCTTCGCGAGCAGTTTTTGCGTCTGCATTCCGTACTTTCCGACGATGCCGAAATAGTAGCGGCGCGCCTCGCACGCCCAATCCTCGTCAACGTCAAGCGCACCGAATTTTCCGAAGCCGTCGGCAGAGAAAAGCACCTTATCATAAGAATCGTAGGTCACGATGACCTCGGGCCAGTGGACCATGGGTGCTGCAACGAAGGTCAGATGGTGCTTGCCGAGCGAAAGGCTCTCGCCATCCTTGACCACGATGCGGCGATCGGCATAGTCGTCGCCGAAGAACTGCTTCATCATCACAAACGCGCGATCTGACGAAACGACGGTGGCGGTGGGAAATTCTTTCATCAGAAGCGAAATATTCGACGAATGGTCGGGCTCCATGTGCTGAACGATGAGATAGTCGGGTGTCTTGCCGTCAAGCTCCGACTTGAGATTTGCGATCCATTCCTCGCCAAAGCGAGCGTCGACCGTGTCCATCACGGCAATTTTTTCGTCGAAGATTACATAAGAATTATATGCCATTCCGTTTGGAACGGTGTATTGTCCCTCAAAGAGGTCCAGCTCGTGATCGTTTACGCCGATGTAGTGAATATCCTTGGTAATTTTCATAACGTACTCCTTGTTTTTAAGATCGTCTTCATTATACCACAATTTCTCCATTTTTGCAACAAAAAAAGAGCCCATTGTAAAAATTGGCACTAAAAATACGTCCCGAACGCAAAAGCGAACGAATTTCCGCCAACTCGTAGGGGAGGATATTATCCTCCCGCAGATTCGCACACGGTAAGAACGGACGACCAAAGGTCGCCCCTACGGGTTTGCGGAGGAAATATCGTTTGTGCGTTGAACGCAAAAGCGAACGAATCTCCGCCAACTCGTAGGGGAGGATATTATCCTCCCGCAGATTCGCACACGGTAAGAACGGACGACCAAAGGTCGCCCCTACGGTTTGAGGGAAAAATATCGTTTGTGCGCCGAACACGCAAGCGAACGAATCTCCACCAAGCCTCCCTCCGAGAGGTGATGCCGCAAGCGGCGTCGAGTTTTCTTCGAAAACATCGAGGTGTCACCGTTAGGTGACGGAAGGAGTGAGCGTGACGGTGGAATTTGTACAAATATCATTCTGCCC
>JAZRLS010000039.1:0-2788 GCA_045646945.1 Eubacteriales bacterium | reverse complement strand
ACGGAGGGATTGTTTTATTATGTTTTTTGCCACGAGTACAATCCCTCAGTCGCTTCGCGACAGCTCCCTTTGCACAAGGGAGCCTCCCGCTGCGGCGGGAACTGTTCATAGCTAAAGCTTTTTGGAACCACCAGCACTGCTGGTGGTTTTCTATAACCAAAAAGAGGACAACCGCCGTAGCGGTTGTCCCTTTGTTCACACAATGTGATTATTTTTTGTTCTTTTCGTACTTCAATTCAGTAGCTGCCATTGCCTCGTTCATCTGTGCAACGAGCTGCTTTCTATTCTCACCGCTAGATGCCCAGTCTTCAGCAGCCGTAGTGCGGCGCATCTGAATATTGGATCTCATAACACTCCAAGAGAAGCCTGCATTAGCCTCACCGGCAGCGTTATCAAAGAAACGACCGGGATCCATCTCAATCGAGCCACGAATGGTTTCCCACATTGCGTAGTCTTCGGGAGAGTCGGAGATCTGCTTCTTCAGAACTTCGGAGAAGTACGCGGGCGACGTTCTATTAGCACCTTCAGATGCCAGAACCTGAAGAACAGCACCGATTTGATCTACGTTGCTTGCCGTTCTCGGAATTGCTACCACCGAATACTCAAAGTCAGGCGTCGTCTTATAGCCCTGACCTGCTACCTCGGATCCCTTGAACTGTGCGGTATCGTACATCGGCATAGGAAGCACACCGAAGTCGAACGAAAGCTCGGTAAACTTATAGTCGGTAATCGACATGATCGGGTTCAGAATGAAGAGCGTCTGTCCGTTCTGCCACGTAGGCATCTTGGGGTTCGAAACGTTTCCGTTGTTACTTGCATACTCCAAGTTGGTTGCATAGTAATCAATGTAAGCAGACGCACTGGTCTTGAAGAAGTTTACTAACTTACCGAGAGCGACGTCCAATCTACCCGAGTGCTGGTCCTCAGAAATAACCAACTGACCGTTTGCGTCAATTTCCATCCACTTGAGGTCCATTGCCTTATAGAACGCATCGGTTGCTACGAGGTAGCCGGTCAGTCCGTAGGTCTTATCTGCGGCAACTGCCTTTGCCATCTCAAGCATCGTATCCAACGTCCACTTGCCCTCGTTGACGAGGTCATACATCGAAATAACGCCATACTTTTCGAGAATGGAAGCATTCTTTTCCAAAATATCCTTGTTATAGCAGAACGCGAAGGTGTTGCCCATCAGCGTCCATACCATATCACCGCCTGCAAAGTAGACCTTGCCATTGACGGCACAGTCCATCATCGCACTGTTCCACCATTCATCGGTCAGGTCAAGGTACTTAATACCCTGCATATCTCTGGTTGCACCGTTCATCATCAAAATACACGCAGAACGGCTATAGGGCGTAAATACATCAATCAGACCCTGTCCTGCTTGCTGACCTGCCGTTGCGGCATAGGTAAACTCAAAGCCGGCGTGTCCATCGATATAGTTCCATTTCAGTTTGACGTCCAAACGTCCCTTTACTGCTTCGTTACGAGCAAAAACGGCACTCTTCAGCGTCGTACCAGTGTCGCCCTCAGCAACCTCCCATTCGTTGGCGGAAGCACCCGTCCAACCAAGGAGGCGGATTTCTCTGCCACCAAAGCCGCCGTCAGGCAACATTCCAACGCCATCGTCAGGCATTTCTGCTTCCAAGAGCGCTTTGTCTTTCGTTCCTTCGCTACTCTCTTTTTCCTTTTTGCTCGTACAAGCTACCAACAGGGGCAAGAGCATCAAGACTGCCAGAGTCAAGCAAAGAATTCTTTTCAGAATTTTCATAGTTCTCCTCCTAAAAATTGCTTGGGTGATATCACCACCCCAAAATTGCCATACTCACAGATGATAATTTTTGCTTAATTATTATACCATACCTCGGGAACTTTGTCAATCCTTTTGTGACACCCTCTTCATTTTCAACATTTTCAACATTTTTCCCCACCTCCTTTTGGGCATTTTCACAATTTTGAGTTTTACAAAAAGAAAAAAGCAAAAACATAAATTTTCACTCTTTTCTTCTCTTCTTGTGATAAAATCTCTTGACAAATTTTCCTCGCGCGTGGTATAATAAAATAGAATATTTATTTTTATATCTTTAGGAAAGAAAAAGCAGTTTTCGAACTGCGGGAGGTACCCTTTGATCATCGCATTGGAAGAAGCAAAATATCAACTTATCGGTCTTCGAGAGGACGTCACCGAGCTCGGCTCGGCACTCCGTATCGACGAGCTCCGCGCACTTGCCGAACAGCTGGATGCCGAAACGCTCGACCCGAATTTCTGGGGCAATCAGGAAAATTCCTCGAAGGTTCTGCAAAAGCTCAAGCAAACCAAGGACACCATCGAGGCTTACGAGGCTCTCTCGTCGCGTCTGGAGGACGCCATTGCTCTTGCTGAAATGGCAATTGAGGAAAACGAAGAAGCTTACGTGGAAGAGGTTGAGAACGAGCTTGCCGAGATCCGCAAGTCTACCGAGGAAAAGCGCATCGAGATTCTTCTCTCGGGTGAATACGACAAGAACAACGCCATCGTTTCCTTCCACCCCGGTGCGGGCGGAACCGAAGCGCAGGACTGGGCACAAATGCTCTACCGTATGATCACGCGTTGGGCAGAACGTCGCGGATACAAGTATAAGCTCCTTGACTGGCTTGATGGCGATGCCGCAGGCATCAAGAGCGCAACCATTATGGTCGAAGGCACCAACGCTTACGGTTATCTGAAGAGTGAAGCGGGCGTTCACCGTCTGGTGCGCGTATCGCCTTTCGACTCCTCCGGACGCCGTCACACGTCCTTCGCATCCGT
>JAZRLS010000038.1:0-40395 GCA_045646945.1 Eubacteriales bacterium | reverse complement strand
CAAAAAAAACATCCCGCCCTTGGGCGCACGGCAGAAAAGGCGGGGTCTCCAACTCTATTCACTTGCGGGGGGATATACGTTTTGTGCGTTGAAATAATGAAGGCGAATAGAATATTACTTTTGCAAAGCAAAAATATCGCGCAAGCACAGCGAGGCATATCACCTCTCAAGCCGTACCGCCCGACTCATACACGATACCTTGGCAAGGCAAGTGAAAAAGGACAGAGATTTTTAATCTCTGTCCTTTTTGTTGTAGGGGCATTCTTTGAACGCCCGCGTGCGAACGGAGTTCGCCCCTACGGTGGGGGAAACTTGCTTTATGGCAAGCACCTTCGGGGGGACGTTAGCAAAGCAAGTCCTGAAGCATTTCGATTTCTTCGTCGACCTGTGCGAGCTTCCATTCGATGCGCTCTCTGTCGCAGACGTATTCAAGCGACGGCTCAAAGCCAAGAGAGGAGTCGAATTCCACGTAGGGAATGGTAGCTTTTGCATTTTCCTGCTCCAATTTGAGCAGAGCTATCATCTGTACGATGGCATCGCGTCTTTCGCTGTCGCTCTCGGTATTCATTCTGGTCTGATCCAAGAGGAAGTAGTGCTTTCGGTTGAGCGTTGTGAGGATGGTGCGGTACATAAAGTGTCCCATATTGATCAGGCGGAGCAGCTCGTCGTTCTTTTCTTCGACACCTTCAAGCAGAGTAATTCCCTCGAGAAGCAGATCCCTGACCGTTTCGAATTCCTTGATTTCGTACGGCATGCGAATTTCTCCCGGGAGTCCCTTCAGGCGATACTGATAGACGCTTTCGTACATTCCAGGACCGAGTTTCGCTGAAGCAAACTTATCTTGAGGGGGAGACGCGCCGTCCCATTTTCCACTCTTACCTGCGTAGAAGGGGTGGGCGGGTCCGATACGGAGCGCGCCGTACTGATCCTCGTGAGAGGGAACCATGTGCGCAAATGCTTCGCTCCATTTCTTCATTGCTTCGTCGATCTTGCCGATCTCCTTCTTTCCGAAGTGCATTGCAAGAATTTTCGGGATCAGCGTATCAAGGTCCACTCTCGGCTCGGCAAACGCCCAGTTGGCAATTTCGGTGATAAAGGACGGATGACAGCCGTAATGGATGGAGTCGGAAAGCGAGGCGAGATTGTTTTCGTCGTGCGCTTTTCTCATTGCCTCAAAGCGCTCTGCCCAACGGTAGGGAGCGGGGTCAAAGGGAATGACGCCGAAGTCCCAGGTTTTTCCGCCTGTGTTGGCAAGGGTATCGAGCTTGACGCCGTACTTGGTTGCGCCCTCTGCCTCGGTCAGGAAATACTCGCCCGGGTTGACACAGCGGAGCGAATAGTCGCGGCAGGTGTTGGTCAGGTCGCCCATCGTATATTCGGCATTCATCTCCCAACCGCAGTTGAGCAGAATTCCTTCGGGGAGCGACGCGATCAGCTCGTGGCGAAGCTCCTTGGGCTGACCGTTCCAGTTATAAGAGGAAAGAATGATCTCGACGTCGGGCTTGATCTTTGCGACGGCATTCTGAATCATTTTGAGTAAGAGACACCAGTCGTTGCAGGGGAACCAACCAGGGGCAAGGCCCTCGGGAATACGGGGGTCGCGGCTCGGGAAATTGACGGCTTCTCCGAGAATGACAAGTCCCTTGATGAAGGGGAATTTGGCAAAGAGGTCGCCGTAGAGCTTGTCGTAGAATTTCTGCGCTTCCTCGCCTTCGGGATAGACCTCGTGGGGGGTGTAGCTTTCTACGTAAATATCAAAGCCGTATTTTGCGGCGCGTGCGGCGAGGTCGGTGAAGTTCTGAAAGCCCTTCCAGCTTTCGTTGACGCCTTTGATCCAGAGCATCAGCGCGGAAAATCCGTGGTGCGCAAGCTGAGCAAGATATTCGTCGGGGTATTCGCCCATGCCGTAGCCCGACATGACCGATCTCGGATGGAAGAGAATGCGGCGAGTCTCGGTCCCTTTTTTGAGGAAAGGAGCTTCGCGCAGATTCATCACGTCCTCGAGGTGAAAAAGTCCCTGCATCACGCCGCACTCGTCAAAGCCCTCGACGAGCACACTCTCGCCGACCGTCAGACGGTGACCTCTGCGCTCGGATGCCTCTCCGAGATCTTGGTTGACGGCAAGTCGGACGCTCTTTTTGGGGAGCGCCTGTCCGCGGTCGTAGTCGACGTAGGCGGTGACGTTCATCGAGGTAAAGAGATAGTCTGAAAAATCCTTGGCGGCATTCAGCATTACTTCGCCCGCGTTTTTGGGGAGAAGAATTGCCGTGGGGCTTTCAAAGAAGAACTCGTCCGCGTCGGGCAAAAGCGTCAGATCGCGGCGGTCTTTTTTATGAACCTCAAGCAATCGCTTGCAAAATTCGTAATGTTGTTCCATAGAGCAATCGATCCTTTCTTTTTGTTTTTTTACTCTTGAGGAAATTATATCATACCGCGAAAAAAAGTCAATAGATTTTTCAAAAAAACTCTTGACACACAATACTATGTGTGATATAGTATTATGTGAAAGGGGGTATTCGTATGGATATTCAAATGAAACGGGGACTTCTCGACGTTTGCGTTCTGGCATCGATACGAGAGGAAGAATCCTACGGCTATCAGATCATTAAGGAAATGAAGCCGTACGTGGAGATTTCGGAGTCGACACTCTATCCGATTTTGCGTCGTTTGGAAGCGGCAGAGCTTCTGACGGTGCGTACGGCGGAGTACAACGGACGGCTGAGAAAATATTATCATATCACCGAGAGCGGTGTGCAGAGGATCGAGGATTTCAAGGAAGAATGGAGAGAAATTCTTTCGATCTATCAATTCGTCATCAAGGACAGAGAGGAGAAAAAGGCAAATGACGAAACATGAATTTATGGAAATTTTGCGTTCGCGGGAAGCGCTGTTTGGCTTACCCGAGGAAGATATTGAGCGGTCGCTTTCCTTTTACGGAGAATTGATCGACGACCGTGTGGATGAGGGAATGAGCGAAGAAGAGGCGGTGGCTGACGTCGGTGCTCCCGGGGAGATCGCGGCGCAAATCCTTTCCGAGATTCCACTCAAGAAGCTCGTCAAGGAAAAGATCAAGTCCTCGCGCCGTCTGCGCGCGTGGGAGATCGTTCTGCTTGCGCTGGGTTCTCCCATCTGGCTGACGCTTCTGATCGCGGCACTGGTGATTTTGATATCGATGTACGCGGTGCTATGGTCGTTGGTGGCGGTGGTCTGGTCGGTCGGCGCGGCACTGGTCGGCAGCTTCCTTCTTAGCATTGCGGCACTCGTGCTTCTTTGCGTACAGGGAAGCGTCGGTATGGGTCTTTTTTTGCTGGGACTTGGCATTGTTTGTATGGGTCTTGCACTGTTCCTTTGGTTTGGCTCAATGGCGGCAACCAAGGGTGCGTGGTGGCTCAGTAAGAAGGTGCCGTTTTGGATCAAATCGTTGTTTATCGGAAAGGAGAAGAAAGTATGAAAAAATCTACGCTGGTTTTGATCATCATTGCCGCATCACTGGTAGTGGCGGGAATTCTTCTCTGTGTGGTCGGTCTGGCGCTTGCGTCGGGCGACACGTTATGGAACGGGGGGTGGATCGCTTTGGGAACGAAAAATACGGCAACGAATGAATTTGAGATGACGGAAGAAATTTCCGACGTGGAGATCGTAGTGAACACGACCGACGTTGAGATTTTACCCGCCACGGACGGTGTGACGAAGGTGATTTGTCGGGAGGACGAGCGCGATCCCCACATGGTCTGTGTGGAAGACGGTACGCTGAAGATCCGCGTCGGGGAGATTCCGTGGTATCGGAAGATCAGCTTCTTCTCGCTCGGTGAGCGCAAGATCACAGTGTATCTTGCCGAGAGCAAGCTTGACAGACTTTCGGTGGAAACCGACACGGGCGATATTCGCGTAGCGAAGGATTTTTTGATTGAGAGCGCGACGCTTATGGCGGATACGGGAGAGATTGACTTTGGCGCAACAGTCGCGGAAAAGCTTTTGATTCACGTTGATACGGGGGACGTGTCGCTCTGCGGAGTGCACGCCGATGAGATCGAGGTGACGAGCTCGACGGGTGACCAGACGTACGAGTCGGTGGTTTGCCGTACGCTTGTGGCAAAATCTTCCACGGGAGAACAGGAATATTCGTCGGTGGATTGCCGCAATCTGACGGTCACCTCTTCGACGGGAGAGCAGGAATACCGCGCGGTGACGGTTGCCGAGAAGATGACGCTGAAGGCAACGACAGGCGACGTTTCGATCTTCGATTGTAGTGCGGCAGAGGTGTCGATCACGACCGATACGGGCGACGTCGATGGCCGCTTTGCTACGGAGATGATCTTCTTTGCTCATACCGACACGGGCAGAGTCCACGTGCCGAAATCCACTGTGGGCGGTAGCTGTGAGATTACAACCGATACGGGAAATATTGAATTTTCCGAACCGTAAAGAAAGCCAAAAAGCTCCTTCTTGGAAGGAGCTTTTTGGTATTTCGTGTTTGTTATGACAGCATCAGCGGAAAATGCTCCAGCCAGACGATGGTCTGGTAGCACATTCCCTCCATACGAATGCGGCGCGCAGTGTTTTTTTCGCGTGTGATCTGGGTGCTCCAATGGTCTCCGAACAGATGGCGGAGGGCAGACGTATCGACACTTCCCAAGAGGGAACGGAGCCCCCGCTCCATCCGTCGGAGCTCTCGCTCTTTGGCAAAAAATCGCTGTGGTGCTACGGGGGTCAGAGAGGTGGCGTAAAGATTTCCCAAGCGGTCGGCGCGTTCCCACGCATAGCGCAGATTCATACAAAGCGCGGGATCTTCGAAGACCAGCGTTTTTTTTGCCCCACGAATACGGTGCTCGGAAAGCTTCTGTAGGAGTGTCGGCATCAGGTAGTCGAATTGCGGATAATCAAAGGCAAAAAGGATCTCGCGAAGCATCTGTGTCAGAGATTCTTCGTCGGGAAAGGTGAGATCGGTGCAGGAAAAATCGGGCTCTTTTTGGCAGGAACTGTACGAGGGGGGCTCGCTGCGGAAGACGCGAAAGCCAAGACGCGAGAGGGTGGCGGAATGTCCTGCGGGAAGCGAGTCAATATCGCGGTAGAGATCCTCGCCGAAGCAGACGCCGTAAGGGGAGAGAAGATGGGTGCGAAGGAGACCCACATCAATTCGGGTAGCAGAGGGAACAGTTCGCAGAAGTGCTTTGATTTCGGAAGCAAAGCAGAGAAGTCCTTCCTCTTCCCGATAAAAGAGAGGTCGTCCGCCTTCGGCACTGCGGGCAAGGAGCAGCTCGGCGCGCGACTCGTCGGCAATCGCGAGGGCATACTCTCCGCAGAGAGCGTCGGAAAGCCTTCCGCCAAGCGTCAGATAGGCGCGGAGGACTTCCTCGGGGGCGCTTGGATCGAGGAAGGGCTCCAAAAAGTCTTCTCCCACGGGAGAGAGGGAGGGCGTTCCGTCGAGAATCACCGTACATCGCCTGTCCTCCTCGGTGATGCTCAACGGCATTCTCACGGGACACGGCGACGTGTGATTTTGCACGAGGGCGACGCCGCCGTGAAGATACGCGTCGCGATGTGCCCCGCCGCGCCAAAGCATCGCGCGGCTCATCTCAAACAGAGGTCTTACATCGATGTTTTCTCGATTCCAATTTACCATTCCGCCAATTGCACTCATCATATTCTCCTTTTTTGATCGCTCTATCAAAATATATGAGAGAAGATCGGCGGATATTTATATTTAAAAGAATCACGTTTGGGATTTTCTTTGCATATCATAGGAACGAGAATATCCGAGGAGGTGGCGCGTATGTGTCAGGTGAATTTGAGAAAGCTTGTCGGAATTTCGGCGATTTGCTTTGGTGCGGGAATTTTACTTTCGTTTTTGCTTCCCGGTTTTTTCCTTGCGTTTCTCGAAGCGGTCGTTGTGATCGTGGCAGGGGTTCTGTTGCTCGGAAAACGCCGTTGACGCTCGGCACATTTCGACGCACTCCCAAGGAAAGGAGCATGGTATGAAGATCGTTCTGGTACGCTCTCCCGCGCTGCTTGCGCCCTTTTTGAGAAAGCTTTTTGGAATTCGGAAGAAAGAGAAAAAATAACAGAAAAAGCACCCAAGGGGTGCTTTCCATAAAGCAAGTTTTGACCTACAAATAAAAAATCACCCTCGTAGGGGCGTTCTGTGAACGCCCGCGGGCGAACGCAGTTCGCCCCTACGGAAAAAGGACAGAGAACGTGAAAATTCTCTGTCCTTTTTCACACGCATTGCTCTGCAAGGTATAGTGTGTTACACCTTTTAGATGTACTGTCGGGCGGTAATGAGCCTCCCTTGTGTAAAGGGAGGTGGCTCGCGTAGCGAGACGGAGGGATTGTAAAAATCAAAATTCTACCGCAAAACAATCCCTCAGTCACCTTCGGTGACAGCTCCCTTTACACAAGGGAGCCTTTTTATGTTCATCTATGCCGTGTCAATTTTCTTGACAAGCACTGCTTTTGTGGACACAAAAGCGAATTATATGCTTATCGAGTAGACTAATTCACAAATCTATGATATAATTATAAAAAACCTTGATAATCAACCGAATCAAATTCAAATTTTACGACTTATGGGTGAAAGCTTTCAAAGAGGTCTCAAAATGAAAAATGAAATTACAAAATATGTAGAGTATCTGTTTGCTCTTGCCCTTAAGAAGTGCGGCGATGTGAACGATGCCGAAGATCTAACGCAAGAAACACTTCTCGCCGCGTTTCAGTATACAAACCGAGGCGGTAGTATTTCTAATATGAAATATTGGCTTACCTCTGTTCTTTCAAATAAATGGAACGAGGCGCTGCGAAAAAAATACAAATTGCCGCTTGTTAGTGTCGATGTGATTCCGGATATTGAGGATTACAATGATGAAAACGACATTGATAGACCTACTACCGAGCAGGTTAGACGAGAAGTGGCATATTTAGCGAAGTTACAAAGAGAAGTGATCGTAAAGCATTATCTTGAAGGAAAGAAAGTTCAAGATATAGCCGACGAGTTAGGCATCCCGAAAGGAACGGTATTGTCACGGCTATCTTCGGGCAGAGATCAGATGAAGAAAGGATTTGATTCAATGGAACAGTACGAGAAGCAAAGTTATGTCCCCGAACGACTTGAGGTGGGCTGCTCCGGTAATCCCGGATTTAATGAAGAACCGTGGTCGCTTGTGAGCGACGATCTAATGAAACAAAATATATTGATTATTGCGTATGAGCAACCCGTAACAGCAGTAGAAATTGCAAAAGCACTTGGTATTTCAACGCCTTACGTTGAAAATGCGATCAAGGATCTTGTTAAGTGCGAGCTGATGGTACGAAACGGAAACAAGGTCGTTACCGATTTTTTGATTTCTACACCTGACGAAAGATCGTCCAAACTTGATGTTCAGCTTGATTTTGCTAATCAGCAGTATCAAGCGGTATGGAATTTGATTACCGAATTGTTTTCGGAGATAAATTCTTTGAGTTGGTTTGACCGGCTGTCTAACCAAGCGCAGATTGATCTTAAATATTACGCTATGATAGATGTTCTTGCAAGAGGACAATATCACGCCGTCAAAAGAATTGTGGATACAAACGAAATTTATCCCGAAAGACCGGATGGCGGCAGATGGATCGCGCAAGGTACGCGATATGGAATGGATTTTAAGTGGGAGAATGATCCCTTTTCGAAGTATGCTTGGGGAGGAGAACGACGCGCAAGTTGGGATAATTTCTTCAGCAGTAAATCGGTAGAGCTTCATGTTTACGACACTCAACCCGATTTGAATAAGTACGAACACGGTCCCGTGGAAATACACGATGACAATTTGTGTAAGATGTTATATATTCTTTATAAGGGTATTCCGTTCGAATATACGGGAGTTAACTTGAGATATTTGGAGGATATTCCTCACCTTGCTTCGTGCGGCGTGTTGCGTTATGAAAACGATAACCCCCAAGTGGCAATTCCGGTGCTTAGCAAAAAGGAATTTTCTGAATTATTCAAGATCAGTGCATCCTATATGGTTAAATTGGGAGATTTAATCGAAAATCCATTGCGCGAGCTTTTCCCACAGTTGAAGTTAGAGATTCCCATGCATCTTGAAGGAAAGATTGCGGAGTTCAGAAAATATGCATTCTATGCTTTTCCGATGGCTATGGTAAAAAGAGCAATTTCGGATAGTGATTTTATTCTTGACAGCCAGCAAAAAGCAATACCGATGGTATTAGTTATAGAAGAACCTGAGAATGTAATCAAGTAAAAATACCGCTGAGAGTAACCGTAATGGTCACTCTCAGCGGTAGTGCTTTTTAAAACTGCTCTATCGCAGGTACGCCAAGGGGTGCTTTTTTTATGTTGTATCATTTACAAATCCGCGAATTTATGATAAAATAGAGATAAGATTCGAAAGAAACGACGAAAGGAGGAGGGATCGATGGGATTTCTTCCAATTTCTAAAAAAGAGATGGCGGCGCTCGGATGGGAGCGTCCCGATTTTGTGTACGTTACGGGCGACGCATACGTCGATCACCCGAGCTTCGGTGTTTCGATCATCTCGCGCGTGCTCGAAAATGCAGGATTTCGCGTGGCGATCCTCTCGCAACCCGATTATAAAAGTGCCGACGCGTTTCGTGAGTTTGGAAGACCGCGTCTCGGCTTCCTTGTGACGGCGGGCAACATCGACTCGATGGTGGCGCACTATACTGCCGCGAAGAAAAAACGCACCTACGATTATTATTCGGCAGGGGGGAAGGCAGGCAGACGCCCCGACCGCGCGACCATCGTCTACTGCAACCGTATCCGCGAGGCATACGGCGATATTCCGCTGATCATTGGCGGACTTGAAGCCTCGTTGCGCCGTTTCGCGCACTACGACTATTGGTCGGACAGCGTGCGTCGCTCGATTCTCGTTGATTCGCGTGCCGATCTTCTGACCTACGGAATGGGAGAAAATATTCTGCTTCGCATCGCGGCGCTACTGGACAAGGGTGTTCCGATCAAAAAGATCCGCGACGTGCGCGGTACGGTGTATCTCTGCCGTCCCGATGAAAAAATTCATTACGAGGTTGCCGCCGAGTTTAACTACAACGAGCTCAAAACCGACAAAAGAAAGTATGCCGAAGCCTTTGGCGTGCAGTATAAAAATCAAGATGCGATCAATGGTCGCGCGATCGTTGAGCGGTACGACGACAAGTTGCTTGTGCAGAATCCGCCGATGCCGCCGCTCGAACGCGAAGAGCTTGACCGCGTGTACGCTCTGCCGTATATGCGGACCTATCACCCCTCGTACGAAAAAGAGGGCGGTGTGCCTGCGATTGAAGAGGTGCGCTTTTCGATTACACACAACCGCGGATGCTTTGGTGCGTGCAATTTCTGTGCGCTTGCCTTTCATCAGGGTCGTACCGTCCGCTCTCGAAGCGAGCAAAGTGTGCTTGCCGAGGCGAAAAAGATCACCGAGATGCCTGATTTTAAGGGATATATTCACGACGTGGGCGGTCCGACGGCAAATTTCCGTGCGCCTGCGTGCGAGCAACAGCTGAAAAACGGTGTTTGCGCAAACAGAAAATGTCTTGCGCCCACGCCCTGCAAAAATCTGAAGGTCGATCACTCCGAATATCTGCATTTGATCTCCGAGATTGAAAAGCTCCCGAAGGTCAAGAAGGTCTTTATCCGTTCGGGCATTCGATTTGACTACCTTCTGCTCGACAAAAACGATGCTTTTTTCCGCAAACTTGTTTCCGACAACGTGTCGGGACAGCTCAAGGTGGCACCCGAGCATTGCTCGTCGGCGGTGCTCCGCTGTATGGGAAAACCCGATTTTTCCGTCTATGAGAAATTCCGTAAACGCTATTTTGAGCTGACGAAAGCGGTGGGCAAGGAGCAATATCTCGTTCCTTATCTGATGTCGAGCCACCCCGGTTCGACGCTGAAAGACGCGCTAGAGCTCGCTCTTTGTTTGAAGAGAGATCACTATGCGCCTGAGCAGGTTCAGGATTACTATCCGACCCCCGGAACGGCTTCGACGGTCATGTTCTATACGGGGATCAATCCGCTCGATATGAAACCCGTCTACGTGGCAACCGATTATCACGAAAAGCAGCTGCAACGTGCCCTCTTGCAGTATAACCGTCCGCAGAATGCACCACTCGTACGTGAAGCACTCGTAAAGCTTCACCGTGAGGATCTGATCGGCTACGGACCCGAGTGCCTCGTACGCCCCGAGCAGACAAGAACACCGAAACCACCGAAAAAGCAACCGCAAGGCAAAAACAAAAAAACGCAACGCCATGCACCAAAAAAGAGCAACGGAAGAAAAACAAGGTAATGGTTCTTGCGGGACGCGTTTTGCGGGGCTAGCCCCGCGCCCCACTTAAGAACTTTTTGGAAAAAGTTCTTAAGAATCTCAAAAACTTTTACACAAAAATAATTTAAAACAAATCGCAACCCAAAGCCGTGGTACGTAGTGTCCACGGCTTTGTTCCTTAGAAAGCCGAAATCTGCACAAAGAAAAAAACAACACAATCCATAAAATTGTGTTGTTTTCTTTTGCCTACTTTTCTTTTCCAAAAGAAAAGTAGGGCGCGTCCCCCATCTTATCCAATCCTCTTTCCCTTTTCGGCGAATTCCGAGGGGGTCATACCCGTCTGTGCTTTAAAGACCTTGCAGAAATAGGACGCGTTGGCAAATCCGACGGCGGTTGCGATTTTGTCGACCGAATCTGAGGTGCTCACGAGTCGTTCTTTTGCCTTTTCGATGCGGTAATTCTGGATATACTTCGTGGGCGGAACACCGAACACAGCGAGAAAGATATTGCGGTAGTAAGTTTCTCCAATGCCCGACATTTTGGCAAGCATAGGGGTATAGAGGTCGGGATTGCGGTAATTCTTTTCAATAAAGGTCACGGAACGGTGAATGAGCTGATATTTGCCCGCAAGCGAATAAGCGTAGGACTGAATATTCGAAATCTGTGTGAGCAGATTATAGATCTCCGACAGGCACTTCGAATGGTAGGCAGGTCCGCGCAGATTCCAATAATACAAAATGGTTTTGAGGCTTGCGGCGATCTCCTCGTCCTCTGCGATGAGGAAGGAGCAGACCTCGCCTGCCGTGTCCGCCGTATCGAATTCGATGACACAGCACGCGCCCTCGCGGTCAACGTACAGCGAATATTCCGTGCCGACGGGGAGATAGACGATATGGTCGGGGTCGGCGACGTATTCGTTCTTGCCTACGGTATAGACTGAGCGTCCCTTTTGCTTGATGATGAGCAGGCAATGCTCCGCGACCGAGGTGGATTCGGCGTCCTCCTCTACGGTGTGTCGGTAGATGTTGGAGATATGCGAAATGATGAGGTTGGATATGTCAAATTTTTTCATTGTTTTTGGCTCCGAATCTATATTTTGTGGTGTTTTTTGATTTTTTCACCTATATTTTATCATATTCGGGGAAATCTGTCAAGGTTCGACAATAAATTTTAGTGGCGATTTTTTATAAAAAAGCTCCCTCCGAGAGGGAGTTCCCGCGTAGCGGGTGAGGGAGCGTGCGCAACAATAAAATTTGTACAAACTTTATTCTGCCCGCAGGCTCCTTCCACCACTTCGTGGTCCCCCTCCCTCTCGGAGGGAGGCTTGATATTTAATTTTTACTTCGAGATGACTTCCATCTTTTCGATGACGACGGGCTCCTTGGGAACGTCCTGCATATACCAGCCGAGCGTGCCCGTCTTGACGTTTGCGATCGCATCGAGAACGTCATAGCCGTCGGTCAGCTTACCGAAGCCTGCGTACTGTGCGTCAAGGTGCGGTGCGTCCTGGTGCATCACGAAGAACTGCGAGGATGCCGAGTCGGGATCGGAGGTGCGAGCCATCGAAAGCACACCGCGGGTGTGTTTAAGGTCGTTCTGCATAAAGCCGTTTGCCTTGAATTCGCCGCGGATCGAGTCGCAGTCCTTGTCTTCCATCGATTCGGTATAGCCGCCGCCCTGAATCATAAAGCCCTTGATGATGCGGTGGAAGATGAGTCCTTCAAAGAAGCCCTCTTCGATGAGCTTTACGAAATTGGCAACTGTTTTAGGTGCTTTTTCGGGGTAGAGCTCGGCGGTCATTGTGCCAAAATCTCTGACGGTGATCTTAATTACGGGATTGGTCATAATAGGTTCCTTTCTTAAATAAATATTTCAAATTATACGATCTGTAAAAAACGAGGCACTTTCGCTCGTTAGCCTCCCTTGTGTAAAGGGAGGTGGCTTGCGAAGCAAGACGGAGGGATTGTAAACGGTTAGATTTACGTAAAAAAAACAATCCCTCAGCCGCCTTCGGCGTCAGCTCCCTTTACACAAGGGAGCCTTTGGTTAAAGTATCTGCATACGCGATCGCGAAAAGCTCTCTCAGACGCTCCTCTTTGCCTGCCAGATGCAGATAGCCGAAGAGGGCTTCCATTCCCGTTGCCGCGCGGTATTCCGCCACGGTAGCGGATTTGGGAGTATTGGTGTGACCGATGTTGCGTCCGCGGTGGAAGATCGCGTCCTCTTCTTCAGTCAGATGGGGAAGAAGCTTCTTCATCGCCTCGGCTTGCATCGGCGCGCGGACAAAATCGAGTGCTTTTTTATTGAGCTTTGCCGACGAGGAGTAGCCGCATTTCACCAAGTGCTCGCGGACGAGCAGCTCGATCACGACGTCACCGAGATAGGCGAGCGCCGCGGTGGAGACGGTGTTCAGATCATTCATCGCATTGCTCCTTTAGAATTCAATTTCAAAAATCAATTTGCTGTTTAATTCTTTGGTTGCTTGCGCTTCCATCGAATACCCGATATTTGCTTTTGATTTCTTTAAAAGAATATCAATGGCAACGGCGGTTTGTGTTGTCATAGCAGCAGAAGAAGAACCACTCAACGTCAAAGATCTTTGCTTGATGGATGACGGTGCCGAGCATCTCATCTTGATCAAATTTTTGATTGTATCGTCATAGGCAAACCATTTCAGCTTGGGACGGGTGGGGTGATCGTGTCCTTCAAAGGTCGAGACCGTTTTTCCGCTACTTTTTTGGCTGACTTTTTGCTCAGCGGCTATGCTTGCTGTGGCTGCCCCCGATTTTCCTGCAACAACGAGAACATTGTTTAAGGATTGTTTTTTTGCGTTATTTTCACTTTCCGATGCAACAAGCTCGACCGAGCATCGTTTTGCACCTAAGCAGTAAGCGATGTTTTCCAATTCCGCCAAGCGTTCCTCTTGCGCTTTGCTGAAAATGCAATCTGAACGAATAAAGCGCTTGCGGTCAAACGGATCGACACAGTACACGGCATCGCATTGGAAATTCGGAACGAACTTCAAACCGCAGATATCTTTTGCCTCATCATACAAATACAGAACCTCTGTTTTGTTTTCCTTTTCTCTCCAAGCAATCGCATCTTCACAAAACTTCACTCCGCGACGAACCGCATCGTCGACAATTTTAATAACGTTGGGAATGTGAAAGGTTTCGGCGTTATAATCCTCTTGGGTAATCGGATCCAATCTTTCTTTTCTTCGCTCATCGCTATTTTCCTTAATTTTCTTTGCAACGTCTTTCGAACCCTCATAAGCCTCTTTGGCGATTTTTTGACTGACGTCCGAGGCTTTATGCAGAAAATCGGAAAACGCTTTTTTGCCGTTGGTTTCGTTGTCTTTCATATTCAAACTCCTTTTGTGATGATGGTATCAGAGTGCTTGTAATTTTCGCGAAAGAGGAATTTTAAAATCGAACTCGCTCGACGGCGGTGACTTTTTTGGTGCTTGTATCTAGCGTAAAGAGTGCGCCCTCGGCGACGATCTCGCCCGTGGCGACTTTCAAGCGACCGCCCATTTTGGTACGGCAACGCTCGATGACTGCGGTAATGTCCGCGCCGACGATGCTCTCCTTTGCGCCCACCATACCGAGGTCGGTGATATATCCGCTGCCGTGCGGCAAAATCTGCTCGTCGGCGGTCGGAACGTGGGTATGCGTGCCGAACATCACGTGGATTCGTCCGTCAAAATAGCGTCCGAGCGCGATCTTTTCCGAGGTCGCTTCGGCGTGAATGTCCATCAGGGCGAAATCGTATCTTCCGTCTTCTCTCTCAAGAATTCGATCGACCGTGGCAAAGGGGCAGGCGAGCGACTCCATCAGTGCCGTGCCCATAATATTGATGCAAAGAATGCGCCAGCCGCCGACGTGCAGATAGGTATATCCGCCGCCCGGTGCTAAGGGCGGGTAGTTGGCGGGGCGAATGATTACCTCGGAACTTGTGAGCATTTCACAGAGGTCGCGTCTGCCAAAGGCGTGGTTGCCGAGCGTGATAAGGTCGGCACCCGCGGAGAGAATTTCTTGCGCGTGCGTGGGGGAGCATCCGTAGATGTCGGTCGAGTTTTCTCCGTTGACAACGCAGAGGTCTGCACCAAGCTCGCTTCGTTTTTTCCAAAGCTTCGCGGAGAGATATTCTACGCTTTTTGCGCCAACGACGTCACCGATGGTCAAAATTTTCATAGTTGTTTCTTTCTATTTTAGGTTTTTATAGGTTTTAGTTTTGGACAAAGGTATTGTTGACGATCAGATATTCCATCGTTTTGTCGTAGAGCATTGAGTCGTAAATCAACTCTTGCATATTTTCTTCGACGTAGTCCTCGGTAT
This sequence comes from Eubacteriales bacterium, assembly GCA_045646945.1. GTDB lineage: Bacteria > Bacillota > Clostridia > Oscillospirales > CAG-272 > HGM12713. Next base: position 25,778 of record JAZRLS010000038.1, on the reverse strand, counting down.
AGCCGTAGTCCTCCGCGAATTTCTTGACGTAGCGATTCCACTGCGCCGCCTGCTCATCTTTGGAGAGGGTAATGTCCGCATCCTTTACGATGTAGCGGTAGACAAGGTCCCCCTTGACCATTTCCCGCGCTTCTGTGAGAATGGCTTCTTCGGTGACCCCGAAAAATTCGAGTGCCTGTTCGTAGCTCCAGTCATTCTTTTCCGCGTAGTAGCGGTAGGTATCTCTCCGCTGTTCTGCGTAGTACTCGACGGCGTCCTCGGGGTAGGCGAGAATCTCGGCTTCTAAGAGAAGCTTTGTCCAGATTGTCTCACTCTTCAACGAGTCGGTATCGGAAAGAGTGACCGTCAGTCCCTCATAGACAAAGGGCGCGATATATTCGCTCAGCTTTGCGTCGTCGTAGGTTACCTGCTCCTTTGTTTGCTCCTTTTCCTTTTGACAGGATAGGAGCGTGGTTGCAAGCGTGGCGACGAGAGCGAGGAGAAGCAGGGCGCGAAAGAGAATGTTTCTCATATCTTCCTCCGAATAAAGAAAACGGCCTTGTCAGACAACAAAGCCGCTCTCTTTGAAATTATTTGCTCTCAACCTTGAGCACTTCCTTGCCGTCGTAATATCCGCAAGCCTTGCATACACGGTGGTTTCTTACGAATTCGCCGCACTTCGGGCACTTGCTGAAGCCGGGCAGGGTAAGCTTCCAGTTATTGGAACGTCTTTTGTCTCTGCGAGCCTTCGATACTTTCTTCTTCGGTACTGCCATGATCTACACCTCCTTGATCGTGTGTAACACTTCGTTTATATAAATTAATTGTTTTCGGTTTCGCTGTCGTCAACAAAAAAGTTTTTCAAAACGGCAAGGCGCGGGTCGATCTCACGATCGGAGCAACCGCAGTCACCGTCTCTTTTCGGTTTCCCGCATTTGGGACAAAGTCCGGGGCAGTCCTCGGAGCAGAGAAATCTCAGCGGGAATCCCAGCAGAAGTTCTTCTCTGAGTGCTTCGTCCACGTCCAGCTTTCCGTCGTCGAGCACGACGTATTCGTCCTCGAGCTCTTCGAGCCTCTCGTCGGTCAGCGTGCCTTCGGTTACCACCGTGCGCTCAAAGTCAAGAGAGAAAACTCCGTCAACGGGAGCAAGACATCTTGCGCATTCGCTGTGATAAGAAAGCTCTGCCTTCAGCACCAGACGCATATAACCCGCGTTGTCGGTGATGGCACCGAGCACTCGCGCGTCGGAATCAAAGCTGACTCCGTCGAGCTCTGCGGGAGAGAGCGCATAATCAATTTCCAATCGTTTGACTTCTCCTCGAAGAAGCGGTGCGACGTCAACGATCATAAATACCCTCCGTCCGTGCTTTTTTGGGAAAACCGCATCTGTCAATTTGGTTGACATAAAATGCGACAATACATATTATAATTGATTCCAAGGGAAATGTCAAGCCTTTTTTGAAAGAATTTTCAAAGAAACGCAAAATATTCTTTGGGAAAATCCTGTTTTTCTTTACTTTTTCGCAAAAATATGATAAAATAAGGTATAAATTTCGGGTTTTTGGGAGGGAGAGCGATGAGTTTTTTGGTGATCGATTGGCAAGAAGAGGAACTTCGGCGGTTGCCGACGCGTCCGCAGGAGTCGCATAAGGGAACCTTTGGGCGAGTACTCTGTGTTTGCGGTTCGGTGGGAATGTGCGGTGCGGCGTATCTTGCAGCAAAAGCCGCGTACCGTGTTGGTGCGGGGCTTGTCCGTGTACTGACGGTCGAGGAAAACCGCCCGATTCTGCAAACCCTTCTGCCCGAGGCGATCGTCACGGTGTATAACGCAAACGAGCCCGACCTTGCCGTGGTGGAAGAAGCGGCGGCGTGGGCAGACGTGCTTGTCATCGGTTGCGGTCTTGGGGTGAGTTGTGCTTCGCGTGCAGTGCTTTCGCATCTTTTGCGGTATTCCGAGAAGCCGAAGGTACTGGATGCCGATGCGCTGAATTTACTTGCAAAAAATCCTTCGCTGATGAAATACACGCGCGGCGCGATCCTGACGCCGCATCCGATGGAGATGTCGCGCCTTTTTGGACGGTCCGTGGAAGAGATTTTAGAGAATTCCGAGTCGGTTGCGCACGAATTTGCGCAGAAGTACGGCGCGGTGCTCGTGCTCAAGCGTCACCGCACGCTGACCGCGGATGGTCAAGGCACTATTTACCGCAACACAACGGGCAACAGTGGAATGGCGACGGGCGGCTCGGGTGACGTGCTCGCAGGTGTGATCGGCGGACTCTGGGCACAAATGCGCAACGGAGAGCTTCCGACCGCTGAAATCGCTGCCCTCGGCGTTCTGCTCCACGGAATGAGTGGCGATCTCGCTGCCCACGAGCTTGGCGAGCACTCGGTGATGGCGGGGGATTTGATAGATAGTTTGTCGAGGGGGATTCGTTACTTTTCTTTTGGAAAAGAAAAGTAACCAAAAGAAAACAACACAGATTAAGGGGCTGATTACAGTCCCTTTTTTGTGCAGATTTCGGCTTTCTAAGGAACAAAGCCGTGGACACTACGTACCACGGCTTTGAGAGGCGATTTTATTAAAATTCTTTTTGAGTGAAAGTTTTTGAGATTCTTAAGTGGGGTGCGGGGCAAGCCCCGCAAGCCTCGTCAGATCATTTTCTCGGAAGCGGCTGCCTTGAGGCGGTCTGCGACTCTTCTGAGGTCGCGCGGGGTTGCTCCGTCCGAGAGGAGTCCGTAATTCTCGATGATCATCACGAAGACGGTCGAATCCTTGGCGAGTCCCGAAGCCTCGGCAAGCATTCTTCTTGCCGTTTCCATCGACTGTACTGCGCCTTCGGTTTCGGCGATCAGTCTGCGGAGAGCCGCCGCCGCGCCGATGGCAATATAGCAGGGTAGAATTCCTTGCTTTTCGCAAAGATTTGCCGCGCCGATGAGTCGATCCTTGGGAGACAGCTTTCTCGTGGGATCTCCGCCAACGCGCAGACAGGTATCCTTCAGTGCGCTGTTGGTAAAGCGGTAGAGCAGATCGTCGATATGGCGAAGCAGGCTCTCAAGCTCGACGCCGTATGCCTTTGAAAGTGCTCTCGCACTTTCGGTCATCGCGCCGCGGACGATTGCGGCGATGGCTTCATCGTCGATTGCTTCGTAAATGTAAGCAAGTCCGAGAACGTCACCGAGGTATGCGCAGGTCGCGTGTCCCATATTGTGCAGATAAAGCTTTCTCTTGACAAAAAAGTCAAAGGGAGAGAAAGGAACCATTCCCTCGATCTCGGGGATTTCTCCGCGGAAGGCGTCTTTGTCTACGGGCAAAAATCCGTAAGATTCCACGCATACTCTGAGGGGCTCGCCGTCGCGCATTTCTTCGGTCTGTACGGGAACCATACGTCCGATCGAGGTCTCGACCAAACCGAAGTTCTCGTCAAACCACGCTCTCTCCTCTGCCGAGAGATGGGGCGCGATGAGATCTTTCAGTACCTCGTTGGCATCCATCAGGTTTTCACAGATGAGAAGATTGAGCGGTTTTCCGCCTTTTGCAATGCGGGCGCGGATGCCCGCAACGATATTGGGAACGATGAAGGGTAGAATTTTCGCACCGACCGAGGTCGCCATAATGTCCGCCTCCGCGATCACTTCGGCAACCGCTTGCTCATCGCGTCCGTTGACGGCGCAGACGTTTGTTACCGTACGGTCCTCAAATCCCTCGCTCGAAAGAATTCGCAAGGGGTATTCTCCTTTTTCATTCAGACCGCCTACCACAGCCTCGGCAACGTCCACGAAGGTCACACGGTAACCCGACGCCGACAAAAGAGCGCCGATAAATCCTCGACCGATATTTCCTCCTCCATACATCACAGCATGTTTCATTTTAAATTCCTCCTTTGGGTTCAAGCATTAAAATTGCTCTTTGATCTGAGCGAGACAGGCGGCGCAAACGCGCTTTCCCTGAAAATAAACGATATTGTCCTCACTGCCGCAGAAGGTGCAGGAGGGTTGATATTTTTGAAGAATAATTTTGTCCTCTTCCAAAAAGATTTCCAGAGGATCTCCTTCTTCGATTTCCAAGCGCGTGCGAAGCTCTTTGGGCAGAACGATTCTGCCAAGATCGTCTACGCGGCGAAACATTCCCGTGGATTTCATTGATTTCTCCTTTCGGTATCGATGATGCTTTGCGGCAAATAGCGACAAAGATTGACATTATTATAAAATATTTTCGGAGAAAAGTCAATCATTTTTTGTCGAATATCCAAAAAATGTAAAATTTTCAAAAAAGTTTACGGTGTTTGGGAAAAATCAGTTTAAATCTTAGGTGCGGGGGAGATACTATCCATATTGTTAAGAATTGTTAAGATCGTTAAGAAATGGTGATGTGCTACGGGAAAGGAGAATACAATGATCCGAGGGCTTCAAAAGCAAATGATTCAACTTGTTACCCCGAAAAGCAAATATTTTGAGGTCGTTTTTTTTGTGCTTCGCCCCTCGGTGTCCCGTACCAAGGAAAGTGACGTTGAGATGATTCGCGCGGCACAGAAAATTCTTTTGGAGAGTACTCCGAGGAAGAAGAAAGAGCCGTTGGGAGCAGGAAAACAGCGAGCCGCCTTCTTCTTTTGCGGACTTCTTTGCGGCGGACTTCTTTGTGGGTCGGCGGTTGCGATCTTTGCGGCGATTTTTTGACGCAGAATATTTTTGTATGGGGCGTCGCCCCTACGATAGGAGCGGAAGATTCAGGATGCTCTCTTGCCGGGAAATTCTCTTGACAAGAGTGAAAATTTATGATATAATACCCAATGATGGAAAACAGAAGATCTTCCTCCGAGGAGAATATACGGGGAGCGGTGTCGTATATTCGGCGGGGGTTCATTTCGTATTCTTTTTTATACGGGATCTTCTTTTGGTACATAAAAATAAAATATGACAGAATAGGAGATTTTATGCCGAAAAAAGAACTTGGCAAGCTTCGCGTAATTCCTTTGGGCGGACTCAACGAGATCGGAAAGAATTTGACCGTACTGGAGTACGGGGACGATATTTTGATGATTGACTGCGGACTCGGCTTTCCCGATGAGGATATGCTGGGCATCGACCTCGTCATTCCCGACCTGAGCTATCTCGAAGCCAATGCACACAAGATTCGAGGAATCGTCCTTACGCACGGACACGAAGACCACATTGGAGCGATTCCTTACTGCCTGCGACAGATCAATCCCCCCATCTTTGGAACCAATCTGACGCTGGGTATCATTAAAAACAAGCTATCCGAGCATATCCTTCCGCGCGAGCCTTCTCTCAACTGTGTTCACGCAGGCGAGACGGTGCGTCTCGGTGCATTCTCGGTAGAATTCATTCATGTGAACCACTCGATCGCGGACGCGTGCGCGCTCGCAATTACCACTCCCGTCGGTGTGGTCGTTCATTCGGGAGATTTCAAGCTCGATGTGACCCCCATTGACGGTGAAATGATGAACCTTACCCGCTTTGGTGAGCTCGGCAAAAAGGGAGTGCTGCTCCTGATGTGCGAGTCGACCAATGCTGAACGTCCGGGACACACACCGTCCGAGAAGAAGGTTGGAAAATCGCTCGAATATATCTTTACCGCCAACCCAGAAAAGCGCATCGTTATCGCGACCTTTTCCTCGAATGTGCACCGTGTACAGCAGATCATCAATGTCAGTGCGCGCCACGGACGAAAGGTGGCAATCACGGGACGCAGTATGCTCAATATTGTCGGTGCCGCTGTGGAGCTTGGCTATATGACGGTGCCTGAGGGCGTTCTCATTGACGTCAGTGAGATCAAGCGTTACAAGTCCGAACAAATCACGCTCATCACGACGGGAAGCCAGGGCGAGCCGATGTCGGCACTTTACCGTATGGCGTTCGGTGATCATGCACAGATTTCTCTTGGCGCGCAGGACCTTGTCGTTCTCTCGTCGAGCGCGATCCCCGGCAATGAAAAGCTGGTGGGAAAGATCATCAACGAGCTTTCGAAAAACGGAGTCAGCGTTCTGCACGATGCCGTCGTTGAGGTGCACGTCTCGGGACACGCTTGTCAGGAAGAACTCAAGCTGCTGCAAGCCCTCGTCAAGCCGAAATATCTGATGCCCGTCCACGGCGAATACCGCCATCTTGCCGCCAACCGCGAGCTCGCGATTGACCTTGGTATGGATGACCGTAATATTTTTATTTCGGAGATTGGCAAGGTGTTGGAGATCGATCGCAAGAGTGCCAAATTTGCGGGCACGGTTCCTGCGGGGAACGTGCTCGTTGACGGACTCGGTGTCGGTGACGTCGGAAACATTGTACTTCGTGACCGACGCCATCTCGCGCAGGATGGACTCGTTGTCGTGGTCGCTTCGATTGATGCCGAGGCGCATCTTCTGCTTTCCGCACCCGATATCGTTTCGCGCGGCTTTGTTTACGTCCGTGAGGCGGAGGAGCTGATGGAGGATGTCCGTATGCTTGCCACCGAGACCATTACCGATTGTTTGGAACGACAGAAAACGGTCGACCGTATGGAGCTCAAGAGTTGTATCAAGGATACGCTCTCCAAATATCTCTATGCAAAAACCAAGCGGAAACCGATGGTTTTGCCCGTAATCATGAATCTTTGAGTCGAAAAAACGGTTTTTTGACAAAAATTCATTACCCGTTCATAAATTATTCAATCTTTTATCACGCGATGGATTTATAATAAGATTTGTTATCAAATTCGCGATATAACATTATTACAAAGAAAAGGTGGATCTTTCCATGGGAAAATCAAACAGAATCAGAGCGAACAGAGCGGAACGCGAAGTGATGACTCTGAGTGCAAAAAAACAGAAAAAGGGAATGCCGAGTTGGTTGATGACCCTCATCGCCGTTGTGCTTACCCTTGCCATTCTTCTTTCGGTTGTGGGACTGCTTCTCGCTTCGAACGGTGTCTTTAACCGTTGGGCAACGGCACTTTCGACCGAGCATTTCAAGGTCAATGCGAACATGCTCTCGTATTACTACTATACAGAGTATCAAAACTTCCTGAGCGATAACCAAAATTCGCTGACCTATTATAGTCTTGATACCTCGAAGTCGCTGAAGGATCAGCGCTTTGGCGGTCCCGAAGAAACCAATCCCGACGAGCCGACCTTCTATTACGATTCGATGCTCGGAGATTTTGAGGGCACGTGGTTCGACTACTTTATGGATAAAACCGTAACTTCGGTTTCGAGTCTGTTGGTGTATTGCGAGGGCGCATACGAGTTGGGCATTGAGCTGGAGGAAGCGGATTACGAACAGATCGATGCGACGCTGACCACGCTTGCTACTACGGCGGCAACCTACGGTTATACCAACGTCGATTCCTACATCTCTGCCGTATACGGTTCCGGTGTGAAGGAAAAGGACGTAAAAAAGGCAATGGAATACTCTTTCCTTGCGAACAAAGCAATGACCGAGCTTTCGAACTCCTTGCTCGATAAGATTACCGACGAGGATATTGACGAGAAATACGAGTCGGATACGCAGAAGTTCCTGTTGGTGGACTACTCTTACTACACCTTCAGTGCTACCTATGCCGATGCAAAGAAGCAGGCAGAGCTCTCTGACGTTGCCGACAGCGACCTGACGGCAGATCAGAAGCAAAAGATCGCTGATAAGTATAGCGAACTGATCGCTAAGGCAAAAGAGAATGTGGCAAAGATCGAGGCGATGTCCGGCATTACCGAGGTCAATGAGTTTATTATTGGCTATGCCGCTTCTGAAGAGGTGGACAAGGCATGGAATATGCAGACCATCGACGTTGGTGATAATACGACTGCCATCAAGGCGGCAATTGTCGGGGAGATCAAGACCGAGGTTCTCGCAGGTGAGACCGAAGGTGCTTCCATCAAGGATAATGCAATCATCAAGACGTATGAGCTGAGCGATAGCGTTCTGGGTCAGCTTGAGACGGTTAAGAGCACGGCATTCTCCGAGGTGGCTTCGGACAAGGACGTTTATCTGCGCGAAAAGGTAGGCTTTGTCAGTGAGACAGACAAGGTTTCCTCCTGGGCTTTTGCCGACGGTGCTAAGGTTGGTGACACCAAGGTGATCACCGAGGGTGACGAGGAGGCAGAGGTAAAGAGTGGCGTCAGCTATTCGTCCTCGGTATATTTCCTCGCAAAGACTCCCTATCGCGATGAAGAAAAGACCAAGAATATTGCATATATGCTCTTTACCGACGAGACTGCCGCGAAGGCAGCCGTTCAGGCAATGATGGATCGTGACGTTTCCCAGCTCGCTGACTTTGAGGCTCTTGCCGAAGAGTTCAGCGCAAGCGCGAATACGCATTTGGAGGATTACGTGAAGGGCAGCCTGCAGAGCGATATCTTTGATACGTGGCTTTTCTCCGACGACATAACGGTGGGAAGCTACACCGAGGCTCCGCTGAAGCTGGAGGACGGCTCGACCTATTGCGTTGCTCTGTACTACGGTGACGGAAACGAAGCGTGGTATGTGACGGTTAAGAATCAGATTCTGACCGAGCAGTTTGACGAAACGATGGCAGCTTGGACCGAAACCTATCAGGTAGAGATCAAGGAAAAGGCACTCGACCGCGTCGACGCATAAAATGAAAATATAGGGGTGTCTTGCCGACACCCCTTTTGAAAACCGTAAGGGAAGGAAAAATTATGGTACTTGAACCCAAACAAACCACCGTTGCGTATCGCTGTCCTCATTGCGGCGCGGGTGTGATGAGTGCTGTCGGACTTTTCAGTTTGACGGGGCACATGATGAAGCTCAAATGCTCCTGCGGCGGCAGTGAGATGACGGTCATTTACGGAAAGGACGGCAAGGTTCGTTTTACCGTTCCTTGTATGCTCTGTCCCACGCCGCATAATTTTTCGGTCAGCTCCTCGCTCTTCTTTTCGAAGGATCTTTTCGTGCTTCCTTGTCCCTATTCGGACATCAATATTTGTATGATGGGAGAGAGCAATCACGTTAAGGCGGAGCTTTCGCGCACCGAGCTGGAGCTTTTGGATTTTCTCGAGAAGAGCGGTCTTGGCAGTTTTGATGAGCTGCAGGGCGAGCAGATTCTCACCGACCCGCAGATTGCGGAGATTGTTACCTACGTCATTAAGGAGCTTGATGCCGAGGGGAAGATTCACTGTCGGTGCCCCGAAGACGTGGAGGGGGATTATGAGGTCGAGATCGGACGTGAGGGCGTGAGCGTGACTTGTAAGACTTGCGGCGCGCACAAAACCATCGCCGCCGATTCGCTCATCAGTGCACATGAATTTTTGAATGCTGATTCGCTGGAGTTAGAATAGAGATATGATTACGTTACTTTTCTTTCGAGAAAGAAAAGTAACCAAAAGAAAGCAACACTGACAAGCAAAACAAAATCGTCGGGGGCAGTAGAAAGCCGTTTTTGCTCGAAAAGATCGAGCTTGGTCGGCGGCACTGCCGCCTTCTTTCGAGAAAGAAAAGTAACCAAAAGAAAGCAACACAATTTTAGGGATTGTGTTGCTTTTTTCTTTGTACAGACTTCGGCTTTCTGGGGAACAAAACCGTCGCGGAGCCTACGTCCTCGACGGTTTTGGGATGCGATTTGTTTTAAAAGTTTTTGATCTTCACCACGAATACCGAAAGATCGTCGGACGCGCCCTCGCCCTTGGCATATTTGATGACGAGGTCGGCAATTCGGTCCACCGACGCGTTCTCGCCCTGCGAACGCAGAAGATCAAAGAGCCACGGGCATTCTTCCTTGCCTTGCGTGACGCCGTCGCTGACCATCACGACGGTATCGCCCGCCGTAACATCAAAAGCAATGCGCCGCGTATCGGATTCACGGATGATGCCGACAGGCACGGTGCGCGAGCGAAGCTTGATGATTCCGTCGTTACGAAAGACGTAGGTCGGTGCCGCGCCGTTTTTGTAGAAGGACGCCTTACCCTGCATCAGGTCAAGTTCCAAAAGATCGATAGTTGCTGAGCATTCGTGCAGACTGCCGCTCGTGCGATTTCGCAAAAATCCGTTGAGCATTCGTACTGCCATTTCACAGGGACAGCCTGCGTCGATCATCTTGCGAAGATAGACACCGCAAAGTCCCGAGGTCAGGGCGGCTTCCTGCCCTGAGCCCATTCCATCGCTGATCAGGGCAAAGAAGCGTCCGTCCTCGGAGGAAAAGCTTCCCACCGTGTCGCCGCAATATTTTTCTTCCCCCTCTGCGAGGAGGGTTCTTTGTGCACAGAGAAGGGATAGGGGTGCTTGTTCGAGAAATTCGATCACGCCATCTTCGTCCACTGTCGTCGTTGTATCTTCGATGGCAAAGGGACAGACGCGCCGAAGAATCTCTAAGATCGTGTCGCTTTGCGCGGAGAGTGCCTCGCTTTGATTGCTCACAATTCGTATGCGATGACGGCGCGTGCCGTAGACCGTTACGCGCAGATCGTTCAACGCGTCCTCTTCCAGTGCTTTTTGAAGTGTCGAGGAGAGCTCTGCGTCGTACTGACATTCGATTTCTTCTTCTACCATCACTGTCGCGAGAAGCTCGGCAATGGCAGCGTAGTCGATGGCGAAGATTTCGGTGCGGTCGCCCAGAAGAATTTGACCGCGCCGAGCTACCGTATTATGGTTGATTTCTTCGATGATATCGGGCAGTCGCGCGCATCGGGCGCGGAGCTCTCTCCCCGCATCCTTCATTTCAATCTGACCTTCGGTATGGAGCGCCGAGGAGAGCGCGCCGATCTCTGCCGCTGTGGTACGGTAGCATTCGTTCCAACACTTTTCCCGCTGAGCACAGCTCGCACAGGAATCCTCAAACGCACGGTCGCAGATTTGCCGCAGATCCGATGCGCTCGGTGTTCGCACCTGACGGGCGACCTCGCTAAGCATCGTTGAGAGAGAGGAGAGGCTCTCGCAGAGCCGTTTGACGTTTCGATGTGAGGCGAAAAAACGAACCTCCCATTCTGCCGCCTCGCTAAGTGCTCTATCTTCCTGAGAGACACATTGCTCGCTTACGGCAACGGTGGTTTCTTTCGTTGCGGTATCCTCCTTCACGGTAGCTTTTCCCAAGAGCTTATCCCAAACGAAAAAGAGCACCGTACTTGCAATGAGGGCGGAGAGGATGCCGTTAAGAATTCCGAGACGGCTGACGTAGAGTGCCCACGCGACTGCCGACGCAAATGCCGCGCTCATCGCAAGCACCGAGGAGATCGGGAAAAGCAGCCCTGCCGACAGTGCCGCAAAGGCGAAGGTGGGAGATAGCTCGACTGAAACGGCAAGTCCCGTGACGGTACCTGCGATCATTCCGACGAGGACACCGCGCGTTCGTGTCAGATGGAAGGTCAGGAGCATACAGGAGAATACTGCGATCGAGATACCCCAGATTTTCCATGCGCCGAAGGACCAGACAAGCGAGGTGCTCAGTATGAGAAGACCCGCAATTTGCCACGCGGTGGCAACCTTTTCTTCTTTTGTGAAAACTCCGCCGAGCAAAAGCACCGAAACGGGGGCTACGATTGCCGCTAAAATCGTGCCGTAAAGGTCGTAATAGAGAAATCCCCCCTCGACGAGTCGGTAAATGCCAAAAGCAAAGACACCGAGGCAAGCACTGGACATTCGAAGACTTAAGTGCTCCGAAAAGAGCAGAGGATACACCTCTCCGACTGTCCGATCTCCCATTTTTTCGGCGTCCTTTGCGTCCCACGGCGGATCGAGCACAAAGCGAACGAGGAGGCGAACGAGCAGAATCGCACTGTAAATTCCGATCAGGAGTACTCGATAGGGGGTACGCCACGCCGAGATACAGAGTCCTGCGTAAAGATAAAAGATTCGTCGGTCACTTCCGCATAGCAGGGCAATGCCCATCGGGCGTGTGCCGAAGGGGAGTGTGATGCCACCCAAAAAATATCCCAAAAGGGCGTACGAGAGTCCGAAAAAGACTTGCCCGAGAAATGCGAGCGTTCCTTTTTCCGAGTGTTGCTTCTGCTGCACCGCGGTTGTGGCGTTTTCGGCCGCAAAGTCTTGAGTTTCGTGCCGTTCATCCATTGTTTTTTTCCTTCCGTTTCTTTTTAATTTCGGTATAGTTATTGTAACAAAAGGGAAGGACGAGCTTTGTCGAAAAGGGGAAACCGAAAAAATTTGAAGAAAAACCGTTCGACCTTTGCCGTGCGATTTTTCGTCCTTGCGACAGAACACCTGCCACGCTCCGTGGAGAAATGGCGGGAAAGGGAGAAAATAGATATTTTATTCAGGGATATGAGGGCGGAAGATGGAACCCTCGTAGGGGTGACCATCGGTCGTCCTTTTTTTATTTTTTTTTGACGGGTTTCTCCTTTTTCATCAGTGACAGCATTCCGCTGACGACAAGCATCGCCCCGAAGATCTGCCGCAGAAGATGCTGTGGCAGGTGTGCGGAAAGTGATGTTCCGACCAACGCGCCTATAATGCCAAACAGTGTCATTACAAAGACGGCGGAATAGCAGATGACCCGATTTCGCAGATGCACGGTCACCGAAGCTCCCGAGGAGAGAAGAAAAAAGAGCAAGTTCATTCCTTGTGCCGTCAGTTGAGGCGTATCGGTAAAAATCGAGAGGTAGATGACGAACAGTCCGCCGCCGCCCACGCCCATACCCGACAGCGCGGCAAGCAGAAAGGTGATTACTACGGTGAATATCATACGCGTCTCCTTTTATCGAATGATCAGAAGGATGCCCGAGAGGACGACGAGAATCCCAAAGAGTTTTTTGAGCAAGGAGTCCCTGAGCTTTCCAAGCAGAAGACCTCCAATCACACCGCCCGCAATGGCGGGAAGAACAAGAACGCCAAAGCCCTCGGTGACGATATGCCCGCCGAGGGCATATCGAACGCAGGAGAACGCCGAAATCGGAAGCATCACACAGAGCGCGTTTGCGTACAGATCGCGCCCCTCGTATTCCTCTCCCCGCAGAAAATAGGCGAAGGCAAAGACCGCTACAATGCCGCCGCCCGCACCCAAAAGTCCGTTGGCAAAGCCTGCCAGAAGTCCCGCAAGCGCGAGCGAGAATGCCACCTTGCTTTTTCCGTACCGTCGCCAAGCACTAACTTTCATCTTTCCTCCTTAAAAAAGCCAAAAAAGCGAAAAATCGCTTGCAAGCCACTATGATTTGTGATATAATAATTCTGTATATATTGTAAAATGATAGAAATCTCTTTTCGATAGTTTCCCCAAAGAAAAGGGGAATATCCAAGGGACGTAAAAAAGACCGAATTAGGAGGTATCGTCTACGTATGGCAACGAAAAAAAGCTCGCCCATCAAAAAGGCGGCAAAAAGTGCGGCAAAACGAACCGTAAAGAAAACGGCGAAGAAGGGTGCAAAAAAGGTATTCTCCGAGCCGAACCTCAATGAAAAAGGAGGATCGTCCAAGCAGGTGAGAAAGGGAAGGAGTCTTGCAAGTAAGATTATGCCCTATCTTTTCCTCGTATTTTCGCTGATTCTTGCAATCTCGCTCGTCATCATCCGATTGCTCGGCATCGACGACGGTGCGGGCATTGTCGGTTACGGCATTCTTTGGGTGCTTGGCGGATTTTTCGGTGGCGGAGCTATGTTACTTCCCTTGGCATTCGGCTATCTCGGTGTCAAGTGGTGCTTGCACAACGTTAAGTGGACCGAAAAGGCGATGAGTGCCAATTACGACGACTATCGCAAAGCGCGCAGAAAATTGTTGGTGCAGGGCATTATGACGTCGTTGGTCGTGCTCTTCGTATCGGTACTCTTTGCCGCAATTGCCGACTATAACTTTCTCGACCTTGGTGAGATGTGGTCGGACGGAGCAGAGGAGCTGATCGTTGGCGGCGGTATCATCGGCGGACTTCTCAGCTATGGTATGATCGCCGCGTTCGCACCTGTGCTGACCTTTGTGATCGTGATTTTGCTTCTGCTTCTCTTTACACTGTTGGCACTCGGATTGACCCCCGATTATATCATTCGCAAGATTCAGGAAAGAAATGCATTGCGTGCCGAGGAGCGTGCCCTTGCATGGGAAGAACAGCTGGCAGAGGAGGAGCGTCTTGCTGAAGAGCAAAAGCGCGCCGCAAAAGCGAAAGCGGCAGCCGCGGCGGCAAGCAAGGCGGCAACAATGAAACAGCAGAAGATGCCCGTACCCGAAGATCCTGCGGAAGAAACAGAGGAAAACGGTGACCTGATCGACGAGGAAATTCCCGATCTTCTTCCCCCCGACGATTCTCTGGTCGAGCCCGAGATCTATATCGGTCCTGCCCGTGATATTGCTCCTGCGACGGCGGTAACCACCCCGGCGGCAACGCCGACGGCATCTGCGTCTTCGGCAAAAGTCGGTGTGGATTACGGAGAGGATTCTACGCTGGATACGACCGAATATGACAATATTGACGATATTTTGAACGGACTCGGTATTGCGACCGAGACACCTGTGGAGAAGAAGGCGGACGAGCTGCTCAATCTCGGAGAACTCGGCGCAGAGGATATTCGTTCGGATCTCTCCGCCATCATTCCTGAGGAGGTGGACGAAGAGGAAGAAGAGGAGCCTGCATCTCCCTATCTTTTCCCACCCATTGATCTTCTGCTTAAGAACAAAAATAAGGATACCGTGGACCACACGGAGGAAGCACAGGAAAATGCGAAGCGGCTTCTCGCGACGCTTCAGAGTTTCCGCATTAATATTCAGGAAATTCAATACTCCCGCGGCCCTACGATTACGCGTTACGAGCTTCGTCCCGAGGCAGGCGTGCGCGTTCGATCGATCGCCAACCTCGTCGACGATATCGCACTCAGCCTTGCCACCTCGGGGGTCCGTATTGAAGCACCGATCCCAGGCAAGCCGTTCGTCGGCATTGAGGTTCCAAACAAGGATCGCGCTACCGTTTATCTGCGCGACCTCATTGAACATTCGCAGTTCACCGACGCAAAGAGCAAGCTGACGGCATCGCTCGGTATGGACGTCGGTGGAAATCCCATCTACTTTGACATTACCAAGATGCCCCATATGATCATCGCGGGCGCGACGGGTATGGGTAAGTCGGTTTGTATCAACAGTATCATCATCAGTATTCTGTATAAGGCGCGTCCCGAGGACGTCAAGCTCATTCTGATTGACCCGAAGAAGGTCGAGTTCAATCTCTACAAGGATATGCCCCACCTGTATTGCCCCATCGTCAGCGAGCCCAAGAAGGCGGCGGGCGCGCTTGCGTCTGCGGTTGCCGAGATGGAGCGCCGCTTCGAGCTGATCGAAGAGGTTGGTGTGCGTGATATTACCTCGTATAACATTGCGACCGAGAACGATCCCTACAAGGAGCATCTGCCGCATATGGTCATTATCATCGACGAGCTTGCCGACCTGATGATGACCGCGCCCGACGAGGTCGAAACCGCCATCTGCCGTTTGGCACAGAAGGCGAGAGCCGCGGGCATTCACATCATCATCGGTACTCAGCGTCCGTCGGTGGACGTTATTACGGGTCTGATCAAGGCAAATATCCCCTCGCGTATCGCGTGCACCGTGGCATCGCAGGTCGACTCGCGTACCATCATCGATATTGCGGGCGCGGAAAAGCTGATCGGTCGCGGAGATATGCTCTTTGCTCCCGTCGGCGCGTCCAAGCCGATCCGTGTGCAGGGCGCGTTCGTATCCGACAGTGAGGTCGAAAACGTCACGACCTTCGTTCGTGAGAACAACGCAAAGGCGAAGTACAACAGCGCCTTTATGGCTCAGCTCGAAGAGGCGGCTGCCGGTATTGGACAGAAAAAGACGTCGGGCGGCGGTGAGATGTCAGGTGCCGACTTTGACGGCGGCGACGATAAATTTGCGGCGGCGGTTCGTCTTGCGGTCGAAGAGGGCAAGATTTCGACCTCGCTGATGCAGCGTCGACTCGGTGTCGGTTACGGCAGAGCCGCAAAGATCATCGACACGATGGAAGAGATGGGCTACGTTTCCAAGCCCGACGGCAACAAGCCGCGTCGCGTGCTTCTGACGGCAGACGAATACGCGCGCCGCGTCGAGGAAGGAACACTCGGCGGCGGCGACGAATAATTCGGAGGAATTGGAATGAATAAGTTTTTCTTTATGAGATTTCCCGAGGGCAGGCGAAAGGCGCTGACCTTCAGCTACGACGACGGCGTGCAGGACGACCGTCGACTCATCTCCATTCTCGATCAATACGGAATGAAGGGAACCTTCAATGTCAACGTCGGATACTATGCGTCCGAGCCGGGACACAACCGTATGTCGAAGGATCAGATCACCGAGCTGTTCAAAAATTCTCCTCACGAGGTGGCAACGCACGCCTTTTCGCACCCCTTCCTCGCTACGCTTCCTCCTGCGTTGATCGCAGGGGAGATCATCAAGGATCGCGAGGCGCTCGAGGCGCAGTTCGACAAGATTATTCGCGGACACGCCTACCCGATGGGAAGCTTCAACGAGAAGGTGGTTGAGGTGCTTAGAACTTGCGGTATCGCGTACGCGAGAACCGTTGCATCGACTGAAAAGTTCGATCTTCCCACCGATTGGCTTCGCCTGAATCCTACCTGTCACCACAAGAATCCGCGTCTGATGGAACTTGCGCAGAAGTTTGTGGAGAAGCCCGTGCCGTATCATTCAAGGCTTTTCTTCCTTTGGGGACACAGCTACGAATTCAACGAAAAGCACGACGACAACTGGCACGTGATCGAGGAGTTCTGCAAATATATGGGAGGCAGAGAGGACGAGATCTGGTATGCGACCAACATCGAGATCTTTGAATATATGGAGGATTTCGACCGTCTGATCTACTCTGCGGACGGAGATATCGTGAAGAATCCGACGGCGCGGACGCTTTGGTTCGATTTTGAGGGACAGTCCTTCTCGATCGCGGCAGGCGAGTGCTTCCGAATCTCCGAAAGGAAGGATCCGAATGGAAAAGACTATTGGGTTTGAGGGGAAAACGATCCCTCTGCGGGAAGCCGCCGCAGGTGACGAAGCGCTCGTAAACGACTTTTTTGACCGTATGGGCGGGGAGAGTCGTTCGGTCTTTAACCGCGGCGAGTATAACCGCAAGGGATTGCTCAAATTCTGTCAAAAGGGCGATAAGACGAGAAAATATTGGTTACTTGCGGACGATGAGCGCGGCGAGATGCTCGGGTACGTTTTCTTTCTCGATTGGAATATGAAAATTCCGACGCTTGGCGTTGCCGTGCGCGACGATCTTCGGGGGAGAAAGCTCGGAAGGTCGCTGTGTGAAGCCGCCATCGAAGAGGCGAAGCGGTGTGGCAAGGGCGGCGTCACGCTCACCACGCACCCCGCGAACGCAAGAGCGCAAACGCTCTACGAATCACTTGGTTTCCGTTGCCTCGGTATTGCAAGAAGTTGTACCGAGCTTGTTTACCTGTTGAATTTTAAGGAAAACGAATAAAAAAACGTAGCCGTTTTTACGGCTACGTTTTTTTATTCGATGGGGCATTATCCTTTTTTCTGCTTTCTCTGTTCCTGACGGTAGGCACTGGGGAGCATTCCCGTACGCTTGAGAAAGGTTTTCGAGAAATAGGACTGATTGTCAAAGCCGCAAACACGACCGATTTCCCCGATCGAAAGGTCACTTTCGGCAAGCAACTGCTTGGCTTTTTCACAACGGATCAGATTGACGTAAGAGAGAAAGGTGTATCCCGTAATGCGGCGAAATTCGCGCGAAAAGTAGAATTTGCTAAAACCTACGAGGGTTGCTACCTCTTCAAGCGAAATGTCGCGACAACTCTCGGAATGAAGATATCCGATTGCCTGCTTGATGCAAAAAAGCAGACGCGAGTCGCTCATCGGTTCATCGGTTTCGTTTCCGTGACGGCGGCAGAGCAATACGATCAGTCGAAGCAGGTCGGCGCGGATCATTGGCACGGCATAGGGTATCGGCTCGTTTGTGGCATTTTTTCGATAGATCTCTTTCATCAGCGCGGCAAGCTCGGGGTCGCAAAATTGCATCTCAAAGCGGATTCGGTTAGTGTCCAGATGGTTGGCGAGACAAAATGCGCGATCAACAATCAAATAGATGTAGCCAAGGCGCGTGTTTGTCGAAAAGGAGTGCAGACAGTTGGCATTCACCACGATGATATCGTTCGTTTTGACGTTCAGTTGACAGTCGTGATTGACGATGATTCCTTCTCCTTCGGTCACGAGCACGATCTCAATGTTTTCGTGCCAGTTCCCCGCGTCTGACGGACCATCCGCAAGGAAAAGACATTCCTTGCAGATCATTGGGATCTTCTGCTCCTGCAGTTTGTGTGTTTCATAAAGGCTCATAATTCCTCCTATCGCAAAATTGTGCTAAAAAGTATGCAAAATTCGCTTTAAGATCGATTTTTTTCGTCGTTTTTATTATACAACGAAACTTTCCGAAAATCAACACCTTTTTCACTCTTTTTTCAAAAAGTGAGGAATTTTTTTGTTCGGTTGGAGTTTTTTTCCTTGAATTTTTTGGCATATGAACACAACTTTTTCAAAAGATGGATAAGGGGGAGTCAAAATTCGGCAAGAGAGGGGGGATATCTCTTTTTTGCCAAGTGTTGAGGGTTGATTTTTGTGACGGGAATCGGTATAATGGGAACACACGGCGGATGAGGGGGCGCGCCGATCTCCTTGTGCTTTTCTCTTCCGTCGGAGTTCAAAACACAGGAGGTTGAAGGATTGACACAACCAAAGAAAATGAAGAAGGGAGTGCGCGCTCTCGCGGCATGGATGGCTCTGCTTTTGATGTCGGCGGCGATGATGATGAGCGTTTCTGCCGCCGCGGTGAGAAACTACGATTTCCCCGCGGGTGCCGTGCCTGTCCGCGTAACGCTCGACGGACGCGAGGTGCTGACCGATGAGGCGGTCATCATTCGTTCGGTTACATACGTCCCCCTGCGGAGCTTTTCGGAGCTGGCGGGTGCGGATGAGATTTCGTGGAACGGAAGAACCGCAACGGCGACCGTCAAGCACGGGGCAACCACGATTTCGGTTGCCGACGGATACTATTACATCGTAGCATCGGGAAGATATTTTTATACGGCAGAGCCGATCCTGAATATCAGCGGTCGATTGTTCGTGCCCATCCGACCGCTTGCCAAGGCGTTCTCGATTGACGTGGGTTGGGATAATGCCGGTCGCACGGTGGTGCTTCGCTCGACGGGCAAGAGACTTGCGAGCGCGGCAGAGTACTACAACTCGGACGATCTCTATTGGCTCTCGCGCATTATCAGCGCGGAGTCGGCGGGCGAGAGTCTGTACGGTCAGATTGCCGTGGGTAACGTCGTGCTCAACCGCGTGGCGAGTCGACAGTTCCCGAATACGATCTACGGTGTGATCTTTGATCGCGTCGGGGGAACGCAGTTTTCTCCCGTTGCGATGGGTACCATTTATCGCGCGCCCGCAGTATCGTCGGTGATCGCGGCGAAGATTTGTCTGGAGGGAACCAGCATCTCGGACGAGATTCTCTTTTTTATGAATCCGAGAATTGCGACGAGCAATTGGATCTCGAAAAATCGTCCCTTTGCATTCCGCATCGGAAACCACGACTTTTATAAGTAATCACAAGACATTATAATAAGGAAGAAAAATGGCATCGCCTTGAGAATTTCTCACGGCGATGCCATTCGCTATTCAAATCCCCAAAAAGCCTATCACAATAATAACAATAAGGAGGAAGTAAGCCCACTCCTTCTCCTCCGCCTCCGAAAAGACGGATTTATGAACCACGGGGGGAGAGGATAACATCCGTGTCGGTGCTGCTTTCTTTTGCCTACTTTTCTTTCTCGAAAGAAAAGTAGGAATAATCCGTTCCTCAGTAACACAAAATAATGGAAAATTGATCCCGAGGAGAGAATTATGCGCAGATTGAGTGAGAACTATTCGGAAAACGTCGCGTTTCTGTCGAAGACACTTCGCGTATCCGAAAACTTCGACGTTTTGAGCAAAACCTTACGGGTTGCCGACAAAGAAATTACCTTATATTATATCGACGGCTTTGTCAAGGACACCGTGATGCAAAAGCTGATGATGCATTTTCTTTCGCAGAAGAAATTGCCGAATTCGGCACGGGAATTTATGGAGAGTGGCGTTCCGTACGTCGAAACCGACATCACGGAAGACGTCGATCTGATGATTCAGATGGTACTCTCGGGGGCTACGCTTCTCATCGGGGAGCCGTTCGGTGCGCAGGCGATTGTCATCGATTCACGCACCTACCCTGCCAGAGATACCGCTGAGCCCGAGGGGGATCGTGTAATGCTTGGCGCGCGCGACGGCTTTGTCGAGACGCTGATCTTTAACACCGCACTTCTGCGCCGACGCATCCGCAATCCCGCGCTGACGATGAGCTATCTCACCATCGGCGGCGATTCCAAGACCGACGTGGTGCTTTGCTATATGTCCGACCGTGCAGACCTTTCTTACGTCGACCAGCTCAAGCGC
The DNA here is from genome assembly GCA_045646945.1 of Eubacteriales bacterium. GTDB lineage: Bacteria > Bacillota > Clostridia > Oscillospirales > CAG-272 > HGM12713. The sequence continues at coordinate 5,411 of JAZRLS010000038.1, read as the reverse complement.
AAGCTCTCGGCGATCAAAACCGCCTCGCTCACCGTGGGACATCAGTCGCTTGCCGAGTGCCTCATCCGACAGAAGTGGTACAATCCCTTTCCGAAGATCCGTACCACCGAGCGTCCCGACTCGGCGGCAGCACAGCTGATGGAGGGAAGTGTGCTGATCATCATCGACAATACGCCGCAGGTGATGGTGCTCCCCTCGTCAATCTTCGACTTTATGCAGGAATCGAATGACTTCTACTTTCCGCCGCTCACAGGCACGTATATTCGCCTCGTGCGCTACGTGGTCTTTCTCTTGACACTGATTGTCACGCCCGTGTGGTATCTTTTGACGATCTACCCGACGTTGGTACCAAAATGGCTCGTCTTTGCGCTTCCCGAGGAGACGGGCTCGCTTCCCATCATTGCACAGCTGCTTCTCGTCGAGTTTATTATCGATGCGTTGCGTCTCGCGTCGCTCAATACGCCGAATATGCTCAATAATTCACTCTCGGTCGTCGGCGGACTCATTCTTGGCGACTTTGCGGTCGACATTGGGTGGCTGATTCCCGAGGTCATTCTTTATATGGCGTTCGTGGCGATCGCAAATTTCACGCAGAGAAGTTACGAGCTAGGCTACGCGATCAAGTTCTTGCGTATTCTTTTGCTCGTTCTCATTGCGATCTTCGGCTTCTGGGGCTTTGTTGGCGGACTCACGCTTTGCCTGATTCTGTTAATCTCCAACCGTACGCTCAACGGAAAACGCAATTATCTCTATCCCCTCATTCCGTTCCGAGGAAGAGCGCTTGCCTCGCTCCTGTTCAGAGTCAAGAAAAGAGACGTGGAATAAAATGGATGCAAAATTCTCGATTTTTGAAAAAATTCCAAAAAAATCTTAAAAATTTTGAAAAAATTTGAAAAAAATTTGAAAAAAGCTTGCTTTGGCAGGCTTTTTTTGGACTTTTGTCGTAGAAAAACGCCATTTTTTGTGTAAGATGAATAAAAAATGATCTAAAATAGGTAAAAAGTTCTACGAATATTACGATTGAAATTCGAAACAAGTTATGATATAATTACAAGGCTTGATATGCGTTGAAGCGAGAGGTTGCCATCGGTTCTTGACATCCGATGGGGAATTTTCGCGGAGTATGTCCGTCTCAATCGGGCGAAAGCAATTCTTCCGACATATCCCCGAGCGTCGGAGTTGTCCATTCCCGAAGGTCGTTCGTGCAGATGCTGATGCGCGAAGGAAATTCGGCGTTTTTAATGGATGGCAAGAAAACGCACGGAGCCGTGTTGAGGATTGCGCCCCCTGACATGCGGTTCGCAGGACGTACAACCCAATACGCTCCCGCGAGCAGGCAAATCTAATTAAAGGAGGAAAAGCAGGTGGCAGTCAAGGAAAAAATCAGAGTAAGACTCAAGAGCTACGACCACACCCTCATCGATGCAGCAGCAGAGAAGATTGTGGAAGTTGCTAAGAGAAACGGCGCAACCGTTTCGGGTCCTATTCCGCTTCCCACGGAGAAAGAGATCGTTACGATCCTCCGCGCCGTTCACAAGTACAAGGATAGCCGCGAGCAGTTCGAAATGAGAACTCACAAGCGTCTGATCGACATTGTGAAGCCGTCGCAGAAGGTTGTTGACGCACTCATGAGCATTGAGCTCCCCGCAGGTGTCGAGATCGAAGTTAAAATCTAAATCAAGCACTTCGAACAAACACCAAACAAAGATAACAGTCGATGCGAATTTCGCAGATCGGCAACTTTGTAAATCATGTTGGCATTTAGATAAGGATGTCAACCAATAATTTACAGGAGGAAAAACAAAATGAAAAAGGGTATTATCGGAAAGAAAATCGGTATGACACAGATTTTCGACGAGATCGGAAACGTAATTCCGGTAACGGTAATCCAAGCAGGTCCCTGTGTGGTCGCACAGAAAAAGACCGTTGAGACGGATGGTTACAATGCCATTCAGCTCGGCTTCTCGGACGCAAAGGAGAAGCACCTGACCAAAGCAGACAAGGGTCATTTCGAAAAGGCGGGAGTTGCTCTCAAGAAGCACCTCAAGGAATTCCGTCTTGACGACATCTCGGCAATCAACGTTGGCGACGTCATTACCGCCGATACCTTCGCCGCAGGCGACAAGGTCGACGTAACAGGTATGACGAAGGGTCGTGGATACACGGGTGTTATCAAGAGATGGAACCACCACCACCTCCGTATGACTCACGGTACCGGTCCTATCCACCGTCAGCCCGGTTCGATGGGTGTTATCGACCCTGCAAGAATCTTCAAGAACAAGAAGATGGCAGGCCAGTACGGTAACGAGCAGGTAACGGTACTCAATCTTAAAGTTGTAAAGATCGATTCCGAAAAGAATCTTATCGCCATCAAGGGCGCTATTCCCGGCGCTAAGGACGGTATCGTGTTCATTCGTGACTCGGTAAAAGCATAAGCGGAAGGAGGAAATGAAACATGCCTAATATGAATGTTGTGGATATGACCGGCAAGGTCGTTGGAAAGATCGCTCTCTCCGACGCAATCTTTGCAAGAGAGGTCAATGAAGCAGTCCTCCACGCTGCTGTAAGAACCTATCTGATGAATCAGAGACAGGGCACGCAGTCGACGCTGACTCGCTCCGAGGTTTCGGGCGGCGGCAAGAAGCCCTGGAGACAGAAGGGCACCGGTAGAGCTCGTCAGGGTTCGACCCGTTCTCCTCAGTGGACGCACGGCGGTATCGCTCTCGGCCCGAAGCCCAGAGATTACCGCATCGCTATGAACAAGAAGACCAAGAGAGTTGCACTCTTCAGTGCTCTTTCTGCGAAGGTTGCTGCGGGCGAGCTCGTGATCGTTGACGAGATCAAGCTCGAGGCATACAAGACCGCAGAGATGGTCAAGATGTTCAAGGCTCTTGGCTGCGAGAAGCAGGTAACCAAGAACTACAAGGTAACCACCGTAACCGACGGAGAGGTTGTAAAGGAAAGAAAGAGCAGAACCGCTACGGTTGCTCAGAGCGCGCTGGTTGTTCTTCCTGCCGTTGACGCATTCGTCATCGGAAGCTGCAAGAACATTCCGAACGTAGAAACCACCCTTTACAGCACGCTCAACGTTTACGAGGTGCTGAAGGCTGAGAAGGTCGTTATGACCCGCGCAGCTGTTGAAAAACTTCAGGAGGTGTATGCATAATGAAAATGGTACAGGATATCATCATCAAGCCCGTTATCACGGAAGCTAGTATGGATGCTCTGAACGAGAAGAAGTACACCTTCAAGGTTTGCGCAGACGCAACCAAGCCCGAGATCGCAAAAGCGGTTGAGGCTATGTTCGGTGTTAAGGTCGCAAGCGTTAACACGATCAATATGAAGAAAAAGCCCAAGAGACTCGGCGTTCACTTCGGATACACCTCCGAGTGGAAGAAGGCAGTTGTTACTCTGACTGCTGATTCCAAGACCATCGAGTTCTTCGACGGCCTTAACTGATGGTAGGAGGTAAGAAAGAATGCCTACGAAGAAGTTTAAGCCGACTACACCGTCGAGAAGACATATGACGGTGCCGACCTTCGAGGAGCTGACGAAGTTTACTCCCGAAAAGAGCTTGGTCGTTATTAAGAAGAAGTTTGCCGGACGCAACAGCTACGGCAGAATCACCGTTCGTCACAGAGGCGGCGGAAACAAGCTGAAGTACAGAATTATCGATTTCAAGCGTCAGAGCACTGCTCCCGCAACGGTTATCGGTATCGAGTACGACCCCAACAGAAGCGCATACATTGCACTTCTGCAGAATGAAGCAGGCGAGAAGAGCTATATCATCGCTCCCGTTGGACTGAAGGACGGCGACACCGTCTACACCGGTCCCGACGCTGATATCAAGCCCGGTAACACGCTGCCCATCGAGAACATTCCCGTTGGTACCTTCATTCACAATATCGAGATCTACCCCGGCAAGGGCGCACAGCTCGTTCGCTCGGCAGGTGTTGCGGCACAGCTGATCTCCAAGGAGAACGGCGTAGCACAGGTAAGACTTCCCTCGGGTGAGGTAAGAATTATCCGTCTTGACTGTAAGGCAACGATCGGTCAGGTTGGTAACATCGAGCACGATACCGTAAAGATCGGTAAAGCCGGTAAGACCAGACACATGGGTATCCGTCCGACCGTCCGCGGTTCGGTTATGAACCCCTGTGATCACCCCCATGGTGGTGGTGAAGGCAAGTCGCCGATCGGTAGACCTTCGCCTGTTACTCCTTGGGGTAAGCCTGCTCTGGGTTATAAGACCAGAAGCAAGAAGGCAAGAACAGACAAGTTCATCGTAAAACGCAGAAACGCTAAGTAAGGAGGGAATATCAGATGAGCAGAAGCCTGAAAAAAGCACCGTACGTAGAAGAAAAGCTCTACGCTCGCATCTGTGCTATGAATGAGAAGAACGAAAAGAAAGTTCTTAAGACCTGGTCTCGTGCATCGACCATATTCCCTGAGTTTGTCGGTCACACCATTGCAGTCCACGACGGACGCAAGCACATCCCGGTATACGTTACCGAGGATATGGGTGGACACAAGCTTGGCGAATTCGCACTGACGAGAACCTTTAAGGGACACGCAGGTTCCAAGACGTCCAACAACGGTAAATAATGCAAAGGGAGGAAGAATTAGAAATGCAAGCTAAAGCAGTATTGAAGTATGCACGCATCTCCCCCCGCAAGGTGAAGATCGTTCTCGATCTCATCAGAGGCAAGGACGCAGGAACGGCAATGGCAATTCTGAAGAACACTAACAAGAGTGCTTCGGAATACCTTGTAAAGCTGCTGGGAAGTGCAATTGCAAACGCAGTTAACAATTTTGAGATGGATGAGACGAAGCTCTACGTTTCCGAGTGCTTCGTATGCCCCGGCCCGACGCTGAAGAGAATCATGCCCAGAGCTAAGGGTAGTGCTGACAGAATTCTGAAGAGAACGTCGCACGTCACCATCGTAGTCAAGGAAAGAGTTTGAGAAGGAGGTAAGAACGAATGGGACAGAAAGTAAATCCCCACGGACTTCGTGTGGGCGTAATTAAAAACTGGGATTCGAGATGGTTTACCTCCGACAAGAACTTCGGAGATACGCTCGTATCCGACTACAACATCAGAAAGTATTTGAAGAAGGAGCTTCAGGCAGCCGGCGTTCCGAAGATTGAAATCGAGCGCGACAGCCAGAGAGTTCGCGTATTCATTCACTGTGCAAAGCCCGGTATGGTTATCGGTCGCGGTGGCGCAGAGATCGAGAAGTACAAGAACGAGCTTCAGAAAATGGTTGGTATGCCCGTTGCTCTCAACGTAGTTGAGGTAAGACAGCCCGACCTCAATGCACAGCTGGTTGCTGAGAACATCGCAGGCCAGCTCGAGAGACGTGTTGCTTTCCGCCGTGCAATGAAGATGGCAATCCGTAACACGATGAGAC
>JAZRLS010000037.1:0-9462 GCA_045646945.1 Eubacteriales bacterium | reverse complement strand
GGGCGCTAATGGGAGCATAGCTCAGTTGGGAGAGCATCTGCCTTACAAGCAGAGGGTCATAGGTTCGAGCCCTATTGTTCCCACCATTCATTTTAAAACGTTTGACGAAAGTCAAGCATGGCCCGGTAGTTCAGTTGGTTAGAACGCTAGCCTGTCACGCTAGAGGTCGTGGGTTCGAGTCCCATCCGGGTCGCCACAATCTTTAAGCAATTTTATTTGCCTCTGTAGCTCAGTTGGTAGAGCATGTGACTGAAAATCACAGTGTCGTTGGTTCGATTCCGACCGGAGGCACCACGCCGAATTTAATTCGGCAATATGCGGATTTAGCTCATTTGGTAGAGCGTCGCCTTGCCAAGGCGAAGGTGGCGGGTTCGAGCCCCGTAATCCGCTCCAGAAACACGGGCACGACCAACATCGTGCCCATTGTTTTTGAACCAAGGATCGCAAGATCTTTGTTATAAATAGCTGGCTTCCGTCTCCGGAAGGGAACGGATCCTCAGCAGAATATGGCGACATAGCCAAGTGGTAAGGCAGAGGTCTGCAAAACCTTTATTCCCCGGTTCAAATCCGGGTGTCGCCTCCAAAAACAAAAGCACTTCGTAAGAAGTGCTTTTGTTTTTGGAACGATGTGTTCCGCTTGCGCGGAACGAGATGTGCCCTTCGGGCGTGATGTTTGCTTCGCAAGTGATGTGCGCTTCGCGCGTGAGGATGCGGAACACATCACATCACTTTGCGCCTCGGCGCAATACATCACTGTGCGATAGCACTACATCACTTCGGCAAAGCCGATACATCACTCTTTACAAACAATCCCAATTGTGCTATAATATAGTCGAAAGCGAGGTGCTACTATGGCAGAATCTAAATTGCGTGAATTATCAATGGAGTTTTCCGTTGATATTATCAATCTTGTTAAATATCTCAAATCTAATCACGAATCCGTTATTGCAAATCAAATCGGTAGAAGCGGAACAAGCATTGGCGCAAACATTCATGAGGCACAGTATGCGCAAGGCAAAAAGGATTTTATATCCAAGCTTGAAATTGCCCTCAAAGAAGCAAGCGAAACGGGATATTGGCTTGAACTTGCATACAGAACGAACTATATTGACGAAAAGCAATATAAAATTCTGTCCGATAAATGCGCTACGCTTCGCGTAATGCTCGTTTCCTCTTGCAGAACAGCAAAAGCAAATAAAGATAACCAATAGTCACCCTCAACTCTTGCAAAACACCTCAAACTTTGCTATAATAAAATCAGAAAGGCGGTGGAGATATGGAAAAACAAACGAAGAACGAAATCACAAGAGAGTTTATAGAAAAAGAACTCCGCTTTTATAATACAGCAGACATTCGTTCGACCTTGGTGTTGTGTGGAGGCTTGTCACTGTTTTTTGTGCCGCTTACCATAGGAGTCGTTTACGGATTCTTTGCACTGCTCGAAAACGTATGTCTGAAGATCCTTTTGTCGGTTTTGGTTGGCACGCTTACAAGTGCGCCGATTTGGATCAACTTGTTATCTTTAAAAACGAGCTTGAGAGAACAAAAATTACTGCAAAACGGTGATTTTGATATTGTAGTATGCGAAGTACAATATAAAGACGAAAAACTCGTTCATAGGCACACAGAAAAATTTCTCCACTTTAATGGATTTAAGGAAGTATGGGTCGGAAATGTTAATTATGATCTCGTCTCACAGGGAGATGAATTTTACATCGTTCATTACAAAGGTCGTACAGAAATAAAATTTATTTATTCCTTAAAAATGTATGTACTCAAAGAAAAATAAGACGGCATCTTTTTTGTCAACGCGCCTCAAAAAGAAAAACCAGCCAATCGGGTGCGTTTTTGCGTAAGCTACGGACGACCGATGGTCGCCCCTACGGTTTGGTACTTCAAAATTCCCTTGACATCTCACCGCATTTGTGCTATAATCGAACCATCCCTCAAGAAAGGACGACAACGATGCAAAAGGAAACACTGACACTATTCCACGTCAAAGCAGACTTTCAAATGCTTGCGAAAAAGCAATTTCTAAACATGTCGACTTGGCGGTGGACCTTTGTTATTTTGCTTTTTCTCATTTCGGCGCTTCTCGGCTTTTCTTTGCAAAATCTTTGGATTTCGCTTGCCGTTTTGGCGGTGTGTGTTTATCACCTCGTTCGTTTTTTGATGGAGTACCAAAAATACCGCCGCAACAAGGCTTGGATTTCACAGCTCGACGGACGCGAGGACGTTTGCATCTCGATCGAGAAATTCAGCCATATTGCCTATGAAACGATCTATGAGCCGAGAATGACCGTCGCAAGACCGAGCCTTTTTCGGAGCAATACCACCAAAGAAGTTCCGTTCTGCTATTTTCTGTCGGGCGTTCGGTGGCGAATCCCCGACGTGAATCGGCATTATGCGTGGAGCAAGGACTATTACGTCAGCACGGCGGGACTGAACCATATCTCGCTCGTCGGCGACGAATTTATCTACGTTACTCTCAAAGAGGATGCCGACGTCTCTTACGCGTATCCTTGCAAGAGCTTCGTGCTCGACCCCAAATTGAACGAAAAGGTAGAATAATCCAAACCCGCACCCTCGTGGTGCGGGTTTTCTCTTAAAAATAAAACCGCTGAACGTCTTGAAATTTTTTCTCGGATATGATATAATAAATTGATAAAACCTTGTGAGAGGAGAGAAGTGAAAAGAATGAAACGTCTTTACACCCGTTTTCGGGACGCGGACCGACAAACAAAAATCATTTTTCTGTTTCTGGCGACCATCTTCCTTACGATGCTCGCGTGGTGCATCCAGCAAGGCATCCGCGTGGCGTTCTTGGGGCTTGGTTTCTTTGACGGAACCACGTGGGGAGCAAGCCCGACCGACTATTGGATGGACTTTTTCAACGTCAATTTCTGGACGCAGAAAAATTTCAATCCCTATACTTCAGCCTTCCGCAGCTCCTACCCCCCGCTGATTCTCGTGATCTCGAAGCTCTTTTCTTTCCTCGCAAATTATGCCTACGGCTCGCCCGCGGCAAGCGATTCTTTCCTCGGAATCGCATCGTATCACCTCGTATTCGTCGGCTTTACCGCGCTTTCGTTCCTTGCGTGGCTCCGATGTATGAAGGATCGCGGAATTGCACGCGCCAAACGTCTTTGCATCGCGTCGGCGCTTCTCTTGACCGCCCCCTATCTCTATCTCTACGGACGCGGAAATTACCTCTTTATCGTCGTAACCTGCCTTTCGTGGTTCTTTGCTTGGTACAAGAGCGAAAAACGCTGGCAAAGAGAGCTCTCGCTCGTCTTATTGGCAATCGCGGCAGGCATCAAGCTCTATCCTGCGCTTCTTGCTGCAATTCTTTTGAAAGAGAAACGCTTTGTCGATTTCGGCAAAACGGTTGTCTATACGATCGCGGCATTTTTCCTGCCGTTCCTCGTCTTTTCGGGCGGATTTTCCAATATTGGAGTCTTCCTCGAAAACCTGACCTCCTTCCAAGGCTCGGAACAGGTGTCCGACCGCAACTATTCGATGCCAACGTTCCTCTACTACTTCGTGCAGTTCGCGAACGGACTCGGACTCAGCCGAGTGCCGCAATGGGTCATTGACGTCGGCGGAAGACTTTCTACGATCACACTGCTCGTCGGACTTTTCCTCTCGCTCTTTGCCAACCGCACCTGGAAGGCACTCTCGCTTGTGACCATTGCGCTGATCGTCTATCCCGCACCGAGCTTCGTCTATTCGGCGACGATGATGCTACCCGTGATTGCGCTGTTTTTGACGTCGGGCGAGAAAAAGAAGATGGATTACGTCTACCTCGCGCTCTTCCTCGTGATGCTCATTCCCGTGCAGTTCGGATACCTTGTCCCGCCCGAGATTTTCCCCTGCGGACTCTCGGTCAACAACTGCCTGCAAAGCTTTGCGATGGTCACCGTCTTCTGCCTGCTTTGCTATGAAAGCGTGGCGAATATTGTGAAATGGTGGATGGGGAAAAGAAATTCTATTTCGGAATCAAAGTAACTATTTTTAATGAATAACATAGAAGGAGAAATCAAAATGAAACAGATCAAAGTACAGCCTCTTACAAGAGAAGAATTTGCCCCCTTTGGCGAATTTTACACGATGACCGAGCCCACGGGTTACCCCCTCTGCGGAGCAATTCACAAGTTCTATCCCGATCGTTTGACGACGGCTTGTCAGGGCAGACTCGCGTTCTCACCTCTCGTGGTTCAGAAGCCTGAGAAGATGATCATCACTCAGCAGGAGTATCACACCTCGACCGAGGAGCTTCTGATGCCGCTCGATGACGATATGATTCTGCACGTCGCTCCCGCTTCGGCAGGCACGCCCGTGACCGACTACGCAAAGGTCTTTTTCGTGCCGAAGAATACGCTGGTTAAGCTCAAGACGGCAATCTGGCACCTCGCACCTCTGCCCGCGAACAACGATACGCTCACGACGATGATCATTCTTCCCGAATGTATCTACTGCAACGACTGCACCGTGGTCGATCTCCCCGAGGATCAGCAGTTTGAGATTGTGAAGTAAGTTCAGGAGTTATGGCAAATTTATTTGGAAATCGCTCTGTGCGTACGGAAACACTCCATACCCGTCTTTTAAGGCGGTATGTGACAGCGCAATTCAATCTTTTTTTGGTCGCGCTGTGTACGGTGATCAACATCTTTCTTTCGTCTTTGCTGCTGTTGGATACATATTTCCTGTTTTCGGCATTCGTTCCGTATGATATTGCGATTACTGCTGCGGTGTTTTGCGGAAAGCTCTCTCCTGAATTTTATGTGGAGATGGGAATGCAGGGAATGACATTTCTTCCCGAAGGCTTTTTCTTCGGATCGATCATTCTTGCACTTGCGATTGCAGGACTTTATGGCATCTTTGCAATTCTTTCCAAGAAGAAAGTCGGATGGATGGTTGCGGCATTGGTGATCTATTCTATCGATACTATGATGCTTTTCTTTTCCTATGGTGTGGGTATTTCCCTCATACTGGACTATGCGTTCCATATTTGGGTGATCGTATCGTTGTCTATGGGAATTGCGGCAGCAGGTCAGATAAAGAAGCTTCCCGAAGAAGTTCCCGAATCTGTATCGTCTGTTGAATCGAGCGAACAGGAGACCGAGGAAGAAGAAAGCCTTATGGAGGTAGTTCGAACCTCTCCCGCGTTTCGTGCGGTGGATTGGAGTAAAAAAGGGAAAATTCGAGTACAAGCCGAGGCAATCGGACATAAAATCTACTTTCGCAGAGTGAAGCGCATCAATGAGCTGATCGTGGATGATCAGGTGTACGCGGATATTGAGCTTTTGTTTGAGCCTGCCCATTCCGTCGAGGCAATGATCGACGGACATGTCGTTCAAGCGGGCTACGACGGCTTGATTACGTGCTACATCAAGGTCGATGGTAAGATCGTGGCAAAAAAGAAACAACTGATTTGATTTTTCTGAGGATTCTCGCTCAGAATGAATCGAGCAAGAAAAGCAAGAACCTAAGCGTAGCGGTGAAAACCTCACGGCTACGCTGTTTTTTATTGAGAATTTTTTCTTTCTTCTTTGTAGGGACAGGCGTCCTCGACTGTCCATCATAAAAAAATCAGAACACGGTCAGAACGGACAGTCGAGGACGCCTGTCCCTACGGGGGATCGTGCAATTTTTTTGTAATGCTTTCTTACCGCAAAAATAATTCCAAATATTATCAAAAACTATTTGACTTTCCCGTGCAGGGGTGATATAATAGGAGAGAAGAAGATCAACATCTTTTTGAATGAAATCAAGAGGTATTTTTTATGACACTTGCAACACTTCTTAGATATTCGGATACGAAGAAGGGAAAGGTTTGGGACAAGTCCTACGTGATTGGTCACGCATACCATACGCTGGGTGAAAAATTCGGCATCGGCGTGATGGCGGTGATGTCTGAGGCAGCGATTGATGACGCGGTCAAGATGTGCGACGGATTTATCCTCCCCGGTTCTTCGATCAACATCGATCCCTCCTATTGGGGAGAAGCCCCCTTTGATCCGCCCGAGATCAAGGACGAATACGCCTTTGATCGCAAAATGATCGACGCGTTTGTTAAGGCAGGAAAGCCGATTTTCGGCATCTGCGGCGGTATTCAGGGACTCAACGTCTATTTCGGCGGAACACTCAAACTCGTCGACGACGTGGACGCTCACAGAAACGGAGAAACCCGCCGTCACGAGATCAATATCGAGCCCGACTCCTTCGTCTACGACGTGTTCGGCGCAAGCCGTGCGCTCGTCAACTGCCACCACTCGTGGGAGCTTGGCAAAGTTGCTCCCAATTTTCGTGTCGTTGCCACGACCGATGACGGCGTCATTGAGGCGGTCGAGTGCCGTGAGATGAATATTTACGCCACACAGTGGCACCCCGAGCTCTCGCTCGACGGTCATTGGCCCGAGATCGAGCACAAATTCTTTGAAAACTTCCTTCGCCGTTGCGAGGAATGTAAAATGAAATAAAACCCTCTCAGTCAGCTTCGCTGACAGCTCCCCCGAAGTGGGAGCCTATGAAGCCTCTCACTTTGGGAGAGGTGGCACCGTAGGCGATGGAGAGGCAAACCACAAAAATTATTAAAAATAAAAAAGAAAAAGAGGTAAATGATTATGGCAAACAATCTTCGTGTCGGCTATGCTCGCTTGAACGTTGTTCCCCCGCTTGGTATTCCGATCGCGGGATATTTTAAGGAGCGCTTTGCAGACGGAATTCTCGATGATCTCGAGGTCGTTGCGATGGCAGTTGCTTCGGGCGAGAAGACGGTTCTTCTGATGTCGATCGACCACTGCGGTATCGGCAAGGAATATCTGACGCCTTGGAGAGAGATGATCGCGAAAAAGACCGGCATTGACGCTGAGGCGATCTTCATTCACTCAACGCATACGCATCAGGGCCCGATCCTTTTGAAAACCAATCCCCACCCCCTCATTCGCGAGTATGAGAAGTATCTCGAAAAGAGAGTTGGCGACGCAGCAGTAGAGGCAATTGCTGACCTCAAGCCCGCAAAGATGGGTATCGGTGTGGGTGAAGCAAAGAACGTTGCGTTCGTTCGCCGCTTCCGTATGAAGGACGGTACGGCAAAGACCAACCCCGGTGTGGGTAACCCCGACATCGTCGCTCCGATCGGTGACGTCGACGAGAGAGTCAACGTGATCCGCTTTGACCGTGAGGATGCGCAGGGAATCGTGCTCGTCAACTTCGGTAACCATCCCGACGTTGTCGGCGGCAATAAGATCTCGGGCGACTGGCCTGCAATGACGCGTCGCTTCGTCGAGCATTGTCTTGGTTCTGCGTGCATCTTCTTCAACGGCGCGCAGGGCGACGTCAACCACGTCAACGTACATCCGAAGGCAGGCGATTTCAACGATATGTTCCACGACTTCGACGGCTGCTCGCGCGGCTACGGTCACGCACGCCACATCGCAAGAGTCGTGACGGGTGCCGTGATGTCGGTGTACGATAAGGTCGAATGGCTCGACGTCGATGAGATCAAGTACGTTCAGAAGATTGTCGAGATTCCCTCGAATAAGGCAGACCCCAAGGATCTTCCTCTCGCTCATCAGTACAACGATTGGCATCTGGCAGGTCGCGACGACCTCATTCCTTACGAGGCAATGATGCTGACGACGGTGGTTGCCGAGGCGGGCAGAATGGTGCGCCTTGAGAACGCTCCCGATACCTTCCCGATGCTCTTTAGTGCCGTTGCGATCGGTGACGTTGCGCTCTTCGGTATCCCCGGCGAGCCTTTCACGGGCGTAGGACGCGGCATCAAGGAAGCTAAAGGTTGGAAGATGGTTCTTCCTTGCTGTAACACCAACGCCAAGGAAGGATACTTCCCGATGATGGATTCCTACGAGGAAGGCGGTTACGAGGCAAGAAGCTCGAACTTCAAGGCAGGCGTTGCCGAGAAGATCATCGAAAACGGACTTGAGATCCTCGCAGATCTGAGAAAGTAAGATTTTTATAAAGAATCGCATAAAGAAGCCTTCCCCTGCTGGGGAAGGCTTCTTGATTTTTTTTCTTTTGTCATAAAAATTTCTTTTTTCTCTTGCAAAAGCGGTTCCTTTGTGCTATAATATCTCCTGCACGATTTTTTAATATTGAGGTTTTTTATGAAAATTTTTCAACCAAAACTCATTGAAACGCTAAAACAATACAACAAAAAACAGCTTGTAAGCGATATCGTGGCAGGTATCATCGTCGCCATCATCGCGCTTCCGCTGTCGATTGCGCTTGCCATTGCTTCGGGTGTGAGCCCCGAGCGCGGACTTTATACCGCCATTGTCGCGGGATTTGTCATCGCTCTGCTTGGCGGAAGCCGCGTCAATATCTCGGGTCCTACCGCCGCCTTTGCCACCATCGTTGCGGGAATCGTGGCAACCGAGGGACTTGACGGACTCGTGATCGCAACTATGCTTGCGGGCTTGATTCTGGTGATTTTCGGACTTTGCCGACTCGGCACACTCATCAAGTACATTCCGCACGCGATTACGGTCGGTTTTACGGGCGGAATTGCCGTTACCATCGTCGTAGGGCAGCTGAAGGATTTCTTCGGTATCACCCCCGCCCCCGGTACGAACGCTGTAGAAACGGCAGAGAAAGTCGAAATGCTCATTGAGAGTGCTCCTACCTTCAACCTTGCCGCCTTTCTTGTCGGTGCGGTCGGACTTGCTGTACTGATCGTTTGGCAACGATTTATCAAAAAAATCCCAGGATCGCTCGTGATCGTTCTCGTCGGTGCGTTGGTTGTAGGACTCTTCTCGCTTCCCGTCAATACTATCGGAGATCTCTTTACGATTTCCTCGTCGCTTCCGAAACCCGCCTTTCCCGCGCTGAGCTGGGAGAGAATTCTCCATCTTCTGCCCGATGCCTTTACGATCGCACTTCTGGCGGCAATCGAATCTCTGCTTTCCTGCGTGGTGTCCGATGGAATGATCGGAGATAAGCACGATTCGAACACCGAGCTGATCGCGCAGGGTTGCGGTAATATTTGCTCGGGACTCTTCGGCGGCATTCCCGCGACGGGCGCGATTGCCCGAACCGCGGCAAACGTCAAAAACGGCGGACGCTCTCCGATTTCGGGACTCGTTCACGCCGTCGTGCTTCTGCTCGTGCTCGTGGTACTGATGCCGTATGCCTCGTGGATTCCGATGCCCATCATCGCCGCGGTGCTTCTCGTGGTCGCATATAATATGTCGGAATGGCGGAGCTTTGTTGCCATCTGCCGTACCCGATCCCTTGTTGATATTCTCGCTCTGACCGTCACGTTCGTCCTTACCGTGGTATTCAATCTCGTAATTGCGATTGTTGTCGGAATGGTGCTCTATTACGTCCTGCGCCCCCTCGTGGCTCTGGGAAAGAAAAAACACGCCGAGGAAGCGTGAAAAGAAAGTAAATAATCAAAAAGCTAAACCGCATTGGGGGAGGGGCTTCTCTGGATTAATT
>JAZRLS010000036.1:0-26176 GCA_045646945.1 Eubacteriales bacterium | reverse complement strand
ACGCACAGTAATGTGTTTAGCTGACCGATACTAATAGACCGAGGGCTTGAACTTTCATTAGTTCAGCATACGTACAAATTTCTTGAGTTTCGCTTTCAAACTCTTTTAAGCTTTGTTCGGTTTTTTGTGAACATATATTCATACGAAAGAACAGCATTTCGCTGTTCTTTTTTTGTTTTCTTGAAAGAAAAGTGAAATTGTGTTATAATAACTTTGAAAATCATAGTAATGCTATATATTTTCTCCACAAATGTTTCGTGGAATAATTTTTGAAATTTGATATAATAAAATCACAAAAGCGCTTTTGAATACTTTGGGAGGACAAAAATATGTCTATTGGCTCTACCATCAAACGCTTACGCCGTGAGAAAGAGATCACGCAAGAGCAACTTGCCGAATATCTCGGCATTACCTCGCGCGCAATCTCGCAATGGGAGTGCGACCGCACTGCGCCCGATATTTCTCAGTTGCCCGCACTTTGTCATATCTTTGATGTTTCATCGGATGTTTTGCTTGGGATCGATATGGAAAAGAACAATGAAGAAATCAAAAAATATTTGACCGAAGCAAAAGATTTAGGAAATCAAGGACGATGCGAAGAGCGCACTGCACTTCTTCGTAAAGCAAACAAAAGATTTCCTCGTGACTACAAAATCATGGAACGCCTTGCCGACGCAATCGTGTGTGAATATTCCCGAAAAGGTATCAAGGAATACGACGAGGTATTTGATCTTTGCCATCGAATTCTTGCGGAATGTACTGATAGCATCATTCGGTATGCAGCCGTCGAAACGCTTGGCGTTGCATACGATTACGCAGGCAAAAAGGATGAAATGTTAAAATTGGCAAAGGAAATGCCCCGAGCTCACTTTTCGTACGAAAATTTTATGGTATACCGTTGGGAAGGTAACGAAGCTGTGAAGGAACGTCAGCAATATATTGAGTTCCTTTTACATGAACTTCTATCAATGCTTACATGCTTGAGTGGTCATCGTGATGATAACGGTAAGATGATTTTTTCTTGGGACGAAAGAAAAGAATTGCGAAAGTTAGAACTTGATTTGATTGAAACCTTTTTTCCAGATAGAGACTATCAATATTTTGCTTGCTATGCCGAAATGGTTTGTAGTTTCTTTGTTACAGATGCCTTTAGAGAAAAAGACTATGAAAAAGTGTGGTATTGGTTAAATAAAGGTGCTGAATTTGCCATTCATTTTGATACGTATGATTTCAATGAGCCCCACACATCGCCCATTCTTCGTGGGTATTCCGATGGTGGCTGGATTATGGAAGCAGGAGGGAATCATTCCCAGTCGATGCTCGAATGGTTGACTACTGCCACCGATGAAAATGTGTCCGCATTACGTTCCGATACACGTTATAAAACACTCATTGGTCGATTACAAGCAGTTGCAAAAAAATCGTAAGGTTTTGCCCCGCCACGTGCGGGGCACTCTTTTTTGTTTTTCTTTTCGAAAAATCTTGCAACTCCTCTTGAAATGTGCTATAATATCCTTAATATGAGAAATTTTGCTCCTAAGGAGGTTTTTATGTCGAATTATAAAATTGAAACAAAATGCGTACAGGGTGGATACACGCCCGGAAACGGTGAGCCGAGACAGATTCCGATCATTCAGAGCACGACCTTCAAGTATGCGTCGAGTGCCGAGATGGGCAAGCTCTTTGACCTCGAAGCATCGGGCTATTTCTACACCCGTTTGCAGAATCCGACCAACGATAGCGTTGCCGCAAAGATCTGCGATATGGAGGGCGGTACCGCCGCCATGCTGACCTCGTCAGGGCAGGCAGCCAACTTCTTTGCGATCTTTAATATCGCTTCCTGCGGTGATCACGTCGTCGCTTGCTCGACGATCTACGGTGGTACGTTTAACCTCTTCTCGGTCACGATGAAGAAGATGGGAATCGACTTTACCTTCGTTTCCCCCGACGCGACCGAGGAAGAGCTGAATGCGGCATTCCGTGAGAACACCAAGGCGGTCTTTGGCGAAACCATCGCAAATCCCGCTCTGACGGTGCTGGATATCGAAAAGTTTGCCAAGGTGGCACACGAGCACGGTGTTCCGCTGATCATCGACAACACCTTTGCTACTCCCGTGAACTGCCGTCCTTTCGAATGGGGCGCGGACATCGTGACGCACTCGACCACCAAGTACATGGACGGTCACGGTGCGGCGGTCGGCGGATGTATCGTCGATTCGGGCAAGTTCGATTGGACCAAGTATCCCGAAAAATTCGCGGGACTTTGTACGCCCGACGAGAGTTATCACGGTGTCACCTACACCGAGCGTTTCGGTCTTGAAGGCGCGTTTATCACCAAGGCAACCGCACAGCTGATGCGTGATTTCGGTGCCATTCAGGCGCCCCAAAATGCCTTTTTGCTGAACCTCGGACTCGAGAGCTTGCACGTCAGAATGGCTCGTCACTGCGAGAACGGCCTTGCCGTTGCAAAGTTCCTAAAGTCGGACGACCGTATTGCTTGGGTGACCTATCCGAGCCTGGAGGGCGACAAATACTATGACCTTGCACAGAAATATATGCCGAACGGTACCTGCGGTGTCGTCAGCTTTGGTGTCAAGGGTGGCAGAGCGATGGCGGAAAAGTTTATGGGCAACCTCAAGATTGCAGCCATCGAAACCCACGTTGCCGACGCAAGAACCTGCTGTCTACATCCCGCCAGCGCAACCCACCGTCAGATGAATGAGGAAGAGCTCGTTGCTGCGGGTATTTCGGGCGATCTTGTTCGCCTTTCCTGCGGTATTGAGAACGCAGACGATCTGATTGCCGACATCCAGCAGGCACTTGACGCGTTAAATTAAGTAAGTTTAGGAGGTTGACGGAATGCCGATCAAAATTCCGAATTTATTGCCTGCCACGCAGGTATTACTCAATGAAAATATTTTCGTGATGACCGAAACGCGCGCGATGACGCAAGATATTCGTCCCCTGAAAATCCTGATGCTCAATCTGATGCCGCAGAAGATCGTCACCGAAACGCAGATCGCCCGACTGATCGGAAACACGCCGCTTCAGGTCGAGCTCGAGCTTCTGCAAACGGCAACCCACAAGTCCACACATACCTCTGCGGAGCATATGCTGGCGTTCTATAAGACCTTTGACGAGGTCCGCGACAAGAAATACGATGGAATGATCATCACGGGTGCACCCGTGGAACTGATGGACTTTGAAGAGGTCGATTATTGGGAAGAGCTTTGCGAGATCATGGAGTGGTCGAAAACCCACGTCACAAGCACCTTCCACATCTGCTGGGGAGCCCAAGCGGGACTTTATTACCACTACGGTGTGAAAAAACAGCTTCTCCCCAAGAAAATGTTCGGTGTCTTCGAGCATACGCTCGATCACAAGCAGTCGATCCTTTTCCGAGGCTTTGACGATACCTTCGTCGTGCCCCACTCGCGCCATACGACTTGCGCGAGAGAGGATATCGAGGCGGTCCCCGAGCTCAAGATTTTGGCAAGCTCCGAGGAAGCAGGCGTCTTCGTCTGTGCAACCGAAAAGGGAAGACAGATCTTTGTCACGGGACATTCCGAATATGATGCGGATACGCTCAAAAACGAGTATTTCCGCGACAAGAACGCAGGACTTCCGATTGAAATTCCAAAGAATTATTTCCCGAACGATGACGATACGAAAGATCCCATTGTTAAGTGGCGCAGCTGTGCGAACCTGCTCTACTCCAATTGGCTCAACTATTTCGTTTATCAGTCCACACCCTATAATATTGAAGAAATTAAATAACATATGGAGGCAATTATGGCAATTCAATTTGATCCCAACGTAGTTTGTTCTTGTGGCAAGGTCCACAAGACGATGGTCGAGCACCGCCTTGTCAAGAGCGGCGCGATCGCAGACATTCCCGAATACGTAAAGATGTACGGCGCGAAAAAGGCGTTCATCGTAGCAGACATGAACACCTATCCGATCGCGGGCGAAAAGGTAAAGAATGCCCTCGAAGCGGCAGGACTTGCTTGCGTGACCTATATCTTCCCCGACAAGAGAGTCATTCCGAACGAAAAGACGGTCGGCGGTGCAGTGATGGCGTACGATAAGTCGTGCGACGTCGTGATCGGTGTCGGTTCGGGTGTTATTAACGATGCTTGTAAGATCCTTGCCAACGTGGCAGGCGTTCCTTACTTTATTGTAGCAACTGCCGCGTATATGGACGGCTATGCTTCGGGTAGCTCCTCGATGGAGGTGAACGGTGTCAAGAAGACCATTCCCGCAAAGTCGCCTGAGGTCATCGTGGGCGATATCGACGTGCTCAACGGCGCACCGACCTTTATGGCAAAGGCGGGACTTGGCGATATGCTTGCGAAGTACGTCAGCATCTGTGAGTGGCGTCTTTCCAACCTCATCAACGGGGAATATTACTGCGAGGACGTTGCACAGTTTACGAGAGATACGCTGAAGAACTGCGTCAACAACGCGGCAGGACTTCTGAAGCGTGATGAGGCGGCAATGGATGCACTCTTTAACGCGCTGATTGACTGCGGTGCGGCAATGGATTATGCGGGTTGTTCTCGTCCTGGCGGCGGACTTGAGCATTATTTCTGCTTCGTGCTTGATATGAGAGGACTCGAGTTCGGTACGCCGACCTCGTCGCACGGTATGCAGGTATTGCTTGGCACGCTCTATGCGGTCAAGGCATTCAATGAGGTCAAGAATATCGCGCCCAACAGAGAAAAGGCGCTCGAATTCGTGAAGAATTTCGATTTTGAGGATTGGAGCCGTCAGCTCAGAGAGTTTATCGGTCAGTCGGCAGAGCCGATGATCGCGCTCGAGGCAAAGGAGAAGAAGTACGACCCCGAAAAGCACGCAAAGCGTCTTGAGGTCATTCTCGAAAAGTGGGATGATATTCTCCGTATTATCGACGAGGAGATTCCTTCGGTGGAAGAGTTCGAGGCGATTCTCGACGCGATCGAAGCACCCAAGAGCATTGACGCGATCGGCGTAGAGCCTGAACTCGTACCGATGATCTTCAAGTGCACCAAGGACTTCCGCGACAAGTACGTTCTTCCCAGACTCCTTTGGGATCTCGGCGTTCTCGACGAGGTTTGCGACAAGGTGTTCTAAAGGACGCGCCTTACTTTTCTTTCGGGAAAGAAAAGTAGGCAAAAGAAAGCAATACAAAAAAAGGGACTAGAGATAGTCCCTTTCTTTGCTGTAAGAAATATTAAAAAACGGTAGGGACAGGCGTCCTCGACTGTCCGTTTTGATACGGGAGCTATGGAATGCTCCCCTACAATAGATTTTCGGATTTCTGCGCTTTTTGTTGTTCCGTAAAAAACGTTATTTGATTTGCAGGGGCGGATTGGGACGCAGTTTATATCCGCCCGTTTTGTAAAGGACAGTCGGGGGCTACAAGATTGGTGGAAATCTCGCCTTTCTTTGCGTTCGATGCACAAATGGACGCACATTTCCAAAGCCTTCTCCTGAGGGAGAAGGGGGACCGCTTGCGGTGGATGAGGAGTTAGTTTGGTTTTAGAAACACCTCATCCGACTTCGCTACGCTCAGCCACCTTCCCCCACTGGGGAAGGCTATTTTAAACCTTGTTTTGTAGGTTCTGCAAGCATAATAAATTCGCTGATCGTTTTTAGCTGATTTTTTGCCTTTTCTATGGAGTAAGGCAACATTTCCGATTCTTTCAAAATATTTTCGTTGACAAAATATGCAAGGCATTCCTTCATTGCTGCTGCATAGGTTCGAATGTTATTCTGAAGGAGCTCGGCTAATTCTTTTCCTTGTAACACATTACTTCTGCCAAGATGATATTCGCGGCAGACGTCAAAAGAGGGAAGCATATCAACATAAGCTCGGGCGGTCTGGAGATCTCCTAGTGTATAGTAGCAGTAAGCCAAGTCCCGCGTAACCTTACACAAAAGATCGGAATTTTTAGAAATATTCAAGATGCGTCGGTAAATGTTGATTGCTTCTTGTTCATGCTCAGGGTGCTCTTTGATTGTTCCTCTCAAGCTCCAAGCCAGCCAATACATCATATCGCAACTTGACGGATACTGAATCAAGGCATTTCGAAGAAGCACAACCGATTTATCATAAAGATTCGCATTGCAAAGTTCTTTTGCTTTTTTGATGGTTTCAGCAATTTCTTTTTCTTGTGCGGTAATGTCTACACCCAAAAGATAATCGGTAGAAACCTTAAAAATGTTGGCGATAATGGGCAACATTTCAATATCGGGATAAGAGGTCCCACATTCCCATTTGCTGATTGCCTGTGAGGTAACGCCCAGCATTTCCGCAACTTGTTCTTGCGTCAGATCCTGAAGCTTGCGAAGTTCTTTGAAATTGTTAGAAAAATGTTTGTTCATAAAAATCTCCAAATTTTATTTTTTGAACCGGTTCTGTTTATAGTATAGCATAAATTTTCTGAAAGTCCAGATACAATTGTTTGGTTTTTATACAACTGTTAGTTGGGAAGATGGAGAAGAATAAAGCAGTATATTGAAATACTGCTTTATCAAAGTGATTTTATAGCTCTATCAAATGTTTCTCACTCTTCGTAAAATTCCGAATACCGTCCTCGGTAATGACAACCATATCTTCAATACGGCAACCGCAGTTGCCTTCGAGGTAGATGCCCGGCTCGACGGTGACGATATTACCAACTTTGAGAACGCTGTCTTCTTTCGCTTTCGGAGAGAGGGACGGCGATTCGTGCACGACAAGTCCCACACCGTGACCGAGGCTGTGCCCAAACGCATCGCCGTAGCCTGCTTCTCGAATGATTGATCTTGCCAGCTCGTCGGCATCACGGCAGAGCATTTCTGCTTGGATGTGCTCCAATGCGTTTTCTTGCGCCGCAAGGACGGTATGATAAATTTTTTTGAGTTCCTCGTCTGCTTTGCCGATGATAACCGTGCGCGTCATATCGGCGCAGTAGCCGTCCACCCTTGCACCGAAATCCATCGTGAGAAATCCGCGGCGGAGCTTCACACTGCTCGGCACGCCGTGCGGGCGCGACGAAGCGGGGCCCGAAACGGCGATCGTATCAAAGGCAACTCCCTCCGAGCCTTGCTTTCTCATAAAAAATTCTAGCTCGAGTGCCACGTCTTGTTCGGTAGCAGTGGCAAGATTGCTTGCAATGAAATTCAGAATGTGCGAAAACGCGCGGTCGGTGATTTCCTGCGCTTTGGCAATTCGTCCGATTTCTTTGGGCGTTTTCACGGCGCGAAGCTCGGAGAGAATCTTCGACGCTCCCGTACAGAGCTTGGCGGGTGTCAGTTTTTCGGAAAAGGTGTGATAGTCAGAATAAGAAACAGCATCTTCTTCGAGGGCAAGACGGTCGATCTTATGTTCCGAAATCAGTTCCGCGAGGGTAGCAGTCATTTGTTTTTCGGGAAGAAGAATTTCAAATTCCACCGCCTGCTCCTTTGCCGCTTCGACGTAGCGGGAGTCGGTCAGTAGATAAGCATCCTCGGGCGTGATCAGGAGATAACCGTCCGAAAAGGGAAAATCCGACAAATACTGCTGATTGATCTCGGAAGAGATCAGCGCGCCGTCAAGGCTCAGCGACGCAAGTGCATCTTGAAATTTTTTCAAATGCGACATGTTATTCTCCTTTGGCGGCAAGCCACGAATGCTTCATAAAGAGCGCATCCTCTGCCATCGTGCCGTCTGATTCACAGATGATACGGGGGCAAACGCCCTCACGCACAATTGCCTCGCCAAGTGGCTCGAAGTCGGGACCGAAGACGCTGTCTTCAAAGGTTAGGTGCTTTTTTTCGCCCGCCTTGGTGTATTCGATTTTGGAAAAATGACAGTGAAGATTATAAGCATAGTCGTCGCCAAGTGTGCTTGCGATCTTGTCAAAAATGGCACGGTAGCTGTCAACGTCTGAAAAATATCCGCCGAGATAGCGCGCGTTCATATGACCAAAATCCACGACGGGATGATAGATCGGCGCGATTTTGCAGAGCGTCAGTACCTCGTCAAGCGTGCCGAGTTGATTGATCTTGCCCATCGTTTCAAGACCCATACGGATGGTCGTGTTGCCATTGACCTCAAGGTTTTTCTCCAAGGTGTCGGTGGCAAGTGCCATGGCTTCCTCGCGGGTAATCTTTGCGGCACTGCCCGTATGAATGACGATGGTGTCCGCACCAAGAAGCTCCGCGGCGTGCAGAGAGCGTGAAATATAGTTGATGCTGTTCAGACGCTTTTGCTCCTCAATCCCCGAGAGAGAAATGAAATAGGGTGTATGGAAGGACATCAGAATGCCGTGCTTTTTCGCTTCCTCACCGACCTTCCTCAGCGAAGCGTCGCCTGCGGTAAGACCGTTGCCCGCTTCGTATTCATAAGCGTCAAGACCCTTCGAAGCCAGCCACGCGGGTGCTTGTAGCGTCGACTTAAAGCCCTCATTATAAAAGGATTCGCTGTTGCCACCCGGTCCAAAGGTGGGATGATCGATTTTTTTCATTTTTATTCCTCGTGTTGTTTTTGGTATTTTTTGATATAAGGCTTTTCCAACCATCGTTTAAAACGGAAAAACGGAGTGGTTTTGTCCTTGATGGGCGGAACGATGATCGAGATCATATCAAGACGGTGCACGGCAAGCGCGTCGGTCAAAAGCTGATCGCCAAGGCCCGCCGTGTTCTCTGGGGTCGAACCCATTTCCGCCATCGCGGCGAGAAGCGAACGACTCTTCGGCTTGCCGCTGTCGGGGTACGCAGGGAGCCCGAGAGCTTTATTAAAGAGATCGACGCGCGGCGGATGGTTGTTGGAGATCAGCGCCGCCTTGATGCCGTGCGCGCGAAGAGAATCAAACCACGCGACGATTCTTTCGTTGGGTTCGTCCTGCTCGTAGGGCGCGAGCGTGTTGTCAATGTCGATGAGAAGTGCCGAAATTCCGATGCTTCCGAGAAATTCAGGCGTGACCTCGTCAAAAGTGCCGAACATATAGTCGGGGGTCAGAAGATAAGATAAGGTATGTTTATTCTTGTTCATAAGAAAGTCCTTTATGTTTTATTGATTTTATTTTATCATAAAAAGCAAAAATAGGCAAGAGAAAAAATAAATTAAAAAATTTTTGCAGAAACTATTGACAAGCGGGAAAGTTTGTGGTATTATATTATAGCAGTTTTCAAGGAAACTTATATGCGAGTGTAGTTCAATGGTAGAATCCCAGCCTTCCAAGCTGGTCGCGTGGGTTCGATTCCCATCACTCGCTCCATCATAAATGGCGCACTTGTTGCGCCATTTATGCAGTATGTGCCTTTAGCTCAGCAGGATAGAGCAACTGCCTTCTAAGCAGTAGGTCAGGGGTTCGAATCCCTTAAGGCACGCCATACGGTGGGTGTAGCTAAGTTGGTTATAGCGCCAGGTTGTGGCCCTGGAGGCCGTGGGTTCGAATCCCATCACTCACCCCAGAAAAAAAGCGCATCTGCCTCTGCAGATGCGCTTTTTTACGAAAGGAAATAGGATCGTGGGATGTCTTGAAGTGCTTTTTGAACTCTTGATTGAGGGTATTTTGGAACTCGTGACGTATGTATATTTTAAGTTGATGCTATTGATCGTTCCCAAAAAAGAACTCTCAAAACAAACCGAAACCAAAATTCGCAATGTCATTACGACCATATCTGTCGTTTTGTTTCTGGTACTGATTTTGGGCGCTATCTTTTGTTTGGTTGGTGTCTCCCCCTGGGGAACGATTGGAAAATATATGACGGTGATTCCGTTGTCTATCATCGGAGTACAGCTTTTGTTGGGAATTATTGCGACGGTGGTACGGATTGTAAAAAAACGGAAGCAATAATTTTGCTCTGCCTCACTTTTGACTTATAAAGTGGCTTGAAATATGTTATAATGAAAGAAATCTGATTCATAAGAGGTGCTTATGGAACTTTGGGATGCTTATACGCGCGATGGGGAGAAGACCGACGGCGTGCTCGTTCGGGGGGAACCGATTCCCGATGGGATGTATCATATTTGCTGTCATACGATGGTGCATCATTGCGACGGAAGCATTCTTCTGATGAAGCGAGCTTCCGCGAAGGATTCCTACGCGGGACGGTACGAAGCCTCGGCAGGCGGCGCGGCACAGTGTGGTGATGATCGCCTTTCCTGTATTCGGCGCGAGCTTTTTGAGGAAACGGGACTTTTGTGCGAGGAGTTCTTTGAGGTCAATCGCGTTTTGAACGAGGACGAGCATCAGATCACCTATTTCTTCGTTTGCGTGGTCGATTGCGACAAGGATTCTGTGACCTTGCAAGAGGGAGAAACCGAAGGCTATTTGTGGCTTTCGGAAGAAGAATTTGTCGGCTTTGTGGATCGTGAGATGATCGAGTCGCACAAAAAATCCTATGAACCCTATTTGAGAAAAATGAGTTATATAAAATAAAAAAACAAGGAGCTTTTATGTTAGAAAACATCGTGGGTACCGTCAATGACGCATTGTACGGCTACATTTTGATTATTTTATTGGTGCTCGGCGGACTTTATTTTACCGTGCGTAGCCGCTTTGCGCAGTTCCGTTTGCTTGGAGCGCAGTTTAAGGCGGTTACTGAGAAACCGAAGGATGGAAAGGGAGTTTCGTCGTTTCAGGCATTGATGGTTTCGACCGCGTCTCGTGTCGGTACGGGCAATATTATCGGTGTTTCGACCGCGATCTGCCTTGGCGGATTCGGCTCGGTCTTTTGGATGTGGGTGATTGCGCTGATCGGCGCGGCATCGGCATTCGTAGAGAGCACGCTCGCGCAGATCTATAAAAAGAAAGGTCCCGAGGGAAGCTACGGCGGACCTGCCTATTACATCGAGGCGGCACTGAAATGCAAGCCGCTGGCAATGATTTTTGTCGTTTGTCTGATTCTGACCTACGGTGTCGGCTTCAATATGCTCGCGTCCTATAACCTGCAATCCACATTTTCGGGATATTCCTTCTATAATGCATCGGTCACGCCTTGGATCATCGGCGGAGTGATCGCAATTCTTGTTGGTTTCTGCCTGATGGGTGGCGGAAAGGGAATTATTAAGGTAACAACCCTCCTCGTCCCCGTGATGGGCGTTGCATACGTTCTCGTGGCACTCGTCATTACGTTGCTCAACGTCACCGCTCTCCCCTCGATCTTTGCGCAGATCTTCACCGAAGCCTTTGATGTCGCTGCAATCTTCGGCGGATTTAGCGGCTCGTGCATCATTTACGGCGTCAAGCGCGGACTCTTCAGTAACGAGGCGGGCGTCGGTTCAGCACCGAACGCTTCGGCATCGGCAGAGGTCAAGCACCCCGTACAGCAGGGACTTGTACAGGTTCTGTCGGTCTTTATTGATACGATCCTGATCTGCTCGGCAACGGCGTTTATGTGTATGGCATCGGGCGTTGAACCCACGGCAGAGCTTTCGGGTGCCCCCTATATTCAGGCGGCACTTTCCACTACGCTCGGTTCCGTTGGCCCCATCTTTATTACCGTGGCAATGCTTCTCTTTGCATTTACCACACTCATTGGAAACCTTTATTACGTAGAGCAGGGCTTTGCATATCTGCTTGGTCGCGTTCCGAGCAAGACCTTCCTGCGCGTCAGCTACGTGATCGCATCGATTCTGATCTTTGTCGGCGCAGGTCTTAGCGCAGGTCTGCTTTGGGATATTTCCGACGTTATGATGGGCATTATGACACTGATTAATGTTCCCGTGATCATTATCCTGGGCAAGTATGCAATGCGCGCCCTGAAAGATTATGACCGTCAGCGCAAGGCAGGCAAGGATCCGGTATTCCACGCAAAGGATATTGGATTGCCTCACAAGACCGATTATTGGAATGACTAATCAAAAACACCGTGGTGAAAACCACGTTGTTTTTTTTATTGCGGATATTCAAAGGTCTGCTTTCTTTCGTTGAGCTTGTCAAGATAACGTGCGGCTTCGACTTTGGCGGTGTCGAGCGAGAGCTCACGGTAGTTGCCGCATTCTTTTCTCGTTGCACCGAACATTTCTCCGTCGTGCGCCACGATCTTCGCGAGCACGTCCTTGACGACCGAAAGCACTTTCTCGTGCGGGAGTTCGCGGACGAGCAGATAAAAGCCTGTGCGACAACCCATCGGACCGAAATAGATCACGCGCTCTCCAATCTCGGAGTTTCGGATGTAGGTCGCAAACATGTGCTCAAGCGAGTGCATCGTGAGATTGTCCATATAGTTGCCCGCGTTGGGAATTCTCGTGCGAAGATCGTAGGTGATCACGTCGCCGTCGACGCGGGAAAGATACATGCCCTCGGTGATCTTGTCGTGATCCACCGTAAAGCTGGTAATTCGTTTAATTTCGTTCATTTTGATCTCCTTTCGTTGCCTTGATGAGGCGGAACAGTCTGTCTGCCGCGTTCTGGTAAAGCTCCTCGGCGCGTTCAATCGCATCGGGAAGAGGCATCGGCGCATTGACGGTGGGCAAAATCGACGAGATGCCGTAGTCGTAGATTGCCTCAGCACCTTGCCCCATTCCGCCGACGATGGCAAATGCGGGAATACCTGCCGCTTTGGCACGAAGTCCCACGCCGCACGCAACCTTGCCGCCCGCCGACTGAGAATCCATTCGACCCTCACCCGTGATGACGAAATCGGCGCCCTCGAGCAGGGAATCAAAATCGATCAGATCGAGCAGAGTATCAATGCCCGATTTCATCGTAGCACCCAAAAAGACGAGAAGAGCCACGCCAAGTCCACCGGCAGCACCCGCGCCTGCCGTATCCACAACGGAAATACCGAGTACGCGCTCAATGACCGAAGCGTAATTCTTCATTCCCTCCTCAAGACGGTTGGCAATCTCGGGAGTCGCGCCCTTTTGCGGACCGAATACAAAGGTCGCGCCGCGCTCTCCCACGAGAGGGTTGTTGACATCGCACATCACAGTAAAACGGGTGTCCTTGACTCTCGGATGGAGTCCCGAAAGATCAATGTCAGCCACTTTTTCAAGATCGGCACCGATGCCCGAAAGCAAATTGCCGTCGGCATCGGAAAATTTCACACCGAGCGCGCACATCGCGCCCATTCCGCCGTCGTTGGTTGCGCTTCCGCCGATGGCGACCGTAATCTCGGTCGCGCCGTGATCCAGCGCGTGCGCGATCAGCTCGCCCGTACCAAAGGTCGAGGTGAGAAGGGGATTGCGCTCGTTCTCCGAGAGCAGAGGAAGCCCCGAAGCCGTCGCCATTTCGACGATGGCGCGCGTGTCGGAGATCTTTCCGTAAGAGGCAACAATCGTTCGACCCAAAGGATCGTGTACAGAAACCGAGATGCGCTCTCCCCCTGTACCCGCAAGCACGGCATCGACCGTACCCTCGCCGCCGTCGGCGGTCAGAATCGCCGCGACCTCACACTCGGGAAAATGGCGACGTGCAACGGTCGTTAAAAGTTCGTTGATCTTCTCCGAGGAAAGACTTCCTTTAAAAGAATCCGAAGCAAAAACAAATTTCATGATAGGAAACTCCTTGTTTATGGTTGAATTTTATTATACTATATTCAAGAGATTTTGTCAAGAAATCCAACAGCAAAAGACACCGCCTAGGCGGTGTCTTTCACTTGGGTTTTGCGAAAAAAATCATCGATCCGACAGTGCAGAAGCTCTGCCAGACAGGGCAAAAGGATAATATCAGGATAGCAAATTTCGTTTTCCCATTTGCAAACGGCCTGCGCGGAAACGCCCAACAGCTTGCCGAAGTCGGACTGCGAGAGTCCGTGTTCTGCCCGATATTCCTTGATCTTTTTCGCAATAAAGATCTGAGAAATGGTCATGGTTACCTCTTTCGCATCTGTTCACTGTAGCAGATCGGCTACGGTGATGGTTCGGATCGGGGAGTTTTCGCAACCCAAAAAGCCCCCGTGCTCAGATGTGAATCAAGACCCTTGTGCTTGAGTTCTTTGGCTCAAGCTACCGCAGGCGAGATATTCGACATCGGAACAAACGTACTTTTTTTCATCATAGCTCGCCTCCTTTCTTCGTATTTGCACCATAGTGCATTGTGATTATAGTATAGCACAAGGAAAAAGCAGTGTCAATTCCAAATGGAAAAGTTTTCGTCAACCATTGGTTAATGGGATACTGCGTTCGAATCCCCTAGTTTAAGTTTAAAACAAAAGAAACAAGAGGCGCACTTGCGTACGCCGCTTGCTTCTTTTGGTGGAGCATAGGGGATTCGAACCCCTGACCC
Organism: Eubacteriales bacterium; assembly: GCA_045646945.1. Taxonomy (GTDB): domain Bacteria; phylum Bacillota; class Clostridia; order Oscillospirales; family CAG-272; genus HGM12713. The sequence continues at coordinate 11,993 of JAZRLS010000036.1, read as the reverse complement.
CAACACTGCCAGTGTTGTGCGCTCCCAACTGCGCTAATGCCCCACGGATAAATTTATTATATATAAAAACCGGTTGTTTGTCAATAACAATATGAATGTTTTTAAATCTTTTTTGACAAAATTTCAAAAAACTCTTTACAAATAATATTTTATGTGATATAATAACTACACATGTCGTTTGCTCGGTCTTCGGATCATGGCTACTACGTAGCAAATCACCAACCGATGACTGTGTGGGCGATGAATTTTTGAATGCCGAAATGGCAGAAAGGTGAAAGCTATGTTGAAAGACGAAAAGCAGGCAATTATTGAAACCTACGCGACGCACGAGGGTGACACGGGTTCGCCCGAGGTACAGATCGCAATTCTGACCTACAGAATTAACAATCTGACCGAGCACCTCAAGTCCAACCACAAGGACCACCACAGCCGCCGCGGACTTCTGAAGATGGTTGGTCACAGAAGAAACCTTCTGAACTACCTGCAGAAGACCGATATCGAGCGTTACCGCGCGATCATCGAAAAGCTGAACATCAGAAAGTAATCGCAATAGTTGTCGGAGTGAAGAGTGGAGAGGATTCACGACTCCTCACTCCCTACTCTTATTTTAGGGGAAACTCTGAATTTTTCCGTTTGTTTTGATCAGTTTCTCACGACGGATTAGCAGTTAACCGTACGTCTGAATTTTTTCGGACGCGCCGTTAAGTGCTAAACCCCGTGAGATTCAATAAATTTTTTGGAGGTTTATTATGTCTCAAATCAGCACACCCATGGAATTCAAGAATTACAAAGTATTCCGCTACACTTTTGCAGGCCGTCCCCTCGTGATCGAGTCGGGTAAATTGGCAGGTCTTGCCAACGGCTCGGTGCTCGTTCGTTACGGCGACACCGCGATCCTTTGCTGTGCTACCGCATCGGCAAAGCCCAGAGACGGTATCGATTTTCTCCCTCTGTCGGTAGACTACGACGAGAGAATGTACGCCGCAGGAAAGATTCCCGGCGGATACCTCAAGAGAGAGGGTAAGCCCTCGGAAAAGGCAGTTCTCACCTCTCGTGTGATCGACCGCCCCATTCGTCCTCTCTTCCCGAAGGACCTTCGCAACGACGTTGCTCTGACCCTCACCGTGATGTCGGTAGACCCCGACTGCTCGCCTGAGATCACCGCAATGATCGGTGCTTCGACCGCCCTTGCTATTTCGGATATTCCGTGGAACGGACCGATCGGCGGTGTATTTATGGGACTTGTCGACGGCAAGCTCATCGTTAACCCCACCGAAGCAGAGCAGAAGAAGAGCGATCTTCAGCTGACGGTTGCCGCTTCGATGAAGAAGGTTGTTATGATCGAGGCAGGTGCCAACGAGGTCGATGACGACACGATGTACGAGGCAATTATGAAGGCTCACGAGGAGATCAAGGATCTGCTCGGATTCATCAACGCAATTATCGACGAGATCGGTAAGCCAAAGTTTGAGTACCCCTCTTGCGAGCTCGACCACGAAATGTTCGACAAGGTCTTCGCTTTCTGTGAGAAGGATATGATGGAGGCTCTTGATACCGACGACAAGAATGTCCGTGACGAGAAGGTCGTTCCGATCACCGATGCCATCGTTGCCGAGTTCGGTGAGGAATATCCCGAGATCGGTTCGATGATGGACGAGCTCATCTACAAGATTCAGAAGAAGATCGTTCGCCGTTGGCTCTTGGTTGATAAGAAGCGTGTTGACGGAAGAAGAATGGATCAGATCCGTCCTCTCGGAAGCGAAGTAGGACTTCTCCCCCGTGCACACGGTTCGGGTCTCTTCACCAGAGGTCAGACGCAGGTTCTCACGGTCGCAACGCTCGGCATGCTGTCCGAAGCACAGATGCTCGACGGTATCGACAGCGAGACCGAGAAGAGATATATGCACCACTACAATATGCCCGGCTTCTCGACGGGTGAAGCAAAGTCTACCAGAAGCCCCGGACGCCGTGAGATCGGTCACGGAGCACTCGCAGAGCGCTCGCTCGTTCCCGTGCTTCCCAGTCCTGAGGAATTTCCCTATGCCATCCGTCTGGTTTCCGACGTTGTTTCGTCGAACGGCTCGACCTCGCAGGGTTCTGTCTGCGGATCGACGCTCGCGCTGATGGATGCAGGTGTTCCGATCAAGGCTCCCGTAGCAGGTATCTCCTGCGGTCTGATTACCGCAGAGGACGGCAGCTGGGATACGATGATCGATATTCAGGGTCTTGAGGACTTCTACGGCGATATGGACTTTAAGGTTGCGGGAACGCACAAGGGTATTACCTCGATTCAGATGGACCTGAAGATCGACGGTCTGACGCCTGAGATTATCAAGGCAGCCCTCGCACAGACGCACGTTGGTCGTGATTATATCATCGACGAGGTCATTCTCAAGGCAATCGAGGCTCCTAGAGCTGAGGTTTCCAAGTACGCGCCCAAGATGACGTCCTTCAAGATTGACCCCGACAAGATCCGTGAGGTCATCGGTAAGGGTGGCTCGGTCATTCAGAAGATCGTTGCTGAATCGGGTGCTAAGGTTGATATTGAGGACGACGGAACAATTTGTATCGCAGCCATCAACGGCGAGCAGGCAGCTGCTGCCAAGGCAATGATCGATGCGATCGTATTTGAGCCTGAGGTTGGTGCCGTTTACACGGGTACCGTTACGGGTATCAAGGAATTCGGATGCTTCGTTGAGTACGCACCCGGCAAGGAGGGAATGGTTCACATTTCCAAGATTGCTCCCCGCCGCATTGAAAAGGTAGAGGACGTTCTCAAACTTGGCGACGTCGTGAAGGTGAAGTATATGGGTCTAGACAAGAAGGGCCGTATGGACTTTTCGATCAAGGATGCCGAGTAATTTAAAACGACAAGAGCTCTTCGGATCGACCGATCCGAAGAGCGGAAAATAAAGAGGAGGATTGACCCAAATGAAATTTATTACGGATTTTCTCAACAGCGGAACAGTAAAACAGCAGAACCGCAAAAAGCTTGGCGCTCTTCTGATCTGCATTACGGCGGCACTTCTCGTCGTAGCATTGATCGTCCTGGCGATTTTCGGCATTGCAGGGGCAATCAAGAATAAGAATCTCGAGGACGAAGAGGGCGAAGAAACGGGCGAAAAGGTTCCCAACGGATATGTGAGCACGACCTTTGAAGAAGGCGTGTCCTCGAACGGTCTTTTGCTTTTGATCGACGAATCGCATCCCTATGTTGGTTCGTTTACTTCGGTACAGCCGAACAGCAGTCTTCGTGTTAAGACTGAAAATGGCGAAGAGATTTACAAGGGTGCTTATGGTGATATCAACCTGACACAGGAAACGCTCGACGCATTCAACCAGATGATGCTCGCGTACCATACGGCAAACAAGGATCAGGAAGGATACCGTCTGGGATCGATCTGGCTTGCCAGCTTGATCAACGGCTTGAATGCCGAAATGACCCCCGCAACCAAGGAGCTTTTGAAATCGGGTAATGCCGTGATTATCGAGGATCAGTACGATGAGGCGGCACCCTCGATTTATGACACCGAGACCAAAACGGGTAAGGGAATTTACAAGTGGATCTACGACAATGCCGCAAAGTACGGCTTTGTTAAGGTAGCAGACAGTGCGGCAGAGGGTAACGTATTCCGTTACGTCGGTGTCGTTCACGCAAAGGCAATGGAGGACAGAAAGGTCGCTTCGTTTGCAGAGTATCTGACCTATCTTCAAACCAAGACCAACCTGCGTTCGCAGATGACCGTTTCGGTGACGGGCACGGACGGTAAGGCAACCAAGTATAGCGTTTACTATCTCGCTCCCGACGCAGAGCACTACGTTCCTGAGGACGGTACGTTTGAGTACACTATCAGCGGTGACAATATGGGCGGCTATATCGTAACCGTCAATAAGACGCCTGCGGCAAAGACCAATAATACGGTAAAGTCCGCGTAAGCGATAAGTGAAAAACGGCTATCGAAAGATAGCCGTTTTTTTGTTTGATGATTTGATTATTTCTTTACGGTCAGGTCGACGAAGCAGGGACGGTGGTCCGAAGTCATATAGATCAAACCGTCTTCGATCATACGGTAGATCTCGGCATCAACGACGTCGGTGTTGATCATAATATGGTCGATGATGCCGTAATGCTCGGGGTAGGTGGTATCCTTTGCCACGAGATATGCCGTGTCGAGGGTCGTGTCCTTCTGTAATTCGTGGAGCGAAGGCGTGTCGTACAGCTGATTGTAGTCGCCCGTAATTGCGATCGGTGCGTTGGGATATTTTTCAAGAAGAGCTTTGACCTGCTCGTTGACACGTCCGAAGAAAACGGGTTGGAAGTCACGGAATTCCTGATTTCCGCCGTGAGGTCCGTGCAGATTCATATGGATAAAGAGTTGACCGTCTTCCTTGCGGCGGTAAACAGCCCACTGCCAACGGTGCATTACGTTCAGGATTTCCTCGTTTCTTGCAGCACGGAATTCCAAAAGATCCCACTTGGTGTGGCGGTATGCAATGGGAGTCCACTGATGCTTCTTCACGGGAACAAATTCGTCCAGATTGACCATCGTGTATTCTTGACCAATGCGCTTCATCAGTTCGGTGTGCATATGTCCTTCGACCTTGTTGACCGTGCCTTCCTGAATCTCCTGCAGACCGATCACATCGGGCAGGTAGTCGAGAATCATCGAAGCTTGAATGTCGATACGGTCGACATAGGTAATATCGTATTTTTCTGCCAGATATTTCAGAGCGCTCAAGTCGCCTGCCGCGACGATATTCGTCGTCATGACACGGACCTGCGCGTCGCTTGCTTTCTGCATACAGAGCGCGGCGTGATCGGGCACTTCGACGATATGCAAGGGAAGAGAAACGTCTTCGCGGAAGAGTTCGCCAATCTTGGCGATCGCTTCGGTGGCTACGAGGTAGTTATCATAAGCCACGTAGATCGAGTCGCCTTCGCTGACGATGGCGTAACTGCCGCGGGAGAGCGTGCGGTAAAGCGATTCGCTCGCGGCACGGTTGGTTTTTCCGAAAACAATTTCAGGGCTGCAGACAGGTTCTTCGTCGGTAAAGACGGGAATGAAAAGTTCGAGCGATTTGAGCATATCCTTCACGTTGCGGCGTTCGTTGTAAGAACAATTGGCAGGAAGAATGATGCGAAATTCGGTTATTTTCATAAAAATTTTCCTTTCTTTGTTGAGGATTGGTAACTAAGTGCATTATAGCAAAGAAGAATGGATTTGTCAATTACTTTTTTCTTTTTTGTATAAACTTTTAGCCAGGGAAAACACTATATGAAAGGAGATGAAAAAGGATGCGAAAAAAAGTCAATTTTTTGGACGGAGCACTTGTGGCGGCGATGGCGGTACTTCTTTTAGCGTTTGGCATCGGCGTTCTTCTTGGAGAGCAGCAAAGCTTTTCGGAAGAGGAGAATCGAGGACTTGCGACTTGGAGAATGCCGACGGTGAAAAGCGTGAGTGACGGCACGTTTTCCGAGGAGCTTGGGCGGGTTTACCGCGACCAGTTCCCGCTGAGACGCGTTTTTATCGCAGGAAAGGCATACGGTGAGCTTTTTCTCGGAAAACGGGAAAACAATCGGGTTCTTTGGGGAGAGGACGGTTATTTGATGGCGCGAAACGAGTATACCGATCTCTCGATCGCAGAGGAGAATTTGCGATCCGTGGAGAAGATTTCGGACGCTCGGAGGGTATGGATTCCCCGAAGTTCGGATGTGATGATCAAACAATTGCCACACGCCTATCCGTCGGGCGCGGCGAGTAGGGTGTACCGTTTGTTGGATGGAAACGGTGTGATTCCTTTGAAAAAATTGCAGGATACGGCAGAGCAGGGGACACAGGTTTATTACCGTACCGACCACCATATGACGACCGAGGGTGCGTATCTTGTTTATCTTTCCTTGGGAGAGGTGTTGGGTTTTACTCCCGTCGAACGTGCAGAATTTGTCAAGCAGACGGTTAGTGAGAATTTTTTAGGAAGTGCTGATTCCGCCGTCGGCGGCATTGCTCCGCGTGCCGATACGATCGAGCTCTTTCGATATGAAGATGACGGTGAATTTTGGGTGACAGACCAAACGACAGGCGAGGTGCGCGGGGGATTTTACGATTGGACAGCACTCGCGCGAAAGGATCAATACCAGGTCTTCCTCGGTGGAAATTTTGCCCATTTGACGGTCGAACGCGAAGGAAGTGAAATGCCTCGGTTGCTTCTCGTCAAGGACAGCTTTGCGAACGCGATCGTTCCGTTTTTGGCAATTCATTTTGATTTGGAAATCATTGATCTTCGCTATGTTTCGGACGAGGTGACGGTGGAAAAATACGATCAGATTCTGATCTTGCAGGGGATTGACACGCTTGCTACCGATCCTTCTCTGAAAAAAATCACGCTGATCAAACAAAAAAGCTGAACGGCATTCCGTTCAGCTTTTCTTGTTTCCTTAGAATCTTTAGAATCCTTAGATCGCCAGATCTTCGACCAAAGCGTAGAGCGCAGCAATCTCGGCACGGCGTTTGTCGCAGATTTCTTCCATCAGCTTGATGTCTTCTGCGGAGAAGCTGTCAAGGTCGCCGTCCTTGAGCTTCCCTTTGTACATACGGTCGGTCATTTGCGAGAAGACGATCTCCATACTGGTAATTTTGCTGTCTTCCTCAATGACAATGAGGTTGGACTTTCCCTCAAGGAGGAGGTCAAGTGCTTTCACACCCATCTGCGATGCCGTCAGACGGTCGCGGAGCGAGGGTGTACCGCCACGGACGATGTGTGCCAGCCTTGCAAATTTGGTTTCAATGCCGGTTTCAGCTTCAATCTTCTTCTGAAGAATCTCACCGTAGGGAATCTTCTTGCCGTTCTCGTCGGTGACAAAGACACCTTCGCTGACGACGACGAGCATACCTCTCTTCGCTTTTTTCTTTGCCGCCTTGATGCGCGCAATGGTCTTTGCTTCGTCAAAGGGAAGCTCGGGGATAGCAACAGCCATCGCACCTGCGGCGATACCTGCACGCAGAGCGATCTGTCCGCAGTCGCGGCCCATCACTTCAACGACATTGCAACGAGCGTGCGACTCGCAGGTGTCGCGAAGCTTGTCAAGGATTTCTACGACCGTGTTCATTGCCGTATCAAAGCCAACCGTGTAATCGGTGGCGGTAATATCGTTATCAATCGTGCCTGTAACGCCGATGGTGGGAATTCCGTGGACAGCAAGGTCGGTTGCACCGCGGAAGGTTCCGTCGCCGCCGATGGCGATGATAGCTTCGATTCCGTTCTTTTGGCAGGTTTCAATTGCCTTTGCCATACCTTCGGGCGTCTTGAATTCCAGACAGCGGTCTGAGTAGAGCATCGTACCGCCGTTGGTAATAATGTTGGAAACGGCACCGGGCGTCAGGTCGATGAGCTTGTTGTTGATCAGACCGTTGTATCCACCGATGATACCAACCGTCTGGATGCCCTGCTTATCTGCTTTTCTTGCAATAGCACGGACAACTGCGTTCATACCGGGTGCGTCGCCGCCCGAGGTGAGAACGCCGATTTTTTTGAAGTTTTGCATGCGTTGAGTCCCTCTCTTTATAATGAATATTTATTTTCTAAAAATAATTGCAATATATTCTTATTTTAATACAATTTTCGTGAAAAATCAAGCGATTTTTTCGTTTTTTTGAAAATTCACAAAAAGTTTATTTTTATGCGAAAGCAGAGCTCCGAACTCTTGATTTTTTGAAAAAAATATGGTATACTATACGCAGAAATAATTTCAAACAAAGGAATGATTGCTATGGCAAATTATCGAAGAGGACGAATTAACGACGAAATGCAAAAGGAACTGGCAATGGTGCTTCGCGAAGTTAAGGATCCGCGTATTTCGGAAGCCTTTATCAGCGTCACCGCAGTGGACGTTACCCCTGATTTAAAATATGCAAAGGTGTATTATTCTGCGATGATGGGGGACAAAAAAGAGATCGCCAAGGGACTGAAATCCTCCGCAGGATATCTTCGACGTCAGTTGGCACAGAGAATGAATCTCCGTATGACTCCTGAACTCAGCTTCTATGAGGATCATTCGATTGAGCACGGAGCGCATATCTCCAAGCTTTTGAACAGCATAGAGTTTGCCCCCGAAGAAGAGGAAACCGCAATGGAAGGTGAGGATGAGCAGGTATGACGTATTTTCGTACGTTAACGATTCGTGAGCTTTGCGAAAAGCTTTGTGAGAGAAAGGCAACCCTCATCGTCTATCACGCGCGCCCCGATGCCGATGCCATCTGCTCAGCGTTTGCTCTGCGGGAGCTCTTGGAGGCGATGGACATTCCGACGATCTGTGCGTGTGTGGACGAAATTCCCGATCGTCTTGGCTTTTTGTGTGACGGTGTACAGGGAAGTGTGCTTGCCGATGAAGAGATGGAATTTGGACACGATCGAGTGATTAGTGTTGATTCTGCGTCGCCCTCTCAGCTTGGTGCGTTGTTTGAACGCTTGCATCGCAACATCGACCTGATGATCGACCATCACGGCACGGGTACGGTGTATGCCGATCATTATATCGATCCTGCGGCATCGGCAACGGGAGAAATTATGTTTGAAATTGCGAAGGAACTTGTCGCGATGGGACACGTCGGTGTGCTGAACTCTCGTTTTTATCGCTTTATTTATGCGGCAATTGCTTCGGATACGGGCGGATTCCGTTTTGCCAATGCAACGCCGAAAACACTTCGTGTCGCGGCAGAGCTTCTCGAGGCAGGCGTGGATCATACCGATCTATGTCGCAGACTCTTCGAGTCGAAATCCTTGCAACAGATTAAAGCGGAGGGAGAGGCGGCAAGTCGTATGCGCCTTTACGAAAAGGGCAGAATAGCAGCGGTAACCTTCCCCTATTCGTCGAAATTTGCGCTCGGAGTTCGTGACGAGCACCTCGAGACGATCATTGATATTCCTCGCTCGGTGGCTGGCGTGGAGATTGCCTTTGCGGTCCGCCAGCCCGAAGAGAAAGGTGTTTTTCGCGTATCGATGCGCTCGGCAACCGATTTTGACGTTTCTGCCGTTTGCGCGCGCTTTGGCGGCGGCGGCCACCGTCGTGCGGCAGGCTGTACGGTCGAGGCGCAAAACGTCTATGATGCAGAAGAAAAGATTCTGAGCGTGGTTAAGGACTTACTTTTCTTTTGAAAAAGAAAAGTAAGCAAAAGAAAACGACACAAAAAAACAATCAGGTTCTATGAAAAGTTTTTGATCAAGCTTTTTTCAAAAAGCTTGCGGAGTCCAGAGGCAGAGCTTCGGTCGCCCGTCGCAACGGGCGAAACTTCCAATCATACAAAAGCGCCCGAAAGGGTGAATTTTGGTTGCGAAGCAAACAAAAGAGGGAAAACCACAAGTGGGGTTTTCCCTTTTCCTCTTTTTTAAGCCTCGTTCTTTGTAGCAAATTTCATCGATTTAATGACAACGTTGGTGTAAGGCTTGTCGTTGGCAAGACTCTTTTTCACCGAAGCAATCTCGTCTACCACTTCAATGCCGTAAATCACCTCGCCAAAGGCGGCGTACTGACCGTCAAGATGAGGGGAATCTGCGTCACAAATAAAGAACTGCGAGGATGCCGAATTGGGATCGTTGCTTCGTGCCATCGAGAGCACACCGCGCTTGTGCGACAGATTGTTCTCGAAGCCGTTGGAGGCGAATTCACCCTTGATCGTTTTGTCCGAACCGCCCGTGCCGTTGCCATCGGGGTCACCGCCTTGAATCATAAATCCTTTGATGACGCGGTGGAAGGTCAATCCGTCGTAAAAACCCTCGTCAACGAGCGACTGAAAGTTTTCTACTGTTTCGGGAGCTATGTCGGGGTAAAGCTCGACGACGATATATCCGAACTTATCAACCTCAATCACGACGTAATTTGTAATCTCTTCGCTGTAGCTGACCACCTCAAGGAGTGCTTTTTCCTCTTTTGAGGTGCAGGAACCCAGACTCAGCGAGAGCAGAATCAGCGCAAGGACGATACAAAAGAATTTTTTCATAGTGAATTCTCCGTTCTTGTTTTTTATTTTTCATTATCGCCTATTATTGTAACAAAAACTCCCACATTTGTCAAGTTTTTTTGCCAAATGCGAAATAAAGTATGCACGACAAAACATACTATACCATAGATCATAGGGGGAGGCGTGTATGGAACAACAAAAACAAAGTGGAACATGGCAGACAAGGGCGGCAAAGATTTTTTGCTTTGCGATGCTTCTTTTGGGACTTTATTTGATTCTGAGCTATGCCAAAACGCTCCTGATCGTCATAGCGATCGTTTGGGGCATATCTGCCGTGATTGATACGCTGGCGAGAAAGACGGCACGTGTGACGCATCTGCCGCGAAAGCTTCTTGCCGTGCTCTATTTGCTTCTTTTGATCGTTCTGCTTGGCGGAGTTCTGTTTTTGGCGTTGCACCGACTGTGGAGAGAACTGGAGGAGCTTGCGCTTTGGCTGGAGGAAAACCGAGGTGTGATCGGAGAAAAAATCAGCGAGGGAATGGCGTCGGCAGAGACGATGCTTTCAAAAATTCCCATTCTTGGTAGTGCGGAAGAGAACGGTGTCTTTTCGGAATTTGGCATAAACCTCGATACGATGATCTCGGATTTGATTCATCAGGCATTTTTGCGGCTCAGTTCGTCGCTGACGAGCTCGTTTGGTGGACTTGTTCGCGGTACGCCAAAGCTGCTTGTGACGGTGATTGTGACCGTGCTTGCCTGCTTCTATCTGAGTATGGATTATGTGGGGCTTCGCGATCGGCTGATTTCGCTTTTTCCTTCGCACACAGCGCAAAGGTTTGATGCAATTCGTCAAAAAGCGGGCTTTGCAGTACGCAGATTTTTGCGTGCGTATCTTCTCTTGATGCTTTTGACTTTTGTTCAGGTTTTTATTGGTCTGATGATTTTGGGAAAGCGTTATGCCTTTTTGATCGCTCTACTTGTTGCTTTTGTCGATATTTTGCCCATTCTCGGTGTGGGTACGGTGCTCGTTCCGTGGGCGATCGTATCGATTCTCTTGAAAAATTATTATTTTGGCTTCGGTCTTCTCGTTTTGTTTGGTGTGGTTACGATTGTTCGTCAGTTCGCAGAGCCTCGTCTGGTGGGCGGAAGTCTTGGAATCCATCCGCTTGTATCGCTCCTCTTTTTGTTTGCGGGGTTGGAGCTTTTCGGATTTTTCGGTATGATTTTAGGTCCTGCCGCCGCGCTGATTCTCAAAGAGATTCTTCTTCCCGACAAGACCGATTGTGCTTGACAGAATCGTCTTTTTATATTATAATGAATATGATTATATTATAAAAGAACGGAGAAGGTCAAAATGTCGATCGACCGAACAAATCATAAACTAAAGCTTCCCGAGCTGCTCTCGCCCGCAGGAAATTTTGAAAAGATGCGGGCGGCACTGTTGTACGGTGCGGATGCCGTGTATCTCGCGGGATTGCGATTCGGAATGCGCTCGGCGGCGGATAATTTCACACTTGACGAGCTTTACGAAGCGGCGAAATACGTTCACGAAAGAGGCAAAAGGCTCTATCTGACGCTCAATACGATGCCACATTCAAACGAATACGGAGCACTCAGAGAATTTCTCGAATCGGTAAAGGGCGCAGGACTCGACGCATTTATCGTAGCTGACCTCGGCGTGCTTACCACGGTAAAGGAAATCATTCCCGATGCCGAGATACACATATCAACGCAGACGAGTATCGTCAGCGCGCAGACCGCAAAGGCATACGCCGCGCTCGGCGCAAAGCGACTTGTACTCGCAAGAGAGCTTACTCTCGAGCAGATAAAAGAGATACGCGCGGCTCTCCCCGAGGAAATAGAGCTTGAGGCATTCGTGCACGGCTCAATGTGTGTTTCGTACAGCGGAAGATGTATGCTTTCGCATTATCTGACGGGCAGAGACGCAAATCGCGGTGCCTGCACACAGCCTTGCCGCTGGAATTACAAAATAGTCGAGGAAAAGCGTCCCGATATTCCGCTTCCCATTGAGGAGAG
>JAZRLS010000035.1:0-17334 GCA_045646945.1 Eubacteriales bacterium | reverse complement strand
GTCCTCGACTGTCCGCCCTGACCGAGTGCTAACTTTTTGTAACGGACAGTCGAGGACGCCTGTCCCTACAAGGTTAGTGTGAATTTCAACAAAATAGCGTAGCCGTGTTCTCACACTCAGAACGGGTCGTCGAGGGCGCCGACCCCTACCGAGGTTTGTAAAATTTCAACAAAATAGCGTAGCCGTGTTCTTACAGCTACGCTATCTTTTTATTTGGTTAAATATCCGCATCCTTCATATATTCACTGCCGTGCAGGGCGATGAATTCTTTTCGGGCGGGGAGATTGTTGCCGAGCAGGGTGTCGAAGATCTCTTCGGTCTTTGCGGCATCGGTGGGGGTGACGGCAACAAGGCGGCGGGTCGCGGGGTGCATCGTCGTGCGCGACATCATCTCGGGCTCGTTTTCGCCAAGTCCCTTGGAGCGTTGCAGGGTGTATTTCTGATTGCCGAGCTTTTGCAAAATTTCTGTCTTTTCAAACTCGTCGTAGGCAAAGTAGGTTTGATCCTTGGTCGTAATCTCAAAGAGCGGGGTTTCGGCAATGTAGATTTTACCTTCCTGAATGAGCGTTGGAAGCAGACGGTAGAAGAGAGTTAGAAGCAGGGTTCGGATCTGGAATCCGTCCTCGTCGGCATCGGTACAGATGATGATCTTCGACCAACGCAGTGCCGAAAGATCGAACGTCGCAACGTCGCCCTTGACTTTCTTGCCCGTGATCTCCACACCGCATCCGATGACGCGGAGCAGGTCGGTGATGATCTCGTTCTTGAAAATCTGCTCATAGGTACTCTTCATACAGTTGAGCGTTTTACCGCGGACGGGAATGATTGCTTGGAATTCCGCGTTTCTTGCCAGCTTACAAGAGGTCAGAGCCGAATCACCCTCTACGATATACAGCTCGCGGACTGCGGGGTCTTTCGAACGGCAGTTGACGAATTTTTCAACGCGAGCGGAAATATCCATTGTCGTATTGAGCTTCTTTTTGATGTTCAAACGCTCGGATTCCGCACTTTCGCGGCTGCGCTTGTTGATCAGCACCTGATTGGCAAAGAGCTCTGCGGCGGTGGGGTTTTCCACAAAGTAAATCTCAAGATTTTCTTTGAGGAAGTTGGTCATTGCCTCGTAGATAAACGCATTGTTGATCGCCTTTTTCGTTTGGTTTTCGTACGAGGTCATCGTCGACTCACTGCTGATGACGAGGAGCAGAGAATCGGCAACGTCGGCAAAGGTGATTTTAGAATCGTTTTTGTTGTATTTATTTTGTGCGCGCAGGTATTTGTCAAGCGCGTAGACGAAAGCGACTTTCACCGCCTTATCGGGCGAGCCGCCGTATTCAAGAAAGCTTGAGTTGTGGTAATACTCGGTGGCGTTGACCACGTTGGAGACGCAGAAAGAAAAATCGGCTTTGAGCTTATAGTCGGGCTTGTCCTCGCGGTCGCGTCCCTTGGTTTCAAGATGCCAAAGTACGGGTGCGGTCATTGCAGTGTCGCCTGCGAGCTCGGAGAGATAGTCGGAAATGCCGTTTTCGTAGAGGAATTTCTGTTCTTCGAATTTTCCTTTTTCACCCTCGATACGGAGCGTAAAGCAGATGCCTGCGTTGACGACCGACTGACGGCGCATCGTATCAATGAAAAAGCTTGCGGGGATCTTGATGTCGGTAAAGACCTCAAGGTCGGGGCGCCAACGAACGACGGTACCCGTACGCTTTTCACCGCGCTCTAAGGGACGGACGATCAGCTCGGTTACGGGCTCACCCTTTTTGAAGCTGATGTGCGATTCGTTCTTTCCGTCATAAGAATATACTTCCATATATTCGGAGCTGTACTGCGTTGCGCACGCGCCGAGACCGTTCAGACCGAGCGAGAATTCGTAAGCCGAGTCTCCGCTGTTATTGTCGTATTTACCACCGGCGTAGAGCTCACAGTAAATGAGATCCCAGTTCCAGCGACCTTCTCCCTCGTTCCAACCGAGCGGAACACCGCGTCCGTGGTCGTCGACGCAGATCGAATGATCGGCGTAGGCGGTGACGACGATTTCGTTTCCGTGTCCGCCTTTTGCTTCATCGACCGAGTTGGAGAGAATTTCAAAGAAGGAGTGCTCACAGCCCTCCAGACCGTCCGAGCCAAAGATAACGCTGGGGCGCTTTCTGACACGGTCGGCACCCTTCAGTGCTTTAATACTTTGATCGTTATATTGCTTTGCGGCTTCGTTTTTTGCTGCCATAATTCACCTTTTCGTTGATTTTTTTAGACTTCGCGAGGCTTGCAGACGTCTTCCCAAGAAAGCGCGCCCGAGGCTTGCTCCAGCTCGTCGCACGAGAGGGCGACGGTGCTGTTGGACGAGCCTGCGGCGGGGTAGACGGTGTCAAAGCGGCGCAGGGAAACGTCGAGATATACGGGAATCCCCTCGGGGAGAGCGAAGGGACATACACCGCCGACCGCGTGTCCCGTCATCGCAAGGGCTTCTTCTGCCGAGAGCATATGCGGACGGTAGCCGAAGCGCGCCTTGAATTTTGCATTGTCGATTTTCTGATCTCCCGCACAGACGACGATGACACACCCGTCGGGCTTTTTGTGCAGAGAAATGGTTTTTGCAATTCTTGCACCCTCGGTGCCGAGGGCGATGGCGGCAAGCTCGACCGTGGCACTCCAAACCTCGAATTCTTGAATTCTGTCGGCAAATCCGAGCGGTTCAAGATATGCTCTTACGTTTTCAATAGACATACTTTTTTATTCCTTTTACAATAATTATTTATATTATAACAAATTTTTTTGATTTTGAAAAGGGATTTTTTGGCTTTTTTGAGAAAATTTGATTTTTTTCTAAATCCCTTGACAAAAAATAGACAATATGCTATAATATACAAGATCCCTGCGACTGACGGAGCATAGAGCACTATGGTGGAACAGGGAGACGTATGCCGACCGTCTGGGCGTCCCTGTTTTTTTGCAGGTGGCGTCTTTTTGTTTTTTGTAATAATTATAATAAAGGAGATAGAGAAAATGAGTTGTTGGAGAGGATTTAAAGAGGGAAATTGGAACCAAGAGATCGACGTGCGCGACTTTATTTTGCGCAACTACACGCCGTATGAGGGAGACGCATCCTTCCTGCGCGGAACGACCAAGCGTACCGATTCGGTGAAGGCGAGAGTCGACGAGCTTTTGATCGAAGAAAATAAAAAGGGCGGAGTGCTTGATATCGATACCGAGAGAGTATCGTCGATTCTGACCTACCAGCCCGGTTATATTAAGAAAGGCGAGGATCTGATCCTCGGTCTGCAGACCGACGAGCCCTTGAAGCGCGCTGTCAACCCCTTTGCGGGTTACCGCAACGCCGTGCAGGCGTGCCGCGCGTATGGCTATGAGATCGGCGAGAACATCAAGAACGAGTTCCGCTACCGTACGACGCATAATACGGGTGTCTTCCGTGCGTATACCGACACGATGAAAAAGGCAAGACACGCGGGCGTTTTGACGGGTCTGCCCGATGCTTATGCACGCGGAAGAATTATCGGTGACTACCGCCGTATCGCGCTTTACGGTATGAGCTATCTGATTCGCGAGCGCGAGGAAGACAAGCGTCGCCTCGGTGAGCGTGAGATGACCAACGAAACCATTCAGCTGCTCGAGGATTGCGAGCGTCAGCTCGAATTTATGCGTCAGCTTGTAACGATGGCGGCAGAGTACGGCTGTGATATTTCGCGTCCTGCCGACAATGCCTATGAGGCAGTGCAGTGGCTCTACTTCGGCTACCTTGGCGCGGTGAAAGAGCAGAACGGTGCGGCAAACAGTATCGGACGAATTTCCTCGTTCCTCGATATTTACATTGAGCGTGACCTTGCCGATGAATCGATCGACGAGCTCGGCGCGCAGGAGCTGATCGACGACCTCGTTCTGAAGATGCGTCTGGTTCGCCACCTGCGTACACCCGAATATAACGATCTCTTTGCGGGAGACCCCGTATGGGTTACTTGCTCGCTTGCGGGTATGGCAGAGGACGGACGCACGATGGTTACGAAGACCTGCTACCGCTTCCTTCAGACCCTTTACAACCTCGGACCGAGCGCGGAGCCGAACATTACGGTTCTTTGGTCGACCAGATTGCCTGAGCCTTTCAAGGCGTTCTGCGCGAAGGTTTCGATCGATACCGACTCGATTCAGTACGAGAACGATGACGTAATGCGCAAGGATTTTGGCGACGACTACGCGATTGCTTGTTGTGTTTCCGCTATGAAGGTCGGTAAGCAGATGCAGTTCTTCGGCGCAAGATGTAACCTTGCGAAGGTACTTCTGATGTCGCTCAACGGCGGACGTGACGAGCTTTACGGCGAGCAGATTGCTCCCGAGGGCAAGGTCTTTGAGGCTGGTAAGCCCCTCGTTTACGAGGAAGTGCTCGAAGCCTTCAAGGTTTATGCCGCTTGGATGGCAAAGCTGTACGTGAACACGATGAACGTCATTCACTTTATGCACGACCGTTATGCGTATGAGCGTTTGATGATGTCGCTCCACGACGTAGAACCCGAGCGTCTGATGGCATTTGGTATCAGTGGATTCAGCGTTCTTGCCGACAGCTTGAGCGCAATCAAATATGCAAAGGTTACGCCCATCAAGGACGAAAACGGACTGATCGTGGACTTTATCACCGAGGGAGAATTCCCCAAATATGGAAACGATGATGACCGCGTTGATGAGATTGCACAGTGGATTGCGGAATATTTCTACGAAGAGCTTTGCAAGACCCCCGCATATCGCGGAGCAAAGCACACGCTCTCGATTCTGACCATTACTTCGAACGTCGTTTACGGTAAAAAGACGGGTGCGACGCCCGACGGACGTAAGAAGGGCGAGCCCTTTGCGCCCGGTGCAAACCCGATGCACGGTAGAGACAGCGAGGGTGCGCTTGCCTCACTCAACTCGGTGGCAAAGGTTTGCTACGACTGCTGTCAGGACGGTATTTCCAACACCTTCTCGATCACGCCCGACGCGCTCGGACGCGACGATGATGACCGTGTAAAGAAGCTTGTTTCGGTGCTTGACGGATATTTTGCACAGAGCGCACATCACCTCAACGTCAACGTGCTTAACCGCCAGAAGCTGATTGATGCGATGAACGATCCTACGCTCTATCCTTCCCTGACCATCCGTGTCAGCGGCTATGCCGTCAACTTCAACAAGCTGACCAAGGATAAGCAGCTTGAGGTGATTGCAAGAACCTTCCACGAAAAGGTATAAGCTGTGATGACGGGAAGGATTCATTCCTTTGAGAGTCTTGCCGCCGTGGACGGCGACGGACTTCGCTACGGTGTCTTTCTTTCGGGTTGTCCGCTTCGGTGTGTTTACTGTCACAATCCCGACACGTGGGAAATGGGGGCAGGGAAGGAAACCGACGCGGTGGCCCTCGTGAAGAAGATCGCACGTTACCGTCCCTATTTTGGGGAGAATGGCGGCGTGACTTTCTCGGGGGGCGAGCCGCTTCTGCAAGCCGAGTGGCTTTGTGAGGTGGCAGAGCTCCTGAAAAAAGAGGAGATCGGTTACGTGCTGGATACCTCGGGCGGTGTTCCGCTGAGTGAAGCCGTGAAGACGTTGCTTTCGGGGGCACAGGGTGTTTTGCTGGACTTGAAATTCCCTGACGAGGATACCTATCTTCGTTATACGGGCAGAGGAATGTCGCAGACATTGGCGGTGCTTGACTATCTCGAAAAGATTGGAATACCGACAAGCATTCGAATCGTGGTGATTCCCGAAATTAACGATTCGGAAGAAATGCTCGAACGATATCTTTCGCATCTTCGCGGAAAATCTTGTATTCGAGAGGTGGAGCTTCTTGGTTTTCACACGATGGGATTTCATAAATACGAATCGCTTGGCATAGAGAATCCGCTGGTTACCACTCCCGCGCTCGATCCTGCACGCAAGGATCGGCTACAGCATTTTGTGAATGAGCAAATGAAAACATAAAAAAGAGCAACCATCGGTTGCTCTTTTTTATGTTTGATGATTGACATCAGATGTAATTGGTAACGTCGATAAAGCTTCCTTCGGGCTCTGTGATGGTTACGGTGCCGATATTGGAGATGGTAGAGGTCGAGACGAGGTTACAGTTGATGGTGAGTCCGCCTTCCTCGACAACGTAGTCAAATTCGGTGATGATATCACCGAGTTCTCCGTTTTCGTCAAAGTATACTTTATAGATGATATCCTCGGCATTACTGATCTGATCGCCGATGGACGTGCTCTGCATATACTGCAGATATTCCTCTCCGCTGACGGTAAATTCAATATAGTAGAGATCGCCATCCTTCTCAAACTTTACATTCTTCAACCATTTTTCGGGAATGTTCATCAAAGCGCCCGAGCTGTTAGATCCTTCGGGGGCAAACTCTTCCTGCATTCTTTCGTGGGTGATATTTGCCTTATTTCTGTTTCCTTGAGCGATGACGTACATCCACTCGTTGACGTACCACATTTCCATATTGAGAGAGGACTCAAAATCGTTGGTCGTTTTGACATACTGATTCTGACCGTCAAGTTTGGAAATGACAACCTGATTGATCGGCATTTCCTGATCCCCATAGGTCATTGTGATGACTTGATTGGTGGTCATTTCGTAGTTGGTGATAGACTTCACCTTTTCAAGGGCTGCTTGGTAAAGCTCCTCGGGGGTCTTTCCGTTCAGAACGTCAACGCCTTCTTTGGGTTTCTTCGGGGTAGATGGCTTGTTAGAATCATCGTTGCTCTCGGTGGTTTCTTCTGTGGGGGGAGTGGTCGTGTCGTCACAGGCAACGAGGGTGAGCATCGAGCCTACTAAAATCAAACAAAGTAAGAGAGATAAAAATCGTTTCATTTGTTTTTCTCCTTTGAAAATATAGATTGGGGTTGCTGTTTTTATATTATCACAAAATAAGAAAAAAGTCAATGATAAAAAGAGAATTTTTATTGTTTTAGCGCACCGCTTTCAAGATCTTCGACGATGCGCGCGATGGCGTGTTCTTCGTTGGAGACGGTGATACGAGCAGCGACGGCTTTGACTTCATCGGTGGCGTTTGCTACGGCGTAGCCGAGGGCGGCGTTTCGGACCATTTCGATATCGTTGTTGTAATCTCCTACGGCGACCGTACGTGTCATATCGACTCCAAGACTCTTCGCCAGCGGCGCGAGTGCCGCACTTTTGTTGACGCCCTTGGGAAGAATTTCATAAAGGGTGCGCTCGGAGTGGACAAAATCAAATTCGGAGGATCTCGGATGGCTATCTAAAAGCTCGGCAAGACGATGAATATTGTTGATATCATTATCTGCAAAGACGATTTTTGCGATTGGCTCGGTGACCTTGTGATAATCGAGATTCAGGTCTTCGACGTCGGTCCAGCGACAAAAGTCGACGTTTGCCTGATTGTAATTGGAAAAATAGATGCGCTCCAGCGTATTGAGCTGTATTCCGATATTGGGGATCGCACGGTCGACGTACTCGACAAGCTCAATGACCGATGGGGGAAGCGTGATAGCGTGCAGATATTGTCTCGTTTCGTAATCGTAAACGCCGCCGCCGTTGATGCAACCGATGGGGGCGTTGGGGTGAATGATTTGATAAAACTTTTCTGAAAAATAGGGCAGGCGTCCTGTGATGAAAGTAAAATATCCGCCCTCGGATTTGAAATACTCGATGGCATCGAGATTTTCCTTGGAGATCGTTTTATCGTTTTTGAGAAGCGTACCGTCAAGGTCGGTGCAAAAAAGAATACCGTCGAATTTTTTCATAGGGAGCTCCTTTGGTATGTGATTAAGAAAAATCATATCACAATTTTGCAAATCATATCGTCAAAAGTGAAGTTAAGTGTTCGCCTATCGTGCCGACGGAACACTTCGTTGAAAAAAGCACTGCTTTCGCAGTCCTTTTTATCGTCATACTGTTTACGGTAATTCATCTTGTTTTGTAAACCCACAGAAAACGTCGCCATTAAAATAAAGTGTTATTCGATCACCAACGGAAACGGCAAGATAGCTCTCTTCATCGAGCATAATATCAAATGTTTCGCCGTTATTTGTGAGATATGTTATGTAAAATTCTTGAACCGTTTTTGGAGACTTTATTCCATAAAGTGCAACGTCGCAACGCATATCTTGAATCGTCGCGTTTACTTCGGTATATTGAATTTCGGAATCATCCTCGAGCATGGCAATTCTTTTGGCTTCTTCCTCGGCTAAAAACTCCTTGAGCGATTTTCCGCCTCTTCGAGCTTTCTCCTGTTTTATCGCAAGAATAAAGATAATAACAAAGAATGCTATGATTGCTAAACCTGCTATGACAATCGGGATTTTTTCAAGTATTCCCATATACCCACCGCCTTTCTGCCGTTATTATATCATAAAACCGTTCGCTTTTCAAGTGAAATATTCGGCGTGTGCCGAATGTGAAATAATTCACTTCGTGAATTGTGAAATATTTCACGCCGCCTTCGGCTTTGTTCGATGTGAAATGAAATTTGCCCACATTCGCGTCAGCGAATATTTCACATTTGCGAAGCAAATATTTCACAGCGAAGCTATTTCACTTGCCCGAAGGGCAAATTTCGTTGAAAAAAGCACTGCTTTCGCAGTGCTTTTTTCTGGCGGAGAGAGAGAGATTCGAACTCTCGGTAGGGTATTAGCCTACACACGATTTCCAGTCGTGCGCCTTAGACCAGCTCAGCCATCTCTCCGTGTCACTCGCCTATTATATCACAGCTTTTGAAAAAAATCAAGCCTTTTTTGAAAAATAATTTAAATTTTTTCAGCGTAGCGACAAGAATTTTTTATCGCTACGCTTTTTGGTGCCAATGTTATTGGCTTTCTCCGTAATTGGGTCCCGCGAGTTCTTGGAGGGACGGTCCGACGATCTGATTCAGCTCATTGATCGCCTCTTGGCTTGTTGCGGTGAGAATGAGCATATGAGTCGTTTGGTCGACGGTGACGATGTAAAGAAGCTGTTGAAACGTTATTCCGTAGAGTTCAAAAGAATATTGGACCGTCGCAACGACCAGACCTTCTTGCGTAGTGAAGCCTCCGAGAGAAGCGTCGGAGATCGGTACTCCGAGTTCCTGCTCTAGCGTAGGGAGGTGATCACGCTCGAACTCTTCTTGCGTCATCGTCTCAAAGATCGTGTTTTTGCTGCGGGAGGACAGGGCAATGCTGTTTTTTCCTTGATAGAGATAGGTTTGATTGCTTTGATAGTCGACGCCCCATCTTGCGGGGTAACAAAATTGGAGATTGAGATGAAGATGCCTACTCGTCGCTCCTTGCGCAGGGGTGGGAGACGGATGGAGATTTTCGATCGAGTCGAAAATTTTTTGTGCGAGCACACCGTCTTGGGTGTTCATCGTCAGCGCTAGCGCGTAGGCGGTACCGTTGAGCGTGAATGCGAAAATGTGTTGCTGAAGGATTTTGTCATAGCCTTCGGCAGAGAGCGAATAGGTGATGGTGTGAATATCAATTCCGTTTGTATTTTGGAGATCCTCGATGACAAGATTCTCTACCGAAAAACCTGCGCTTTGCATCTCTTTTCCAATGATTTCATCGAAAAGATCTTGATCCATTTCGGTGAAATACGCGGCGGAATAACCTTGATTGACTTTTATGCTTTCACTTGTTTCGGGATCAGTCAGCGTATCGGCATCCCAACCGGCGGGGTAGAGAAAGCGAAGATCGTCCTTGGTATAGAAGCGATAACCTCTCGGCGCGGCGTTGGGATCGGGCTCGATCGGAGTGACTTCTTTGAGAGAATCGAGGACTGTTTGCTCAAATTCCTCGCTTGTTTCTTCCAGCAGGAAGACCAAACGGTAGGAGGTATCGCCGATATTGACGGCGTAAAGCAGTTGCTTGAGTGTCAGTCCCTCGAGGGTTGCAAAGCAGGAGAAGAAGGCAACGTCAAGTCCGTTCTGATTCGTGACGTGTTTTGCCGTGACGCTGAAAATCGAACCGCCGAGCTCTTCGGAAAAGGAGGGAGCGATGAACTCCTCGTACTCCTCTGCGGTCATCGATTGAAATTCATCCTCGGAGGCGTCTGTCATTTCGAGTGTGAGGAAGGATAATTTGGTCGGGTGCTCATACGCGAGCGATTCACTGGTGATGTCCTCGACCCAATCCGCGGGAAACGCAAAGCGAAGTGCGCCGTCCTGAGCAAAAAGATAGCCGTCGGGCGGAAGATCTTTCGGCTCGGAAGGTGTTTTTTCCGTATGGTCCTTTGATTTGTCTTTTTCATTGTCGGACGTGGTTTGCTTGGGCGTTTCGTTCGGGGCGGGGGTTTTGTCCGCGCAGGAGGGGAGAAACGCGCCGAGTGTTAGCAGAAGGGCAAGAAGCAGGGATAGGAATGATTTTTTCATAAAAGTCTCCTTTGGTCAGAAAACGAAAGAGCGAGAAAAATTATCGAATCTTGACCAGACGATCGATATTTTTTTGCAGAGAAGCGCAGAGTGCGTCGATCTCCTCGGCGGTATTGTAGCGCGAAAGGCTAATACGCAGAGAGCAGTCGGCTTCGTGCGGTGTCAGTCCAAAAGCGAGGAGACTCTCGCTCGGATGATGCGAGTGAGAGGAGCACGCCGATCCGCTGGAAACGAAAATTCCGTCGGCGGAGAGCGCGTGCAGCATGGTTTCGCTCTTGATGTCGGGGAGCGTGATATTGATAATGTAGGGAAGTGCATCTCCGTCGGGACGGTTGATGCGAAGATCGAGCTTTGCGAGCTGTTCTTCGGCATACGCGCGAAGAGCTTCGACGTGTGCCGAAATCTCGGACTTTTTCTGACGGAGCTCTGCCACAG
Source organism: Eubacteriales bacterium (assembly GCA_045646945.1). Taxonomy (GTDB): domain Bacteria; phylum Bacillota; class Clostridia; order Oscillospirales; family CAG-272; genus HGM12713. The sequence continues at coordinate 6,547 of JAZRLS010000035.1, read as the reverse complement.
ACGCACCGAAGGCAACGATGCCGAGCATATTTTCGGTGCCCGAGCGAAGTCCGCCCTCCTGACCGCCGCCCGCAAGAACGGGAACGATCTTTTTTGCTTTGATGAGCTTTGCATCGATATAGAGTGCTCCCACACCCTTCGGTGCGTGGAGCTTGTGCGCACTGACCGTGATGAGGTCGGCGCAAAGCGTCTGGGGAGTAAATGGGGTCTTCATAAAGCCCTGCACGGCGTCACAGTGGGTGATCGCGTCGGGATATTTTGCTTTAATTGCGCGAAAGATGGTTCCGACGGGGTAAATTGCTCCCGTTTCATTGTTGACGAGCATGAAAGATGCGAGAAAAATCGGTTTTTCGAGTGATTTTTCCAGCTCCTCACGGTCGAGCATACCGTGTCTGGTGGACAGACGAATAATCTCAAAGCCATCCTCTGCCAAACGGTCCATCACTCTTGCCACCGAGGGATGCTCCGAATCGGTGGTGAGAATGCGGTTGGCTTCGCGACGCTTTTTGGCGTACGCTGTACCAAGGAGCGCGAGCGCGGTCGCTTCGGTACCAGAGCCCGTAAAGACGAGCACGCCGTCTTTTTGTCTGGAACGAAGTCCGAGACCTGAGAGTACCTGCTCGCGTGCCACCTCAAGAAGTTTTTCGGCACTCTGTCCCGCGCTGTGCAGGGAAGAGGGGTTGCCGTAGCACTCCATCGCGGAATGAATTGCTTCCTTTGCGACCTCGGAAAGCGGGGTCGTGGCACTGTTGTCAAGATAAATCTGCATACTCATTTCGGTTTATCGGAAACGGAACGCGGAAAGCATCGCTTCCACGTCTTCCAGGTGCGTGTCGAAGGTGTCGGAAATTGCCGTATAGGTCAAGGAATAAATGATCTCGTTGTAGGTAAAGACGGTTTGCATCATCTTAAATTCCACTCCCTCCACGACGGTGCGGTAGGTATAGGAATAGGCAAGACGGTCGGCAACGGTGGTTTCCTCTTCGGAAAGTCGCTCGTATTCGGGAAGCACTGCCTTGTATTCTTCCTCGCAGTCGGCAAAATAGTCCTGTACCGAGATCGACTCGGTGGGAGAATAGGAGGTCAGAGATACGTTGGACTTTTCGCTTTCGGGATAATACGCCTCACTGCGTCCGCTTTCGGGGTCACAAATCCAAGTTTTTGGAACGTACAGACGGTATTCCAGATGATCGTCAGAAGCGATTTTCATTCCGTCGGGTGTTTTCTTGTCGGTGACCTCGGCACCGTTCGGGTCAGCTTTCTCGCAGAAAACGAACTCGGTTGCGATCTGATCGTAATCCTCGGTTCTTGCCTCATAGAGATCTGCGGGGCAGTAGCCGTAGAGTGAGATCATATCGCCGCGGTGGCGTGCGGTGATCTGGAAGCAAGTGTACGCCACGCCGTCCTTAACCATCGTATAGGAGAGCTTGACAGCGTTTTCGGTGCCAAGCAGAGCAGGGGTACGCTCGGTTTCGGAATAGCTTTGCAGAGCTTCCTCATAGCGAGCGGCGCAGACGTCCATATAATCGGCAATGGTCAATTCTTTGTCGGTGGGCGTAAAATAGCGCGCACTGACGAGAATGGTCTCATTGGATGCGTAATACGCGCTCGAAATTCCGCTGGTGGTGTTATCGGTCCAGGATTCGGGAACGTAGAGAATAAATGGCTCGCCACTGATCGTGGTCGACTTCATTCCATCGGGAACCCCGTCGTTTTTCTTCGAGCAGGCGGTCGAGAGCAGACAGACGGCGCAGAGCAGAAGCGCCATTGCAACCGCCGTGATTTTTTTTAACATAGCTTTTAGGTTTCCTTTCATTCGGTCGTTGGATACGATCTAAGTTATTTTATCTATTATAACAAGCTTTTTTGACAAGTTCTATCATAAATTGTTAATTTTCAAAATTTTTGACGATCTGGCGGAAGGTGTTGCCGCGCTCGGCAAAGTTTTTGAAGGCATCAAAGCTGGCGCAAGCGGGGGAGAGAAGCACGCACCCACCCTCACGAGCAACGCTTTTCGCCGTAGCAACGGCATCGGCAAACGCATCGGCACGGTAAATTTCGGGCGCGCCCTCACGGTAGTCGGGATGCGCGCGGAGCACGCTCTCGATCGTCTCGCCCGTCTGTCCTGTCAGTACGACGGCGCGGACGGTGCGGCAGAGTGCTTCGGCAAGCGGCTCGAAGGGAATCTTTTTGTCGTAGCCACCGCAAATGATGACGATATCTCTTCCGTGGAGTGCGGAGAGTGCCGCCGCGGTACGCGAAGGCGAAGAGTCGATCGAGCTGTTATAGTAATCGACGCCGCGGAGAGTTCGAACGAGCTCCAAGCGGTGCTCGACCCCGTGAAAATCCTTTGCGACCGAACGGTAGACCGAAGGATCGACGCTACCGTAGGTCAGACCGATGGCGGTCATAAAGTTTTCGACGTTGTGTCTGCCCGGCACTTGGATCTCTCCGACCGACAAGAGCGGAAACTCACGTTTCCCATCCGAAAGAACGATCACGCCGTTCTTCTCATAAATCGCGCGATCATCCTTGCCCGCGCCCTTGGGGAAGAGCTCGGCGAACGAGGCACGCTTGGAAGAGAAGAGGTAAAGGGCGGGGCGGTACTCGGTCTTGCCTGCGAGAATTTCCTCGGCAAGACGCGCCGTGACCTCGCACTCGGCGTTCGTGACAAGTCGACGTGTTGTTTCTCCGACAATATGCTTCTTTGCTTCAAGGTATTCCTCCATTCCCGTGTGCCAATCGAGATGATTGGGGGCGAGATTGGTGATGGCGGAATAGTCGGGGGCGCGTGTTACGGTCATCAGCTGAAAGCTCGAGAGCTCCATCACGGCGCGGTCGTTTGCCGAGGTGAGCGGGAGACGGTCGAGGAGGGGCGCACCGATGTTTCCGCCGACGAGTACGTTCCCTTTTCCGCATCGTTCTGCCTCGGCGGAGAGAAACTTTCCTGTCAGCGTCGTCGAGGTGGTCTTTCCGTCGCTTCCTGTGACAGCGAAGGTTTCGGCGTCGGTCAATTGTAGAAAGAGCTCGATTTCACTTGTCAGCTCGGCACCTCGTGCCGTGGCTTCGGCAAGTCCCGCTCTGTCGGGACGGATGCCCGGGGAACGGAAGATCAGCTCTCCCGAAAGGCGGTCGAAGGCGTCCTCTCCCGTGATGAATTTGACGCCCCCCGCGATCAATTTTTCCGCATCGGGAAGATTTTCGATCGGCTTTTTGTCGCGTACTGTCAGTGGGACACCAAGTTCACACAGAACTCTTGCCAAGGGGAGATTGGAGACGCCGAGTCCTAAGATTTCACAGCTTCGTCCGTCGATATATTGCAATAAGCGGTCGTGTTTCATAGACACACTCCTTCAAGAAAAATTTCATAATTATATTATATCGTTTTTTTCTGTTTCGTGCAAGTCCTTTTTCACTTTTTTAAGGAGCTTTTTGATGAGCTTTTTGAGGAATGTGGGAAGAAAATGTGGGGTTGGCGCAAAATCCAAAATAAAATTGTGGTTTTTTGTTGTTTTTGCTGTTTGACAATGGACTTTAGCAAACAAAAGCGACAATTTTTTTCGATTTTTAGAAAAAACAACGAATTAATTCCAAGAAAAAACAACAAAAATCCAAAAAAATAAAGGAAAACCTATTGACAAAATCGGGGAAATGTGGTATAGTGTAAATAGAAAATCAGGCAATTTTGAAGGAATACGTTATTTTTTGTGGTTTTTTTCCAAAAATACTGAAAAAATCTGTGCAGGACGACGGGTTCTGTGGGATTTTCTTTCGAAATGCCTTAATAATGTTTCACAATATTCTGTAAAAACCAAATGAAAGGATGATTTGTGATGAAGTTCTATACAGAGCCGATTGAAAAATCTCCGAGAATCCAAAAGCTGGTTGACGCGCTATATGAAAAGATGCCTCAGATTGAGGCAGACCGCGCGGTGCTCCTGACCGAGTCGTATATGGCGACCGAAGGCGAGCCGATCATCACACGCCGTGCAAAGGCGTTCCGCTACATTCTCGAGCATCTGCCGATCGTCATTCGCGAGAACGAGCTGATCGTCGGTGCGGCAACGAGAGCACCCAGAGGATGTCAGGTGTTTCCCGAGTACTCCTTTGAGTGGCTGGAATCCGAATTCGACACGGTAGAAACGAGAACGGCAGACCCGTTCTACATCTCGGAGGAAACAAAGCAGACGCTTTCCAAAGTATACAAGTACTGGAAGGGAAAGACGACCAGTGAGCTTGCTACCTCGTATATGACCGATGAAGCCAAGCTTGCGATCGATCACGGAATGTTTACTCCCGGCAACTATTTCTACAACGGCATCGGACACTTGACGGTGGATTACCCGAAGGTGCTTGCCGTCGGGTACCGCGGGATTATCAAGGAAGCAAAGGATGCTCGCACGAAGCTTTCGGCGGGAGATGCTGATTTTGCGAAGAGAAGTCATTTCCTTGACGCGGTAATTATGAGCTGTGAAGCTGCGATTGCATATGCCAAGAGATATTCCGAGCTTGCGGCGCAGATGGCAAAAACGACCTCGGACGTTCGACGCAGAAAAGAGCTCGAGGAAATCGCGGCGGTCTGCCGTGAGGTTCCCGAGTACGGAGCAAAGAGCTTCCGAGAGGCGTGCCAGTCTTTCTGGTTCGTGCAGATGCTTCTGCAGATCGAGTCGAGCGGACATTCGATCTCGCCCGGACGCTTTGACCAGTATATGTATCCTTATTATAAAAAGGACCTTGACGCAGGCAAGCTGACGCGCGAAGAAGCGCAGGAGCTGATGGATTGTATCTGGGTCAAGCTCAACGACCTCAACAAGGTTCGTGACGCGGCTTCCGCCGAGGGTTTTGCGGGATACAGCCTCTTCCAGAATCTGATTGCGGGCGGTCAGGACAAGTACGGACGCGATGCGACCAACGATCTTTCGTTTATGTCGGTCACGGCAACCGAGCACGTCTTTCTGCCTCAGCCCTCCTTCTCGGTTCGAGTATGGAACGGAACACCGCACGAATTTCTCATTCGCGCGGCAGAGTTGACGAGAACGGGCATCGGTTTCCCTGCTTACTACAACGACGAGGTGATCATTCCCGCGTTGCAGAGCAGAGGACTGACGCTGGAAGATGCAAGAGACTATAACATCATCGGTTGTGTGGAGCCGCAAAAGGCGGCAAAGACCGACGGTTGGCACGACGCGGCATTCTTCAATATGTGCCGTCCGCTTGAGCTTGTCTTCTCGAACGGTAAGGACAAAGGCGTGCAGATCGGTCCTCGCACGGGTGAGGTCGAAACGATGCGTACCTATGAGGAGTTCGAAAACGCTTACCGCGCACAGATGAATTACTTTATTGAGCTTTTGGTCAACGCTGACAACGCGATCGACGTGGCACACGCAGAGCGTTGCCCGCTTCCGTTCCAATCCTCGATGGTGGAGGATTGCATCGGTCGAGGCAAGAGCTTGCAGGAGGGTGGAGCGATTTACAACTTCACAGGACCGCAGGGCTTCGGTATTGCGAACGTCACCGACGGTATGTACGCGGTGAAGAAGCTTGTATTTGAAGACAAGAAATACACGCTCGGCTTCTTCAAGAAGGCGCTTGACGCAAACTTCGGTCAGGAAATGGATTCGCAGATGGCGGCAAAGCTCACGGCTCAGGTCGCGGCATCGATCGTTGCTTCGGGCAAGGAGCTGACCGAGGAGGATATCAAGACGGTATACACCACGGTGAAAGCAAACAAAGCGTCCGACGAAGAGAAAAAGCAATACGCGGCATTTCTCGCCGACATTCAGTCGCTTCCGAAGTTCGGTAACGACGAGGACGAGATCGACCTGTTTGCTCGTGAAATGGCATATACCTATACCAAACCGATGGAGAGCTACAAGAATCCTCGCGGCGGAATTTTCCAAGCAGGACTTTATCCCGTATCCGCAAACGTACCGCTTGGTGCGCAGACGGGAGCAACGCCTGACGGACGACTTGCTTACACGCCCATCGCCGACGGAGTTTCTCCTGCGGCGGGACGCGACGTCAAGGGCCCGACGGCATCGGCAAACTCGGTATCGAGGCTCGACCACTACATCGCCTCGAACGGTACGCTCTTTAATATGAAATTCCATCCTTCGGCACTCGAAGGACGGAACGGTCTGGAAAGCTTTGCGGCACTCGTTCGCGGCTATTTCGACCAAAAGGGAAGTCACATGCAGTTTAACGTGGTCAGCCGCGAAACTCTGCGTGATGCGCAAAAGCATCCCGAAAAATACAAGTCCTTGGTTGTCAGAGTGGCAGGATATTCTGCCCTGTTCACCACGCTGTCCAAGGGACTTCAGGAGGATATTATCAACCGAACCGAGCAACAGGGATTCTGAGAGGGCGGTTGAGAGAGTTTTATGGAACAATCCTACCTGGAAACGAAGGGCAGAATTTTTAACATCCAACGCTTTTCGATCCACGACGGACCGGGAGTACGAACCATCGTCTTTCTCAAAGGTTGTCCTTTGCGCTGTCGGTGGTGCTGTAACCCCGAGTCGCAGGAATACCGCTTCCAAGAGATGAC
>JAZRLS010000034.1:0-20930 GCA_045646945.1 Eubacteriales bacterium | reverse complement strand
AACTCCTTGGCTCACATGAACGACATGGCTACGATCCGACTTCGGAAGGATCATCAACCTCTCCACCGATGCCGCGCAGGTCTTTGCAGGACAGATCACCTACGGCGCGAGCAAGGCGACTCTTGAGGCGCTGACTCGCAGTATCGCTCTTGAGGTGGCGCAGTACGGAACATATCCGGTGCTTGCTATTCCTTTGTGCAACATATGCTTCTCTATATGATTGAACACATCGTCGCGGTATGCGATTACATTACTTACAGGAATGCCCTGGTTTACCAATTCCTTTGCATTGCCAATCCACACTCCCGTACCGTGAGATAATCCGGCTATCTGAATCAAATCGTGAAAAGAATTGGGTGATATCTCTTCTGCCATATCTTTATAAAAATTTGTGCGAAATTCAGGAATCCCGTCCGTATTACCCTTTTGAAATTCAGCTAACACTTCGGGTTGGGAGAAGTTCACCCTTTCAAACATCACTCCCGTTGCACGTTCCAAGGCTTGATACTGCTCAAACTCCGTGTCTGCTAAAAACGTAAAGGCACAAGCAGATTTATCAGATGTGACAGTATAAGTTATGATGCGGTTTTCTTCCCGTTCTGTAGCTATCAGTTCGCAATCCTTGAAGTATTCTTTTATGACAGAGTTTGCTATACGCCAAAAATTTGGAGACATTGACACATCAAAACTTGTATTTCGGTGAACAACGTGACGATATGTTTCAAACGGAATATTGTGTCCATCAATTTGCATTTCTTTTCCGCATGAGCATATTTTCTCGGGAAGATCCCAACCGTCATCCACGCTGTCGTCAAAAATAACCGTACCACATTCGGGACAGCAATAATGCGGTTTTAAGGGGTTGATTTCCGTTGCGCCCAAGAGATAAGCCACAAAGGATGCTCCCGTTCCACCTCTTACCCGAATATGCTCACCTTGCTTTTTGGCTTCGGAAGCAAGCACGGATAACAGATTGAAATATACGATCATATCCGTGTTCTGCATTTCCGCATGCTCTGTCAGCAAACGGTTCATGATTTCGAGGTGCGCTGGGTTGCCATAGCGCTCACGCATGGCATCAAAGGATTTGTTCCATAGTTGTTTTTTCATTGCAAATACTCCTTTAGTATCCTTCTTTTCAGAGGAATGATATTTGCAAGTCAGAAGCTCATCAACGCTGACTCCAAGTACATCGCTGAGTTTATATAAAATATTACTCTGCGGTTTGGAAGAGCCGTTCTCCCATTTTGAAACCGCCTTGTCGGAAACGCCGACGAGCGCGCCGAGCTGATACTGCGTAAGGCCTCTACGCGATCTTAGCTCATGCAGAAAATTACCAAAACTATAGTCTCTCATAATATCCTCCGTCTGCTTGCTGATTATATTATAGCATGAAAAATGTAGTTCTTCAAGACGGAAGATATCTACCACAGGTAGAAAAAGAAAGATGGAGTACCTGCTTTATCGCAGGTACGCCAAGGCATCTCTTTTTTTGTTGTTTTTCAAAAATCAATCTTGTTAAAATTCTTCTTTTTAGGAACAATGTCACCGCGCTCGAGTGCCTTGAGCAATCCCTTGCCCGTATAGACCATACGTCCGAAATACGTCCCGCCGTCGCCTGCCGACACCAGCGTTCCCTCGCTGCCCTTACAAAGCACCTCGGCGCGGTCGGGATTGACCACTAAAACCTTAACCGAATCGTCACCGGCGGCGATCTCGGGAAGAGAAAGCTCCCTGACCTTCGGCTGAAGATTGAACGCCTCTGCCATCTTACCCGAAAAGGCGGTCGGGATAATCATTTTGATGAGATCTCTCTGCTCAAACTGAATTTTCACCGATTTATTTTTGGGCGTCACAAAAGAGACCTCGTAGCGACGTCCGTTTGCCGTAAATTCAAAGTCGGGCTTTCCGTCGTTCCAAGAAAACGCATTTCCGAGGTGGCGATGGGACTTAAGACGGAATTTGGATGCGTCGCACATCTTCTTCAGTGCTTTGACAAAAGAGGCTCTCTGGCGGTATTTCTTTGTTAGCAATAAGAAGCCCAAAATCACGATGGCAACCGCCGCAATCACCTTCACGATCGTCACGGGGAACCACAAAAAGATCATCACCAACAGTATTACGCCCATGGCGGCAAAGATCGCAAGGAGCAAAACGTACACCAAGCGCCAAGCAACCAGCTCGATTTTTTCCCTTAAAGATAGCGCGTCTCTTTTTGCTATATTGTTGTTTTTCATCGTAAAAAAGGTGCTCCGATTGTTATTTTGCAATCATCATCTTCAACGTTTCCAGCTCTGCGCGAAGCTCTTCGTTTTCACGTTCGGCTTCCTCGAGTGCCAGCTCCGTTGTGGCAAGACGGTTTTCCAGTGCCTTGACCTTTCGCTGTGCCTTGATTCGCTCAGAACAGTAATCAAGAGCACACAAAAGTGCCGCCTCGGTCTTCGGGCAAGCAGGTCCGATCTCTCTCATCTTTCGATCGACAAGTCCCACCAGTGCTTCTACCGCCTCAGGCGACTCCTCACATACAACGTTCATCGGAACGTCGGCTACCGTAATCGTATATTTTTGCTTCATTTCTTCCCTCCGTCACACTTTTTATGGTTTTCGAGAAAAATCGTCTTGCAAAACGCAAAAAAAGAGTGTATAATATATTTAATCTTATCATATCATAAAATTTAAATTTTGGGAAGAGCTTTTTGGAATTTTCTTTCCTATTTTTCAGTTTTTAAAAAACATACCATACAAAAGGAAGACGATACATTATGGAATTTTTTAAGGAAAGTCATAGAATCGTCGTCAAGGTAGGAACCTCTACTTTGACGCACACCACGGGACATCTGAATCTGCGCCGCATCGAGCGCCTTGTTAAGGTTCTTTCGGATCTGCAGAATTCTGGAATTCAGGTCATTCTCGTTTCTTCGGGCGCGGTGAGTGCCGGCGTTGCCAAGGTTGGCTTCGGCAAACCGTCGACCACCGAGGAAAAGCAGGCGATGGCAGCCATCGGTCAGAGTGAGCTGATGAAAATCTACGATCGCTTCTTCTCAGATTACGGTCACACCGTCGCACAGATCCTGATGACCAAGGACGTTTTGACCAACCCCGTCCGCCGTGACGCCGCCCAGAACACGTTCAACCGTCTTCTCGAGATGCGCTGTATTCCGATCGTCAACGAAAACGACTCGGTTTCGACTGACGAGCTGACCAAGTTCGGAGGAAACGATATTCTTTCGGCATACGTCGCGCTCCTCAGCGGAGCAGATCTTCTGCTGAACCTTTCGGACGTCGACGGCCTTTACGATGCCGATCCCCGCACGAATCCCGACGCTTGCCTCATTCCCCGTGTAGAAAATATTGACGAGATCTACGAAAAAGCGGGCGGCGCGGGCACCGATCGCGGCACGGGAGGAATGGTAGCAAAGCTCCAGGCAGCAAAGCTTGTCACCGAGGCAGGAATTCCGATGTTCATTCTCAACGGACACGATCCCGAAATTCTCTATACCCTGATGGACGGCGGTCACGTGGGAACGCTCTTTACCGCCGTGAAAAAAGTATGACGAAAGCACAAAAAATAGCGCGTATGGCAGAAATCGTCGCCGCGCTGGAAGAAATTTATCCTGATGCGACTTGTGCACTGGAGTACGGCGGAGAGGCTTGGCGTCTGCTCGTTATGGCACGCCTTTCAGCACAGTGCACCGACGCGCGTGTCAACCTCGTCTGCCGAGAGCTCTTTTCGGTCTATCCTACCCTCTCCGAGCTTGCCGACGCACCTCTAGAGAGCATTGAGGATCTCATCCGTCCCTGCGGACTTTTCCGCACCAAGGCGCAAAGCATCAAGGAGGCTTGCACGATCATCCGCGACAAGTACGACGGACGCGTGCCCGACACGATGGAAGAGCTGCTTTCTCTGCCCGGCGTTGGCAGAAAGATCGCAAATCTTCTACTTGGAGATATTTACGGACTCCCCGGCATCGTTGCCGACACGCATTGCATCCGCATTGGCGGACGACTCGGTATGTACGACCCGTCCCTCAAGGATCCGCACAAGGTTGAGAAAATCCTCTCGGAGCTGGTTGCGCCCGAAAAGCAATCGGATTTTTGCCACAGAATCGTTCAGTTCGGCAGAGATACCTGCTCGGCGCGCACACCGACGTGCGATACTTGTCCGCTCGCTTCACTTTGCGAAAAGCAATTTGAAAAGGCAAAAAAGTCAACCGCAAAACAATAAAATATATACCATATATGGAGGAATTATTATGTTCAGAATCGGAGTAGACCTTGGCGGAACGAACATTGCCGTCGGTCTTGTCAACGACGAATTTCAGATTGTCCAGAAAAAGAGCCTGCCCACGGGAGCAAACCGCAAGAGCGAAGCCATCGTTGCGGATATTGCAACGCTTTGCCGTGAGGTATGTGCCGCACAAAATATTTCGATCAAGGACGTTGACGGAATCGGCATCGCAACGCCCGGCATAGCCAATCACGACACAGGGGTTCTCGTCTACTCCTGTAATCTCCCGTCCTTCTTGCACTATCCTTTGGCAGAAACGCTGAAAGAAATGCTCGGTGCACCGTGTGACGTTCACATCGAAAACGATGCCAATGCCGCCGCTTGGGGCGAGGCAGTCGCAGGTGCCGCAAAGGGCACGAGCAACAGCATTATGATTACGCTTGGCACGGGTGTCGGCGGCGGTATCATCAGCGATAACAAAATCTATTCGGGCTTTAACTACGCAGGCGCAGAGCTCGGTCATATCGTCATCGAAGTCGACGGCGCGCAATGCGGCTGCGGCAGACGCGGCTGTTGGGAAGCCTATTCCTCAGCAACGGCACTCATCCGAATGACCAAGGAAAAGATCGAGGAGTGCGCCGCTGTCGGTCGCAAGACCATCATGGCAGATACTCCGAAGATTTCGGGCAGAACCGCGTTTGACGCGATGAGAGCAGGCGACGAAGCGGGCAAAGAGGTGCACGACAAGTATATCAAGTATCTCGCCTGCGGTCTGACCAACATCATCAATATCTTCCAGCCCGAGGTCGTTTCGATCGGCGGCGGTATTTCGAACGAGGGACAGTCGCTCATCGACGCACTTCTTCCGCTGGTTGCGGCAGAACGCTACGGCGGTGATCACGTTCCCGCCACCGAGCTTCGCATCGCAACGCTCAAGAACGACGCGGGCATCATCGGTGCCGCAATGCTTGGAGCGTAAGCTATCAGAAAAGGTCGCATCGATTGATGCGACCTTTTCTTTTTTATAATCAACAAAAAGCACTAAAAGAAAAGGCTCCCTTGTGGAAAGGGAGCTGTCGCAAAGCGACTGAGGGATTGTCATCAGGCATGCCTTTTAGCATTACAATCCCTCCGTCACGCTCCGCGTGCCACCTCCCTTTACACAAGGGAGGCTTTTTTGCGACCAAAATATGTGCAAATTCTGTTTCAAATTCGTCTGTCAAAGACAAGTTTGCCTTTGATATCGTTTGCTTGATCCGTTCGGGAGTGTCGGGATAAATTTTGATCTTTCGATTTCCCATATCAATCTCTTCGCTTTGATTTTTGTCGATGGATAAAACAAAAACACCACGTTTCCGCAACAAAGAGGACACCCTATCGATTGCCGACTGCTTCTCCTTGATATGCATAAACGTCAACGAAGAGTATATCACGTCAAATTTCATCGAAAAAGCATACGATAAAAAATCATCACAAATAAGATTGACATTTGGAAAAGAAGAAAGGTTTTCAGCGGCTCTTACGATCGTTTTGGGAGAAATATCGATGCCGCAAAACTCCTTGCAATTTGGCGCAGTCTTTTGCGCAAGACGCCCCGTACCTACTCCGATCTCCAACACAGATTTTCCCTGATCCAATTCCATTGCGTCAATAAATTTTACTCCATCCCATTGATCCATATAATCGCGCAACGGTTTGGGATCGTGAACAGGATCATTGTTTTCTTCAATCAATTGATCGTAATGGTTGATAACCTCGTTCATTTTGTCTCCTTTATTGTCTGTCTACGGTAATCACCACGAAATAGTTGGGGTCGACCTCGCTGATACGCAGGCTGATCATTCGCTTGATCTCCTCGTCGGTGTCCTTGACCTCAAAGGGGACAGACACGTCAAAAATCAGATTGGAGTGGGTAAGTCCTTCGACGAAGCGGAAATCGTGAATGCCAAAACGGTCGTCGATCCCTTCCACCACCTCGCGCACAGTTGCTCTGAGCTCGCTGACTCGCTCGTCATCGGTCACGATGGGATCCATATGTACCGTCGCGCGTACACCCATCTCCTGCCAAAGACGGCGTTCCACGGTATCAATCACATCGTGGGTAATAAAAGCATTCACCGCTCCGTCAACTTCGGCGTGAAAAGAAGCAATCGTGTTGCCCGGACCATAATTGTGCACCACCATATCGTGAATGCCTAGCACCTCGGGGTATTCTTTCGTGATCGCCACAATCCCCTCTACCACCTCAGGCTCGGGAGCGCTACCGAGAATAGAATTTTTCGTGTCGTTGAGGATACGGATGCCCGCAACGAAGATCAGCGAGCCGACGGCAATTCCCATATAGGCGTCGGTACGCAAGCCCGTAAAGCGGTCGATCAGCGCGGCAACGAGCACCGCCGCCGTCGCGATCGCGTCCGAGAGGCTGTCAGTTGCCGTAGCGCAGACCACCGAAGAAGAAATCCGCTTTCCGACCGTTCGGTTAAAGATCGCGAGCCAAAGCTTGACGAGCACCGAGATCGAAAGCACGATGATCACGAGAAGCGATACCTCGGTTTCGGTGGGAGTGAAGATCTTTGCGATCGACTCCTTGAGAAGCTCAAAGCCAACCAGAAGAATCAAAAAGGAAACGATCATCGATGCCACGTATTCGATTCTCGCGTGCCCGAAGGGGTGATCGCGGTCGGCGGGTTTTGCCGACATCTTAAAACTGATGAGCGACACTACCTGCGAGCCTGCGTCGGACAGGTTATTGAGACCATCCGCCGTGACCGAGATTGCGCCCGAAAGAAGTCCCGCAAGGAGTTTGAAAAACGCCAAAAGAAGATTGGTCACTATGCCCACTACGCTTGCTAACGTTCCGTAGGCACGACGCACGGCGGGGTTCTTGAGATCGTCCCCATTCTTAATAAAAAGCTTACACAAAAAAGTTGTCATACGATTCTCCGTGAAGAAAATTGAAATTGAAATTAAAATCGAAAATAAAGAAAAGGATTATACCCTGAATCTATGAGATAGGCTGTACAAACAAGCAACGATGCAACACAGAGAAGCAGTCGTGTCACTCCCGCCGCTCTCGGTCGATCGCCAAATACAGCGTAAAACATCTTTCTCGGAAGCGGTGTTGCTCCCAGCGTCATAATACAAAGAAGCGGTAAAAAGCGAATTGCCTCGTATCGAACAATAGCATTGGAAAAGGACGTGCACCCGATGCCAAACAAGCTTCCGCCAAGCGAAAGTCCACCGATGGGAAGCGTTCCGTCCGAAGCAAAAATCAGCCAGCCGAGCAATATAAAAAACAGTGCGTACCCGTGTCGAACCACGGTTGGACACCTCTCCAATCGCTTCCCGAGAAAGGCTTTTTCCAAAGAGAGAAGCAGAAAAAAGTAAAGACCCCACCAAAGAAAATTCCACGCGGCACCGTGCCAAAGACCCGTGAGTGCCCAAGTAATGAGCAGATTCCGGTAGGTACGCCACTTCCCTTTGCGATTTCCACCCAAGGGAATATACACGTATTCGCGAAACCAAGAGGAGAGCGTGATGTGCCATCTCCGCCAAAACTCGGTAATACTGCGGGCAAGATACGGATAGCGAAAATTTTTGGGAAATTCAAAACCGAAAATACGTCCGAGTCCCACCGCCATCTCAGAATAGCCCGAAAAGTCAAAATAAATCTGCGCCGCAAACAAAATCAGCCAAAGCCACGCCCCCAGCACCGTCCTCCCCGACGGTTCGGCGAGCCGAAGCAGAAGCTCTTCACAAAGCTCGCCTGCGGGATTGGAAAAAAGCACTTTTTTCGAAAGTCCCACGCAAAACAGAGAAATTCCGTCAGCGGCACGCGCAAGCGTATGCTTGCGGTGCGCCAGCTGTGCATCCACCTCGGAATAGCGCACGATCGGTCCTGCAATCAACTGAGGAAATAACGTGACGTACGCACCAAAGGTCACGGGATTTTTCTGCGCCGCGACCTCACTGCGCGCCACGTCAATCACGTAGGAAAGTGCCTGAAAGGTGTAAAAGGAAATACCGATGGGAAGCGAAAGCGAAAGTATAGGAAGTCCTAAGAATTCGGCAAAAAAATCATAATACTTGAAAAAGCCAAGCAACGAAAGATTAAATACCACCGCCGCCCAAAGAATCCCCTTTGCCGATGCACCACCGCGCATCCGTTTTGCGATCGCCAAGCCAAACACGTAATCGACTCCGATCGTAAAGATCATTAAAAAAACGTAGATCGGCTCGCCAAATCCGTAAAACAAAAGGCTCACCAAAAGCAATACCGCGTTGCGCGCCACAGGCGGGCAAACGAAATACAAAAGAAGCGTGATCGGCAAAAACAAATAGAGAAATTCGAGCGACGAAAACAGCATAGCTACCCTCTTTAAAATTAGATTATGTAGCTATGTTTGCGGGGCAAGAAATAATTATGTGTTCTTTTCTTTCGCATCCTTTATTAGGGAAAACCCCACTTGTGGTTTTCCCTCTTTCCGTTTGCTTCGCAAACATAAATTCACCCTTTCGGGCGCTCTCTAACGATTGGGTATTTCGCCCGTTGCGACGGGCGACCGAGGCTCTGCCTCTGGACTCCGCAAGCTTTTTGAAAAAAGCTTGATCAAAAACTTCAAAGCAGTTTCATCATTTCCCTTGCGGCGGAAAGGATACCGATTTTTCCGCTTTCGTAGGTCAGCCCGCCTTGGAAGAAGGCGGTATAGGGGGGACGGAGCGGTCCATCGGCAGAGAGCTCGATCGACGAACCCTGCGTAAACGCGCCTGCCGCCATAATGACCTCGTCCGAGTAGCCGGGCATTGCCCACGGCTCGGGGGTAACAAAGGAATCGATGGGCGAGCCCGCCTGAATCCCGCGACAGAAGGCGCAAAGTCCCTCACGCGAACCCGTGATGACCGACTGAATGATGTCGTATCTCGGCTCGTTCCATTTTGGTTCGACGGTAAAGCCAAGTCCTTCTTCTCCAAAGATATATGCGGCAAGGCAAGCGGTTTTCAGTGCCTGCGCCGTGGTATGCGGTGCATAGAAAAGACCCTTGAACATCGGCTTGTTCTGACCCATCGAAGCACCGACCTCAAGACCGCAGCCCACCGAGGTCAGTCGATAGGACGCAAGCTCGACAGCGCGTGCCGTCCCCGCAATGTAGCCGCCCGTTTCCGCCATTCCGCCACCGGGGTTCTTGATGAGCGATCCGATAATCATATCGACGCCCACTGCCGTCGGTTCACGGGTTTCGGTAAATTCGCCGTAACAGTTATCTACGACGATATAGGCATTTGGAGCAAGCTCGCGAACGAGAGGAACAATCTCGCCGATCATTGCCACGCTCAGCGTCTTGCGATTCAGATACCCCTTCGATCGCTGAATAAAGACAACCTTCACACGCTCGCCCTCTTCCGTGAGGACACGGCGAATGGTTTCTTTGTCGAAGCTTCCGTCCTCGAAAAGGTCTGCCTGACGGTACTCGACACCGAAGTCGCGAAGCGAGCCGTTACCCGCCTCTCCCGCGTTTCCGATAACCTCGTCAAGCGTATCGTAGGGTTTGCCTGCGATCGAAAAGAGAATGTCGTTCGGACGGAGCAAACCGAAAAGACCGATGGTCAGCGCCTGCGTTCCGTTGACGATCTGATGACGCACAAACGCCGCCTCGGCATTCATCACGTCTGCCCAGATGCGGTCGAGCGCATCGCGTCCGCGGTCGTCGTAGCCGTAACCGCTTGTGGGATTGAACATCGCTTCGTCCACGCGATGCTCGCGGAATGCCGCCATCACCTTTTGCGTATTCTCGAAGGCAATGCGGTCAATTTCGGCAAAACGCTCGGAAAGCGCACGCTCCGCTTTTGCCGCAAGGGTCAGTAATTCATTTGAAAATTCCATGATTTATTTTATCCTTTACTTGATTGTCAGTACGAATTTTTCGGCAAGATCCACACATGCCTCGGCGTCTCCAAGGTCGCAAAGCTCCACTGCCGAATGAATATAGCGACAAGGGATGGAAAGCGCTCCCGTGCGACTTCCGCTTCCCGCAAGCTGCATTTGCGAAGCATCAGTACCGCCGTGAAGCAAAATTTCTCTCTGATAGGGAATCTTATTCTCCTCAGCAAGTGAAGAAAGCGATGCGACAATCTCTTCGTGACAGATCAGCGAGCTATCCTTGATCTTCACGGCAACGCCCTCTCCTACCGAGCATGCCATCGGGTCTGCCCCGGGAGCGTCGCCCGTTCCCGTTACGTCAAAGCAAAGAGAAACGTCGGGACGAATGGCAAACGCCGCAGGGAGTGCTCCTCTGCCGCCGACCTCTTCCTGCACCGAAAAAACGTAATATACGTCCCCGTCAAGAACGGCGCCGTTCAAACGTTTGGCAAGCGACAGAAGCACGGCACAGCCGATGCGGTCATCGATTGGTCGTCCGCAAATGCGACTTCCCGCCAGTCTGCGTACACCGCCGCGAAGCACGAAGAAATCGCCCACCGCCGCCTTTCGTTCGGCACTTTTCTGATCCTTGACACCAAGATCGATATAAAGCTTGTCAGGTGTAAGGTCTTCTGGCTTTGTTTTTGTGTTGGGCACAAGCACACCTGCTGTGCCTCTCTCCGATACCACCTCGCTAAACGCGGCAGAGATCGGCTTGATTCCGCCGATGGGTGCCACGCGAAGCAGTCCGTTTTTCTCGATAAAGGTAACGAGAAATCCGATCTCGTCCATGTGCGCACAAAGCATGGTCTTTGTTCCGTCGGGGCGCGCTCCCTGCTTCTTGGCAATCAGATTTCCGAGATTGTCCACCGAAATCTCATCGCAAAACGGCGCGATCATTTCGCGAAGCATCTCACGAATACGCTCTTCCCTTCCCGAAACCGAGGGGCAGGTACATAGCTTTTGCAGAGTGGTATATAAATTCATAGTTTTATTCCTTTCTTAGGGTCTCTCCTGCGTCATCGAACGAAGCATTGCTTCGACAAGGCGCGTCACCGAATGATAATCACTTACGCTTGCCACGCAGGCAGGTGAATGAAGATAGCGCGTCGGTACCGACAGTGCGAGGGTGCGAACACCGACACCGCTTTTATGGATCGAGCCCGCATCATTGCCGCCCGACACGTATTTTTTGAGCTGAACGGGAATCTTTTGTTCCTCCGCCACCCTTCTTGCAAAGCAAAGAAATTCACGGTCGTAAATCGTGGAGCGATCCATCACCGAAAGAGCTCCGCCCCCGCCGAGCTCGGCAACGCGCTGATGGTCCTCGGTCTCGGGCAGGTCAGCGACCGCTGTGCTTTCAAGCACGATGGCAAGCTCGGGCGCAATTTTCTCTGCCACGACCTTTGCCCCCGAAAGTCCGATTTCCTCTCGGACGGTAAAGCAAAAATACAAATCCAGATCGGCAGCGAAGCGGTCGCTCATCAGCGACGACATCACCGAAATCATTGCCGCGCACCCCATTCGGTCGTCGAGTGCCTTGCTCTTGACGAAAGCACCGTCCTTGCCGAATCGGTAAAATTCCGAATCAAAGGTACCAAAGCTTCCTACCGAAACGTACTGTTCTGCCTCAGCGCGGTCGCGCGCACCGAGATCGATGAAAAGCTTCTGGGGCGGTGTCGGCTGATTGCGATCCTTTTTTTCTTTATGGTGAATTGCCTTGGACGCAATCAAGCCCGAAATCCGTCCGTTCTTTCCGTCCAACATCACCTTTCGTCCCTCGAGCACCGAAACGTCGATGCCGCCGACCGTATCAAAGCGAAGCAGTCCGTCCTCACAAAGCTCGGTGACCATCACACCGACCTCGTCCATATGCGCCGAGATCATCACTTTTCTTCGTTTCTCCGCCGCGGGGTTTCCCATACGGATGAGGGCAATCAGGTTTCCCATCCGATCACGCGTATAGGAGTCGCACAACGAGGGGAGCACACGCTCGATCGTATCAGCAACCTCTCCCTCGTATCCTGAAGGACCGAAGAGAAGTGAAAGCTCACGCAACAGCGTCAAATCTTTATCATAAATTTTCATGTGGGAATCTCCTCTCCTGCACCAAAGCGATGCGCGATCTCGCCGTCACAAACGAACGCTTCACACAAATCGCAAAGTGCTCTCGCGTCGAAAAGATCGATCACCTCGTTGTAGGTGTGCATATTTTTTAAGGGAAGTCCGACGTCCACCGTGGGAATTCCGCCGCCCACCAGCTGAACCGCCGTTGCATTCGTTCCCGTCGAGGATGCCGCGGCAATCATCGTATGCGAAATCCCCTGCTCCTCACAAAGCTTTTGCACTGTGCGGGTCAAATTCAGGTCGGTTGCCGCCGAGACCGAGATCGAAATTCCCCCGCCCAGCGGAACAGTTTCCGCCTTCGGTACGTCGGGCACGGTAGCAAGATTAACGTCAATGACCATCGCGTAATCGGGAGCGCAGGAAAACGCGCCCGCCGATGCTCCGCCGAGACGCGAGGTTTCCTCGTACGAGGAAAGCATCAGCACAACGTTGCCCACAAGCTTTTCTTTGGGAATCGAAGAAATCGCGTGTGCGGCAATCGCGGCGCAGGCTTTGTTGTCAAAGCTCTTCCCCGCAAGTCTTCCCGAAAGAAGCTCGCGGTACACGGGAGCAAATCCCACAGGCGAGCCGATCGGAAGAAACTTCTCAAGCTCTTCTTTGGAATATCCCGTATCGACAAGAAGCTCCTCGCAATCGGGCAGACGCTTCTCGTCCGCGATTCTCAGATGCGGAGGCGTTGACGTAATCACACCGCGAATCGTTTCTTTTCCGTAAAGAATAACGTCCGCCGCCTGCAACACCGACGGAGAAAGCCCGCCGATCGAAACAAGACGGACAAAGCCGCCGTCGAGAATTTCCCTGACGAGCATTCCAATTTCATCGAAATGCGTGTCTATCAAAATAGTCGGCGCGCCCTCTCTGCCGCAATCCTTCCAAAGGAAATGATTGCCCGCCGCATCGGTTTCGATGCGGTCAAAGCCGTCACCAAGCAGTCGGTAAATTTCGTCCGTGCCGCGGGATTCATATCCCGACACCGACATCACGGAACACAGCGCAACCATCTCTTGCGCCAGGCTCTCATAAGAGTTACTCATAGATTATTTTCCCCAATATTTTTTATCTAAACTGCGGTATTGAATTGCTTCGGCAATATGTTTTGATCCGATCACCTCGACACCGTCAAGGTCGGCAATCGTTCTTGCCACGCGCATAATGCGGTCGTAGCCGCGTGCCGACATTCCCATACGTTCGTATGCCGCCTTGAGAAGTCCCTGCGCCGCCGCATCGGCAACACAATACTTTCGGATCGATGCCGAATCGAGCTGAGCATTGCAGAACACCCCGCTACCTTCTCCCATGCGTGCCATCGCAAATTCACGAGCCTTCGTCACTCGTTCGCGAATCGATGCCGAGCTTTCCTCCTTGCGGTCGTTCGCCGCAAGCTCGTCGTAGGACAGCGAGGGGAGCTCAATCTGAATATCGATTCGGTCAAGCATCGGTCCACTGATGCGCGAAACGTAGCGTTTGACCTCAAGTGGCGAACAAGTACAAGGTTGGGTCGCATGACCGAAATAGCCACAACGGCAAGGGTTCATCGCGCCCACCAGCATAAACGAACAAGGATAGGTCACTCGTCCGTTGGCTCTTGTAATGGTCACGCGGCGATCCTCCAAGGGCTGACGGAGCGCGTCGGTCACCTGCTTCGGAAATTCGGGAAGCTCGTCAAGAAAGAGAACGCCGTGATGCGCCAAAGATACCTCGCCAGGCAGAGGATTGACTCCGCCGCCCACAAGGCTGACCGCGCTCATCGTATGGTGCGGAGAGCGGAAGGGACGCTGAGATACCAGCGAAACGCCCTCGGGAAGCGTTCCCGCGACCGAATGAACCTTGGTTGCTTCAATCGCTTCGGTAAAGGTCAAGGGAGGCAGAATCGATGGGATCCGCTTGGAGAGCATCGACTTTCCCGTACCGGGAGGTCCTATCAGCAGAACGTTATGTCCGCCCGCCGCCGCAACCTCGAGTGCGCGCTTTGCCATGCTCTGTCCGCGCACGTCCGAGAAATCGAGTGCCGTGTTCATCACCGCCGTTTCAAAAGCACTCTTGTCACACGTCAAAGGCGTCATTCTTTGCTCACCGTTGAGGTGCTTGACAAGCTGCGCGACGTTTTCCACCGCATAAACCGAAATTCCCTCCACCGCGGACGCTTCTCCCGCATTCTCGGCGGGTGCGTAAAACTCGCGAAATCCCGCATCCCTTGCCGCGACGCACATACAAAGCATACCGCGCACGGGGCGAAGCTTGCCCGAAAGCGACAGTTCTCCGACAAAGCATTTGTCCGAAAAATCGACCTCTTGGCGAATCACACCACCGCAACGGAGAATCCCGAGAAGAATCGATGTGTCAAAGCCCGATCCCTCCTTGCGTCGGTCAGCGGGAGCAAGGTTGAGCATCAACTCCAGCGCGGGAAAGCGAAAACCGCTGTTCTCACACGCTGTGCGAACTCTTTCCTTTGCCTCCTTGACGGCAAGATCGGGCAAGCCGACCAGCTGAAAATCGGGAATTCTCGACTGCGCGTTACATTCCACCGTCACAATATATCCGTCAATGCCGTAAAGTCCTGCGCTATATACAGTCGAAAGCATTTCGTCCTCCTATCTTCTCCATATCCTATATCCTATGGAAAAATCCTCAAAATATACCAAATTATATTATAGCACAAATCCTTCGGATTTACAAGCCTATCCCCATCTTTGAAAATAAAATTCTCAAACCTCTTGCTTCTCACTCGAATTTATGGTAAAATTTTCTTGTTCCCTTTTGTTGGATATCTTTGTATCGGAATATGCCATACTAATAACGAAAACTACAACGAAAGGAATCCCGATATGAACTCCTGCCACTCTCAACCCAACCGAAAAATTTCCGATTTTTTCTCTTCCCTTTGTCAATATCAGTTGCAAAAAGAGTACGATACCACGCTCTCGCTATACGACGGAGATTGCGACGGTGCGCCCGTCTGTTCCCACCACTCGAAGGGACGCGCACGTCTTCCGCTGTGGAAGGTGCTGGCGGTCGTCGGAGTATGTGCCGCCTTCTTTGCAATGCTCCGCGGAATTTTCTCTCTTTTTTCTCTGTTTTCGGATTAATTAAGGGCTGCGGAAAAGCAGCCCTTTTTTGAGGTACTTATGAACGATAGAAACGAACTTTTTCTCCCCTTTTACGACGAACAGATTGTCGTTTGTGAAAAACCGTTGGGAACGCTCTCGGAAGGAGAGGGCGCGGAATGTCTTCCCGCGTTGCTTCGCAAAAAGCTCGGCGGTGAAATTTATCCCGTACACCGCTTGGACCGCGACACGACAGGCCTTATGGTCTTTGCCCGAACGAGCCGCGCCGCCGCAAAGCTTTCCGCGCAAATCACCGCAAGCACTTTGAAAAAGGAATATCTTGCGCTTCTCAGCGGCATCCCCGCAGAGCCTTCGGCACGTCTTTCCGATCTGCTCTTTTATGATCGGCAAAAAGGAAAATCCTTCGTTGTTACCAAAGAGAGAAAAGGCGTCAAGCGGGCAGAGCTGACCTACGAGCTCCTCGCTACCGACGGCGAACGCTCTCTCGTATCGGTCAACCTTTTGACGGGCAGAACCCACCAGATTCGCGTACAGTTTGCCTCGCGCAAGCTTCCTCTGGTCGGTGACCGCCGCTACGGAGCCCCCGCGGACGGCTCGTCGATCGCACTTCACTCGTATCATCTTCGCTTCGCTCACCCCACCGGTGGGCGCGAAATGGAATTTTTCTCGGCTCCCTCAAGAAGCGAATTTTTGCCCTTTTCCGAGCATTTTCCCATTGAAAAAAGCTCAAAAATATGATATACTAACACTAAGAAAAAAAGAAAGGGGAACGACGATGTTCAACGAAAAAACCATGCAGCAAGCACTGTCCGACACACCTCTCTCTTTCCTTTTTTTCCCGACGGTGGACTCTACCAACACCGAAGCGAAGCGATATGCGCTCGCGGGCGGAGCCGCTCCCGCGCTCTTCCTTGCCGAAGAACAAACGGCAGGACGGGGACGAATGGGACGCTCCTTCTTTTCTCCGCACAGCACGGGAATTTATCTCTCCCTTTTGCTGAAAACCAACGATGCTCTATCCGATCCGATCACAGCGACCACCGCGTCCGCCGTTGCCGTACGTCAGGCAATCAAGGCGATCACGGGCATTTCGGTGGGCATCAAGTGGGTCAACGATCTTTATCTCGCAGGAAAGAAAATCTGCGGAATTTTAGCCGAAAGCTTCTTTGTCGGTGCTGACCGCTATCTGATCGTCGGTGTCGGCGTCAATCTTTCTACGGTCGATTTCCCCGAAGACCTGCAAGACAAGGCAGGCTCGCTCTTTTCGGAACGCACATCGCTTCGGGAAGCACTGGCGGCAGAGATCGCGCGTCGGCTCTACGGAATGTTGACCGACGGGGATCCCCGGATTTTCATGCAAGAATACCGAGCCGCCTCTTTGGTGCTCGGACAAGAAATCACTTATATCCAAAACTCCGTGGAATACCACGGCGTTGCCGAAGCCATCGACGATCTCGGACGACTTCTCGTCCGTCACCCCGACGGCACCGAAGCCCTGCTCGCCAGCGGCGAAATCTCTCTTAGGATCAACGACATCAACGACAAAAAAGGAGAAACGAAATGAGCGATTTACATACGGAAAATAAAAAAGGACGCTTCATCGTCATCGAAGGCATTGACGGTGCGGGAAAAACCACGCAAGCCGCTTTGCTCCAGGCTCATCTTGAAGCCAAAGGCCGCAAGGTGTTCCGCACCGCCGAGCCGACCCCCTTTCCGTCAGGTCTTGCTCTTCGCGAAGCACTCGGCGGCAAGGTAAAAAAGAGTGAATGCGAGATGGCGACGATGTTTGTTCTCGACCGCATTGCGCACAACATTCACCCCACCGAAGGACTGCGCGCAAAGCTCGACGCGGGTATCGACGTTCTTTGCGACCGCTACTACTATTCGACGCTCGCTTATCAGGGACAGTCGACCGACTATGCGTGGGTTAAGGCAATGAATCTTTCCTGCCCTGAGATTATGAAACCCAATCTCTGCATTTATCTCGACCTGACCCCCGCGCAAAGCCTCGAGCGTATCCGTGCAGGACGCGACAGCGTGGAGATCTATGAGAATGAGGAAACGCTTACCAAGGTGCGAAACGCCTTCCTTTCGGTTCTCAACGACCTTTCCACCACCGACCGCATCGTCCGCATCGATGCCTACCGCACCCCCGAGGAGATCGCCAAGGACATCGCCGACGCGGTAGATCAGTTGAACTAAAAAAGAGTAGCCGTTAGGCTCCTTCTCATAAGGAAGCTATATCGTAGGGGAGCATTCTATATGCTCCCGATACGGTCGGATATGGAATCCGCCCCTACAAAGGGGTATGGGGCTTTGCCCGATGCCGGCGTGGCTTGCAACGCTGTAATACAAAGGCAAAACTGGCGATAAAGGAGATTATATATGTTTTCTATCAGTGTATCCAATCTTCATTGGATAGAAGGGGGAACCCCCACCGAGGATCTGTGTCTTCACGGCAATGTAAAAGCAATCATAGGACATGAGGTTTTGGAATATGATGACGCAACAGTCAGTTCAACTGCATTGTATTTGCTGAAATCTTTGAAAGAAGACCATAAAATATATGAGAGTAATCAGATGCTTCCTTGCTGTGGCTTTTTTATGATAGCCAATGAAGAGCTTTCAAAAGTTGATATTTGTGGTTGTCCTAATGGTGTTGATTGGTCGGTTTTGCACGAAAACGGCAATGTTGTTTTAGTTACAGAAGCAGGAGAAAGAACGGAAATCTTATTTGAAGAATATAAAACGACAGTCTTTGCATTCGCTGACCAAATAGAATCCTTTTATCATTCCGCCGCAGACAAAAAAATACCAGCAGATGCTTTTGATCGAAACGGCTATATCGCCTTTTGGAACGAATGGAAGGCAATACGTTACGGAATATGATAAAACCCCAACAGATTTTGCTGCAAATCTGTCGGGGTTTATTATTTGTTTTCTGCAATTCAATTATTATCCGTAGGGGCGTTCTTTGAACGCCCGCGGGCGAACGCAGTTCGCCCCTACCGTTGATTAGGCAAACTTCCTTATGAGAAGTCCGCTTTCGGCTACTCTTTTTTCTTCTTTCTTAACGATTCACGTCGCCGTTGACGGTAATACCGCCGTCGGCGCGAAGAATGGTTCCGTTGACGTACGAGCCATCGTCCGAAGCAAGGAAGCAAGCGATCGCCGCAACGTCCTCGGGCGTTCCCCAGCGGTGCAGAGGCGTAACCATATCAAGAAATTTCTGCTCGTTGAAGTTGGGGTCGTTCAGGTTGCTCTCCTTGACCATTTCGGTCAGGATCGCGGCGGGCGCGATACAGTTGGTACGAATATTGTATTTTCCGTAATCGACCGCCATCGAACGGGTCAGCGATACCATCGCGCCCTTGGTTGCTGTATACGCCGCGCACGCGGGGATTCCCGAAACGCCTGCCGACGAAGCGGTCAGAATGATCGAACCGCCGTTTGCCTTCATCATCGGAAGCGCGCGGTGGGTGACAAGGTAAGTACCCGTCAGGTTGATGCCGAGCACCTTGTGCCAAACGGCACTCGAAACGTCACCGAGAGGGCCGTCCTTGCCACCGAGAAATACCGATGCGTTATTATAAACGATATCGATGCGGTCGGTCTGTGCCTTGATGGTTTCAAACGCCTGATCGACCGATTCTTCGGACGAAATGTCGCAAGCAACGTAGCAGCACTTGCCGCCTGCCGCCGTAATTTCCTCGCTTGCCTTGACGCAAGCATCGGCATTGACGTCAAGTCCGAACACAAACGCGCCTTCCTTCGCAAAACGCTTGGCGGCAACGTAACCGATTCCGCCTGCCGCACCCGTAATAATTGCAAATTTGTTTTTCAACATATTCTTTTTCTCCTTATTTACTTTATTCATTGAATAAATTAAGTAAGATTATTATACCTTGTTTCAGGAGAAATGTCAAGGGGTATTTTTAAAAAATACAGTACCGAACACAATTCTTCCAACCACTTACGTTATACAAAGAGATTTCTTTTTTGCAGATAATTCTCAAAATCCTTGATACAGTCAACGGCATACGCTTCTTTTTTTCTCAAGACGCTAATGTCAACGGTGATGGGGGGATCCAAGGGAATGGTTACCATAGAAGAGTTCTTTTGAGCAAGCTTTTTAAACATAAATCCCACTGCCAAATTGTTTTCTATCATATTTTTTGCCGTAGAGAACTGTTCCGTTTGTAGTAATACGTTTGGTGCCACCGAGGCATTTGCAAACCAATTTTTGATCGTTTTCGTCTGAAAAAACGTATCGAAAAACAGCACCAGCGGATACTCTGCCAGAGCGTTCGCATCGACCTTGTTACATTGGGAAATCGGAGACGTCTTGTTTGCACAGCATACAATTTCAAGCGTGCCTATTTTTTTGGCAGAAATGTTACTGTCAAAGGGCTTGGTGTGGGGAAGCAAAACAACGTCGAGAAGTCCGTCGTTCAGCTGATCCAATAGCTCATATTTTCCTTTTTCCGTAATACTGAGATCGATATTTTTTTCGGTAAGAATCAGATCCTTGTAAATATCCGCAAGAATAAACGAACTGATCATCGGAGGGATCCCCAAGCGCAGCTGCTTGCCGTCTTTTCCCATACTGCGCATCAGTTGCTCTACCGCTTCGTAGCGAGAAAGAAGATCCGTGACGGAATTATATAGCTTGGTTCCTGCAGGTGTAAGAACCATACCGTTATATCGGCGGTAAAACAGATTTACTGAAAATTCCTTTTCAAGCTCCTTGATCGCATTGGAAAGTGAGGGCTGTGAAATATATAAGTGTTGCGCCGCAAGGGATACTGTGTGATAGGTCGCCACCGCGTGAAAATATTTCAACTGAGTAATATTCATCGTCGTGTTCTCCATTCCTTATATTTTCCATTATTATATAGTAAAAAACTATAATTGTCAAGATAAAATGTATTTCTCAAATAATCAAAGCTATGATAAAATGAAAATGCATCTATAAAACAATACAATGAGCAAAAGGAGAAATTATGAAAAGTTATAAGATTGCCGTGATCGCAGGGGACGGAATCGGTCCTGAGGTGATTCACGAGGGTGTGCGGGTTTTGAATTGCGTGGCAAAGCTCGACGGCGGATTTCAATTCGAATTCACTCATTTTCCTTGGGGATGTGAGTATTATCTGAACACCGGAAAGATGATGCCTGACGACGCAATCGAGATATTGAAGCAATACGATGCGATCTATCTTGGTGCCGTGGGCTATCCCGGCGTCCCCGATCATATCTCTCTTTGGGATCTGCTGTTGAAAATCCGCCACGAGTTTGACCAATACGTGAACGTCCGTCCGATCAAATTACTGAACGGCGCACCTTGCCCGCTGAAAAACGTATCCTG
This sequence comes from Eubacteriales bacterium, assembly GCA_045646945.1. Lineage (GTDB taxonomy): Bacteria > Bacillota > Clostridia > Oscillospirales > CAG-272 > HGM12713. The sequence continues at coordinate 225 of JAZRLS010000034.1, read as the reverse complement.
CAAGGATATTGATATGGTAGTCATCCGAGAAAACAGCGAAGGCGAATATGCAGGTGCGGGCGATTGGCTGTATCGCGGACAGGAGAACGAGGTTGTGCTTCAAACAGGCGTTTTTTCTCGAAAGGGTACAGAGAGAATTATCCGCTATGCGTTTGAACTCGCACGCAAGGAGGGGAAAACTCTTACAAGCATTTCAAAGGGCAATGCCCTCAACTATTCCATGGT
>JAZRLS010000033.1:0-23188 GCA_045646945.1 Eubacteriales bacterium | reverse complement strand
GGTTTGGGCAAGCGATATTACCTATGTGAAAGTAAAAGATCAATATATGTTTGTTTGCGTGATAATCGACTTGTTTTCAAGGAAAATTTTATCATATGGTATTTCCAACACAATCGACACAGTGCTTACAATGAACACCTTCGATGAGGCATTTGAAGAACGTGGGAAACCTGAAAATCTGATTTTTCACAGCGATCAGGGCGCACAGTATACATCATATGCTTTCCGAACACATTTAGAAGATCTGGGATGTAGGCAGTCTTTTTCAGCGCCGGGCTATCCATACGATAATTCTGTTTGTGAGTCTTTCTTCAATACGTTGAAAAAAGAGGCGATTTATTATCACATTTACGATTCGGCCTCCGAGCTTGCGGCTGTGCTTGATGAATATATTGAGTATTACAACGAAGTCCGAATGCACCGAACTTTGAATATGAAAACTCCGTCCCAAGTTGAGACGGAGTTCTTTGAGCGTGTTGTTTTGTAAAATGAGAAAGGGCTCATCCTTTTAGTCTACACTTAAGTAGTCCAAAAGGCTGAGCCCCTTCATTGGCAGGGGCAGGAGGATTCGAACCCGCGACCCACGGTTTTGGAGACCGGTACTCTACCAGCTGAGCTATACCCCTGTATGATTTGACCGTATTATTATATCACATCTTTTTTTGTTTTGCAATACTTTTTTGAAATTTCTTTGAAAATTTTTAAGGGGCTTCCGAAGAACCCCCTTTTTTACTTATTTTGTTCCCGTGCTTCCGAAGCCGCCTGCGCCGCGTGCCGTATTGCCCAGCTCTTCGACGACGGTGAATTCTGCCGCGTAGTAAGGCGCAAACACGATCTGTGCAATGCGTTCTCCGCTGGCGATCGTTTGTTCGGTCGTTCCGTGGTTATGGAGTGCGACCATAATCTCTCCTCGGTAATCGCTATCAATCACTCCGACCTTATTGGCGGGAGCGAGTCCTTTCTTCGAAGCAAGTCCGCTTCTTGCATAGATCAGACCGACAAGACCTTCGGGGATTTCCATTGCAATTCCCGTATGCACGAGTTTGGTTTCGCCTGCTGCGATGGTGACCTCGCCCGCCTCGCAAGCATAGAGGTCTGCTCCTGCCGCGGCGATCGAGCCGTAGGTGGGGATTTTGGCGTTTTCATTGAGTTTTTTAATATTCATAGCAAAGCTCATAACGTAATATCTCCTTTATTTTCCGACACAGAATTTTGAAAAGATCTCGCTGACGATCTCCTCTCCGAGCTCTCGTCCGTCAAGTTCTCCGAGCGACGTAAGTGCTTGTTCGATTCCGACACAGCAGAGGTCGAGCGGGGTATTTGCTTTGAGGTCGCAGAGTGATGCTCCGAGTGCTTCTTCTGCTTGTTTGAGGGAAGCGTACTGTCTTGCTCCCGTAACGACAGCGTCGCTCTCAACGTTGATTTCTCCGTCGATGAAGAGCTCGTCGATCAGTTCGGCAAGCCGATCAAATCCCTCACCGTGTTTTGCGGAGATCGCTACCGTATGGGGGAACGCATTTTGGATCGGCGCGAGGTCGCAAGTTCTCTCGAGGTCGTTTTTATTGAGCAGAGCAATGCGGGGAAGTCCCGTTTCGCTGACCTCTTGACAGAGGGCGAGATCTTCTTCCGAGAGGGGGCGAGAGGTATCAAAGACAGCAAGAATGAGCCCTGCGCTTGCCATTTCCGACTTGGTTCGCTCAATTCCGATGCTTTCGACTTGGTCGTTCGTATCGCGAAGTCCTGCCGTGTCGCAAAGCCTTAGCATCGTTTTTCCCATCGTCGCATTTTCGCGCAAAATGTCTCGGGTGGTACCCTCAACGTCGGTGACGATGGCGGCGTCATATCCGAGGATTCGGTTATAGACCGAGCTTTTTCCCGCGTTGGTGCGTCCGCAGATGACGGTGGGGATTCCCTCGGTGATGGCTTGTCCCGTTTGGTAGGTATCGGCAAGCCGCCGAATCTTTTCGGCAACCCGTTCGACTGCTTCTATCATTTCATCGCGGCTCATTTCGGCAAGATCTTCCTCGGGAAAGTCAATCGCAGCGAACACTGAGGTCATAACCTCTCGAAGCTCAAGATACAGCTCTTCGATTTTTTTGGAAAGATGTCCGCGGACACCGCCTCGTGCGAGGCGCATCTGCGCGTTTGTCTGTGCTTCGAGCAGATTGCCGAGTGCTTCTGCTTCGGAGAGCTTCATTTTTCCCGAAACGTATGCCCTTCGGGTAAATTCACCTGCTTCTGCGGGGCGTGCCCCCGCGAGCAGTGCGGCTTCGAGCACTGCCCTTGTGACGAGAATTCCTCCGTGGCATGTGATTTCCACGGTATCTTCTCCCGTAAAGGAATGGGGGGCTTTGAAAAAGACTGCCATTCCGTCGTCGAGGTCGTCGCCGTTGGGACGGTGGATTTCTCCGTAAGAGAGTTTTCCGCAGGGAAGCTCACCCAGGGATTTTTTCGATGCGGGGGTGAAGATTGCCTCTCCGATGCGAAGCGCATCTTCTCCGCTGATTCGAATCATTGCGACGCCGCCTTTTCCCGTAGGGGTACTGACGGCGGCAATCGTATCGAGAAGTTTCATACGTATCTCCTTTAATCCTTCCATAAAAGAGGAATGGGTGCCGCAAGCACGGCACCCGTTCGTTTTTGCTTTCGCTTACGCCTCGATCTCTTCAGCTTCTGCGTCCTCGATTACGAGATCGCACTCATCGCATTCGTCGAGAAGGTCATCGCAATCGTATACGAGATCCTCGGAATACTTCTTGATCAGCTTGTAAACAACAAAAGCAATTGCACTTGCTACTGCAACAGCAGCAACGCTGATGGCAATGATCTTACCGTAGTTGGTCTTTTTCTTAAAGAAATTCATGATAAATCCTCCTTTATCGTTTGATTAAAATTGATTGATTACTTATAGTATATCATATTTTTCGCAAATTGCAAGAACATTCTAAAAATTTTTTAAATTTTTTAACATTTTCAAGGGGTTGATTTTTAGGATGGAATATGGTACAATAAATTGGATATCAAAATCAAACGATTGACAAAGAAAGGAGAAGATGATGCGTTTTTTGGACAAGACGGTATTGACGGAAAAAATCTTTGAAGCACTTTCGTCGGTGCTTCCTGTGACGGGCATTGTGTTGTTGCTACTGATTACAATTGCTCCCGTTTCTGCCGCAATGCTTCTTTCTTTTTTGATTGGAGCGGTGCTTCTGATCGTTGGAATGGGACTCTTTAACCTTGGTGCGGAGAGCGCGATGACGCCGATGGGCGGCTACGTTGGCTCAAAGATGACCGCGTCCAGAAAGCTTTGGCTAGTGGTCTTTGTTTCCTTCTTCGTCGGTTTGATGATCACCGTATCCGAGCCCGATTTGCAAGTGCTTGCTACACAGTTGCCCGATATTCCTAATATGGTATTGATTCTGACGGTGGGCATCGGCGTGGGGCTCTTCCTTGTGATCTCGATGCTTCGTGTGCTGTTCCGTATTCGTTTGAAATACTTATTGCTCTTCTTTTACGCGATTGTATTTGCCCTGGTGGCATTTGTTCCCGAGGGATTCCGTGCGGTTTCCTTTGATTCGGGCGGTGTGACGACGGGACCGATGACGGTGCCCTTTATTATGGCGCTCGGCGTGGGTGTTGCTTCGATTTCTTCCTCGGACGGAGAGGGTGACGACAACTTCGGTATGGTGGCACTTTGTTCGGTCGGACCGATTCTCGCCGTGATGATTCTTGGATTGATTTACAACGTGGAAGGGCAGGCGGCACCCTCCTATCCTTCGATTACCGTGGATTCTTCCCGTGATATTTTCGGACTGTTCTTCGAGGAAATTCCGCATTATATGATGGAAATGTTGATTGCTCTCGGACCAATCGTTGTCTTTTATCTGATTTTCCGCTTATTGACGGGCGGACGCGGACAGGACGGATTTGGTAAGACGATCGTGGGTGTCGGATATACCTACGTAGGCCTCGTGCTTTTCCTGACGGGTGTCAACGTCGGATTTATGCCTTTGGGAAATCATCTCGGCATTTCGCTCGGTTCCTCTGAACTTCGTTGGATCATTGTTCCGCTCGGTATGATCATCGGTTACTTTATTGTTTCCGCTGAGCCTGCGGTACACGTTCTAACCAAGCAGGTAGAGGAAGTGACGGCGGGCACGATCCCCGGAAAGGTGCTCAAAAACGCGCTTTCCATCGGTGTAGCGGTCTCGGTAGGTATTGCGATGCTTCGCGTGTTGACCGGCGTTTCGATTCTTTGGATTGTTGTTCCGGGATACGTGATTGCTCTTACGCTGACCTTCTTTGTTCCCGATATTTTTACATCGATTGCCTTTGACTCAGGTGGCGTTGCTTCGGGACCGATGACGGCGACCTTCTTACTTCCTTTTGCGATGGGAGCGAGTGCGTCAGTCGGCGGCAGTGCGGGAGATGCGTTTGGCGTCATTGCACTTGTTGCGATGACTCCCCTGATTGCCATTCAGATTCTGGGTCTGGTATATCGCATTCGTTCGGCAAAGCAAAAGGCAAGTGAAGAGACGTTTGTCGAAGAAGAAATTTTGGAAGAAGTACCTCTTATGACGGACGAGGAGTCCGAAGACGTGATCGAACTTTGACGGAGGTAAAAATGAAAGATTTATATTTATTGATTACAATCGTTCAGCGCGCCGACGCCGAGGAATACGAGGAATTTTATCGGGCTCATTCGGTGAGTGTGACCTACAGTATTCCGTCGAACGGAACAGCGCACGCGCGAACGCTGAGTTTGCTTGGCTTGGAGAAAACCGAAAAAACGATGCTGTTTTCTGCGGTGTCGGGCGACACGCTGAGCTCTTTGAAGCGTTCGTTGACGGTAGAAATGAAGATTGACCTGCCGAACCGCGGAGTAGCGATGGCAGTACCACTGTCGGGAATCGGCGGCATGAGAACGCTGGAATATTTTATGTCGGGACAAGAAATCGAATCCGAAGAAACGGAGGAAAAAAAGATGCAATCTGAGCATGATTTGATCGTAGCGATTTACGAAAAGGGATACACCGACCTTGTAATGGATGCCGCCCGTGAGGCTGGTGCGCGCGGAGGTACGACCATCCGTGCCAAGGGGACCGGTGCAGGTGCTGAAAAATTCTTCGGTATTTCTTTGGCGGAAGAGAAGGAAATCGTATTTATCGTATCTAGCGGAGAAAAGAAAAAGGATATTATGAAAGCGATTATGCAGAAGGCAGGTGTCGATACCAAGGCGCACGCACTGGTCTTCTCGCTTCCCGTTTCCGAAACGGCAGGCTTTCGCTTTGCCGATACCGTGGATAAGGACGGGGAATAATTGTTTTTGGAGCTTTGTTTGTCCGATTGGAAAGGATTGTAATTTATGAGAAAAACGAAAATTGTTTGTACGATTGGCCCTGCGTGTCAAACCGAAGAGGTGTTGACGGGAATGTGTCTTGCCGGAATGAACGTGGCACGTCTGAATTTTTCCCACGGGACACATGAGGAACATCGTAAAAGTATTGAATTGATCAAGCGCGTGCGGGAAAAACTCGGACTTCCCATCGCGATTCTGCTAGATACCAAAGGACCCGAATACCGCATCGGAACCTTTCAGGAAGGAAAAATATTCCTGAATGAGGGGGACACCTTTGTTTTCACCTCGCGTGAGGTGGAGGGGGATCAAACGCAGGTTTCTGTGAATTATAAGGATCTTCCCGAAGAAATGAGGGCGGGGGATCGTATCCTCTTGAACAACGGACTGCTTGTTTTTGAAGTGGAGTCGGTCAAAGAAAGCGATATTCACTGTCGCGTGCTTGTCGGCGGGGAGCTTTCCAACCGAAAGAGTATGAGCTTTCCCGATAAGGTTCTCAAGCAGACCTATTTGAGCGAACACGACAAGAGTGATTTGCTCTTTGGCATAGAAAATGACGTTGACTTTATTGCTTGTTCTTTTGTTTCGGTGCGTCAGGATCTCATTGACGTGAAGAATTTCTTGCACGCGAACGGGGGAGAGCGTATCGATATTATTGCCAAAATTGAAAACCGTTCGGGTGTGGACAACATCAAAGAGATCTGTTGCGAATGCGACGGTATTATGATCGGACGCGGTGATATGGGCGTGGAAATTCCTTTTGAAGAGTTGCCTGCCATTCAGAAATATTTGATTACGACCTGCCGAATGCTTGGAAAACGCGTCATTACGGCAACCGAAATGCTTGAATCTATGATCCAAAATCCCAGACCCACCCGTGCCGAAATTTCGGACGTAGCGAACGCGGTATACGATGGCACGAGTGCTATCATGCTTTCGGGAGAGACGGCGGCGGGAAAATATCCGGTGCTGACGGTCGAGACCATGTCGCGCATTGCTTCGCAGACCGAAAAGAACATTCCTTACGCAAAGGTATTTCGCGATTCGGAATTTATCATCAAAAATGCCGCGGATGCGATTTCTCATTCGACCTGTGGGATGGCAATCGATCTGGGAGCGAAGGTGATCGTTGCTTGTTCGCTGTCGGGCATGACGGCTCGCATGGTTTCGAGATTCCGCTGTCCCGTGGATATTCTTGGTATGACCATTGATGAGGGAACGTGGCGTAAATTGGCACTTTCGTGGGGCGTCCTTCCTGTGAAGAGTGAGAAGTATAACTCTACCGACGTTCTCTTTTACGAGGCGCAGAAATTGGCAAAGCAATCGTTTGGACTTTCTTCGGGGGATCGTGTCGTGATTACCGGAGGTATGACCAACGGTGCTTCGGGAAATACCAATATGATTCGTGTTGAGACGGTCTGAGGTCAAATGACAAAAATATGAATGGGCGAACGCTTCCTTCAGGAAACAAGCGTTCGCCCAAGTGTTTTTTGTTTAAAAGTCGTTAAAAAAATTTACGATGTTAATTTACAAACCATTATTTTCTATGAAATCAAATTATACTATAATTAGTAAGATGGATTTTTATTTTTGAAAGTAAGGAGATCTTTTTTGAGTATGGTCATTAAAACTTTGGCGAAAAGCATTCGAGAATACAAAACAAGCTCGATTCTGACGCCTGTTTTTATTGCGCTGGAAGTGATTATTGAATGCTTGATTCCGTGGCTGACAGCCAAAATGGTCAGCGCGATCGAGGCGGAGATTGCGGTCGGCGGTGATGCGGGGCTTTCGATTATTCTGAAGTACGGTCTTTGGCTGGTGCTTTTGGCAGCACTTTCACTGTCGTTTGGCGCTCTTGCGGGGCATTTTTGCGCAATTGCTTCCTGCGGCTTTGCGAAAAATTTACGGCACGATCTGTACGTATCGGTGCAGAGCTTTTCTTTTTCCAATATGGATAAGTTTTCGACCTCGAGTCTTGTGACTCGACTAACGACCGATGTGACCAACGTACAGATGGCGTATATGATGATCATTCGTACAGCGGTGCGCGGCCCCTTGATGATTGCGGTGGCACTGTCGATGGCGATTGCCATCAGCCCGAAGATGTCGCTTGCCTTTGCCATCATCGTTCCTTTCCTTGCACTGGGACTGTTCTTTATTATTCGCAACGCGCACCCCATTTTTAAGTCGGTATTTAAAAAATATGACCGTCTTAACGAATCGGTTCAGGAGAACGTCCACGGTATTCGCGTGGTGAAGGCATACGTGCGTGAGGAGTACGAAAAGGGAAAATTTTCCGGTGCTTCAGATGAGGTGACCAAGGATTTCACCCGTGCCGAGAAAATTATGGCACTGAATAATCCGCTGATGCAATTTTGCTTTAACGCAATTATGCTCATTATTTGCTTCTTCGGAACGCGTCTTGTCGTTTCTACGAACGGAACGGAGCTTGCGATCCCCGAAATTTCGGCACTCCTGACCTATGGCGCACAGATTCTGATGAGCCTGATGATGGTTTCCTTTATTATCGTTATGATCGTCATTTCGGCGGCAAGTGCTCAGCGTATTGCCGAGGTGCTGAACGAGCAAAGTGCGATCACGACGCCCGAAAGTCCCGTGACCGAGGTGACCGACGGCAGTATTATGTTTAAGAACGTCAGCTTCCGTTATTCCGAAAAGGCGGAGAGAGCTTCGCTTTCGGACATCAATCTGTATATCGCATCGGGCGAGACGGTGGGAATTCTTGGCGGTACGGGATCGGGAAAGACTTCGCTGATTCAGCTCATTTCGCGTCTCTATGACGTGACCGAGGGTTCGGTGCTGGTCGGCGGTGTGGACGTGCGCGAATACGATCTTGAGGTACTCCGCAACGAGGTTTCGGTCGTGCTTCAGAAAAATCTGCTCTTCTCGGGTACGATCAAGGACAATCTCCGTTGGGGTGATCCCGATGCCAGTGACGAGGAAATGGTGCGCATTTGTAAGCTGGCGCAGGCGGATGAATTCATCTCTCGTCTGCCCGACGGCTACGACACCTATATTGAGCAGGGCGGTACGAACGTCTCGGGCGGACAGAAGCAACGGCTCTGTATTGCCCGCGCTCTTCTCAAAAAGCCTAAAATTCTCATTTTGGATGACTCGACGAGTGCGGTTGACACGAAGACCGATGCGCTGATCCGTAAGGCGTTCGCGGAAGAAATTCCCGACACGACGAAGATTATTATCGCGCAACGCGTTTCGTCGGTCGAGCACGCCGACAAGATCGTGGTGCTGGACGGCGGTTCGATTGAATCGGTGGGCACGCACGAGGAATTGCTCGCAAAGAGTCCCATTTACCGCGAGGTATATGAATCTCAGACGAGAGGGGGCGATGCGGAATGAAAAACGAAAAGCAAATGAAAAAACGCCGTCCTCCGATGCAAAAGGGAGTGCTTGGACGACTCTTGAAAATGCTCTTCCGCGACTACAAGTGGACGCTTGTGGTGGTGACGGTCTGTGTTGCTATCGTTGCCTTTGCTTCGACGGTTGCGAGCATCTTTATGAACAAGTATCTGCTTCTGATGGAAGGCGCACTGAAGACGGGCGGCGGTTGGGCGTCGATCCGTGACGAGGTCATTGCCAACATTCTTTTGATGGTCGTGATTTATGCCTTCGGTTGGTTTGCGTCCTTCCTTTATACGCGCCTGATGGCGATTTTGACGCAAAAATTTCTCAACCAGACGAGAAAGAAGATGTTTGCCAAGATGCAGACGCTTCCGCTCCGTTATTTTGACACGCATCCCCACGGCGACGTAATGTCCTATTACACCAACGATATCGACACGCTTCGCGAGCTGGTGTCTCGTTGCTTGCCGCAGTTCCTCAACTCGGGACTGATTATTGTGTTGCTTGTGTACAATATGCTTCGTCTGAGTCTTTGGATGACGCTCGTCATCGCGCTGGGTGTCGTTGGAATGACCTTTGTGACCAAGATTATCGGCGGCAATAGCGCACGCTATTTCTTGAAGCAGCAGAAGTCGATCGCGAAGACCGAGGGCTTTGTCGAAGAGATGATGCACGGACAGAAGGTAGTGAAGGTGTTCTGCCACGAGGCGCAGAGTCAGAAGGAGTTTGACGAGGTCAACGAGCAGCTTTGTGCCGACGCGACTAAGGCAAATCGCTTTGCGAATATTTTGATGCCGATTATGGGTAACATCGGAAATATTCTCTACGTTTTGATTGCCTTTGTAGGCGGCGTGCTTGTAATGATGAAGGCTCCGAACGTTTCGATCACAGGGCAGGCGATGACCTTTGCGGTCGTGCTTCCGTTCCTTGGAATGGCGCGTCAGTTTACCAACAACGTCAGCCAATTGTCTCAGCAGATGAACTCGATTGTCATGGCAATGGCGGGTGCGAAGCGAATTTTTGAGCTTCTCGATGAAGAGCCCGAGCTCGATAACGGCTACGTGACGCTGGTTAACGCCAAAGAGGTGGACGGCGAGATCGTCGAATGTGAGGAACGCACGGGAATCTGGGCATGGAAGCACCCGCACGGGGACGGAAGTGTGACTTACACGCGTCTTCGCGGCGACGTTCGGATGGTGGAGATGGACTTTGGCTACGTGCCCGAAAAGACGGTACTGAAGAACGTAACCCTCTATGCCGAGCCCGGTCAGAAGGTTGCTTTTGTCGGTGCTACGGGTGCGGGAAAGACAACGATTACCAACCTTATTAACCGTTTTTATGACATCGACGACGGAAAGATCCGTTACGACGGAATTAATATCAACAAGATTAAGAAAGCCGATCTGCGCCGTTCGCTCGGCATTGTGCTTCAAGACACCAATCTCTTTACGGGTACGGTGATGGAGAACATCCGTTACGGCAAGCTCGATGCGACCGATGAGGAGTGCATTGCGGCGGCAAAGCTGGCACACGCCGATGATTTTATCACGCGTTTGCCCGACGGCTATCAGACGATGCTGAGTGCGGGTGGCTCGAACCTCTCGCAGGGACAGAGACAGCTTCTTTCGATCGCGCGTGCGGCGGTTGCCGATCCGCCCGTAATGATCATCGACGAGGCGACCTCGTCGATAGATACGCGTACCGAGGCACTTGTTCAGAAGGGAATGGATGCCCTGATGAAGGGAAGAACGGTATTCGTCATTGCGCACAGACTTTCTACGGTGCGCAACTCCGACGTGATTATGGTGCTCGAGCAGGGCGAGATCATTGAGCGGGGAAGTCATGAAAAGCTGATGGAAGAAAAGGGAAAATATTATCAGCTATACACGGGAGCATTTGAACTCGAATAAGCTCTCGGGGGGTTTTCAAAAGGAGAAATTCTAATGAAATATTCTTTGGGAATTGACATCGGTTCCACCACGGTCAAGACCGTCCTGACGAAGGACGGCACCGTGGTGTACGAGAAATATGAGCGACATCTCTCGCAGGTCCGAGCCAAAGCACTCGAAATGATCGAAGAAATTCGTCCGATGCTTACGGACGAGCGATTTTCGGTTGCGTTTTCGGGTTCGGCAGGACTTGGTCTTGCCGAGGCGAGCGGAATTCCGTTTGTGCAGGAGGTATTCGCGACGGGCGAGGTTGTCAAGCGAATGGAGCCGGACACGAGTGCGGTGATCGAGCTTGGCGGCGAGGACGCGAAGATTATTTTCTTCGACGGCGGTACCGATGAGCGAATGAACGGAAGCTGTGCGGGCGGCACGGGTGCGTTTATAGACCAAATGGCGACGCTTCTTGATCTTGACGCCGATGAGATGGACCGTTTGAGCCTTGCGCACACCAAGATTTATCCGATTGCGTCGCGTTGTGGCGTCTTTGCAAAAACCGACGTTCAGCCGCTTCTCAATCAGGGAGCGAAAAAGGAAGACGTGGCGGCAAGCATTTATCAAGCGGTGGTCAATCAGACCATTGCGGGGTTGGCACAGGGACGGAAGATCCGCGGCAAGGTGTTGTTCCTTGGCGGACCGCTTTACTACTGCCACGGCTTGCGCGAGCGCTTCAAGGAAACGCTGGGACTTTCGGACGAGGAAGCCATCTTCCCCGAATACGGTCGCTATGCTGTCGCGATGGGCGCGGCAATTTACGCCGAAAAAACGGAATACGAAACCGAGATTGACACACTGACGACAAAAATTCGCGAAAGCCTTTCGGCGGTCGTGTCCAACCGTCTGTCCCCGCTCTTTGAGAGCAGAGAGGAATACGACGTCTTTCACGAGCGTCACGCCAAAGCCGACGTCGCACGACGTGCGATTGAAAGCTATGAGGGAAATGCCTATCTCGGCATCGACTGCGGAAGCACGACGACCAAGATGGTGCTTCTGTCAAGTGAGAAGGAAATTCTGTTTTCCTATTATAATTCCAATCGCGGCAATCCCGTGGAAATTGTCCGTGAACAACTCGGCATCATTTACGGCCTTTGCGGCGACCGCATTCGCATTGCGGGCAGTGCCGTGACGGGCTACGGGGAAGAGCTGATCAAACACGCGTTTGGCGTCGACCTCGGAGTGGTTGAAACCATCGCGCATTACACGGCGGCAAAATATTTCCTACCCGCGGTCGATTTTATTCTTGATATCGGCGGTCAGGACATCAAGTGCTTCCGTATTCGTAACGGTGCGATCGACAGCATTATGCTCAATGAGGCGTGCTCCTCGGGGTGCGGCTCGTTTATTGAAACCTTTGCACGGTCGATGGGATACGAGATCGACGAATTTGCCGGCCTCGGACTTTTCAGTCCCGCGCCCGTCAATCTCGGAAGCCGTTGTACCGTCTTTATGAATTCCTCGGTCAAGCAGTCGCAACGCGACGGCGCGACGGTGGAGGATATTTCGGCGGGACTTTCGGTCAGCGTGGTGAAAAACGCGATTTATAAAGTCATTCGCGCAGGCAGTGCCGACGAGCTCGGCGAGCATATCGTGGTGCAGGGCGGAACCTTTTATAACGACGCAGTGCTTCGCTCCTTTGAGCTGGAGCTCGGACGCGAGGTCATTCGTCCCGCAATTGCGGGATTGATGGGCGCGTACGGTGCGGCACTCTATTCGATGCGTCTCGCCAAAAGCACGATCATCTCTTCGGACGATCTGCGTGCGTTTAAGCACACCTCGACGGCGGCGATCTGCCGCGGCTGCACCAATCACTGCCACTTGACGGTCAATACTTTTACGGGTGGCAAGAAATTTATTTCGGGCAATCAGTGTCAGAAGGGACTTGGGCTTGAAAAGGCATCGGAAGAGATTCCCAATTTGCACGAATTCAAGCGAAAGTTTCTGACAGGACTTTCCGAGCGTCAGCCGATGGCGGCAACGCGCGGTACGGTAGGACTTCCGCTCTCACTCGGAATGTACGAGCTTTTGCCGCTCTGGCACGGAATTTTCTCCTCGCTTGGGTTTGCGGTGAAGATCTCGAACATGTCCTCGAAAGCAACCTATGAGCGCGGTCAGTTTTCGATCCCCTCGGATACGGCGTGCTATCCCGCAAAGATGATGCACGGACATATCGAGGAGCTTGTGGCAGAGGGCGTGGACGCGATTTTCTATCCTTGTCTGTCCTACAACATTGACGAAAAGCATTCCGACAACCATTATAACTGCCCCGTGGTAGCGTACTATTCCGAATTGCTTCGCGGCAATATGGATTCGCTTTCGTCGGTGAGATTCCTTTATCCTTACTTAAATATCAACAGTCGCCGCGAGCTTTGCCACGGACTTCTTTCGTATCTTTCGGAGTTCTATCCCGATCTTTCGGCAAAGGAGATTCGTCGTGCAGTCAAGCGTGGCTTTGCGCAGTACGACGAATATATGGCGGCACTTCGCTGTGAGGGCGAGCGTGCGCTTGCGTGGGCGAGAAAGAACGGTCACCGAATTATGATTCTTGCGGGCCGACCCTATCACGCTGATGCCGAGATTGGACACGGCATCGATAAGCTTGCGACCTCGCTCGGCTTTGCGGTGGTCAGCGAGGACAGTATTTGTCATCTTGCCGAGTCTGCCCCTGTGCGTGTGCTCAATCAGTGGACCTATCACGCGCGTCTGTACCGTGCGGCGCGATATGCCGCAGAGCACGCCGACGTCGAACTGGTTCAGCTTGTGTCGTTCGGTTGCGGTGTCGATGCGATTACGACCGACGAGGTGCGCTCGATTCTCGAACGGAGCGGAAAATTCTACACGCAGATTAAGATCGACGAGATTACCAATCTCGGCGCGGTCCGTATCAGGCTTCGCAGTCTCGTCGGGGCACTGGAGCAGTAAAGGAGGGAGCTGACGATGGGAAAGAAAAAAGAAAAAAACTACATTTCCTTTACCGAGGAAATGCAGAAGGACTATACTGTTCTCGTACCGAATATGCTTCCAATGCACTTTACGCTGATCGCAAAGGTGTTTCAGAATTTCGGAATTCGCGCCGAGCTTCTCCAGACGCAAGGACAGCACATCAAAGACACGGGACTGAAGTACGTACATAACGATACCTGCTATCCCGCGATCCTTGTGATCGGTCAGTTTATCGATGCTTTGCAGAGCGGAAAATATGATCCGCACAAAACGGCACTCATTCTGTTTCAGACGGGCGGCGGTTGCCGTGCGTCGAACTATATCAATCTGCTCCGTAAGGCACTTGAGAAGGCGGGCTACGGCTACGTTCCCGTGATTTCGATGAGCCTTGCGGGGCTCGAGGAACACCCCGGATTCCGCATGGGAGTCAAGATGGTGCACCGCCTGCTGTATGCTGTGCTGTACGGCGACCTTCTGATGCTTCTTCGCAATCAGTGCCGTCCGTACGAGTTACGCCGCGGTGAGAGTGAGGCACTGGCACTCTCGTGGACCGACCGCCTTGCTAAGGAAATGGACACAGGCGAGAAGATTTCCTATGGAAAGGTCAAAGAAAATTACCGCAAGATGATTTCCGACTTTAACGCCATTCCGCGTGCCGAGAAACCACGGGTTCGCGTGGGAGTGGTGGGTGAAATTTTCGTCAAATATTCGCCGCTCGGAAACAATAATTTGGAGGATTTTCTTGTCAAGGAGGGTGCCGAGGTGACGGTTCCGGGACTTTTGGATTTCTGTCTGTATTGCGTCTATAATAATATGATGGATACCGAAAAGCTCGGACGGAACAAGATGCAGTATCCGATTTGGAAAATCGCGTATCGCTTCTTTACGAAAAAGCAGGACGACCTCATTTCGATCATCAAGGAGTGCTCCGACTTTGATCCGCCCACACCGTTTGCGCATACCGTATCGCTCATCAAGGGTTATATCGGAATTGGTGCAAAGATGGGAGAGGGGTGGCTTCTGACGGCGGAGATGCTTGAGCTTGCTGACAAGGGAATTAAGAATATCGTTTGTACGCAACCGTTTGGTTGCTTGCCGAACCACATCTGCGGTAAGGGTATGATGCGCCCGATCAAGGAGCGCAATCCCGACATCAACATCGTCGCGATCGATTACGACGCGGGTGCGACGGCGGTCAACCAAGAAAATCGCATCAAGCTGATGCTTGCCAATCATTCGGATTAAAAAACACCTCACGGCACCGCCGTGAGGTGTTTTAACTTTTACAGGAACAGGCAAATCAGCCAATAGAGTACGGGAATGGTTGCGATCGAAAGAATGGTGGTACCGAGCGTCATTCCTACAGCGTTTTCGGTGTCACCGTCAAAGCTGTCGGCGAATGCCGAGGCAAGTCCTGCGGTTGGCATGGCAAATGCCACAAAGACACCGAGAATCATTGCTTCGTCTACGATCGGAAGCAACGGACGGAGGGCAAAGAGCAAAGCCACGATCGCGGCAGGGAAAATCACCAGACGAAGCAGGGAAACGTAGTACATTTTTTTCGAGACGAAGAGAGAACGCATTTTGAGCGCACCCATCTTCATACCGAGAATGGTCATCGAGATCGGCGTCACGAGTCCCTTGAAGTGGTCGGAATAGGTTGAGACTTCGGGGATCAGCTCGGTGATCTTGACGAGATTGAGCACGATACCGACGATAAAGGCGATCAGTACGGGATTGAGAAATGCCTTTTTAAGGCTGATCTTGCTCTTATCTCCCGAAATGAGATAGATGCCAAGGGTGTACATCAGAATATTTGTGATAATGTTCAGAATGATCAGTACGGTCATCACGGGCGAGGAAGCGCCGAAGACCGCGACGGCAAGGGGAATGCCAATAAAGCCGTTGTTGGCAAAGGTAGCGCAGAAGCGCATCATTCCGCGTGTTTTTTCTTCCTTTTCCATTGCCGTCAAGGGCTTTGTGAGGAAGAACATTGCAAAGATGTAGGCAACGCCGATGAGAACGACTACACCGAGCAGAAGCAGAAATTCCTTACCGAAATTGAGGTTTGTAATCGTGCCCGAAAGAATGAGGAAGGGCATACCTACGTACATCAAGAGCTTCGAGAGTGCACCTGATTGCTCTTGCTTGAGTGTACCCGTTTTGACGAGCAGGTAACCCGGAATTGCCAGTGCAACGAAGAGAATGACGTTTCGAAGCATAATTATAAGTGCGTCCATAGAAATAAAACTCCTTTTTTTCAATTAAAATCATTATAACACATTTTTTCTATTCTGTAAAGAATGAAATGAGATGGACTTGCTATTATGGAAAAGTGAAAGCGTAGCCGTAAAACTTACGGCTACGCGATGTTTTATGTTCGATCTTTACTTTCGATGACGTAAATTCCGCCCTTGCGGACCGAGACGAGGGCGCAGTTGCCGTCGATCTCGTTGGAGACGGCATACTGAAAGTTGCGATGGAGCGTAGCGTTCTTGAGGGGGTACTTACAGCCTTCGAGGCTCACTCCTTTTGCCTTTTCCGAGAGGCAGAGCAGGGAGAGGTATCGGTAGCCGCTTCGCGGCAGAAGCGTGCTTGTGGAATTCAGATAGCGCACGCGGTTCTGACCGTTCGTGATATAGGCAAACACGCCCTTGTCCGAAAGATCCTCTAAAATGGCGAGGTTGGATAGGGTGTGGTCGAGTCTGCCGTCAAGTCCGCCGATGATGATAAGCTCGGTCGCTCCCTTGCGCAGTGCCGTTTCAACGGCGAGCTGGGTGTCGGTAAAATCCTTTTCGGCGGGAACGCTCAGCCGTTCGGTATCCTTGGGAAATTCCTCTTCTCCCAGCGAGTCGAAGTCGCCGAGAAGCAGGTCAATCTTGACACCGAGTGCCTTTGCGTTGCGATATCCCGCATCGGCGGCAATGGTCAGATCATCGCCCTTGGGGTGTTCGGTAATATTGGTGGGGTCAATGCCGCCACCGATGTAAATGAATGCTCTCATAGATTTCCTTTCAGCGTTTGTCCCATTTTTTCTTCGATTTCAGAATGGCGTGAAGCTCGCAGAAGCTCTCGTGACGCGATTTTGGGATTTCTCCCTGCGCCACCGCCTCCACGATGGCACAGCCTTCTTCCTTGGTGTGTGAGCATTTGGTATATCGGCAATCTCCGATGCGATCGACAAATTCGCGCATCGCAAGCGGAAGATCGTCGACGTCCATAAAGTCAAATCGCTCGAAGTCGAGCATCGAGAAGCCGGGGGTATCGGCAATATAGCCGCAATTTTCAGCTTCCGAGAGGGCGAAGAGCTCCACCTGACGAGTGGTATGGCGTCCGCGCTCGATTTTTCGGCTGATCTCCGAGGTGGACAGCGCGAGCGTGGGGAAGAGTCGGTTGAGGAGTGTGGATTTTCCAACGCCCGATGCACCTGCAAAGGCGGCAATTTTCCCGTCGAGTTCTTCGTTGATATACTGTTCGAGTGCTTCGATACCCGTATTTTCGACAGCACTGACCGCAAATGCCGAAAATCCGCAGGACGCATAGAGTGCGCGGAGCTCCTCGGCAAATTCGGGACGAAGCTCGGATTTCGTGATGACGAGGATTGGCTCGATGTTATTATGTTCGGCGATTGCCGTCAGCTTATCGACCGTCGTTAGGATGGGGGCGGGAGATGCCGCCGCCATCGTGACGAAAATACAGTCGAGATTTGCCATCGGTGGACGAATGAGCGCGTTTTTGCGTTCGCAGATCTCGTCGATGACAAAGCCCTGTTCGCCGTCCTCGCCGAGCGTTACTCGGTCGCCGACGAGCGGCGTGATTCCGTCGTGGCGGAAGGAGCCGCGGGCACGGCAGGCGACGGTCGAGCCGTCGGGACGGCGGACGGTGTAAAGACCGCCCACGCCTTTCGTAATGATCGGAGTTTGATTTTGCTTCATAGAATTTGTCCTTTTATTTTTCGTGGTTAATTGCTGAGATATAGGTCGACCGATACGGTAGAGGAGGTGATCGGTGTTCCTGCCGCGGGGCTTTGTTCGATGACCGTTCCGCGCGGTGCGGCACTTTCAATGGACGTCATTTTTCCGACGACAAGTCCGTATTCCCTGAGTCGCGCGACGGCATCGGCATAGGAAAGTCCCAACAGCTCGGGGACTTTTCTGAGCGCGACGCTCTCTCCGATGCTGACGGTATAAGATACGCTACTTCCTTCGGGGAGCTCGCTCGCCGCGGTGTGACTTTGTGCAATGACCGTTCCTGCGGGGCGCGAGGAGCTTTGATAGGAAACGATTCCCACCGTAAATCCCTTGGCGCGCAACAGTGTCGCGGCTCTTTCCTCGGTGAGTCCGATGAGGGTGGGAACAAAGACGTTGTGTTCGGTTTCTCCGCGGCTAATCTGAAGAATGACACGATCGCCTTCGTGCAAGAGTGTGCCTGCGGCGGGAATGGTGGCAAGTACAGAGCCTTTGGGGGACTCCTTGTCGTCGATCTCTTGGAGGCTTGCTTGGATGCCGTGATTTTGCAGAACGAGGCGTGCGTCGCGTTCGCTTTTTCCGACAAGATCCGAAAGCTCGTAGGTGGGACGACCGCGGCTGACCGTGAGTGTAATGGCACAGGAAGCCTTCTTTCGGTAGATTTTCCGTGTCACGCCTGGCGAGGGGGATTGAGAGATGACCTGACCTGCGGGAATTTCGTCGTGACTGACGTATTGAATCATAAGATCCCAGGGAAGCTCGTCCCCATACAGATCGCGTTGCTCGGACAGGACCTTTGAGGGTTCTTCTCCGAGAAAATTCGGAACGCGCCACGAGGTATAGGACGCATGATAGCCGCCAAAGAGATGCAAGAGGACGGCACCCGACGAAAGAAAAGAGACGAGAAGCGCGGCACAGAGGGCTCCCGCAAACATCGGAAGCGCTACGGTGGACGTTTTTGCTGCTTTTTTCTTGCATCTTTTCCAAAGATTGGCGCACATTCCCAAGAATGCCGAGAGGGCGTTTCCGATTCGGTGCTTTCGCTCCCGGGGGGAACGTACCTTTTTTTCTCTGACTTTTTTGATCTTTTTTGGCTTTTTTTCTTTTTTCTTCGGTTCTCCCTCGGGAAGTTCTCCCAACTCAAAGAGCAAAGAGAGTCGAATGCGTTCGGCTTCTTCGTGGGAAAGTCTTACGGTATTTCTGCCTTTGAGGCGGTAACGGCGGTGTAGACGTTGGGGGACGGGGAGGTTGGATTTTTGTCGTTCCGAGATACGAAAGCGATACTGCATAGCGTTCTCCTTTGGTTTGGATATGTAACTCGGAACGGCTGTTTTATTCTGTTTTGCCCGCTTCCTCGGCGCGGCGGAGCTGTCCGCAGGAAGCATTGATATCGGAGCCTAAGCGGCGGCGAACCGTCGCGCGGATTCCTTTCTTTTCGAGGAGAGAGGCAAATTTTGCGATGGCATTTTTATCGGATGCCGAAAATCCCGTCTCACTCACGGGGTTGACGGGAATGAGATTGACGTGAATGGGGAATGTGGTTTCCACACCCTTGGGACGCAGATGCGCGTTCAGTGTTTTTGCCAAGTGCAGAGCGTTTTCAGGCGAGTCGTTCTTTCCCGCGATGAGCGTGTACTCAAAGGAAATTCTTCGTCCTGTCGTAGCATAGTAGTCACGGCAGGCATCGAGCAGTTGCTCGACGTTCCATTTTTTGTTGATCGGCATAATCGCGCTTCTCGTTTCGTTGTCGGATGCGTGCAGAGAAATCGAGAGCGTGATGGGGAGCTCTTCTTTTGCCAGACGCGCGATCTTGTCGACAAGACCGCAGGTCGAGAGCGAGATATGGCGGTAGCCGATGTTCAGTCCCTTTTCGTGTCCGACGAGGCGGAGAAATTTTAAGACGTTGTCGTAGTTGTCGAGCGGCTCTCCGATGCCCATCATCACGATACCCGAAATTCGCTCTCCGAGATCGCGCTCAGCGGCGATGATCTGTCCGAGCATTTCGGAGGGCTCGAGGTCTCGTACCTTTCCGCCGATCGTTGACGCGCAAAAAGCGCATCCCATACGGCAACCGACCTGCGAGGAAATACAGATGGTGATTCCGTGCTTATAGCGCATCACGACGCTTTCGACCGAATGTCCGTCGCGCAGGGAAAAGAGGTACTTGACCGTTCCGTCGATGGCGGAGGTCAACTTGCGTCGGACAGTGGGGAGGTAGAAGAATGCGACCGAAGAGAGTGTTTCTTTGGTTTTCTTTCCGAGATTGCTCATCTCGTCGGGCGAGATGCCGCGATGTATTTGCGTAAAGATCTGCTCGGCGCGGTATTTCGGTTCTCCGATCGACGTAACGAGCGATTGGAGCTCTTCGAGCGAGAGCGAGAGCAGATCGGTTTTTTCTTGTTGATTCATTGATTTTCCTTTGTTTTATGAATTTCTGACCAGACGGGCAATGAAAAATCCGTCGGTCGCGTGGACGTTGGGAAGAAGCGTGATCATTCCCTCGGGGCAATCGAATGCGCCCACCGAGAAAGGTGTCAGTGAAAATTCGGGGTGCGCTTCGAGGAAGGACTTGACGTTTTCTTCGTTTTCCTCGGGGAAGATGGTACAGGTCGAATAGACGAGCACACCGCCGCGCTTGACGTAGCGGCAGGCATTTTCGAGAATGTCGCGCTGAATCTTGGGGAGTGCCGCGGAGGCGGCGGGATCTTTGTAGCGAAGCTCGGGCTTTTTGGCAAGCACGCCGAATCCCGAGCAGGGAACGTCGCAGAGTACGCGGTCGGCTTTCTCAAAAAGCTCGGGGATGGGATCGCGGCCGTCGTGTGCCTCTGCCTCAATGATGTCGATGCCGAGTCGATCGGCACTCGAACGGATCAGAGACAGCTTCTTTTCGTGCAGGTCAAAGGAACGGATGGTTCCTTGGTTGTTCATACGAATGGCACTGCCGAAGGATTTGGAGCCGGGGGCGGAGCAAACGTCAATGATGAACTCTCCCGCTTCGGCACCGAGTGCTTCCACGCAAAGCTGAGAAGCCTCGTCCTGCACGAAAAATTCACCCTCGGAGAACCCGTCGAGTGTGCGGATGGAACCGCGGACGGTGAGTCCGTTGGGAGAGAAACGGGTCTGCTCGGCGGAAAGCTTTTCGGCGAGCGCATCACGGGAAATTTTTAAGGTATTGACCGAGATGGTGGTGGGCGGTGTGTTAGCAAAGCCGCGCAGAATTTCTTCGGCGGCTTCTTCGCCGTATGCCGAAAGGAGTTTTTGGGTGAGGGGGAGACCTACCGAATATTTGACTGAAAGATAGAGAGCGAATCCATTCTCTTTTTCGGGCAAGCGCATATGAGGGTCGCGCGTGTATGCGCGAAGAATGGCATTCACAAAGCCCGAGGCGCGGCGCGGAACAAGCGAGACGCTTTCGTCGACGGCGGCGTGGGGCGGAATACGGTCAAGGTAGGCAAGCTGATAG
Source organism: Eubacteriales bacterium (assembly GCA_045646945.1). Lineage (GTDB taxonomy): Bacteria > Bacillota > Clostridia > Oscillospirales > CAG-272 > HGM12713. The sequence goes on along the minus strand of JAZRLS010000033.1, from coordinate 2,134 downwards.
AGGCCGAGTCGCAGTGCCGTCCGAACGGCGAGGTCGAGCTCGCCCGTCGGGCGCGACGAAAGACGCTCGATCTGGTAGTCGAGCGTGATTCTTCGTTCGGTCACCCCGTAGACCAGGGTCGCGGCAAGCGCGCGGTCAAGGGGCGAGAGCGCAGAGGCTTCGAGTGCGTGATCGAGCGCAATATTCAGATATTGATCGTTACTTTCTGCCTTTTGCAGAAGCGAAAAGGCAAGTTTTCTCGGACTCATAAGGTCTCCTTGGTGTTTTCTGAAATTAATCTCTTCTCCGTCCGTTTGCCAAAATCAAGAGGCGGAGCAGAGTCAAGAGGGAAGAAACGAGTGCCGCGACGTAGGTCAGTGCGGCGGCGGTCAGAACCTCTCTTGCCGCGTCGAGCTCGTTTTCGTTCAGCATACCCGAGCCGCGCAACGTGACCATCGCGCGACGCGATGCGTTGAATTCTACGGGGAGGGTTGCCAGCTGAAAGAGCGCGATGGTGGCGTAGAGCAGAATGCCCGCAAACATCAGCGGACCGTAGGCAAAGATCAGACCGAGGAAGAAGAGCGGAATTGCCATCATCGAGCCAAAGCGTGTGGCGGGAATGATGAGCGCGCGGAATTTCATCGGGGCGTAGCCTTTTGCGTACTGTACAGCATGACCTGCCTCGTGCGCCGCAACGCCGATGGCGGCGGGGCTTGCCGAGTCGTGCACGGCATCCGACAGACGAATGACGTTTGCTCTCGGATCAAAATGGTCGTTGAGGTGTCCGCGGATATGCTCAATGCGGACGTGGCTAAGACCGTTTTGGTCGAGAATTCTGCGCGCGGCCCCGGCACCCGTCATTCTTCTCTGCGTAGGATAGCTTGAATATTTTTTATAGGTGGAACTGACCTTCATTTGCGCCCAAAAAGCGAAGAGAATACCGGGAATCAGCAAAAGAATGGTCCAGTCAAAGCGAAATAACCCAAATATCATAATTGTACCTTTACTTTATTTTAAAATATCTCCCACCGCAATTTTTCGACCGCGGATGAAATCGGCGGCGGGCATACGGGATTTTCCTTCGGGGAGCACGCCGAGGAGCGTGATACTGCCGCGACCGCAGGCGACGGTGATGCCGCCGTCGAGTGCGAGCACCTCGCCGACCGCTTCATGCTCCGCTGTTTCCTCGACAAGCTTTGCCGAGGTGATTTTGAGCAGTTTGCCGTCGGGCGTATGCGTGAGCGCGAGCGGAATGGGAGAAAGTCCGCGGATTTGGTTGTGGACGGTGCGTGCGTCGCGTGAAAAATCAATGAGGCAGTCGTCCTTTGTAATTTTCTGCGCATAGGTTGCGCCTTCCTCGTTCTGCGGAATTCTCGTCAGTGTGCCGTCTTGCGCGGCGGCGATCGTTTTTACGATGAGCTCTGCGCCGAGCGCACCGAGCTTGTCGTGAATGGTCTCAAAATTATCGTCTTCTTCGATCGGAAGCTCTTCCCGAAGAAGCATATCTCCCGTGTCGAGTCCGACGTCCATATACATCGTGGTAATTCCCGTCTTTGCCTTTCCGTCGATGATCGCGCGTTGCATCGGCGCGGCACCGCGGTATTCGGGCAGAAGCGAGCCGTGGACGTTGATGCAGCCGTATTTGGGGAATTTCAGTACGTTTTCGGGCAGTATCTTGCCAAAGGCTACGACTACGCACACGTCGGGGGAGAGCTCCTCAAGCAGGGAAGCGAAGGCTTCGTCGCGGAGAGTGGCTGGCTGGTATACGGGTATGCCGCGTTCTGCCGCCACAACTTTTACGGGCGGGGGAGTGAGAGCGTATCCCCGTCCCCGCGGCTTGTCGGGTTGAGTGACAACACCCACTATCTCGTGTTCCGCCTCTATTAAGGCTTTGAGCGAGAACACCGCAAAATCAGGAGTTCCCATGAAAAGTATTTTCATCTTATTTTGTACCTCAATTGTCGTTCATTTTGATGGCGCAATCGATATAGAGCTTACCGTCAAGGTGGTCTATCTCGTGGCAGAACGCTTTGGCAAGGAGACCTGAGCCTGTAATGTCAAAGGTCTCGCCCTGTCGGTTCATGGCGCGGACGGTCACGTGCATAGGACGGCGGGTCGTTCCCCATCTGCCCGGGACAGAAAGACAGCCCTCCTC
>JAZRLS010000032.1:0-83918 GCA_045646945.1 Eubacteriales bacterium | reverse complement strand
GCCTAAAGTAGGTAAGTCGTGGTTCGTTCTTGACCTCTGTACTCACGTAGCGCGGGGAGATGAATTTTTAGGATTGCCAGCTACACGGGGAAAGGTCTTGTATCTCTGTCTTGAAGACTCGGAGCGGCGTATCCAAGAACGGCTCAACACCATCACAGCGGACGTTCCCGAAGGACTCTATTTTGCGCTTGGAGATATCACGATGGAAACCGGAATATGCGATTTTTTAAGAAAGCGTAAGCAAGAGATCCCTGAACTGAGCCTCATAGCTATTGATACCTTTCAACTGATCCGCAATCCCACAAATGACGTGTCCTATGGAAACGATTATGCGGAGCTTCGTGTGCTGAAAGCTCTCGTGGATGAGTTGGATATTTGTTTGCTTCTCGTCCATCATCTGCGCAAGATGAATGACAGCGACCCCGTCAATAGACTCTCGGGAAGCTCAGGAATATCGGGAGCGGTGGATGCCGTTTACATATTGGACAAGCCGATGCGGTCAGGCAATCGGGCAACGTTGATCGCATCGGGGAGAGATATCAGGGACAGAAAGATAGAGCTTGAGATGAACCCGCAAAGCTGTATTTGGACGCTTATTTCCGATACGCTAACCCAGCCGCAAAGGAATCTTCCCGACGAGCTTTCAGCCTTGTATGGTTTTCTCAAAGAGTCAAAGGAGCGAGAGATCGTCATCACAAACAGCGGACTTGCAGATACTCTTTCCACCGTTATGGAGAAGGAGATCAACCCCAAAGGACTCAAACAAATGATGAATAAGTACCGTTACGAGCTTGAATCATTCGGCGTATTCTTCGAAAATGGAAAAAGCAATGGACATAAATACGTGGTCGTCAAATACGACGAAGCCTGCGACAGTTATCTGCAGAAAAAGGAAGAAACGTTCGAAAGTGCCTCAAGTGTCTCAAGTGACTCAAGTTCTGCGGCACTCAAAACTTCCGTCCCTTTCGTCCCTTGCGACCCTGTGCGGAGAGAAGTATGAGGATAGGTAAAATGCACAGACCAAGAGATGTATGCGTGGGTAGATTTTGAAGCAGGAGAAAGGCTGTGGGTCGTAACCGTCCCTTTGCCGAACCACATCTGACGGCAGAGCCGACAGAATAAAGGGTTGCGGGCTCTTTTGTGCATTATGCGACCGTGGGTCGTAAATCGGGGCTCTGGGTCGCAGATGTGGTCGGCAATCCCCAAAAACGCCGTGTTTACGGCGTTTGTTTGGGGTCGATACAGTGGGTCAACAAAAATATTAAGGAGATAAAGAATATGAGTAGTGAAAAGAAGAAATTTGCATTATACGTAAAAGAGTCAACGCTGGACGTTGCGCGTCAGTGGTACGCACAAGATAATTGTAAGTCAATAAGTGAATTCATTGAGAAAGCAATATTGTTTTACGGCGGCTATGTTTCATCGGAACAGAATCAGGATTACTTTCCTCAAGTGTTCGTTTCAACAATAAAAAGCGCGTTGAAGGATACCGAATATCAGATGAACAAGCAACTGTTCCGCATGGCAGTTGAGATGAGTGTTATCAAAAATATTCTCGCAACAAATGAAAGAATTAAAGATATTAGTCTCTCAAAGTTGCAGGGGCAATGCGTGGAAGAAGTAAAAAGAATAAACGGAGTTTTATCTACAGAGGAGGCGATCAAATGGCAAAATTAAAGAGAAAAGAACAGGTAGATATTAGATTTAAATTCATTGTAAACGGAGGTAACAGAAGAATGATTCAAAGAGATATTGCGATGTATTTTAAGAAAGAACCCGACGTGATGACCGTGCAGCAAGTAGCGAAATTGTTTCATTGCAGTAAGAATACTTTGTATGCAATGATCAAGGAAGGTCGCCTTGGTTGTGTGCGTATCGGACGAAAATTTTTGATTCCGAAAAGCGTCATAATCGAGTTTATTTACAACGAAAAATATTATGAAGTTTTGTCCCCTAAAATCCCTAAAAATCTCTGGACTTCTGACTCAAAGTGTGGTATTGTTGGTGTTGCCGACGGACGTACAAAAGGTAGTCTGTTACTGAAAGAAATGGAGAAAGGACGTGTTAAATGAAAAGAATTACAGGTCATCTTGAAGAAAAGAACGGAAAGTATTACGCCGCTGTCAATCATTATACGGTCGACGGTAAGCGTAAAGTCAAGTGGCACAGTCTCGACCTTCCCGTAGCAAAAGGCAATAAGAGAGAAGCGAATTATCGTCTCAACCAATTGCTTGAAAAATTTAATTCGGGTGAGAATTATCTCTCGGATACGATGACTCCCGCTGAGCGTGAGCGCAACCGACTTGCCGAAAGCTATGTCGAAGATTATCTGCTTGAATGGGTGGAAAGTCACAAAATGAACGTATCCGCTTCAACCTATGAGGGATACAAAAATTACATTGAATCGAAAATGATTCCGTACTTCAAAAAGCTACACATAAAGGTAAAAGAGCTGTCGGGTGACGAGATAAACGGCTTCTATCAGGAGATGAATAAGCTTGGACTTAAAGGCTCGACTATGCAGCGTTACCACGCCGTGCTTCACCTTGCATTCAAGACGGCAATGAAGCGAAAGATCATACCGACGAACCCCGTAGAACAAGCGGACAGACCGAAAGCCGAGCAGTTTATTGCCGACTATTATAACGCCGATGAGATCAAAACTCTGCTCGAGGTAAGTGAGAAAGACGAGCTACATCTCATCATAAAGCTGGCGTGCTATTACGGACTCCGCCGAAGCGAAGTGCTTGGAATCAAGTGGTCGGCAATCGACTTTTGTGAGAAGACAATATCGATCAAGCACAAGGTGTTGAGCGAGGACGACGGACCGCAAGGATACGACGTTATGAAGACGAAATCCTCATTCAGAACGATGCCTCTCCTTCCGTTCATAGAGGAAGAACTGAAGAAAGAAAAAGCGCGTCAGACCGAGCTGAAGCGCGTAATGGGTAGAGCGTATATCGACGAGTATGACGATTACGTTTGTACCGATGCTCTCGGAAGACTTTACGATCCCGACTACGTAACCAATCACTTCAAAGTGATTCTGAAGCGGAACAAATTGCGTGACATACGCTTCCACGAGTTGCGACACTCCTGCGCGTCCTTGCTACTCGCAAAGGGGATACCGATGAAGATGATTCAGGATTGGCTCGGGCACTCCGACATGGCAACCACAGCAAATATTTATAGCCATATTGATAGTACAAGTAAAAGAGAGACGGCACAGGCGATTGGAGAGTTGCTGGGGTGAATGAAAATGAAGTGCGAAGCAAAATTGCTTCGCACTTCATTTTTTATTTCATCTCTTTATTTTCTTGAGAAGGTTTCCATCCTTCTTCATAATGAACAGCATCAATAAATGTTTTTCCGTTTCCGATAACTATATATGGAACGCCACCTCTAAAAACAATTGTTGAATCTTTTTCTTCTTCAGTCAATTGAATTTTGGGAGCGGGAACTACTTTCTTTTCAACTGCATGGAGTGTACTTAAATCTATTCTTCCTTCTGTTTCATAAAGTAATAAAATATTCTCAGCATCATTTATTACGATTCTATAATCGCAAGTATATAATAATCTGAATTCATTCACATAAAATTCGTTCCCATTGTTGTCTTTTCCCACAATAGTATCGTTGCATCCAATGGTTATTTGGTAGTATCCTGTAGAAAAATCTTTGAAAATGTTCAATGCTATTCTATATGATATTTTTTTAGAATCTATATCTAAAGTTTGACCTTTTGCTGTATTATAGCATTGTTTTATAAATTCAAGATTGCTGATTCTGGCATCCATATGATTATTATTAAGATGTTCGACGATATATCCGTTTTTGTTAAATTCATCGAAAACTTCATCTGTATACCACTTGCGCATTATATAGCGATGTAAATCACCACCTAAGGTTGAGTTATGTGGATATCCTTTCCTCAAGCACCATTCGTGTGTTGAAATCTCTTTGTAATAATCATCCCTATAAGTTGTTAACGCCACTTGATTCCATTCTTTGCGGGAAATATGTATATCGTTGTTTACAATGCTAAATTTAGTCTTCTTTGCCATGAATATTTCCTCCTCGAAAAATAACGCCGCTTTGGATTGCTCCAAAGCGGCATATGGCGGAGAGAGAGGGATTCGAACCCTCGTGTGCTTGCGCACAAACTGATTTCGAGTCAGCCCCGTTATGACCACTTCGATATCTCTCCGTATTAAATTTTGGTTTGGAATTTTGATAGAAAACTGTCGACCTGCCTCTGAAAACTCTGCACTTAAAATCCCGAAAAAGTGAAGTGCTTCAAGGCTTCGCGGAGAAGATTTAGTGACGAGCCCGAGTCGCTTTGGAGTCAGCCCCGTTATGACCACTTCGATACCTCTCCGTATGAAATTGCTTGAGGCACTTTTTTCAAAGTGCTCAACTATTATATCACATTCTTTTTTAAATTGCAAGAGCTTTTTGAAAAATTTTAAAAAATATTTTAGGATTCTAAAAAGCTATGACAAATATTAAATTTACCGTTGAAATTTTTCCGATTTTACGATATAATTATGTTGTTTTATTCATATTTCACCATCTTTTTCCGTTTCTGTATCAAACGGTATATTTTATCCGATTGGGAGGTCACTATGAAAGAAAAAGGAAAAAGAATATTTTATTGTGAATTGGCATACGTATTCGGTTTGCTTCTGTTAGGCATCGGTACCGCTTTAATGGAAAAAGCGGATTTTGGGTTATCAATGGTCGTTGCCCCCGCATATCTCATTCATCTGAAGGTCTCGAAATTTCTCCCCTTCTTTTCTTTTGGAATGTCAAGCTACGTATTTCAGGCAATTCTTTTGACGGTATTGTCGCTGATTATGAGAAAAGTAAAGAAGAGTTATTTTTTGTCATTCGGCACCGCATTTCTTTACGGATTTATTTTGGACGGAATGATCGCGATCGTTGCTCTGCTCCCTCTCGAAGGAATTGCGTGGCAATTCGTATGCTATGCCCTAGGAATGACAATTTCCGCCGTGGGGCTTTCTCTCCTCTTCCGCACTTATTTTCCCCCCGAAGCCTATGATCTGTTTGTCAAGGAGTTGGCAAAAAAAGCCAACATCAGCCTCGGAAAAATCAAACTCCTCTACGACTGCTGCAGCTGTACTTTGGCGATCGTTTTATCGCTCTGCTTCTTCGGCGGCTTTGTGGGAGTGAACTGGGGCACGGTCGTTTGCGCTCTGCTCAACGGGTTTCTAATCGGTTGCTTCGGTCGTTTGTTTGAGCAGAATTTCGAATTCAAGGATGCCCTTCCTTTGAGAGAAAACATCAATTGAAAATTACAAGTTTAAAAAGCAAGAGGGGTTGCAACCGCAATCCCTCTTGCTTTATTTATTTTCAAAAAACGCCTTGATTTCGTCGACGTAGGCTTTTGGATTTTTGGGGTAAGCAAGTCCGTGTCCCGCTCCGTGGACGGTGACAAGATGCTTTCTCGTTACGCAAGCTTTGTAATTTTGCTTACTCATTTCAAACGGAACGAAAGCGTCGGTATCGCCGTGGAAGAAAAGTACGGGAATTGTTGCCTTTTTCATAGACTCGATCGGAGATTTTTCATCGGGATCAAAGTGTCCGAAAATTTTTGCTCCGAACCGTACGAAAGGATAAAAAAGCTTTGGTGGCAATTTCATATCCCGCATCACCTTGCAGACAATCTCCTCGGTAGAGGTATATCCGCAGTCGGCAACGGCACCGACGACCTGCTTCGAAAGCTCTTTTCCCACCGTGATCATTACGGTTGCCGCCCCCATCGAAACACCTCCGAGATAGATGTTTGCCTCGGGATCAAGTTCTTTAAGAATAAAGTCGATCCACGCCTCCGCGTCTCGGCTTTCGTGGATGCCGAAGGTGATGACGCGCCCCTCGCTGTCGCCGCTGGCTCTGTGGTCAACGACAAGCACGTTATGTCCGAGCATCTGGCAGCGTTCAATTCCTCCGCAAAGATCTCTCTCCGCCCAGCCTCGATAACCGTGGAACAAAAGTTCGATCGGTGCTCCTTTTTCTATTTCAAAATATTTGCCGCGCAGCGTCAAGCCGTCAAACGATTGAATTTCGACGTTTTTATGCTCCCTTGCCCGCATCTGTTTGATCCATTCGGTCATCTGCGCGCGATATTCTTCATAGATCTCACCGTCGGGAATGGGGTATTCTTCTTTCGGCGATTGCTTTTTCGCATAAAAGACAAGTCGAAAGCAAACGTAAGAGGTTATCAGCATAAGTGCCAACACAAGCGCCACTCCGAATAATATCCAAAACAAAATCATTGCCATTTTCTGCCTTTGATTATTTTCATTCTTGTATCACATTATATCACAAAAAATACCGTTTTCGATGCTTTTCAACACTTTTTCACATTTTTTTCACAAAAACAACACATTTCTCTTGATTTTTTCATTCAATTAATGTATAATAGAAAAAATAGCATCTTAAGGAGAACTACGACGAATGGCAAACGAACGCTCGACGGAAATCAACTACAAGAACAAAAAGAAATACAAAACCGCCAAATACCCCATTCGCCAGCCGATCTTTATTGTTTGGCTGATTTGGATTCTTTCCAAAATTATGCTGATCGGTAAAAAATACAAGGTGGAAAAGATCAATATGGAAGGGCTGAAGCCACCGTATATGGTGCTTTCCAACCATATGCATTTTATTGATTTTGAGCTTGGCGCGATGGTTACCTTTCCTCACCGTGTCAACAACGTCATCAGCATTGACGGCTACTACGGTCGTCCGTGGTTGATGGAGTTGATCGGCGGCATCGCAACGAGAAAATTCACGATGGATTTACACTTGATCAAGTCGATTAAAAAGACGCTGCAGCGCGGGGACATTCTTTGTATGTACCCCGAGGCGCGTTACTCCCCCTGCGGCATCAATTCCTACATTCCCGACGCTGTCGGTATGATGATCAAGCGCAACAAGGTTCCCGTCGTTGCCATCGTGCATCACGGCAACTATCTGAACTCTCCTTTTTGGGACTTCCGACACAAGAGAAAGGTTCCCTTTCACACGGTAGCAACGCAGATTCTGACGGTAGAGCAAATTGAGACTCTTTCGGTCGATGAGATCAACTGCATTGTTCGCGAGGCACTGACCTACGACGATTACCGTTATCAGAAGGAAAACGGAATTCTCATTACCGAGCCTTATCGCGCGCAGGGCTTACATAAGGTTCTCTATCAGTGTCCGCACTGTCATGCAGAAGCAATGGCGTCCGAGGGAATCGAGATTTTCTGTCAAGAATGTGGCAAGCGTTGGACGCTGAACGAGGACGGTTCTCTTGTGGCAAACGAGGGAGAGACCGAATTTTCGCATATTCCTGACTGGTTCCTTTGGGAAAAGGAGCAGGTTCGTGCCGAAATTGAGCGCGGCGAGTATTCCTTTGAGGATAACGTCAACGTCTACTCTTTGCCGAGATGCTGGAAATACGAGCCGCTCGGAATGGCAAAGCTTCGCCACAACTTTGACGAAGGCTTTGTGATTGAAGGCGAATACCGTGGAGAGGCGTACCGCATTCAAAGAACTCCGATGCAGATCAACAGTCTGCACGTGGAATACGATTACTGCCACCTCAAGCCCTTTGATTGCTTTGATATTTCGACCGAGGACGACTCCTTCTACTGTTATCCCGCCAAGGAAAACGTGCTCACCAAGCTTGCGTTTGCGACCGAAATCATCTTCCAGATGCACGAAGCTGAAACTCGCAGAAGAACTGCGGAGCGAAAAAAGGCAAAAATTGAAAAAATTTCGGAATAAAATTCCAAAAAGCATTGCATTTTTCTCATTTTTATGCTATAATATTTCTATTATTTTTTATTTTTTGATCGGAGGAATCTCCTATGGATAGTAATTCCATTCAGATTTTGATCTCGATGGTCATTTATATGGCAGTCGTTATCGGAATCGGTGTTTGGTTTGCCAAGCGCGCAAACAAAAGCTCTGACGACTATTTTCTCGGCGGACGCTCGCTCGGTCCTTGGGTGACGGCAATGAGTGCCGAAGCATCCGATATGAGCGGTTGGCTCCTGATGGGTCTTCCCGGTGTTGCTTACTGGTGCGGTCTTGCCGACGCGGCGTGGACTGCCATCGGTCTTGCCATCGGTACTTACGTCAACTGGTTGATCGTTTCCAAGCGTCTGCGCCGTTACAGCGTTCGCGCCAACAACTCGATCACCCTTCCCGACTTCTTCTCCAACCGTTTCCGCGAGAAGAAAAAGCTGATTCTGACCGTTGCCGCCGTCTTTATCCTGATCTTCTTTACCGTCTATGCGGCAAGCTGTCTTGTGACCTGCGGTAAGCTCTTCTCCACCCTCTTCTTCGGTGGAAATCACTACCAGCTGATGATGATTGTCGGTGCTCTCTTCGTTCTGCTTTACACCATCCTCGGCGGATTCCTTGCCGAGAGTGCTTCGGACTTTATGCAGGGTGTTGTGATGATCGTAGCACTCGTAGTCATCGTCGTTGTCGGTACGATCTCGGCAGGCGGTCTCGGTGCTGTCATCGAAAACTCCAAAGCAATTCCCGGATTTCTTGATTTCTTCGGTCTTGCTTCTCCCGCGCTCAATGAGGCAGGCGAGCAGATCGTTGTTGCGGGCACTCCCATCTTCGGTGCTCCCGCTGACTACACCATTCTTTCGATTTGCTCTTGCATGGCTTGGGGTCTCGGCTACTTCGGTATGCCTCAGGTTCTCCTTCGCTTTATGGCAATCCGCGAAGAAAAGAAACTGAAAATGTCCCGTCGTATCGCAATGATTTGGGTTGTTATCTCTCTCGGCGTTGCCGTCTTTATCGGTATTATGGGCCGTCAGCTCTTCCCCACCGAGCATTTGACAAAGTCTGCTTCGGAAAACATCTTTATCACGCTTGCTACCAGCTCTCTGCCTGCAATTCTTGCCGGCTTTGTAATGGCAGGAATTCTTGCGGCAACCATTTCTTCGTCCGACTCCTATCTGCTCATTGCGGCTTCCTCGGTTTCGAAGAACATCTTCCAGGGTGTGGTAAAGAAAAACGCGACCGACAAGCAGGTGATGTGGCTGACCAGAATTACGCTGGTTGCAATCACCCTCGTAGCAATTATCATTGCTTGGAAAGAAGACAGCGTGATCTTTAACATCGTTTCCTTTGCTTGGTCGGGGTTTGGTGCGACCTTCGGTCCTCTGATGCTCTTCTCGCTCTTCTGGAAACGTACCACACGTGCCGGTGCGATTGCAGGTATGGTCAGCGGCGGTGTGATGGTCTTCGTTTGGAAGCTTCTCATCTCGAAGCTCAGCGGTGTCTTTGCCATCTACGAGCTGCTCCCCGCATTCATCATCTCCTCGATCGTCATCGTCATCGTTTCTCTCCTGACCCCCGCGCCCTCGCAGGAAATTCAGGACGACTTTGATGCTGTCAAGGCAGGTCCTCAAAACTAACTAAAAAATTCGAGCCAACGGGCACCGCAGAGATTGCGGTGCCCATTTTTTTGCAATTTTACCAAGAAGAATGTTAAAAAAATGTCAATTTTGCGTAGTTTATATATTGACTTTTTTTCTTCCATATGTTATAATAAATTCATACTGTGCATTTTTAGTCAAAGAGGTCTTTGACACAAAAAAGTAAAAGAAAAAAGGAAGATTCATTATGAGCAAAATTTCAATCATCGGAACCGGAAGCGTTGGCGCAACCATTGCCTATACCCTGACTGTGATGGGTATTGCCTCCCAAATCGTTATGATCGACATCAACCACGAGAAAGCAAGAGGCGAAGCACTTGACATTCGTCAAGGCACTCCCTTCTGCGGCGCTTGCTCGGTCTATGCAGGCGACTACTCAGATGCCGTTGGCTCCGACATCGTCATTTTTGCTTGCGGTATCGCAAGAAAACCCGGACAGACCCGTTTGGAATTGGCGCAGACCAACGTCAATATCACCAAAAAAATCATTCCCGAAATCACTCGTCACGCACCGAATGCGACCTACATTATCGTCAGCAACCCCGTTGACATTCTGACCTACACCTTTGTCAAGCGTTCGGGACTTCCCGAAAAGCAGATCATCGGTTCGGGTACAATTCTGGATACCGCTCGTCTGCGTTCGCGTCTGTCGGAATATTTCAATATCAACCAGACCAACGTTCACGCGTACGTATTCGGTGAGCACGGAGATTCTTCTTTCGTTCCGTGGTCGATCGCAAACATTTCCAATGTTCCGATCGAAGAGTGTCAAGATGCCTTTGCAAAGCACGGATTTACCAAGGGCTTTGATTACGAAGAAATTGAAAAATACGTCAAAAAATCGGGTGCCCGCGTCATTGAGCGTAAGGGTGCAACCTTCTATGCCGTATCAGTTTCGGTTTGCCACATCTGCAAGTGCTTGCTTGGCGGTCTGGACACCACGATGACCGTATCGACGATGATGCACGGTGAATACGGCATCAAGGACGTATGCTTGAGCACACTCAACCTCGTAGGACGCGAGGGCGTTCGCTCCAAGGTCAACGTCACGCTGACCGAGGAAGAGGAAGCAAAGCTTCTCACCAGCGCAAACACGCTCAAGGACGTTATTCGCAATTTGGATATTTAAGAAAAAACGAAACGAAAGGAAGTATAGATGATGGATTACCGTATTGAACACGACTCGATGGGCGAGGTCAAGGTTCCCGCCGACCGCTTGTGGGCGGCTCAGACCCAGAGAAGTCACGAAAACTTTAGAATCGGCGAAGGAATTGAAACGATGCCCCGCGAGATTACCCACGCATTTGGTATTCTGAAAAAGGCTGCCGCAATGGCAAACACTGAGCTCAAGCCCGAAAAGATGACCCAGAAGAAGCTGGACGTTATTTCCCGTGCTTGCGACGAAGTGATTTCCGGTTCGCTCAATGATCACTTCCCGCTTGTCGTTTGGCAGACAGGTTCGGGTACGCAGTCGAATATGAACGCCAACGAGGTCATTGCCAACCGTGCCAATCAGCTCGCTGACGAAAAGCTCTGCCATCCCAACGATGACGTCAATATGAGCCAGTCCTCGAACGACACCTTCCCCACTGCAATGCATATTTCGGCAGTTCTTGCCGTAGAAGATAAGCTGATTCCCGCGGTAGAAACCCTCATTGCTACCTTCCGCCGTCTCGAAGCAGAAAACGAAGGAATCGTAAAGTCGGGACGTACGCATCTTCAGGATGCAACGCCCATCAAGTTCTCGCAGGAGATCAGCGGCTGGCGTTCGAGCCTGGAGCGTGACGTCGTTCTCCTGAAGCTTTCGCTCGCACCTCTCTATGAGTTGGCACTTGGTGGTACTGCGGTCGGTACGGGACTCAATGCTCCCAAAGGCTTTTCCGAGCTGGTTGCCGCAAAGGTTGCCGAGCTGACGGGCAAGCCTTTTGTTACGGCAGAAAACAAGTTCCACGCACTGACCTCCAAGGACGAGCTCGTCTTTGCGCACGGTGCGATCAAGGCAACCGCGGCAGATATGATGAAGATTGCCAACGACATCCGTTGGCTGGCATCGGGTCCCCGCGACGGTCTTGGGGAAATCCGCATTCCCGAAAACGAGCCCGGCTCGTCGATTATGCCCGGTAAGGTCAACCCCACGCAGTGTGAGGCTGTCACGATGGTTGCTGTTCAGGTGATGGGTAACGACGTAGCGGTCGGTATGGCTGCTTCGCAGGGTAACTTCGAGCTCAACGTGTTTATGCCCGTTGCCGCTTACAACTTCCTGCAATCTGCACGCCTTTTGGCAGAAGCAATCGTTTCCTTCAACGTCAACTGTGCAGTTGGAATTACGGCAGACAAGGAAAAGATGCACCACAATCTCCACAACTCGCTGATGCTGGTCACGGCACTCAACCCCTACATTGGTTACGAGAATGCCGCAAAGACCGCAAAAAAAGCATACAAAGAAAACATTTCCCTCAAGGAAGCCTGCGTAGCTCTCGGATTTTTGACGGCTGAGCGCTTCGACGAGGTATTCCACCCCGAACAGATGGTCTGATAAATTTGGGAGGTCCAGAATGAAAGTTACTTATTTTCCCGGCTGTACTCTCCGCACCAAAGCAAAGGATCTTGATCTCTACGCCCGCCGCTCTGCCGAGGTTCTCGGCATTGAGCTTTGCGAGCCGAAGGATTGGCAGTGCTGTGGCGGTGTGTTTGTCAGCGCGTCCGACGAGATTGCAACCAAGCTTTCCTCGGTTCGTGCGCTGATCGACGCAAAGGAGAACGAACAGCCCATCGTTACGGTTTGCTCGGCGTGTCACAACGTCATCAAGCAGACAAACTACGCGATGCAGAATGACGAAACCTTCGCTTCGCGTGTTAACGCCTATATGGCACAGGAAAAGAATCCCCCCCTGCCCTATGCGGGTGAGGCTGAGGTTCTTCACTTTCTCGAGCTGATCCGTGACAAGGTTGGCTTTGACACCCTCAAAGCCGCGGTAAAAAATCCCCTCACGGGAAAGAAGATCGCGGCGTACTACGGTTGTCTTTTGCTCCGTCCCGGTAAGGTGATGGCATTTGATGACGTAGAGAATCCTTCGATCATTGAAGAATTTATTCGCGCGCTCGGTGCTGATCCCGTGATTTACCCCGCAAGAAACGAATGCTGTGGCGGTTACGTAGCACTCGAAGATCCTGCTTCCGCAAAGAAAAAGAGCAACGCCGTTTCGGACAGCGCAAAGAATCACGGCGCGGAAATGATTGTGACGGCTTGCCCGCTCTGCAAGTACAATCTTGTCAAGAACGGAAGCTCGCTCCCCGTCGTTTATTTCACCGAGCTTCTTGCCGAAGCACTCGGTGTAAAGGAGGTCTAAGATGGAAAACAAGAATGCACGTCGCAAGGAGCAGATCCTTCGCATGAGCGGTGTCAACCCTCTCAAGTGTATGCGTTGCGGAAAATGCTCCGCTACCTGCCCCTCTTATGACGAGATGGAATATCATCCCCATCAGTTCGTTTATATGGTAGAAACGGGCGATCTTGAGCCTCTCCTCAATTCGTCCTCGATCTACAAGTGTCTTTCCTGCTTTGCGTGCGTGGACCGTTGTCCCCGTAACGTAGAGCCTGCCAAGCTGATTGAAGCGCTCCGTCTGACGGTGATCCGTGAAAAGGGTGCTAACCATCTTCTGGCAGATCAAATCCCCGCGCTTCTCGATGATGAAATGCCCCAGCAGGCAATTGTCAGCGCAATGCGCAAATATTCCAAGTAAGAAAGGAGATCGGATATGCAAAGAATTGGTGTTTTCGTCTGTCATTGCGGCACGAACATTGCCGGAACGGTAGACGTCAAGGCAGTTGCCGAGGCACTGCAGTATGAGCCCGGTGTCGTGATCTCCAAGGAATATCAGTACATGTGTTCTCAGGCAGGTCAGGATTTAATTAAGGAAGCAATTAAGGAAAACAAGCTGACGGGTATCGTCGTTTGCTCCTGCTCGCCCCGTATGCACGAGGCAACCTTCCGCAAGACTGCCGCTGCCGCAGGTCTGAACCCCTACATGGTAGAGATCGCAAATATCCGTGAGCAGTGCTCTTGGGTACATAAGGATATCCCCACGGGAACCGAAAAGGCGATCATTCTCGGCAAGGCTGCCGTAGCAAAGGTCAACCTCAACGCGCCTCTGACCCCCGGCGAGAGCCCCGTAACCAAGCGTGCGCTGGTCATCGGCGGCGGTATTGCGGGTATTCAGACGGCACTTGACATTGCAGACGCGGGCTTCCCCGTAGATATCGTAGAAACCAAGCCCACCATTGGTGGTAAGATGGCTCAGCTTGACAAGACCTTCCCCACGCTCGACTGTGCGGCTTGTATCCTCACCCCGAAGATGGTAGACGTTGCTCAGCACGACAAGATCCGTATCTTCTCTTACAGTGAAGTCACCGACGTCAGCGGCTTTGTTGGCAACTTTGAGGTTACCATCAAGCGCCGTGCGCGGTACGTCAAGGAAGACATTTGTACGGGTTGCGGACTCTGCACCGAGAAATGTCCTCAGAAGAAGGTTCCCAACGAGTTCAACCTCGGTATGGACAACCGCCGCGCCATCTACATTCCCTTTGCTCAGGCTGTTCCGAAGGTAGCAACCATTGACCCCGACTACTGCACGATGCTCAAGAGCGGCAAGTGCGGTGTTTGCTCGAAGGTTTGTACCGTCGGTGCAATCGACTATCAGGCAAAGGACGAGTATCTGACCGAACAGTACGGTGCAATCGTTGTTGCAACCGGATTCAATCCCATTTCGATGGAAAAATTCGACGAGTTTGCTTACTCGCAGTCCAAGGACGTTATCACCTCGCTCGAACTCGAGCGTCTGATGAACGCCGCAGGACCGACGGGCGGTACGCTGCTCCGTCCCTCGGACGGTGAGCATCCGCACACCATCGTGTTCGTACAGTGTGTTGGCTCACGTTGCTCGGCGTGTGCCGAAAAGGGCAAGGAATACTGCTCGAAGATCTGCTGTATGTACACGGCAAAGCACGCAATGCTCATCCGCGACAAGTATCCCGACACCGACGTTTACGTTTTCTACATCGACGTACGTACCCCCGGTAAGAACTTTGACGAGTTCTACCGCCGCGCCGTCGAGGAATACGGTGTACATTATATTAAAGGTATGGTTGGAAAGGTTTCGCCCGAGGGCAATAAGCTCAAGGTGCGCGCTTCCGACCTGATCGACGGCAAACAGCTTCACATTGATGCTGACCTCGTCGTTCTTGCCGCTGCCATCGAGCCCGACAAGTCGGCTCGCCCCTTGGCAACGATGCTGACGGCAAGTATGGATACCAACGATTTCTTCACCGAGGCTCACCCCAAGCTCCGTCCCGTGGAAAGCCCCACGGCGGGTGTCTTCCTTTCGGGTGCTTGCCAGGGTCCGAAGGATATCCCCGAAACCGTTTCTCAGGCAGGTGCTGCCGCTTCGAAGGTCATTGGTCTGCTCTGCAAGGATAAGCTGACGGGTAACCCCTGCGTCGCTCAGTCCGACGAGTGGATGTGTAACGGATGTTCGACCTGTGAAAAGGTTTGTCCTTACGGTGCGATTACGTACCAGGATAAGGAATTCAGAATGCCCGACAGAACGACGAAGATTCGCCGTGTTGCTTCGGTCAACGAGGCTGTATGTCAGGGTTGTGGCGCTTGTACCGTTGCTTGTATGTCGGGCGCGATGAACCTCAAGGGCTTTACCAATCAACAAATTATGGCGGAGGTAGATGCAATATGCAAGTAACTGAATATAAGCCTCTGATCGTTGCATTTTGTTGCAACTGGTGTTCTTACGCAGGTGCGGACCTTGCGGGAAACAACCGTCTGGCGTATCCCGCCGACGTAAAGATCATCCGCGTTCCCTGCTCCTGCCGTGTCAATCCCACCTTCATTCTCCGTGCCTTCCAGCGCGGAGCAGACGGTGTGATCATCTGTGGCTGTCACCCCGGTGACTGTCACTATACCTCGGGCAACTACTACACCCGTCGCCGTATGGCACTCCTCTTCTCGATGCTCGATTACCTCGGTATCGAGAGAGAAAGAACCCGTCTTGAATGGGTTTCTGCCGCAGAGGGTGCAAAATTTGCCGCTACCATGAACGATTTCGTTCAGACGGTTGCCGCACTTGGCGAAAACAAGAGATTGGAGGATCTGAGATGCAAGAAATAACTCGTAACGCACTCGTTGATCGCGCCTCTGCCCTCCTCGCTGACGGCACGGTAAACCGCGTTCTCGGTTGGAAGCGCGGTGAATTTGACTACGACGTAACCCCTTACGTATTTACCTCGGCAGAAGAGCTTTCCCGCGATCTCGTATGGAACGATTTCTGCGGTGCAAACTTCTCCAAATACTTAATTAAGGAAACCGAAAAATCCGACGAAAAGATTCTCGTATTCCTCAAGCCTTGTGACACTTACAGCTTTAATCAGCTTTTGACCGAGCACCGTTTCAACCGTGAAAAGGTTTACGTTCTCGGTGTTCCCTGCGCGGGAATGCTGGACGTAGAAAAGGTCAAGAAGTGTGCGGAAGGCATTGCATCGATCACCGAAGACGGTGATAAAACGGTCATCGAAACGCTCTTTGACGGCACTTTGACCATCGACCGTGCCGAGCTTCTCGCAGAGCGTTGCCTGAATTGCAAGTCGAAGAAGCACACCGCTTACGACGAGCTTCTCGGCGAGGACGGAGAGGTTCTCGATTCGGCTCGCTTTGACGAGGTTGCCGCGCTGGAAGCGATGACCCCCGACGAGCGATTTGCCTTCTGGCAGAACGAGCTCTCGCGTTGCATTCGTTGCAATGCTTGCCGTAACGTATGTCCTGCCTGCACCTGTGAAAAGTGCGTGTTTGACAACCCCTCGTCGGGTCTTGAAAACAAGGCGGCATCCGATTCCTTTGAGGAAAAAATGTTCCACATCATCCGCGCTTTCCACGTGGTCGGACGTTGCACCGACTGCGGCGAGTGCTCGCGCGTATGTCCTCAGCAGATTCCGCTTCACCTGCTCAACCGTAAGTTCATCAAGGATATTGACAGCTTCTACGGCGAGTATCAGGCAGGTGCTGAGGTTGGTTCCCGCGCTCCGATCGTTGACTACACGACCGAGGACCTTGAGCCGAGCGAGGCAGTAGAAAGAGGTGACGACAATGCGTAAAATCTCTTTAACCAATCTAAATGCTCTCTTCGCGGCAATCGCTTCGGAAGAAACGCTTTATCTTCCCGTCGATACCGACAAGGGCGCGGTTTACTCCGAATGGTGTGAGGGCGCGACGCTTTCGAACGCGCTGAACACGGTACGCTCCCCCAAGGATTTCTTCTTCCCCCAGACCGAAAATCTGATGGATTTCAAGGTTGAGGGCAAGAGCATCGAAATCATCGACACCCGAAAGGAGTGCGAGGATTTCGTGATCTTCGGCGTTCGCGCTTGCGACGTCCGCAGCTTTGAGATTCTTGACCGCGTATTCCTTTCCGAGCCTGTTGACACCTACTACAAAAACCGCCGCGATCACGGTGTGATCATTTCGATGGCGTGCACCCGTCCTGCCGAAACCTGCTTCTGTCAGACCTTTGGCATTGACGCTTCCGCGCCCGAAGGCGATATCGTTTGCCACAAGACCGAGGATACGCTCTACCTCGACGCGAAGACCGAAAAGGGTGAGGCTCTTCTGGCTCGTCTTTCGGCTCTGACCGAAGAGTGCGACACCTCTGCCGTGGAAGCACAGCAGACTCTCATTCGCGAGAGAATGGCAAAGCTTCCCTTGGCAAACCTCAAGGCTGACGCATTCGGCGCAGACAAGACGATGGAATTCTTCAACCGTCCCGAATGGAAAGAGCTTTCGCAGAGCTGTCTCGGTTGCGGAACCTGCACCTTCGTTTGCCCCACTTGCCAGTGCTACGACATTAAGGATTTCGACACGGGACACGGCGTCAAGCGTTTCCGTTGCTGGGATTCCTGTATGTATTCCGAATTTACCAGAATGGCGCACGGAAACAACCGTCTTTCGCAGGTGGAACGCTTCCGTCAGCGCTTTATGCACAAGCTCGTCTACTACCCCACCAACAACAACGGACTTTTCTCCTGCGTTGGTTGCGGCAGATGTCTTGCTAAGTGCCCGATCAATATGAATATCGTCAAGGTTATGAAAACGTTAGGAGGAAAAGACAATGGTTGATATGAAGGAAACTCTCATTCCCGTCGTTGGTGTGGTCACCGATATCCGTATCGACACGCCCGACGTAAAAACCTTCCGTGTTGTCACTCCCGACGGCAAGAAGGCGTTTGACCATATGCCCGGTCAGTGCGCAATGCTTTCGATCCCCGGTGTGGGTGAGGCAATGTTCTCGATCACCTCTTCCCCCACGAATACCGAGTTTATGGAGTTTTCCATTAAAAAGTGCGGTTGTGTCACCGAATGGCTCCACTCGATGGAGGTCGGTCAGCAGATCACCATTCGCGGTCCGTACGGAAACGCATTCCCTGTTGACACAGCGTTTGCGGGACACGATATGCTCTTTATCGCTGGTGGTATCGGTTTGGCTCCCTTGCGCTCGGTCATCAACTACTGCCGTCACTACCGTGACCGTTACGGCAAGATCGACATCGTTTACGGTTCGCGCAGTATGCAGGATCTCGTCGACTACCGCGAGATCATTGAGGAATGGTCCAAAGATGCCGGTGTTTCAGTTCATCTGACGATCGACCGCGAACAACCCGAATGGGACGGTCACGTTGGCTTTGTTCCGAACTACGTCAAGGAGCTCGGCTTCTCGACCGACAAGATCGCAATCCTCTGCGGTCCTCCCATTATGATCAAGTTTACCTTAGCGGGTCTTCAGGAGATCGGCTTTGACAAAACGCAGGTCTACACCACGCTGGAGCTTCGTATGAAATGCGGCGTTGGAAAATGCGGCAGATGCAACGTAGGCGCAAAGTACGTCTGCAAGGACGGTCCCGTCTTCCGTTGCGATCAGATCGATGAACTCCCCGACGAATATTAATTGCGGCATTGCCAAAAAGGAGAAAGACATGGAAAAAATGGTAAATATTTACCTTTACGGTAAAAAATACGAAGTACCCGCAAGCCTGACCATTATGAACGCAATGGAATATGCAGGCTATCAGCTGGTACGCGGTGTCGGTTGCCGTTGCGGCTTCTGCGGTGCTTGCGCAACGATCTACCGCATTAAGGGTGAGCGCGAGCTCAAGACCTGCCTTGCTTGCCAGACGAAGGTCGAGGACAACATGTATATTGCAACCCTTCCCTTCTTCCCGCTCGTCAAGCAGCCCTACGACATTCAGAAGGTCAAGCCCACCGAGCAGATCATGATGCAGCTCTACCCCGAAATTTATGCGTGTGTTGGCTGTAACGCCTGCACCAAGGCATGCACGCAGGATCTGAACGTAATGCAGTACATTGCATACGCGCAGAGAGGCGAGTACGAGAAGTGCGCGGAGGAGTCCTTTGACTGCGTAATGTGTGGTGTTTGCTCGTCTCGTTGTCCCGCAGGCATTACCCATCCTCAGGTTGGATTGCTTGCTCGCCGTCTGACGGGTAAGTATCTGGCTCCCGAGACCCAGCATCTTCTTGAGCGTGTTGCCGAGATCGAAAGCGGTGACTGCGAAGCGGCTCTTCAGGATATTATGAAGAAGACTGCAGAAGAGCTCAAAGAAATGTACAACAACCGTGATTTTGAGAAATAAGGAGGTGCCGATATGTATACGCAGGAAATGTTAGAATCCATCAAGAAGGTGGAAGCAACCCGTGAGGAGCGCCTCGCTCAGGTTTTGGCAGGAAATCATCCCCGCCGTATGACCGCAGAAGAAAAGGATCAGGTTCTTCTCGAAAATCACCCCGACCACATCAAATCCCAGTTTGCCGAGCTCGCGATCGGTCCGAACAAAGGCGAAAAGGTTCCGCTCGAGCTTGCCGAAATTCTTCAGGCAAATCCCCGCGTCAAGCCCTCGGACATTGATCTCTCCAAGATCGACTACGACGTTGACGTTCTGATCATCGGCGGCGGCGGTGCAGGCTCTGCGGCGGCAATTATGGCACATGAAAACGGTGCGAACGTTATGATCGTGACCAAGCTTCGTCACGGTGACGCAAACACGATGATGGCAGAGGGCGGTATTCAGGCGGCAGATAAGCCCAATGACAGCCCTGCTCAGCACTATCTCGACGTTATGGGCGGCGGTCACTTCAAGAACGTTCCCGAGCTCGTTTACAAGCTCGTCAACGACGCTCCCATTTGTATCAAGTGGCTCAATGACCTTGGCGTTATGTTCGACAAGGAAGCCGACGGCACGATGGTTACCACCCACGGCGGCGGAACCTCGCGCAAGCGTATGCACGCCGCAAAGGACTACTCGGGCGCGGAAATTATGCGTGTTCTCCGTGACGAGGTACAGAACAGAGCGATTCCCGTGGTAGACTTCACCTCGGCAATCGAGATCATCAAGGACGAAACCGGTAAGGCTGCCGGTGCCGTGCTGATGAATATGGAAACGCAGGAGATTCTCATTGCCCGCGCGAAGACGGTTGTCATTGCTACGGGCGGTGCAGGTCGTATGCACTATCAGGGCTTCCCGACCTCGAACCACTACGGTGCGACGGCAGACGGACTTGTTATGGCTTACCGTGCAGGTGCTCCTCTGCTCTACGCTTACACCCTCCAGTATCACCCCACGGGTGCGGCATATCCCTCTCAGATCTTCGGTGCGCTGGTTACCGAAAAGGTTCGTTCGATCGGTGCTCAGCTGATCAATGCGGACGGTGAGGCGTTTATGTATCCGCTTGAAACGCGCGACGTTTGTGCTTCCACGGTCATCCGTGAATGCAAGCGCGGCAAGGGTGTTGACACCTTCAACGGCGGTCAGGGCATCTGGCTCGACTCTCCGATGATCGAAAAGATCCACGGTGAGGGCACGATTGAAAAGAGAATTCCCGCAATGATGCGTATGTACCTCAAGTACGGCATCGACATGCGCAAGCAGCCCATTCTGATTTACCCCACGCTCCACTACCAGAACGGCGGTATCAAGATTGCCGACAACGGTATGTCCGACGTTGAAAACCTTTTCGTTGCAGGTGAGGCAGTTGGCGGTATTCACGGTGAAAACCGACTGATGGGTAACTCTCTCCTCGACATCATCGTCTTTGGACGTAACGCAGGTGTTCACGCGGCAGAAGCGGCAAAGAAAATCGACGCTCCCGCAAAGCTTTCGCTCTCTCACGTAGAGGACTTTATGAAGGAAATGGCAGACGCAGGCATTGTGACCGATACTGTCTCTCCCAAGCTCCTTCCCCGCTACACGCACGGCAATCCCGTGTTTGACGAGCCCAACGCAAAGCTGATGAAGTAATCAAAAGGAGTGTTCAAAGTATGAGTTTTTTTGGCGGAGTTATTTCTGTAAGTAATATTTCGACGCTTCTGTTCGTCGTTTTCTCGGTTCTGATGCTTGGCTACGCGCTCGGCAGAATCACCATTAAGGGAGTTTCGCTGGGAGATGCCGGTGTGTTTATTATTGCACTTCTCGCAGGCGCGCTCTTCTTCCACGTCAATGAGCTTGGTATGCTGACATTTGATTTTTCAGCAAAGCCTTACGATTTTAACGCAGGTCTTTCCTTGATTGAAAGTCTTGGTCTTGTACTTTTCGTCACATCCGTTGGCTTTATTGCGGGTCCGAAATTCTTCGGAAACTTTAAGCGAAATTTCAAATCCTACGTTCTTCTCGGCGTCATTATCATTCTCGCGGGCGGTCTTGCTGCGGCAGGCTGTATTGCCCTCGGCGAGGTGCTCGGCTATGGCGCGTCCATTGAAACACAGGACGGATTCGTTGCCATGATTGTCGGTCTGCTTTCGGGCTCTCTGACCTCGACTCCCGCATTCTCCGCGGCGAAAGCAACGGTCGATCCTTCGCTTCAGGGTCTTGTTTCGGTAGGACACGGTATCGCGTATATCTTCGGCGTCATCGGCGTTGTGCTCTTCGTTCAGCTGGTTCCCAAGTTTATGAAAGCAGATATGGACGCAGAGCGTGCAAAACTTGTCGTCAAGGAAGAGGAAGAAAAGAAGCCTTATACGAAGAAGCTCTTTGACATCGACCATATGGGCATTGCCGCTTTCTCGCTTGCCGCAATTCTCGGCACGCTGATCGGTCAGGTTAAGATTCCGCTCTCTTCCGCGGGTCTTTCGGGTACTTGCTTCTCGCTGACCACCACGGGCGGCTGTCTGCTCGTTAGCTTGATCGTCGGTCACTTTGGTCGCTTCGGCAGAGTCAACGTAATGCCTTCGCAGAGTACGCTGAAGCTCTTCCGTGAGCTTGGTCTCGTTCTCTTCCTCGTTGGCGCAGGTATCCCCGGTGGTGCTGAGTTCGTTGAGAACTTCGACCCGATGTACTTTGTCTACGGTATCATTATGACGATCGTTCCGATGATCATTGGATTCCTCTTCGCAAAGTACGTCCTGAAGCTGAGCCTTTTGAACAATCTCGGCTCGCTGACGGGTGGTATGACTTCGACGCCCGCACTTGGAACGCTGATCGGCGTTGCCAAGACCGAGGACGTCGCTGCGGCTTACGCGGCAACCTACCCGATTGCACTGATCGCGGTGGTGCTGGTATCGCAGTTCCTCATTATCTTGTTCTAAAGTAAAAAACAACTTCAGCGTAGCTGTGAATCTCACGGCTACGCTGTTTTGTTGAGATTTGCATTTGTTTTATTGTAGGGAGAGGCGTCCTCGACTGTCCGTTACAATAAGTTAGCATCCGTCGAGGAGGGCCAGTGGATAACGCCTGTCCCTACTACAATTTGAACAATTATGGCTCTTGCTTATTGACGGTGATAAAAAATCATGATATAATAAAGTATAAAATTTTGATTCCAAGGAGTGCTTATGGCTTATATTGCTTCCGAAACACGGTTTTCCGAAATGAAATACAATTTCTGCGGGGAGAGTGGTCTCCAGCTCCCTGCCGTCTCGCTCGGTCTTTGGCACAATTTCAGCGTGGTCAACGACTTTGAAAATATGAAGCAGCTGTGCTTTACCGCGTTTGATCACGGCATTACGCATTTTGACCTTGCCAACAACTACGGTCGTCCTGTTCCAGGGAGTGCCGAGGTCAATTTCGGCAGAATTCTGCACGAGGAAATGAGCGCACACCGCGACGATATGATCATCAGCACCAAGGCGGGACATTCTCTTCGCGAAGGTCCTTACGGCAACTGGGGCAGTCGCAAATCGCTCCTCTCAAGCCTTGATCTAAGTTTGAAGCATCTTGATCTCGACTACGTGGACATCTTCTACCATCACCGTCCCGACCCGAATACGCCCCTTGAGGAGACGATGGGTGCACTCGATCAAGCGGTCAAGAGTGGAAAAGCGCTCTACGCGGGACTTTCCAACTACGATGGCGAGCGACTGCATCACGCGACGGCAATTCTGCGCGAACTGAAATGTCCCTTTGTGATCAATCAGAACCGCTATTCGATCTTCGACCGTACGGTAGAGAACAACGGACTTCTCGCGGCGGCAAAGCAGGAGAAAAAAGGCGTGATCGTCTTCTCTCCCTTGGCACAAGGTCTTCTGACCGACCGTTATCTCCGCGGAATTCCCGAGGACAGCCGCATTGCCGTGAACGGCGTTTCGATCAAGGCGGACATTCTCACCGAGGAAAAACTCGCACAGATCCGCGCGCTCAATGAGATTGCCAAGGAGCGCGGCGAGAGTCTGGCTCAGATGGCACTTGCGTGGGTTTTACGTGAGAGTGCTGTCACAAGCGTTCTTGTCGGTGCTTCCAAGCCTTCCCAGATCCTTGATAATCTCAAGGCGATTCACTCCGCTCCCTTCTCCGACGAGGAGCTGAGAAGGATTGACGAGATTTCTCTATAAAGACAGTACAGCCGTGAAAGCAATGCTTTCACGGCTGTGTTTTTAGCCTTTTCCGTCGGGAGTAGGTAAAATTTCTCCCGTAGAAATATCCACAAGAATTTCATCCACCGTAATATAAGATTGATTTTTTACCAGCTTTTTCAAGAAAACCCTGTAATTTCCTTGATAATACTCCGCAATTAATCGATATCGATATCCCGTTTCTGCTTCAAAATCTCCGTCGCTGATGCCCCAATGCTCGGATGCATACGCCAAGGCTTTTCCAACATCCCAAGTGGAACGATCAAGAACAAATACATTGTACTCCAACTCGGTCTTTGAAGTAAACAAATGCTCGTCCAACTCCTCTTCGGTTACCTGCTCTCCGTTAATAAAGTATTTTGAATAATTTTCGATGCGCCAATTCTCGCACAGTATCAGGTTCGCGCCATCAAAAACAATGTGACTTTCACCTTCTTCATTCCGTCGATCATAAGAATTATAATACTCCCAACGGAAGGAACCATCGGTCTTGATGGAAAACATCGCATCACCATCAAAGGTAAAGCTATATACGTCTCCTTCATAATAACGGAAAAGGATCACGGCTCCATGGTAGCCACTCTCGCGAATCAAAAACTCGTCAATTCCATCTCCGTCCATATCAATCACAGCTTTTTGAAGAGCTTCCACTTCATCTAATCGAGTATATCCTCCGATAAAAACACATTCCTGCAAATAAATTTTTTGTCCGTTTTCTTGAATGATCGGCAACTCATTCTTCAATACCGCCTCGTATGCCTGCTCTGCTAATTTCTGTTGAGAAAGCTTATCCTTGGAAGAAGACTTGTCCGAGCTATGATTTCCAGACCCCTTGTTTTGATTTTCACCAGACTCGGTCGTTTGAGATTCTTCCTTTTCGGATGGTATCTTTCCATCGCAAGAAAATAACGCAAGGACCATTAGCAAGCACAAGAAAACAGCAATCAATTTTTTCATCATAATTTCCCCTTTTTTTGTTTTACAAGTTGAGTATATCACACCGAAAAATCAATGTCAATACGGTGGGGAAAAGTTTTTTGAAAAGCCCCTTTTTTCACTCAAAGTGGGGAAAAAACCCTAAAATAAAAGAATCGACAAGCCCCTCTTGGAGCTTGTCGATTCTTTTATGGTTATTCGATCGATTACTTGATCTTGGGAAGGCTTGCCGCTGCGATCGACTGACCGACACGGCGGCTGCTCTCGTCGGGAAGATGAATGGTGATCTTCTTTGCGAGCTCGGGGAATTCCTCTGCGAGAACCTTCTGTGCATTTCTGTGAAGAATGCATCCGCCCTCACCCGAAGATACGCGGCCCATCAGAAGAACGTGCTTGATATCGTAGAAGATTGCGTAGTAAGCAACCGCATATCCGAAATATGCACCAATGGTCTCGTAGATCTTTGCCGCACGCTCATCGCCCTGCGCCATCAGACCCTGAACGACCTTGAGCTTCTCTGCGGGAGATGCGTTTGCATCAAGCTCAATTCCTGCTGCGGGAGCAAGCTTAATAACTGCATCCTGCGAGAAGTACTTGACACCGCAACCGTAGTCGCCCGACCACTCGTCAAGCATTGCCTCTTTATTGAAGTCTGCGGGTACGAACGCAAGCTCGTTGAGCCAGCCCGTGATGTTTCCGTTTCCGTCAACGTATCCGCCTGCCTCACTGGTTCCCATCGCAACACCAAGAACGTTGGTGTCACCAAGATCCATTGCACCTGCGAGTGCGGTAACGTCACCGTCGTTGGCAACCTCGATCGGAACATCTCCGAGCTCTTTTGCGATATCGGTGTAGATATTCTTTACGACCTTCTCGAATGCTTCGGGATTCTCGTTCTTTACCTTCAGGAAGAGCGAAGAGGTCATAATGCGGTTTCCGATGACAACGCCTGCGGTGGATACACCGATGGCATCCACTCTGGGCATCTTGGAAGCCGCCGTCTTCATTGCGTCCATAATGCCTTCGTAGTGGTACTGGGGATCGTTCTGGAGTTTGGGAAACCAAACGACTTCTTCAGAATATGTAGCCTCACCCTCAACGACAGCACTAACCTTACGGTCACTTCCGCCTGCGTCAAAGCCGATACGGCAACCGTCAAGATGGCGTCCGACGGGAGCTGCGGTCTCGTTTGCCACGGGTGCCTGCTCAAAAGGAACGTGGATAACTTCAAACGGAGCCTCAAATACGCCCGACATAAAGTCGCGGTCAAATGCGCGGATTCCGTTCTCGGAGTAGTCTGCCTTGATCTGATCTGCGATCAGCTTCGAGCCTGCGATAATGATCTTATAACCGCCGCGCGTCCAGAGAAGCGTCTTGACAATTCTCTCAACGAACTCGTGGTTCTCTTCGTCGTGACCCGTACCGTCCTTGAATACATCAATGGTAAATACCGAGGTAAGACCATTGTTTCTTTCCAAACCGATCGTCAGCTTCTCGCCGCCCTCAGCCTTGACTGCGGCTTCAAAATCGCGGTAGACCACCGCCATCGGCATAAAGCCGGGATCGAGAGGTGCATTTACTTTAAGCTTCATAAATTGTTTTTCCTTTCTTGATGGTTCTTATGATATTGATATTTTCATCTGCAATAATGATGTCTGCGTCCTTGCCTTCCTCGAGCGAACCAAGACGGTCTGCGCAGTGGATGGCGGTGGCAGGATTGAGCGATGCCATTTTGAAGACCTCGTTGACGGGAAGATCCGTGTAGTCGAGAACGTTCTTCACTGCCGAGTTGAGCTTCAGCACGCTTCCTGCGATCGTACCGTCAGCAAGACGGCACTCGATTCCCTTCAAGAAAATCGGCTGTCCGCCAAGGTCATATTCACCGTCGGGCATACCGCCCGCACGGGTACAGTCGGTGATCAGCACCATCTTATCACCTTTCACCTTAGCGATGATGGAGTAAAGACCGGGATTGATATGGAACGTGTCTGCAATCACCTCAACCGAAACGTTATCGGAAGCGAGTGCCGCGCCGACGACGCCTGGGTTTCTGTGCGCCAGTGCCGACATTGCGTTGAAGAGGTGGGTTGCGTGGTTGACGCCGTCCTTTGCCGCGCTCATTGCTTCCTCAAAGGTTGCGTCGGTGTGTCCCATCGAAACGAGGACGTCACTCTCTGCCGCAAGCTTCTTGATACACTTGTGTCCCTCGTCCATTTCGGGAGCAAGCGTTACAAGCTTGATGATATCCGAATGCTCAATAATGAAGTCCGCATCCGGGGTGAGAATGTTCTCTGCTGCCTGTGCGCCCTTCTTCGAGGGGTTGATGAACGGACCTTCTGCGTGAACACCGAGGATCTCTGCACCGCCCCAGCTCTTGCTCTCTTCCTTGAGAGAACGAACCGAGTTCAGTGCTGCGATGATCTCGTCCTTTGCCACCGTCATCGTGGTGGGAAGAAATGCGGTAACGCCGTTCTTTGCCACGCCGTACGCCATCTTCTTAACACCTTCGGGCTTTGCGTCGCTAGTATCCTCGCCAAAGCATCCGTGAATATGAATATCGACAAGTCCGGGAGCGATGTAATTACCGTTCGCGTCAATGACGTTCGCATCTGTGGGCAGGTTGTCCACAATACCGCAGATTTTGCCGCTTTCGCTGTCAAAAGCAAGCGATTTTCCGCACACGACGGCATCGGGAAGCACGATTTTACCATTGGTAATGTATGTCAATGCCATGAGGTATCTCCTTTTCAATCATTTTTTACCAATGTATAGTATAACAGATGTAAATGAATTTTTTATGAATATTTAATGAACAATCCTTGTACGATTGCTTTATTTTAGATAAATTTGTCGCCTCTACTTTCTTGCCGCCGAAATAGAATAAAAAACCGTACACATATCACATTAACTTAGCCTCTTTTCTTGTAGTAGATAACACTCTTCCTAAAGTATTAAATAATGTGCTTGCGAAAGCACGTTATGGTTGCAAGTTAACTAAGTCCCGAAAAATTCACGATTTGGAAATAAAATAGTCGATTTGCGAGTCAATCTTACCCGAATTTGTAACACATTTGTAACGCCACATATATTATAATATCTTAAAATATCATTCAAGTTGTACTGATCTTGCTGTTGTTTATATTGCGATGATGTTTCATGGAATCGTGTACACGATTTAAAAAACGGAGGTCGAGACCGTGGATAAAAAAGAATGGAAAGTAAGATATAAAGATAATTCTCCCGAGGAAACTGTGGAGCGCATCATTGGTCTTTTGGACAATGTTGGGCTGGAAACCGAATATCAGCAATTCGATCCCGACGTCAAATGCTTCAGCAGCCATGTTTGCCTCAAAAACAAGGGTTTACATAACATCGGCTCCAACGGCAAGGGCACGAGCGAGGAATTCTGCAGAGCCAGTGCCTATGCCGAGCTGATGGAGCGTATTCAGAACAGAGCGTTTTTTGCGCAGCCAAGAGTTGATAGTGCATATCATGACATCTACAAGAAGATATATCCCGTATACACCGTAAGAGGTGAGTATCAGCCGGCGTGTATGTTGGAGCTGAGAGCAAAGCTTGCCAAAACAGCAAAGCCGATGCCTCTCTTTGGTAAGACAGCGCAGGACGTTTCCGATGATCTTCTTGAGAAAATGTCCTTCGGTAAGGAGGAGGGCGTAAGCACTGCCCCCTTCTATGCGGTAAAAGCAAGAAAAGCGGTATACCTGCCTGAGGACATCGTTAGATATTTTACCGGCAGTAACGGAATGGCGGCAGGAAACAGTTTGGAGGAGGCTATCGTTCAGGGACTGTCCGAGATATTTGAGCGTTACGTTCAGTTGCAAATGATTGAACATAAGATCGTGCCCCCCGAGATTCCGAGAGAAGAAGTGGCTCGATTCCCACTTGTTGCTTCGATCATTGAGGAGATTGAGAAAAACGAGCGTTACCGCGTTTTCGTTATGGACTGCTCCCTCGGCAAGGGATTGCCTGTTGTGTGTGGCGGCGTTATAGATACCGAAAAGCAGACCCTTGGTCTTAAGTTCGGCTCTCACCCCGACCTCGGCGTTGCGCTGGAGCGTGTGTTCTCTGAAGCTATGCAGGGCAAGCCCTTGGATCGCTTCGTTCGGATGAACGTGCCCAACTTCACCCCTCCCTCACCCGACGTTATGCACCGCCACCACAACAGCTTTAATATGCTAAAGATAGGTATGGGCGATATTCCCTCGTGGCTGTTGTACGACGAACCGAGCTACGCCTTCACTCCTTGGCAGGATGTAGCCAGCATGGGCAACAATGAGCTCATGCACAGTATGCTGAGTCTGCTCAACGGTATGTGCAATGAGGTTTATATCCGCGATATGTCCTATCTCGGCTTCCCAACCGTGTGGATATACGTCCCCGGCATATCCGAGATAATCGAGATCGATACATACAACCTGAAGATCAGCAATATGCGCACGAAGGCGCAGGCGATATTCCTGCATCTGGATGCCGCCACCGACGAGGAGGTACAGCAGCTTTTGCGTTGTGCCATCGCGCAATTTAACTCCTTTGGTGAAAACACTATCAACGTGTTGAGCGGCATAGAGTTTACAAATAAAATGCCATTGGCCGACTTAAGCGAAGCGGCATTTTTGGCAGCTGTCTGCTCCTATCGGCTTGGCAATCTGAATGATGCGGCAGGGATACTGCGCTCTTGCACCAACCTTTCGGGATACGATTATGCCGCCACCACCTACCTAAGAGCAAGAGCGCAGGGCGCTACCCACAGTGAGGTGGCACAGGTGCTTAGAAAGCTGTGTCACCCGCATATCGCAAACAAGGTGTTGGACGATTTTTCCGATCCCAAGACCGTGCTCTCAAAGGTTTATCCCGTATGTCAGGGATTACAGTGTGATAAATGCAGTGCGCCCTGCA
Organism: Eubacteriales bacterium; assembly: GCA_045646945.1. GTDB lineage: Bacteria > Bacillota > Clostridia > Oscillospirales > CAG-272 > HGM12713. The sequence goes on along the minus strand of JAZRLS010000032.1, from coordinate 54,681 downwards.
ACTACAGAAGCATCGAGGATTTCTACACAAAGTTGGCAAAGCTCGAGCTTGAGAGTGGACTTGGCACCGAGGCACTTGAAAATCTCTTTCAGAACTAAATTGCATCATCGGGTGTGATGATGGCGAAAATGATAAAAACGGAGGGAAAGAATTATGACAACAAAAGAATTTATTGAAAAGCTGAATCAAGATGCAAAGGAAAACAACACTGCAATCGTTGCAAAAATTCAGACAGCCGGCAAGGATCCCGAGGCAGTATACACCATCGCAAAAGAGGCAGGAGTTACCGACAGCTTTGAGGATTTTAAGGCTGAAATGAAAAATTGGTATGAGTCTATGTCACAGGAGCTTAGTGAGGAAGATCTTGCTAATATCGCAGGCGGTGGTCCTGGTGCGCTTGAATACATTTATGCGGGTTGCACTGTAGCCTTTGGCGCAGGTGTGGCAGGTCTGTTTTAAAAAATCAGACCATATTTGATTTTAAAAAATTGGAGAAATCAACTATGACAACAAAGGAATTTATTGAAAAGCTGAACCTGGATGCAAAGGAAAACAACACTGAAATCTTTGCAAAAATTCAGGCAGCCGGCCAAAATCCCGAGGCAGTATACGCCATCGCTAAAGAGGTAGGCGTAAGTGACAGCTTTGAGGATTTCAAGGCTGAAATGAAAGCTTGGTATGAGTCTATGGCACAGGAGCTTAGCGAGGATGAGCTTGCTGCTATTGCAGGCGGAGCCAGCACAGGTGAAATTGTATGTTATTCTGTTTTTGGTACTATAACCGGTGGTGCTGCGATTGCCACAGCGGTTGTTGCAGTATTTTAATCAAAGCTGAACGCTGATTGAAAATCACACGCCTTTTTCTAAGACCATCACATCTTTGATGTGAAAATAAAATTTTTGGAGGAATATAACTATGACAACGAAAGAATTTATTGAAAAGCTGAACCTGGATGCAAAGGAAAACAACACTGAAATCGTTGCAAAAATTCAGGCTGTCGGCAAGAATCCCGAGGCAGTATACGCCATTGCTAAAGAGGCAGGCGTTACCGACAGTTTTGAGGATTTTAAGGCTGAAATGACTGCACAGTATGAGGCTATGAGCAAGGAGCTCAGCGAAGAAGAGCTTGCCTCCATTGCAGGCGGCAGTGCGTGGGAGATTGTAGGTGGTATTGCCATTTCTGCTGCAGGCGGTGGTGCTCTTGCCGCTGCAACGATCGCACTTCTTTAATTGAATCAAATCGCTGATCGAAAGTCGCAATACCATCGCATCTTTGATGTGAAAATAAAATTTTGGAGGAACCAAACTATGACAACGAAAGAATTTGTAGCAAAGCTGAATCAGGATGCAATGGAAAACAACACTGAAATCTTTGCAAAAATTCAGGCAGCCGGCAAGGACCCCGAGGCAGTATACGCCATCGCTAAAGAGGCAGGCGTAAGTGACAACTTTGAGGATTTCAAGGCTGAAATGACTGCACAGTATGAAGCTATGAGCAAAGATCTCAGCGAAGACGAGCTTGCTGCTATTGCAGGCGGTATCACAGATATGGCCGGACTCAATTTTGGTGTTGCCGCGGCTCGTGCAGCTTTTGGGTAATACAATTGATCTTGGATTGTAAATCTTACTTATTGTAAGTGAAAGCATAAAACCGGATTCTGCAATCAGGTGGCATCCGGTTTTATGCATATCTGCTTATATCGTTTATATTGCATTGAAATGGAGGAATTATCGTGCGAGAGTGGTCAACCTATTGTCAAAACGCAGATTTTTTAGAAAAAAGCCGAATGCTGATCATGAACCGCGATATGTCGCCGCAGGTGGTTGATTGGATCGGCATAAAGCCCGGAGATAAGGTACTTGACGTAGGTTGCGGCTCGGGAGAGCTGACCTTTTATTTGGCTGAGGTCACCGAGGGCGTTTCCTATGTCGGTGTGGATCTGGACGATCCGCTTTTGGAACGGGCAAAGAAAAAGTCCGAGACGTATTGCGGAGGCTGCAACCTCTCCTTTATCCATGGTAATGCATTGAATTTACCCTTTACCGACGGCAGCTTTGACGTGGTAGTTTCTCAAACACTCCTCACCAGCATTGCCGACTATGAAGGTGTTGTGCAGGAGATGCGCCGCGTTTGCCGTCCCGGTGGGCGGATCGCAACCTTGAATCCCTTAAACTTCCGTCAATTCTACAACCATCCCGGGAATTACCCTGCCGATGCGGACTGGGCTACAAGCTACCACCAATGCATGGGAATATTAGACCGACTTTACAACGCTTACGGAACAATGGGTCAGTATGTGGCAGGAGTCATTCCCATGAAGGTGCCTGAGTTATTTGCCCATACAGGTCTCAAGCACGTGAGCGCACATCCTATCGGCGCATTCCTCTCTTTGAGCAACGATGCTATGACCGAGCAAGACAAGCGACGTTATATTATGCTTGACTGTCAGGCAGAGCTGGATAAATTCAATGCCAATATGCAGCTTCCCGATGCAGATGCTTGGGTCAGCGCGGATGAGGTGCGTCAGATCACAGAAACCTTGATGGCGCGACGTGATTATTTGCTAGAGCATCTTGACGATAACAGAATTTGGGAATGGCTCGGCACTACCTTTTTGCTTGTCGTAGGTGAACACACCGAAGCGCAAGCAGAGCCGTCCTTCAAGCCATGTCAGACAGATACCCTTCGAGAAGAAACAAGCAAATACAAGGCTATATTAGAAAGCCTAAAGCTCGACACGCAGGAAAAGTGGAATCACTCCGGCGCAGGTCGTACTGCATCGGTACGAGTATCGGTGACAGGCACAGATGTTTCTGTCGTAGGCGTTGGAATTACCCCCGTACACGCCATGGCGCACGGCTATCGCAAACTTCTGGCTCTCTTGGAAACAGGAGCATTCGGCAGCTGTGATACTGTGCTTTGGAATAGCGGCAAACCCTATCAAACTTTTCCGGAGGAGAAGCTTTTCACTGCGGAAGAGCTGGAAGCGCGTTCAAATCCGCTTTTGGAAGAAACCCTGCTTCGCGCCTCCAAAGGACCGGGGGCACCGCAGATCGATATCCGCACGGTCGCCCAAAAGCTCAGTGCATGGAATTTTTCTTCTTTAGACGGAAAATTTGTGTCCCTACCTTTTGAACGCTGGAGCGATGGCACAGTAGCTTGGCTACCGGAAGCGTTGCGTAGCGCATATTACGGCACAAACGGTATTGGGGCAGGACTTACCGAGCAGGATGCTATGGTCAACGGACTTTGCAGTATTGCGGAGCGTCTTGCTGTAAGAAAAATTCTGCTCGAAGGTCAGACGCCACCTCTCTTACCCGAGGAAGTCATACATACGTTACCCGATGCGCTTGTAGAAGCGATCTGTGCATTAAAGCATACCAAAAACTGCACCTTGCGTTTGTTAGATGCCTCGTGCGGCATAGGCTTGCCTGTTGTCGCAGCTATGCTGATCGACCGAAAATACGGTGCGGCAATCGTGCGCTTTGCCGCTCATCCTAAAATGGAGTTGGCACTTTCCCACTGCATTGCGGCGATTATGGCTGATCAGGAGTATAACAATCTCGTAAATATGAATCCCGTTTCCGTGATTGACACGAAAACGGTCAACTACCCCCGTCAGTTTAATCTGATGCAGGATGATCGGGATATTTATCCGGCATCCTTAGTAAACTCCACTCCTTCTTGGGCATACCGTCCGTGGAAAGAAGCACCTGAAGATGTTTCAGGACAGATGGAACAGTTGATATCCCTCTATCAAGACCTCAACGTGGATATTTATGTGCGCAAATGTGGATTTTTGGGAGTTCCTGCGGTGCAAGTAATTGTTCCCGGTGTGAGTATGCTTCACGATTTTGGCACTGTGCGTATGCAAGAGCGTCGAATGGCTGTCGCTACAAAACACAGCTTGCGAAATATTGGCAAGGCAACCCCCGAAGAACAAAAACGCGCTTTGCGCTTTACTCAGATGAAAATGGGTTGGCGACAGGAAAGCCGATTTGCCGAACTTTCCGGCATCCCTTACTCTCCAACCATTTTGGGAATCATGCTGGATGCTGCCATGTTCTATGCGCTGATACAGCTCCACAACAAAGAGTATAATGCCGCATTGGAAGTGTTGAAGCACTACGCGCGCGATGGATTTGGAAATCCTTCTGCCGTAGGGGTTCTCTGTGAAATGGTGAAGGCTGTTCAAAACGGAGACCCGATCGAAACGATAAACGAGCAGCTCGCAGTTTTGTATTCGGATACATGGGTAGCAGAGGCAACAAGGGTCTTGCGGGATCCCTTGGGTGCATTGCCTGCGTTATCCTGCCCGGATTGTAATGGTTGCAGTGTAAAACACAACTGCAAAATGCAAGAAACGTTGACGCTTATGCAGTGTTTACAAACATATTCTAATAAAAAAGCAAGTAAGGACGAAAAAGGTTCCTCGTGAACCCAATTCAATGTGATATGATATGAAAAAATACAACTCAACTCTTCAAAAAAACACCAAGTATAAATAAAGGAGGTGGCGGATTTGGCAAGACAAGTGTATCGAAAAACATTATTGGAACGGATTTCTTCTCCGGAACAGTTGGATAAAATGATCGTTATCACATCCCCCTCATACTGGCTGGCGATTTTGGGCGGAGCTGTCATTATTGTAGCTGCTTTGGTTTGGTCTGTTTTTGGAAGTATTCCGATCAATATGGAAACCACCGGCGTTTTTGTTTCTGAGCAGATGTCAGATCAACAAACAGAAGACTCTCAAAGCATAGGTGAACAGCAGGTTATTTGTTATGTGCCGATTAGCTCCGGCAAGAAAATTGTTCCCGGCATGGAGGTTGTGGTATGTCCTACAACCGTCAATCAGCAGGAATACGGCAATATGATGGGCGAGGTCGTGGCTGTTGATCCTTACGTAACATCCTATGAAGATATTGTAGCCGCTCTGGGTAGCGAATCTTTGGCACAGATGTTTTCCCAAAATGGACCGGTTGTGGCTGTTACGTGCAAGTTGCGCACGGATGCCACCACTGCCAGCGGTTTTTGGTGGTCGAATGACAATGGTGCAACGGTCGTACTTGCCGAAGGCACGATCATGACCGTGGATATCATTTTGGAAGAAAAGTCCCCCATTTCTATGTTGTTGCCTTTTATAAATGACAGCGACTCTGCCACGGAGCAGAATTCCGTAACAGAATAGGGAGTACGGAAATGGCAGAACTTCATGAAACCAAAAAAGCAAAAAATCCCAAACAAACCAAACTCAAACGAACTTGGGTAAAAACGCCTACCGTTTATCAAATGGAGGCAACCGAATGCGGAGCGGCATCGCTGACAATGGTATTGGGATATTACGGTTGTTTTGTTCCGTTGGAGCAGATGCGAATTGAAACCGGTGTTTCACGCGACGGCTGTAATGCACTGAATGTTTTAAAAGCGGCGCGCAAGTATGGCATGACCTGCAAGGGATTCAGCAAATCGGTCAAAGATTTGGAAACGATCCCTACTCCTGCCATCATCCATTGGAATTTCAATCACTTTGTCGTATTCGAAGGATTTAAGGGCGGACACCCCTATATCAATGATCCTGCGGTAGGACGTCGAAAACTAGCAGTTGAAGATTTGGAGAATTGCTTTACCGGAATTGTCCTTACCTTCGAACCGAACGACGAATTTAAAAAGAACAAAAAACCTAGCTCCTTCTCAGGGTTTGTGCGTGAACGCCTGAAGGGGCAAACATCCGCCTTGGCGGCCTTGGTGATGGCAGGCCTGCTTTTGGTGGTGCCCGGAATTGTAATTCCGGTATTCTCGCAGATATTTGTTGACCACGTCCTGATGAGTGGCAGTAGCAAATGGCTTGGAACGTTGTTACTTGCTATGGCAGGCACGGTATTGTTCCAAGGCTTGTTGACATTGTATCGCGGCAAGATTTTGATTCGTCTGCAGGCAAAAATGGCGTTGGTTTCGGATCACAAATTTTTGTCCAAACTATTCCGCCTGCCAATCACCTTTTTTGATCAGCGTTACGCAGGAGATCTATCTCAGCGTGTACAAAACAACAATAATGTATCGGATTTTCTGGCAGGTGAGTTGGCAGAAACCGTGCTTAACATATTTGTTGCCTGTTTCTATCTGATCTTGATGTTCATATATAGCCCTTTGCTGACACTCATCGGCTTGACCGGTGTGGCAGCCAGTCTTTTGCTTTGCCACATCATTTCCAAACACTTTATGAACTATGCAATGAAGGTACAGCAGGATTATGCAAAAACGGTAGGTGTATGCTATTCCGGCATCGTTGCCTCCGATACCTTGAAAGCATCGGGCGCTGAAAACGAATATGTATCCCGAATTTTAGGACATATCGCAAGAAACACAAAATCTGATCAGAAGCTTGGAAGATTGCAGGAAATTTTGATTGCAGTGCCGCAAACGATTACTGTTGTAATGAGTCTTCTGATTTTGATTACCGGCGGTACTCTGGTCGTTGGCGGTGCTCTTACTGCAGGTATGTTGGTGGCATTTAATCAGCTCTTGTCCGCTATTACGTCACCAATCAATAAGCTTTTAACCTTTGTGAATAAGATCCATACGATCAAAGCGGACATGAACCGTGTAGATGATATCCGAAAATATGAAATGGCACCCAGATATCTAAAAACAGAATTCGCTCCCACTGATGAAAAGCTTTCCGGTGACGTAAAATTTGTGAATGTATCCTTTGGATACAGTCCGCTGGCAAAGCCTCTGATTGAGGATTTCAATTTCCACGTACAGACAGGACGCTCCGTGGCTCTGGTAGGTGCTTCCGGATGCGGAAAATCTACAATCACCAAAATTCTGAGCGGATTGTACGAGCCTTGGGACGGTGAGGTGCTAGTGGATGGTGTGTCGCTGAAAGACGTGTCCCCCGACACCGTTTTTTCCAGCATTGCCACCGTTAATCAGAGCATTACCATTTTCAGCGGTTCTATTTGGGATAATTTGACATTGTGGAACCAAAGCATTATGGAGCAGGACGTTATCCGTGCCGCAAAAGATGCGTGCCTTCACGACGCTATTTCAAAGCTCCCCGGCGCATATGATTATAAGCTGGATGAAAACGGTCAAAACCTGTCCGGTGGACAAAGACAGCGTCTTGAAATTGCCCGTGCCTTGGTAACAAATCCGAGCATTCTGATTTTGGACGAAGCGACCAGCGCTTTGGATCCAATCGTTGAAAAAGAAGTGATGGATAATATCAAGCGACGCGGATGTACTTGCATAATCGTTGCTCATCGCTTGTCCACTATCCGCGACTGTGATGAGATCCTTGTAATGGAGAGAGGTCATATCGTGCAACGTGGCACACACGATACCTTGGTAAAGGAAGATGGTCTCTATCATCTTTTAATTCAAAATTCGTAAAAAGGAGGAATAGATATGGACACATCTGAAATACAGATTTCCGGCAATCAATTTTTTATTACCAAAACACCCGGAAGCGCCTATCGCGTGCTTTCCGGACACATACTTGTCTTTGTCGTTCCTCTGGGCGAAGATGATGTACCGGGGCGGCGATGGCTTCTGTGTGAGTTGAAATCGGGCGATGTAGTTCCCGCGCTCTATCATAATTCCCCGAATTTGAAAGGCGAAAACTGCAGATGGGCATTTGGCTTATCTGCATTAGAACCTGCAACCCTTGAAATCATCGAAGATAGTACCGAGCTTCGGATCGGCTTTGCGAAGAAGGTCGGACTGAGAGATTACGATATTATAGGTTTTGAAGAAAGTGCAGTTGAAGCTTGCAGGCTGGAGGCTATGCGCGAACAGCGCAATATTTTTGCTGCAGGAGAAAACCGAAAAAACACTTATCAACGTAGCTTAGACGTAATATACAACCTGTTCCGTGGCAACAAGAAATATTTTCGTAAGGAACATGAGCTGACAGGAAACGATCTATATGATGCGTGTGTGCGGTTGTGCGATTTGTGCGGTGTTACACCCGTTGATCTGGATGTACTCACGACAAATTGCGGCAAACGCTTTACCGTTCAAGATCTGGCACGTGTATCAGGTTTTATTTGCCGTGAAATTGTGATGGAGGAAAATTGGTATCGTTCGGATGCCGAGCCTATGCTTGCTTATCGCAATGACAACGGTAAGCCGGTAGTATGTTTGCCTCAAAAGACGGGCAAGTTTATCATGTGGGATCCTACTACGGATCTCTTTACTCCAATGGATGAAGCTGTTGCCGCTGAGCTGGCACCCCGTGCAATGGTATTTTACCGTCCGTTCCCAAACCAAAAGATCACTACAAAAAAACTGTTTCTGTTCGCATTAAAGGATGTAAAATGGCGAGATGTAGTTGCAGTGCTCTTATTTGCATTTGTCGGAACGCTGGTTGGTTTGTTGACACCGTTCCTGAACGAAAAAATGTATGATTTATTCATACCTTTGGGAGATGTAAGCGGATTGCAAGCCGCCGGCGCCGCGATTATTGCTTGTGCCATAGGTAATATCACTTTCTCGTTGGTAAAAAATCTTGGCACGTTCCGTGTTTTGAGCCGAATGAAATATACAGTGCAGTCTGCCGTGATCGACCGATTATTCAACCTACCGGAAAGCTTTTTGCGTCAATATGATAGTGCAGATCTGGGCCAAAGAGCCATGAGCTTTGCCGATACATTTTACAGGGTGTCTTATGCCGTCGTTGGTACGGGTATGACAGCGGTTTTTTCCATTGCATATTTATCTCGTATGTTCAGCTATAGCGGTAGTTTAAGTTTGGCTGCCATGTTGATGCTTCTACTTGTAATACTTCTGGCACTGTACCTTGGAAACAAGAAACTGAAATATGAACGTGAGCGTGTGGAATCTGACAGCGAAGCTACCTCTATGATGTTCCAGTTTTTGCATGGTATTTCCAAACTGCGCATTGCAGGTGCGGAAAATCGCGCACTGTATCAATACCTGAATCGATATACCGATTCCCGTAAGATGGGTATGCGCAAAGAAACATATACGCTACTTATCAGCATACTGCTTGGAGCGGTTAATACCTGCTTCTTGATCGTATTCTATGGAATGATGGTTGGGCAGAATATTCATATGAGTGTAGGCGCTTTCATGGGATTTATCGCCGCATTCGGGGCTTTGTCTGCAGCTATGCTGGCGCTGGTGGATACGATTCTCCAAATTGTCGAAGCTCTTCCTACTTTTGAACGAATGAAGCCAATTCTGGAAACAATGCCCGAGAAACAGGAAGAAGCTGCAATGCCGGGTGAATTGCTTGGCGAAATCGAAGTGAACCATGTTAGCTTTGCTTATTCGGAAGATGGCCCCACGGTGCTGAAAGACATTTCCTTCCGAATCCAGCCCGGAGAATATATCGGTATCGTGGGTTCTTCCGGATGTGGCAAATCCACATTGCTGAAGCTTTTGCTTGGTTTTGAAACACCCCAATCCGGTCGTGTTTATTATGACGGACGGGATATTGACTCAATAGACAAGAGAGAGCTGCGTAAACGCTTGGGCGTCGTACTGCAAAACGGCGGATTGATCACCGGTAGCATTTACGACAACATTACCATTACTACACCATACGCTACAAAAGAGCAGGTGGAGCAGGCTGTACGGGATGCCGGTCTGGAGAAAGATATTGCCCATATGCCTATGGGTCTGCATACCGTATTGTCTGAAGGAGAGGGCTCAATTTCCGGTGGACAGCGCCAGCGAATCCTGATTGCCCGTGCGATAGTAGGACAACCGAAAATTCTTTATTTCGATGAAGCAACCAGTGCATTAGACAATGCTACTCAAGCAGCAGTTTGCGAAAGTTTGGAGAATCTTCACGTTACCCGTGTGGCAATTGCCCATCGACTGTCCACAATTATGCATTGCGACCGCATTTTTGTAATGGATGACGGTAAAATTGTGGAAGAAGGTAATTATGACCAGCTAATGGAAAAACAAGGTCTGTTCTATCGTTTAGCGAGCCGTCAGATGACATAATCCGCCCCCCACCGTCGTGTGATAAGGTTTGGATTTTTGCTGCCGCCCCCCGATATTGGGGGGCGGCAACTTTCCGCTGGTGCGGGTAAAAGCACTCTTCTCGTCGCGACACCGCAAAGCCGAAGTTTTGATTTCGGCTTTGCTACGCTCCTTCAAGTCCTTTTGTTTGGTGCGGGTAAAAGGACTATGAACCATGTCTCGCTTCGCTCAACGGCAAGTTTGCTGGCGCAAACGTTGCCCGCCGCAATATTGCAAAGTTGAATTTTAACCTTATCTTGCGGCGGGAAGCTTCTACGAAACTTTGTCCGCACCAAACAAAAAGAGATGCACAATGTGCATCTCTTTTTGTTTGGTGCGGGTAAAAGGACTTGAACCTTCACGAAGTTGCCCCCACTAGAACCTGAATCTAGCGCGTCTGCCAATTCCGCCATACCCGCCTATGAAATTGTGATGAGGCATCCGCCCCCGCGAGACGGCTCAAAACATAGTCGCCTTCTCAAACTCGCTTTATCGCCCACTGGGCGCGCTCGTTCTCGAAGCTGCCAATTCCGCCATACCCGCATATAAAATTTGGGGGACATCTGTTCCGATTTTGCTCGGAACAGATGATATTATATCATAAAAAATTCCCTTTGTCAATAGGATTTTTTATTTTTCTCTTAATATTTTTTGCCCTCGTCGATCATCTCACGTGCGGCTTCTCTTTGTGCTTCGGTGACCTCGATTCCGCCGAGAATTCGTGCGATTTCCGCCACTCTTCCCTGCTCGTCGAGCTCTCTCAGCTCGGTCTGTACCCGTCCATCGATTTCCTTCTTGGAAATATACAGATGATGCGTTGCAAGCGACGCGATCTGTGCCGAATGCGTGACACAGAGAACCTGCGCGCTTCTTCCGATCTCTTTGAGTTTAATACCGACCTTTCGCGAGGTTTTTCCCGAAATTCCCGTATCAATCTCATCGAAAATCACCGTATTCACTCCGTCGCACTCGTTGAGCACGTTTTTGATCGACAGCATAATTCTTGCAAGCTCACCGCCCGAGGCGATTTTTGCCATCGGCATCAGCGGTTCTCCCGCGTTGGTCGCGATCAGAAATTCGATCTCGTCGCAGCCGTATGCCGAAAAGTCTGCCGTCGGCTTTCTTCCGACCTCAAAGCGCACCTTCGGCATATCGAGAAATGCAAGCGTTTCCCTGATTTTTGCAATCAGCCCCTTTGCCGCTTCGCGGCGTTTTTGCGTGAGCTCATTTGCCATTTCTTTGGCGCGTGCTTCGATCTTTTCGAGTTCCTCTCGAAGCTCAATGATGCGATCCTCTGCGTGCTCGATGGCATCGAGCTTTTCTACCGCATCCTGACGGAACGCGAGAATTTCCTCGACACTGCTACCGTACTTTCGTTTGAGCTTTTCGATCGTACTCAGTCGCCCTTCTGCGCGATCGAGCTTTTCGAGCGCGTCGTCTCCGCCAAACTCGTCAAGATCTGCCGCACACTCTGCGATATCCTCAAGCTCATATCGAATATTGTTCAATCGTTCCACAAGGCTCTCTACCTCGGGAAGTGCATCCAAAATACTTGACAATGCCTCGGCAGAGCGATCGGTCAGATAGATTGCTCCCTTTCCCTTTTCGCCGCCTTTGAGGGCTTTTTCAACGAGCGTGATGCACTTTGTAATCTGCTCGACGCTCCTGAGCTTTTTGGTCAGCTCGGTCAGTGCTTCTTCCTCTCCGATCTTCAATTTACCCGCATCGATATCGGCAATCTGATAGCGAAGAATTTCCGAAAGTCGGTTCTGCTCCTTGGCATCTCTCCGCAATCCGTCGATCTCGGTTCTTTTGTGCAGGATTTCGCGATACACCGTCCCGTACGCTTCTCTCTCTGCCACGCAATCCGCGTAAGCATCCAAGAGTAAAATATGATTTTTCGGATCGAGAAGCTGTTGATTATCGTTTTGTCCGTGGATATTGAAAAGACTGCCTGCAATCTCACGCAACATCGAGAGCGGAATGGCTCTTCCGTTCAGCCTTGCGCTCGATGAGCTTTGCGTCATCGTGCGGGAGAGCATTATGGAATCGTCGTCACTCTCAAAGCCAAGCTCCGAAAGAAGTGCTACCGTTTGCTCGGAGAGATGCGAAAAGACCGCCGAAACCTCGGCGCGTGTTTCTCCCGTACGGATCAGCTCCTTTTCGGCTCTGCCGCCGAGCAAGAGTCCAAGGCTATCCATAATGATGGATTTTCCCGCACCCGTCTCGCCCGAAAGGACGGTCAGTCCCTCTCCGAAATCGAGGTCAAGCGACTTGATGACGGCAATATTTTCAATATGCAGTGATTCAATCATAATTCACCTCAAAGGAGCTCAGAAAGTTTTCATAAGCTCCTGAATTTTCGTGCTCAGCTCAATCGAGCTTTCCTCGTCGGTCGTAACGAGAATAATGGTATCATCGCCCGCCACCGAACCGAGAATATTGTGCATATTCAAAGAATCAACAGAAGACGCAACCGCTTGTGCAAGTCCCGGGTAAGTCTTGATCACCACGTTATTCATCGAATAATTGACACTGACGATCGAATCCGCCATCGCGTTATTGAGGCGTACGTTGCCCATATGATTTCTGCTTGAGCTGACGCAATAGCGATAGGTTCCGCGTGCGGTCAATGCCTTGGAAAGCTTTAATTCCTTAAGATCACGGGACACAGTTGCCTGCGTGACACGATATCCTTCCTTGCGCAGGCGTTCGATCATTTCCTCCTGCGTTTCGATCTCATATTTAGCAACCAGCTCTAAAATTCTGTTTTGTCTTTCCGATTTCATAGTTTCTCCGTACTCTTCTTACAAAAATTTTTTCATACGAATTTTCGCGTAAAAGCTTTCGTCCTTCATCCGAAGGAGCTTGACCGTTCTCGAGGCGCGCGTGATCTGCACGATGTCGCCGTAATAGAGGTCAAAGGTTCCTCTGCCGTCGAGCGTGAGGTGCAATACCTTTTCACGGTTGCAGATATTTTTGATCTTCAGCTTTGCCGTATCGGGAAATACGAGAGGACGAGCCAAGAGCGAGTGCGGACAGATGGGCGTGACGCAGAAACAGGAAAGCTTGGGGTCCACAATCGGTCCTCCTGCCGACAGCGAATATGCCGTAGAGCCCGTGGGAGTTGCCACCAGCAGTCCGTCGGCACGGTACGTATAAATCAGCTCGTCGCCATCCGAAAGCTCGAGATCGACAATGCGCGCCGCCGCTCCGTTGGTAATGGTTGCTTCGTTGAGTGCATATCCCGAAAATTTGGGCTGTCCACTCGACGAAAGCACCTCCGCACGAAGCATCGTGCGCTCGTCAATACGATAGTCTCCGTCAAACACTCGATCGAGAAGATCGAGTTCATCCATTTCCATTTCGGTCATATATCCGATGCGACCCATATTGATTCCGAGAATCGGGATCCCCGCGGGGGCGGCTCTTCGTGCGGCATCGAGCATCGCGCCGTCGCCGCCGAGCGCAATAATGAGCTCTGCCCTTGTATAAATCTCTTCGGGCGTATAATATCCGAATTCCTTGCGATGGCTCTGATTGCGCAGAATTCGCTCTTTATACGCGACGGGAATCATAATTTCCTCTACCCGTCCGACAAGCCTCGCTGCCACCTGCATTCCCGCCGCCAGCTTTTCGGAAATATTAAAATTCGTAATCAGCGCTACTTTTTTCACTGTATGTTCCACCTTTCAGAAACGGTTATCTTGCGGTAATGCGACGAAGCATTGCGTCGTCCAGCTTCGGTACAAGGACCGTTCGTTTGATAAAATACGCGAGATATTCTTTGTTTCCGTCGCCTCCCTCGATAGGGGACGGAATCACACCAATACAATCAAGACCGTTTGCCATCGCACATTCGAGTACACGCTTCACAGCAAGAAAGCGATATGCTCCGTTATGTACCACGCCGTTTTTGCCAAGGGCACTCTTGCCCGCCTCAAACTGCGGTTTGATCAGGCTGACAAATTCTCCGTTCGGCTTTAACACCGAAGCAATTTGCGGAAGGAGATAGGTCTGCGAGATAAAGGAAACGTCGGTCACCGCGAGATCGCACACGCCGTCGGTCGTTTTGACATCGAGATTTCTTGCGTTAAACTGCTCGATACACTTCACACGAGCATCGGTACGAAGCGTCTCATGCAGCTGACCGATGCCCGCATCGATAGCATAGACGCGCTTCGCGCCTCGCTGTAAGAGGCAATCGGTAAAGCCGCCCGTAGACGCGCCGACGTCGACGGCTTTTTTGCGGTTGACGCTGATACGAAAGGCATCCAGTGCCGCCTCGAGCTTCATTCCGCCTCGGCTGACGTATTTGAACACCTGCTCGATCTCGACCTCGTGCGGCACCGCCTCGTTGATGACGGCGGATGCCTTTTTGACGATCACTCCGTCGATCTTTACCGCGCCCGCATCGATCAAATCCTGCGCTTTTTTTCGACTGGCAGTATGTCCTGCCGCCGCCAGATACACGTCAACTCTCATAATACTCCCAAAAATTAATAGCTTCTCTCCAGTAAATATACGGCAAGATCGGTCAGTACCTCAGAATTTTTCAAAGGGGAGATCGCCGAAATTGCTTCTGCCGTTAAGTCCGCGGCATATTTCTTGGCACCTTCTACGTCGTAGTAAGAAAGGAAGGTCGTCTTTTCGTGCTCGGCATCCCCGCCGACGCTCTTTCCAAGCTCTTCTTCACTGCCCGTCACGTCCAGAATATCGTCAATCACCTGGAAGCAAAGACCGATCTTCTCGGCATAGGAGACCGTCGCCGCCATTTCTTTGCTCTTCTTATCAAATCCTGCGGCAAGTGCGCCGAGCTGTACGGCAACGCGGATGAGTGCCCCCGTTTTCATCGAATGCAGTCGGTGCAGTTTTTCGAGCGAAAGCTTTTTGTGCTCGCCCGCAAGGTCCATAATCTGTCCGCCAATCATTCCGCACTCGCCTGCCGCTTCGGAGAGAAGCAGGACGGCTTCTGCCGCCGTGGCACGGTCGACGTTCGGGTTCGAGGATGCGACAAAGAACGCCTTAGTCAGAAGCGCATCTCCTGCCAAAAGGGCGTTTGCGTATCCGAATTTTTTATGATTGGTCGGTTTTCCGCGGCGCAGATCGTCGTCGTCCATACACGGCAGATCGTCGTGGATGAGCGAATAGGTGTGAATCATTTCGAGCGCACAAGCAAAGGGCATCGATGCGCTCTCTTCCCCGCCAAGCATACGGCAGACCTCGTTGACGAGGAACGGACGGATTCGCTTTCCCCCCGCCAGCAAGGAATATTCCTCTGCGTCAAAGAGAATCTGCAGATCCTCGTCGGGAGCTTGCCCATACGAGGCAAGTGCCTTCTCGACTCGGTCCGCGTGCTGTGCCATTGTATTTTTTAACGTAACCATACTTTCTTTCATTGTTCTTCTCCTTTATTCGTCGATCCCAGCGAAAGGTTCTTCGACAAGCTCGCCGTCCGAAGTGATCTTCAAAAGACTGATCTTTCGCTCGGCGTCCTTCAGCTTTTGCTGGCAAAAAGCGACCGTCCGAACTCCCTCCTCGTAAAGCTTCATTGCCTCTTCGAGGTCGACGTTTTCCCCATTCAGCGACGCGAGAATCTCGTCCAGACGCTTCATCGCTTCTTCTAATTTCAATTCTTTATTTTCATTCATTGCTTTCATTGTTTCTATCCTCTCTGCGCGTTTGACGGATCTCTGCCAAAGCGACACCGTCACGCATCATAATTTCCACGCTCTGTCCGAGAGCTAGCTCCCCGACCGAACCGATCATTCGTCCCTGCTCATTTCGCACGGCACTGTAGCCTCTCTGCAAAATTGCTAAGGGATTGAGCGCGCCGAGCTGTTCGACCGATGCCGAAAGACGCGCCTTTTCTCTGGCAAGGATGGCAAGAATGGCACGCTCCGTTCCCTCCGCAAGGTAGGTCAACTCTTTGCGATTTCGCTCCAGTTTTCCTTCGGGAGAGAGAATGGTCAAAGCTTTCTTTTTTGCCTCCAGGGTTGTTTGGGCTTCGCGCAGACGCTTTGCGATCGTATGCGAAAGACTCGAAGCCATTGCCTCGGTATTTGCGAAAAGTGCCGCTCTGTCGGGCACGGCAAGCTCTGCCGCCGCGGACGGAGTCGGTGCTCTGCGGTCTGCCGCAAAATCACAGAGGGTAAAATCGGTTTCGTGTCCGACTGCCGAAATGACGGGAATTCTTGATGCCGCCACGGCACGAACGAGTGCTTCGTCGTTGAACGCCCAAAGATCTTCCATCGAGCCTCCGCCACGTCCGAGAATGATGACGTCGCAAGCTTCGGTCGCATTGAAAAATTCCACACCCGCAAGAAGATTGGCGGGAGCGTCGGGTCCTTGCACGAGCGACGGATAAATGAGAACGTTCGCCTGCGGATACCGCCGTCCCGTGATATTGAGGATATCGCGAATCGCCGCACCCGTAGGGGCTGTAATCACGCCGATGCGTTCGGGAAAGGCGGGAAGTGGCTTCTTTCGCTCTGCGGCAAAGAGTCCCTCCGCTTCGAGCTTCTTTTTGAGTCGCTCGTAGGCTTGTGCCAAGGCGCCCACGCCGTCTGCCATCATCGTACGCGCATATACCTGCACACGTCCGCTTTTTTCATAGACGTCCACGTTGCCATACACAAGTACGTTCATTCCGTTCATCGGACGGAACGGCAGTCTTGCGGCATCGGCGCGAAACATCACGGCAGAGAGCTCTGCCCCCTCATCCTTGATGGTAAAATACAGATGTCCGCTGGTATGCGCTTTAAAATTCGAAATTTCACCGCGCACGACCACTGCCGAGAGCACTTCGTCGGCGGTGATCAGCGATTTGATATACCGATTCAGATCTGTCACCGTAAAGGCGGGAATATTCTGATTTGGGTTCATTCTTCTCTCCTTTACGGACTTTTTTCGTTAGTTTTGGTATTTTCTGCGACAAAGAAGGGCAATTCCTGCCGCGTTATCTGCCGAAAATTCGGGTTCGGCAAAGGATGCGTCAAAACGTTCGGAAAGGCGTTTCCGCATCAGTTGATTGGACATCACACCGCCCGCAAAGACGGTGGGAAGCGCGCCGTATTTTTCTTCGATATCCTCGCCCATCGCAAGGAGGGTCTTCCCGATAAAATCGAAGACAAATGCCGCAACCGCCGCTGAGTCGCCCGTCTCGCGATAAAGCCGCAGAGCAATATTCTCCGCGCCCGACAAACTGCATTTTGCATCGCGGACGCAAACGGGGTGACGGTAAATTTTTCCCTCGTAGCTCTTCGCCAAAGCCTCCATTTCTCTTCCGCAAGGGAACGAGAGTCCCATTGCCACGCCGACGCGGTCGATCGCCTGCCCTGCGTTGATGTCATCGGTTTCCCCGACGAGCTTCACGTCAAAGGCAGTAGGATTCGGCTTGACAAGAAGTGCCTCGGTGGTACCTCCCGATACGTGGAAGGCAAAGAACTGGTTTGAATTCAACAGATCGGTGCGGCGGCAAGAATAGAGTGCCGCCATCAAGTGTCCGTTCTGATGTGAAAATTCATAGACAGGAAGATTGAGTGCCGACGCAAACGCGCCTGCCGCCGCCTTTCCCGAAAGAAAGCAGGGCATATACGAGCCCTCGGCGTCGCGCGGCTTGGTCGACACGCCGACCGCCACGGGTTGATAGCTCCCCTCTGCCAAACATTCCTGCAACCGCACCGACAGCGTGGGAAGATTGCGCACGTGCTCAAAGACAGCGTCCGATTGCCGAAGCCCTCGCTGCCCCTCTTTGACGGGAAGCGGAATTTTAAAATTCGAAACGATCTCGCCTCTGTCGGTACAAACAGCGACCGAGGTGGTATAGTTGCTCGTATCAAAACCGACGTAGCAGGGCGTCATTGTGCATCTGCCTCAAGCTTGGTTTTGATGGAATTGAGGATTCCGTTGACGAAGGGACGCGCCTTTTCGTCGTCGAATTTCTTCGTCAGCTCAACTGCCTCGTTGATCGAAACGCTATACGGAATTTCTTCCTCAAAGAGCATTTCGTAGACTGCCAGACGAAGAATCGAGCGCGAAAGTCTGGTCATACGGCTGGTCTTCCAACCGTGTGCGTGCTCTCCGATGCAAGCGTCGATCTCTTCTTTATGTTCAAAGATCGCATAGTATGCCTTTTTAATATACTCGTCCTCGGGGATCATTCTCTCCTCGGCAGAAATTGCATAAATTTCCACGTAATTTTCATCGGTGCGGAATTCGCTTTCAAACAAAAGTCCTACCAAAATCTCTCTTGCTTCTCGTCTTTTCAGCATTGTCTTTCCTCTCATGCGTTTCGTGTCATTTTTCTCGGAAGAATATACAAGGTATAATCATCCATCATATATATTATAAAACTTCTTTCGGGAAAAGTCAAGTTTTTTCAAAGAATTCAGAGAAAAAGAAGCATCCGCAGATCGTTTCATCTGCGGATGCTTCTTGATCCAAGTTGATTTTAGTTCTTCGCGCTCTTTCTCTGAATGAGCTTAACCAGCTCGACTACGGGAATGACCACGAATCCAAGTCCGATCGCAATCAGATACTCAACAAGACCGACACTTGCAAATCCGAAAGCATTGGCAAGGAACGGAACCTCGCAAACAACCGTGGTGGCGATCAGCGAGCCAATACTTGCGAACCACAAAATCTTATTGTGTGAGCCGAGCTTCAATATGCTGCCTCTCTGAGAGCGCATATTGAAGCTATGGAAAATCTCTGCCATCGACATGGTCAAAAACGCCATCGTCATACCGTGTGCGCTGTTGGTGATTTCCCAGTTTCCTGTTTCCACGAAGTGACCGATAAAGTAAGATGCGATGGTGAGCATCGTGACGAGAACGCCTTGATATGCGATATCCACACCCATACCGTCCGAGAAAACACCCGACTTTGCCTCACGAGGCTTGCGCTTCATGACGTTGGATTCTGCCTTTTCGGTTCCCAATGCCAATGCGGGGAAACAGTCAGTAACAAGGTTAATCCAAAGAAGGTGCACGGGTTTGAGAATGGTAAAGCCCATCATCGTTGCCGCAAAGATCGAGAGCACCTCACTCATATTCGAGCCGAGCAGGAATTGAATTGCCTTACGAATGTTGTCGTAAATACGGCGACCTTCCTCGACAGCTCCTACAATGGTGGCAAAGTTGTCGTCGGTCAGTACCATATCTGCGACGTTCTTGGTGACGTCGGTACCCGTAATACCCATACCGACACCGATGTCTGCGCTCTTAATCGATGGCGCATCGTTGACACCGTCACCCGTCATCGCGGTAACGTATCCTGCCTGACGCCAAGCGTTGACGATACGGGTCTTATGCTCGGGCTGAACGCGGGCATAAACGCTGATATTCCTAAACTTTGACTCAAACTCTGCATCGTCCATATCGCTCAGCTGTGCGCCCGTGATCGCATAGGTTTCTTCGGTAATAATACCAAGCTCCTTTGCAATCGCAACGGCGGTATCAATATGGTCGCCCGTAATCATAATGGGGCGAATACCTGCGTGTCTGCACTCGACGATCGCGTCTTTCACCTCGGGACGAACGGGGTCGATCATACCGCAAAGACCGACGAAGCAAAGATTTTCTTCCAGATGCTCTGCCTCGTAATCTGCGGGAGCACTTTCGTAAACTCTCATGGAGCAAGCAAGAACACGAAGTGCCTTGTCTGCCATCGTCTTATTTGCGGTGAAAATTGTGTTCTTATATTCCTCGGTCATCGGAACGGCAACACCGTTCTCAAGATAGTGCGTACATTTTCCGATGATCACGTCGGGCGCACCCTTGGTATATTGGATATACTGTCCGTCTACCAAATGAACGGTGGACATCATCTTTCTGCCCGAATCAAAGGGAGCTTCTCCGGAACGGGGACTGCTTGCCTTGAGATCGTATTTTCTCATACCGAGCTTATCTGCCCAAACAACGAGTGCCGCCTCGGTGGGCTCACCCGTGACGTTTCCGTCGGTGTCGATCTCAGCGTCACAGCAAAGTGCCATTGCCGAGGAAATCCGCTTTTCATCTTCGCCAAAGTAGTCAACCACGGTCATCTTGTTCTGGGTAAGAGTACCCGTCTTATCGGAGCAGATGATCTGCGCGCAACCGAGTGTTTCTACTGCCGTCAAGCGACGAATGATCGCATTGCGCTTGGACATATTGGTAACACCCATCGAAAGTACGACGGTAACGACTGCCGCAAGACCCTCGGGAATTGCCGCAACCGCCAAAGATACCGCAACCATGAAGGACGGAAGAATCGTATCGTTGAAACTGAAATTACCGGCACGAAGAAGTTGAACACCGAAAACGACGATACAAATGCCGAGCACGAGCCAAGTGAGAAGCTTCGAGAGCTGATTGAGCTTTCTCTGCAAGGGAGTAGCTCCCTCCTCTGCCTGCTGAAGAGCACCCGCAATCTTACCCATTTCTGTGTCCATGCCCGTTGCGGTCACGACCGCGGCACCTCTACCGTAAACAACCGTCGATCCCATATAGAGCATATTCTTACGGTCTCCGAGCGGAACGTCGCGCTCGCCGTCCTTGAGATTAATCAAGTCGATAAACTTTGTAACGGGAACAGACTCTCCCGTGAGTGCCGCCTCCTCTACCTTGAGGCTGGCATTTTCGAGAATTCGAGCGTCCGCCGGAACGGCATCGCCCGCTTCAAGCAGGATGACGTCACCGACAACCAGATCCTCGCTGGGAATGATCTGCACCTTGCCGTCACGCAGCACCTTAGAGGTTGCCGCCGACATTTCCTGCAACGCTTCAATTGCTTTTTCCGCCTTGCTTTCCTGATACACACCAAGCACCGCGTTGATAATAACTACCGCGAGAATGATGATAACGTCCGCAAAGCTTTCGTCCTCCAGCACCGCAAGAACACCGCTGATCAATGCCGCAACCAGCAAAATAATGATCATCGGATCGGCAAGCTGTTCAAGAAAGCGACGGACAAGGGATTTTCCCTTTGCAGCGGCAAGCTTGTTCTTCCCGTTTTCCTCCAGACGCTTTGCCGCTTCCGAAGAAGAAAGACCTTCCCGATTGCTTTGCAATTCGTCTAAAACCTTCTCGCTGTCTTCACAGTAAAATTTCATAAGAACTCCTCCTGTATTTATTTTATTAATTTCATTAAATAAGAAAGACGAGACCTATCTTATGTAACAAACGTAACAAAAAGATAAGTCTCGTCATTTAAGATAAAGCCAAGATAAGCCGTGATGTTGACTTTATCACACATATGTGCCGACTACTCCCTTATAGGCAATAACATCGCTCCTAATAACGGAGTACATTATAACACAATTTTTTTCCTATGTCAAGGGGTTCCCTCAAAAATTGATGCGTTCCTCTTCGACAACCAGCGGACGCTTCATCGCGCGGGTATTCATCGTCATCACGTATTCCCCAATAAAGCCGATAAAGAAGAGTTGAAGTCCGCCGACAAATACGAGCGTCATAAGGATTGCAGGTGTACCCGTTTCAAAGGCCTGCATCGTCAGCTGAAGAATCAGACAAACAACAGCGGCGATGGCACTACCCACACACATCAGAACGCCAAGCAGCTCGGCAAGGCGTGCGCCGATCTTGGTATAAGACGTGAACGAAAGCATTGCCGCATCGTAAAGGGTGAAGAAATTGTTGCTGGTCTTGCCTGCTCTGCGCTGTGCCTGCTCGTATTCGATTTTCTTGATATTCGGTCCCAGCTCGGCAACGATGCCGCGCAGGAAGGGGGTGGAGTCGTCGAGATTGCGCATCACCTCAACAAAGCTCTTGTCATACAGACCAAAGCCCGTAAAGTGCTCGATCTGCTCGACGCGCGAGAGCTTGCGGATCAGCTTATAGTAAACACTGCGCAAAAAGTACATCAGCTTATTTTCCTTCGACGATGTCTTAATGCCGATAACCACCTTGTGTCCGTTTTCCCACTCGGCGAGGAATTTCGGAATCATATCAATGGGATCCTGGAAATCACAGCAAACCGTGATGGTGCAATCGCCCGTCGTCTGACAAATTGCGTGGTAGGGTGAATTGAACTGTCCAAAGTTCTTGGAGTTGAAGATCGCCTTGATCTTGGGATTTTTTTCGCAAATCTCACGCAACAACGGGCGGGTGTTGTCCTGCGAGCAGTTATCGATAAAGAGAATCTCGTAATCGTACTGCGGGAGCTGTTCCATTTGCGCGACGAGCGCTTCGCTCATCGGGACAACATTCTCTTCCTCGTTATAACAAGGAACCATAATACTGACTTTTTTCATAACGTTTCTCCTATGTTTGACTTCTTACTTTTCCACGGTACTTCGATACCACGCGACCGTCTCTCGAATTCCGTCCTCAAAGGCGGTTGTCGGCTCAAAGCCCGTATCTGCGACAAGCTCGGAAATATCGGCGCAAAGGTACATCACCTGCTTCGGGGGGTACGGCAGATCGCCAAGTCCCAAGGGCGCATTGGGGTCGACCGCGTCACGGATTGCCTCAATATATTCGCGAAGCATTCTTGTTTTTCCTCCTCCAAGGCAGTACACACGTCCGTCTACACCACGCTCTGCCATAGCAACAAATGCCTTTGCAGCATCCTTGCTGTAGAGGTAATCCCAGATTTGCTCGCCTGCCGTGCACGAAGGCTTCTCGCCGTCGACCAGCTTACGAATCGTCGAAGTAACGAGGGAGTTCGCGCCGTCATACGGACCGTAAACGCTGAGAATTCTTGCCCAAAGGTGGCGAATTCCCTTCTTTTCACACATTATGCGGCTCATCTCGCCCGCACAAAGCTTTGCCATTCCGTAGCCGTTTTCGGGGAATGCGGGGGTCGATGCCGAGAGCTTCCCCTCGACTCTGCCGTACTCTGCCTGCGAGCCCGCGCCGATAAAGGTATGACATCCCATTCTTTCGGCAAGATCGACGGCGTCGAGCGTATATTTGACGTTATTATTCTGCAAAAACATATCGTTGCGCGCGTCGCCTGTCGTTCCCGCCCACGCAAAGTGGAAAAATACGTCGTATTTTTCCCCCTTAGGTGCTTCAAACTCCGCCATCTGATCGAGTGCGCACTCGACTCGCTTTACCAGCGGAGACACGGGAATGCGGTCACCTCTCGCGGAATCACCGCGAACGAACACCGTGACCTCAATGCCGCGGGAGATCATCTCGTTCACCAGTGCCATTCCGATGGCACCCGTCGCGCCCGTAATGACTGCTTTTTGAATCTTATATTCCATCTGATGCCTCGATTTCTTTCAAAATATGCTGACAGACAAAATCAGCGACAGGACACCCGGCGCTGATTTTGATGTTTTATTTTTCGATCCAAGTACTCTCGGATACAAAGCGTGCGATCTGTCGATCCATACAAGCAGCGACGTCCTCGCCTGCGTGCATACACTTCGACCACTCAACCGTGCACTCGACGGCACTGCCCAGATTCCATACGGGCTTCCAATCGAAGACTGTCTTGAGCTTCGAGCAATCAAGCTTGAGGAAGTTTGCCTCGTGAGGACCACCATCGTAACGGTTGATCCACTTCATTCCCTCGCCCCAAGTGCGGCAGAACAAATCGACCAATGCCCCCGTACGGAAGCAATCACACTCATCGGGACCAACGTTATAGTAGCCTGCAAAGGTACCGTCCTCGTACTGCTTTTGCGCAATCATCAAATATGCCATCACCGGCTCCAGCACGTGCTGATAAGGACGCGTGGAGTGCGGATTACGCACGATGATATCTCTGCCCTCAAAGGCGGCGCGAATACAGTCGGGGATGATGCGGTCGTTGGCGAAATCTCCGCCGCCGATCACGTTACCCGCACGTGCCGTCGAGATAGCAACCTTGCCATCGGCAAAGAACGAATCCTTATAGCTGTGCGTCACGAGCTCGGAGCAGGATTTACTGTTGGAGTAAGGATCAAAGCCGTCGAGCGGCTCATTCTCACGGTAACCCCATTCCCATTCGTTATTACGATATACCTTATCGGTCGTCACGTTCAGGAACGAGCGCACGCAGTCCGAAAGGCGAACACATTCGAGGATATTCACCGTACCCATCACGTTGGTTTCATAAGTATAGCGAGGATCCTTATAGCTATCGCGGACGATCGGCTGTGCCGCAAGATGCAGAACAATCTCGGGTTTTGCCTCGTCAAAGCATTTCTTGAGCGCGTCAAAGTCGCGGATGTCTCCGATGACCGAGGTCATTCCGTCGCTGACACCTGCCAAATCAAACAGTGCCGGCGTGGTGGGCGGTGTCTGGGAATATCCCGTGACAATTGCCCCCGCATTTTTCAGTACCTGACACATCCACGAGCCCTTAAAGCCCGTATGACCCGTGACAAATACTCTTTTTCCTTTATAAAACTCTAAATTCAACATTAGTCTTCCCAATTCTTCCAAGGAGCTTCGCCCGTATTCCAAAGCTTCTCCAGAATTTCCCAGTCTCTCTTAGCATCCATACACTGCCAGAATCCATCGTGATGGAATCCCATCAGCTGCTGATCCTTTGCCAGATTTTCCAGAGGCTTCTTTTCAAAGACGGTTTCATCACCTTCGATGTAGTCAATGACCTTAGGATCAAGCACCATAAATCCGCCGTTGATCGGGTTTCCGTCGGAGTCCTTCTTCTCACGGAAGGAGGTAATCTGCTTATCGTCCTTGTTCATCTTAATGACACCAAAGCGCTGACCTGCATTGACAACCGTCAGCGTTGCCAGCTTGCCATGGCTCTTATGGAAATCAATCAGTGCCGCGATATCTACGTCCGAAACACCGTCGCCGTAGGTCATCAGGAAAGGCTCATCGGGATTGAGATACTTGCGGATTCTCTTGAGTCTTCCGCCCGTCATCGTGTTCAGACCCGTGTCGGCGACCGTGATCTTCCACTGCTCAGTATAGGTTTTATGCACCTTCATACGGTTAGTGCTATTGGTAAAGTCAAAGGTGACGTCCGAGGCGTGAAGAAAATAGTTGTTGAAGAAATCCTTGATATACTGCTGTTTGTATCCGCAACAAATGATAAACTCATTGATGCCATAAGCAGAATAGTTCTTCATAATGTGCCAAAGAATGGGCATACCGCCAATTTCAATCATAGGTTTCGGTTTCAGATATGATTCTTCAGAAAATCTTGTTCCAAAGCCTCCTGCTAAAATGACTGCCTTCATCGTTGAAATATCCTTTCTTTTTTCCTTTTTTCTTTCAGTCTGTTCAGAAATACCCGCCATCCGAAAATGACGTTCATTTCGTTGTTATTATTGTACCACATTGTTCCAATATTGTCAATAGATTATTCAAAAAATCGCTTTATATCGACCCTTGTCGAAGCTCTTTTGAGCTTATTTTAACACAAAATTGCGATTGCTTTGTGTTTTTTTGCTGAAAAAATGATGAAAATTAAAAATCTCCCGCGCAAGCATCGCTTGCGCGGGAGATGATTATTGATTATTCTACGACAGGAGCACCGTTGGCGTCAAACCGAAAGGTCATCGTTTCCGTACTGTTGATTTCAAGTCCTCCGGAGGCTTCCATCGACATCCAAAGTTCAAATTCGATTGCCTCACCCACGGGAATATCGTACACGGTAACGCAAATCAGTTTTTCCGTTCCAATCTGCTTTGCAATCAGCTCCTCGTCAATGCTATGCTTATCAAAGGGAGTGACGCGCTCAAAGAGAGGCGACTGTACACGGAAGGTTCTGACCACACCGCTTTCGGTCGTTGCTTTGACGTTCACGTAAACAACGCGATCCTCGATCAGCGCAGCGGTTCCGATGAAACGAACGGCAAATTTTCCGTCCTGCACCTCGCTGCAATGGTAACCGTAAGGCTCAACGACCGATTTGATCTTCGAAATAAACCCGTCCTCATCGCGGACAATCATACTGTAAATCGAAGCAACCGAAATCTGCTCTGCGGGAATACCGTTGTAGTTCGAAACAACACCTTCCACGCCGTTTACGACGTTACCGCCGTTAATCAACCAACCCGCCTTGAGAGGATTGTGTGCCTGAACCGAGTACAGATTTTCCCAAACGAAGGTTGCCTGAGTAGCATAGAACAGCGTGGGGAACTGAACGATTCCGGGATACTGGTTGTTCGTGATACAATTCTTAATGGTGTTGACGTTACCGGGGCTAGAGTTTGCCGTCTGGAACAAACCTGCGGCAACGCCCGTCCAACCCGACGAATTAGGATTCTTCAGGATTACGTTGACGTAAACGTTCTCAACCGTAAGTTTGGTTCCCGTGTGATGTCTGAAATATCCGAAGAGACCTGCCGTGCAGGAAGCGGTTGCGTTGTCGGTAAGCGTCGTATTCAAAACCTCGATATTCTTTGCCGATGCGCCGTAGTCGCCATTGTTGAATACGGAATAGCCTACGAGAGCACCCACACCCGTGGAGCTCCATCCGCCACCGTTCGACTTACCCGTTGCCGAGCATCCGCGGATCAGAATGTTCTCAAAATCAACGCCGTAGTTTCCGCCGTTGCCCGAGATCTGACCGATAATAATACCTGCCGCCTTGTCGGAGGAGACGACCGTACTGTCAAACACCTTGATGTTCTTAAAGGTATATTTT
The DNA here is from genome assembly GCA_045646945.1 of Eubacteriales bacterium. Lineage (GTDB taxonomy): Bacteria > Bacillota > Clostridia > Oscillospirales > CAG-272 > HGM12713. The sequence continues at coordinate 28,118 of JAZRLS010000032.1, read as the reverse complement.
GCCCAACAGTTCTGCCAATCCACGAGAACGCCCTTATTACCCGAGCCGGAAACGTGACAGTTCTCCACCGTTACGTTCTGGATATCAAGATTTGACTTTGAAGAAAACAGAGCTACCGTGTTAGGAGCTGCTGGCGTACCGATGTTCTTGATCGTATGGCCCTGACCGTCAAAGGTGCAACGAACGTTTCCCGACAGGAAGAGCTGAGGAAGCGTTGCGCCTGCGGCGTCAATATCCGCACCAAGCTTAATCACCTTGCCCACAAACTGATCGTTGACAGCGGCAAGTGCCTTCCAGTCGTCAACGTTATTAATCACAAACTCGGTAGTAGTCGGAATATTTTCCAAGCCAGCCGTAAGATCAGTGCTAACCTCTGCTGTCGCCGTAAAAACGCCCATCGGAAGCATCGTAACGAGCATTACCAGCACCAAGGCAAAAGAGATCAGTTTTTGAAATCTTTTTTTCATAAAAATCTTCCTTTCTTGTTTTGCAACAATAGATAAAATCGCATTCTACATCATCATAAATTATATCAAATTTGATCATTTTTGTCAATAAAAAGGGGGCAAGATTTTTATTTTTGGTGTTTTTCATCAAAACGCGCTTCCCTTTTTGGTGATTATTCCAAAGCAATGAAAAAGAACAGCGATCTGCCGAAACAGATCGCTGTTTTTCTTTATTTTTTAGGATGCCGCATTTACTGTCGGCACATCATTCCAGCCCATCACAGAGCCGACCGTGGGAAGCGGAGGCAATTTCGTATCAACGGCAGGATCTCCTTCTGCCGTAAACTTAATGGAGGGAGATTTTGTCGTGATTTGCTGACCGTTGATAGTATACGTCATCGTTGCGGTATAAACAACCTCAAAACCGACGGGAATATTGTAGATCGTAAATCCTGCCAGCTTGTGAGCACCAAAATCCGAAGCATAAACAATCTTCTTATTGGAAATATCGTACTTGCCATAAGCGGTCAATGAATCGTACATTGCCGCAATCGAAGTAAAGGTACGGGTTTCCTCAACTCCGTTAACCACATACTTCGCTTCAATCGTCATTTCTACGTCGTAAACGTCGGTCATATAAATCGGCGCAATAAAGCGAAGTGCGTAAGTGTCACCAACCGTGACGCTGCGCTGAACGCCAACTACCTGAACCTTTTCGGGAACGTATTTAACAAAACCAGCTTCGTCCATCACGGGAAGTTTTTCGATGTTCGTAATCTTTACGGGAGCTTCGACACCGGCTGCCGCCATTTTGTCTGCCGTAACAGCACCACGACCCATGGCATTCATATTCACGGTATTTATCCAAGCACGATAGTTAGCCGCGCCAAACAGATTTCCGTTGGTATCGAGCAAATACAGATTCGAGACGGTCACAGCACCGCCTGCCATGTGCATCACCTTATAGTTTGTACCGCCGCTCACGCCTACCCTTGTGAGGTTTAAATACGCAGTATTCACTGCCTTTCCATACTCGCCATTGTCATTTGCTTGCGAAATATTTCCGCCGGCATACTCACCGATCAAGCCGCACGAGTTACTTTTAGAGGTCACGTTACCGTAAACAACCGTATCCGAAATATTCATCGTTACCTTTTTCGTAGCACTGACGCCTTTCGAAGCATCGCTTCCGATCAATCCGCCAGCAGCCATGTCTGCAACCGTCGCCGCAACCGTTGCCTGAACGTAAACCTTAGAAATATCGATAATACTTTCACCCATTGCTGTCGTTACGTTCACATATCCAAACAAACCGCCGATGAGGCCCTTTCCCGTAACCGCACAACCGGTAGCGCTAATTCTTGAAAAGTTCAACCAAGCGTCCGTCGCAGATACCGTTCCTGCGATCAGTCCCGCATTACCATTAGCATTTTCCACACTGACGTTCGAAAGCTTTACGTTTTGAACGATTGCATTGCCGCTAATCGTATCCGCAATCACGCCGGCACCGGCAACGTTCGAATCCGAAATCGTGTAGTTAGCACCCTCAAAGGTACCCTTAAAGTCGTCAACAAGAGGCGTGGTAATTCCGCGGATATGTGTGCCCAGCTTTACCGTTTTACCCTCAAAGGTTTGGGTCTTATCAAGCTCGTCCCATTGTTTTCCGCTCATAATTGTCAGCACATTATCATCTTCTGCCGCAGTTGCCGTAAAGATTCCCATAGGAATCATGGTAACAAGCATCACTAGCACCAACGCGAGAGACGTCAGCTTTTGAAATCTTTTTTTCATAAGATTCTTCCTTTCATATGCGATATCATTGCATAATTACACATATTATGTTATCATACATTATATCAAATTTTATCATTTTTGTCAAGGAAAAGAAAATAAGATTTTCATTTTTGGTATTTTTCATCAAAACGCCCTACTCTTTTTGGTAAATATTCCAAAGTCATATTTATATCATCACGAATTACCCTCTCCGCAATGACTCCTCATCCGTCGCCGTTCGGCGACACCTTCCCCCGCTGGGGAAGGCTGATTGAAACCGCACCCTTGTATGTTCAGCGCGCAAACGATATTTTCTCCACAAACCCGTAGGGGAGACGCTTCGTCTCCCGTTCTTGCCGATTGCTAACTTTCGGGAGGGGGAACCCCTCCCCTACGAGGTTGGCGGGGACGTTCGGTGCAGAAAGGGTCGCATATCGCCAAAGCCTCCCCTGTGTAAGGGGAGGCTTGGTGAAGATTCGTTCGCTTGTGCGTTCGGTGCACGAACAGCGCAACACCGAAGAAAGCGAAACAGCGGTCTGCCGAAGCAGACCGCTGTAGGTTTTCTTTTCAATTTTCGCAAAGAGGATTATTCCTCTCCCTCGTCGTCAGTTACGTCTCCCCAACCCATACGGGAGCCAACACCTATGGCAGACGTGGTAATTACATCGGCTACGGAGAGAGAAATCAGTTCAATTGTTGCTTCATTATACTTTTTCATCATTCGTAACCTCCTTTATTAGTTTGCGGGAGCAGGGGTAATATTACCCTCAGCATCTACTTCAATCGTCAAAGGCGCACTCTCAATGGTCTGACCGTAAGCATTGACCCAAGAAAGAGTTACCGTAAAGGTAATTGCGGTGTTTGCGGGAATGTCGTAAATCGTAAATCCTGCAATCTTTTGTGCGCCAAGCGATTCGGCAGTAACTTCCGTTGCGCCGTAATCGCCGTATTCCGTCAAAGCATCGTACAGCTTGATACCGAGTGCGTTGCCGGCATTGACGTATTCATCGCTCGTGGAGTCGAAGGTCTTCGTACCGCCTGCATAGGTAGCAACGATCTTCATGTTGACGTCCGCCGCGTCGGTGATCTGCGCGAGACCGAGGAAGCGGATTGCTAAAGTATCGGCGGTCACATTGCCCTTTTGATAACCAGCTCCGCGAACCACTGCCTTCACTTCCTTTACGAAGCCGTTTTCCATGACGAGAATCTTCAGATTGTCAGCCTTTGCTGCATCTGCTTCAACGTCGATGGTAGCTACGTTGGGAAGGTTAATTTGCTGTCCACCTTTTGCGGGATTCTCCGTATTGAAGAAGTAAAAGCTACTATTTCCTATAATATCGTTGGTAAGAGCGTTTCCTACGTAAAGATTATCATAGGAAACAAGAACACCATCTTTTCCTGCTACAAAGCCAAGAGATAAGGTATAGTTCACACCGTAAGTATACTCCTTAAGATCAACAATACTGTTCGTTACAGAAATAATATTTCCTCTTGTTTTCTGACCGTCAGCAGCAGCTTCGGTAGCAATCTCGGCAAACATACCACAAAGCCGTCCGTTCCAGCCATTACCGTTCTCGGAAAGCAGAGATCCTACGACAACACAGTGATCAAAAATATACAGAGTGAGTCGGCCATTGCTACCATTGTTCGCCGCGGAACTACCCAAAATACCTCCTACCATACCTTTATCGGTACCCGAGTGCTCGGCATCGTATACATACGTTGATTTCAGCGTAGCAGCCATATAGATATTCGCAAACGAATATACGGTATTCGTGTTTCCTGCAATCGCATTATTCACAAGACCGGCTACGCAATCGTAAGCGGTGATTGTAGTATCTGCATCCAAGGTTACCTTAGAAATCGAAAGAATCGATCTGTTCCAAGAACCACCAGTACCACGCTCGTGCGTGATAAAGAGGGCCGAAGCATCCCCTGCCGTCGACGTAAGTTCACATTTTTTTACCGTGATATTCTCAAACACACGGTCACAAGAGTCACCGGTTACAGTCAGAGCAACCAAAGCAACGTCACCCTCTGCTTTCATCTTGATGTTCTCAAAAATCACGTTCTTGATGTAGTTCGCACCTGTAATTTCGCTCGAAAAAGCAAGAGAATTTGCTGCGGTAGGATTCGTTCCTTTTACACCAGTCAGGCTACCCGCGATCAGAGGAGCCGTCTGAGGAGTTTCTTCCGAACCAACGTTCTGGATCGAATATCCATTACCGTTAAAGTTCACCGTCGATGCACCAAGTCCTGCGGGAACGAGCGTGGGCGCCGTTGCACCACCGAAATCAATGTTCGTGCCAAGCACGATGGTCTTGCCATTGAAGTTCTTACCCGAAGTTGCAATCGCATTCCAATCTTCTTTCGAATTAATGGTGAAGGTCGGATACTTTGCCATATCGTAGCATGCCAAGTAGTCAGCGATGGTAGGTTCGCCTTCCTCTTTGGGAATCACTTGAGTCTCTACCGTAAGGCATCTGCTACAAGTTCTCGTTTTCGAACCGGGTTCAAGTCTATTTGCTTCAACGATAGTTGTAAACTCACCCCAATATTCTTCATGAGGACAGGTTGCAGGATTAATCGAAGCTTCAAATCCGGTAAGGAAGCCGTTGGCAAATACCGCCTCTGCTTCTCCTAAGTCATCAACCTCTCTCGCGTTCAGGGTCTCTGCCAGATTTCCGGCATCGCTCGTACCAAGATACATTTTTCCTGCAACGTCATAGATATCCGTGGTCGGAGCATTGTCAATATAAGCAGTATCGAGTATCAAGAGAAAGCCATAAGTAGCGAGAGTATCTACCGTACCAAGGGTTGCCGTTTGAGTAGCTACGTTGTCAAAAGCTTTGAGATCGATCAGAACCTTGCTCACAGTAAGCTTATCGACGGCGTTAGGATTAGTCATATTGCCCTTGATCTTACCGAACAAACCGCCGATCGCACCGTGGTTTGCTTCGGTCGCATTTGTCAGCTTCAAGGATCCAACCATAGCACACGTATTAAAACTTAACGTAACTTCACGGGCACCGCCAGGACCTGCCTTTATAAAGCCGGCAATGCCGCCAACCGCAACTTCATCTTTCGCAGCTGTTCCCGCGGTGAAAGCGTAGGTCGAAGTAATAGTAGCAGCGACATAAACGTTCGTGAAATTCTGAGCACTGTTCGTTATACCCGAAGCGTGTGCCAGAACACCTGCGGCATAGGTCTTTGCCGTAATCGTGGTGTCTGCATCGACGGTTACGTTGGTTGCCGTAAAAATAGACTTATCATTAGAACCGGCAGTACCGTATTCCTGAGCAGCCGCGATTGCTGCTGCCTTACCCGTCGTCGAGGTAATATCACAGTCAACAACTTTAATGTTCGTAAAGGTGTGGTCTGCCGAGTTACCGCTCAGCTTGGCTGTAACGAGAGCAACGTCGCCCTCTGCCGTTACCGTAATCTTCTCAAAGGTTACGTCACTAACTTTAGCTTTGGTAAGATTTGCTGCAATCAGAGGAGCAGTAGCCGTTGCGTTCTTAATCGCAAAGCCACCTCCGTTGAAGGTCAGCGCGGTTTCGGTAGTAGCCTGAACAAGGGTTTTTGCCTCTCCTCCTACCGTCGAGAAGTCAATGTCTGCGGTCAAGTTGACCGTATCGCCGGAGGCGATGGTGCCTGCGTCTGCCAAAGCATTCCAATCCGCAGCAGAGCCGATGGAATGAGTGGTTGCTGCACTTGCCGTAAAGATTCCCATAGGAACCATCGAGACAAGCATCATGAGCACCAAAACAAGGGAAATTAGCTTTTGGGTTCTTGTTTTCATAATGATTATATTCCTTTCAATAATTTTTTTCGAAATTTTTGTGGAAATTCCGCCCCCAAACAGCGGAATTCCGATAGGACGTACTACTAGTACATTCTACCTTATTATAAAGATTATCACATTTTGACGAAATTGTCAAGACAAATATCGATATAAATATATTTTTTTATGTTTTGCACAAAAAGCAATAAAAAAGTTGGTGATTTTGATCGAAGAGTAAGCGCGGTGTGCGACGGGCGTGCTGAGAACGCGCAAGGGCATGAATTTTCACCAACCGTAGGGGCGAACTTGGTTCGCCCCTACGAACGAAAATGAAGACCGTGCCCTGAACGCCCCCGCCGTTTCTTATAATATATAAAATGAAAGAAATTGAACGAAAATTAAAAAAAGAGAAAAATATTTTTAAAATTCTTGCAAATGAGAAAAAAATATGATATACTATACCGTGTTATTTTTTGGCTTTTGGAAAGGCAGGATTTTATGGCTATTCGCATTGGTATCTACGGTTACGGAAATCTCGGTCGCGGCATTGAATGTGCGATCGCTCAAAATTCCGATCTCTCGCTCGTCGCTGTTTTCACACGACGCGATCCCTCGTCGCTTACCATCGGTACGACAGGCGTTCCCGTTGTTTCGGCAAACGATATTCTCTCTTACGTCGGAAAAATCGACGTTTTGATTCTCTGCGGTGGTTCTGCCACCGATCTTCCCGTGCAGACGCCTGCTCTCGCGAAGCATTTCTGCGTCATCGACTCCTTCGACACGCACGCAAAAATCCCCGAGCACTTTGCCTCGGTTGACGCCGCCGCGCGCGAGGGTGGCAATGCCGCGATGATTTCGGTCGGTTGGGATCCCGGCATGTTCTCCCTCAACCGTCTTCTTGCGGGCGCGATTCTGCCCGACGGGCGCGACTATACCTTTTGGGGCAAGGGAGTAAGCCAAGGTCACTCGGACGCCATTCGCCGCATTGCGGGCGTTGTTGACGCAAAGCAATATACCATTCCGAAGGAGGAAGCACTCTCCGCCGTTCGTAGCGGCTCGTGCCCCGAGCTTTCGACGCGCGAGAAACATTTGCGCGAGTGCTTTGTGGTTGCCGAGGAGGGTGCTGACCTTGCTCGCATTGAGCGCGAGATCTGCGAGATGCCCAACTATTTTGCCGACTATGACACGGTGGTGCATTTCATCTCGCTTGACGAGCTCAAACGCGATCATTCAGGCATTCCGCACGGCGGATTTGTGATTCGCACGGGCAAGACGGGCAAGAATCTCGAGCATTCGCACGTGATCGAGTATTCCTTGAAGCTTGATTCAAACCCCGAATTTACCGCTTCGGTGATCGTTGCCTATGCGCGTGCGCTCGCTCGCATGGCTCGTGAGGGCGCGGTGGGCTGCAAGACGGTCTTTGACGTACCGCCTGCCTATCTGTCGGCAAAGCCTTACGAGGAGCTTCTTTCCTCCCTGCTTTGATTTTCATTTTTTAAAAAAATTTGAAAAATCATCTTGAATTTTTTGTAATACTATGATATAATATAATGTCGTATGGCGTTTTTTGCCGTATGCTATTCGTACTATAAGGAGTTTATGATTATGAGTCGTATGATTGGAACCGTATCGCGCGGCGTAAGAGCGCCCATCATCAAGAGCGGCGACAATATCGTTGATATCGTTACCGAATGTGTTCTTGAAGCATCGAAGGATGCAAAATTTGAGTTCCACGACAGAGATATCGTTGCTATGACCGAGGCAATCGTCGCACGTGCGCAGGGTAACTACGCATCGGTAGACGATATTGCCGCTGACGTCAAGGCAAAGTTCGGCGCGGACGCTACGGTCGGCGTGATCTTCCCCATTCTGAGCCGCAACCGCTTTGCAATTTGTCTGCGCGGTATTGCGAAGGGTGTTAAGAAGGTTGTTCTGATGCTTTCCTATCCCTCGGACGAGGTTGGAAACCACCTGATCAGTCTTGACGCGGTCGACGAGAAGGGTGTCAACCCCTACTGCGACGTACTGACGCTGGAAAAATACCGTGAGCTCTTCGGCTACGAGAAGCACAGATTTACGGGTGTGGACTACGTGGAATACTACGAGTCGCTGATCCGTGAGTGCGGTGCTGACGTTGAGATCGTTTTCGCGAACAACCCGAAGGCAATTCTGGGCTACACGAAGAACGTGCTCTGCTGTGATATTCACTCGAGAATCCGCACCAAGAGAATTCTCAAGGCTTCGGGTGCCGAGATCGTGCTCGGACTTGACGAAATTCTGAACGCTCCCGTGAACGGAAGCGGTTACAATGCCAATTACGGTCTGCTTGGCTCGAACAAGGCGACCGAGGATCAAGTAAAACTCTTCCCCCGCGACTGTCAGGTTGTGGTTGACGCCATTCAGGCAAAGCTGTTTGAAGCAACGGGCAAGCGCATTGAGGTCATGGTTTACGGCGACGGTGCGTTCAAGGATCCCATTGGAAAGATTTGGGAGCTTGCGGACCCGGTCGTAGCACCCGCTTACACTGCAGGTCTTGAGGGTACGCCCAACGAGCTCAAGCTGAAGTATCTTGCCGACAACGAGTTCGGCGATCTTTCGGGTGACGAGCTGAAAGCCGCTATCAAGGCAAAGATTCAGGAAAAGGACGGCAACCTCGTCGGCCAGATGGCTTCCGAGGGTACGACGCCCCGTCAGTTGACCGACCTGATCGGTTCGCTTTGCGACCTGACCTCGGGTTCGGGTGACAAGGGTACGCCGATCGTCTTCATTCAGGGTTATTTCGACAACTACACCACCGAATAATCGATTTTCATACGCTCACGGAAAAAATTTTTCCGTGAGCGTAATTTTTTTGCAAAAAATACTTGACAAAAAGGCTTTAGCGTGCTAAACTAAACGTAACGAAAACAAAGGAGAAAAGGCAATGAACCGTTCTTTCGCTAACAAATTTTATTACCTTTATTTTTATTGCTTTACGCAGTCGAAAAAATAAAGGTGCTTTTTGTTGCGGATTTTCGTTTCAATTGATTTTATCCAATCGATTTTTCGATTTCATAAAAATTCATGAAGCCTTTCCGGTGAAAAACACCGCAAAGGCTTCATTTTTTCTGTGGGTGTTCCCTTTGCTACTTTGCTGACACGGAAAATTCATAGTTTTAAAGGAGAATTTTTTATGATCGCCGTATTAAAGCCGGGTACTACCGACCAACAAATTGAAAATCTTTCCTCGTGGATTCAGTTACAAGGACTTGAGGTTCATCTCTCCCGAGGCAGTCTGCACACCGTCGTGGGACTTGTGGGAGACACCTCCAAAATCGACGCAGAGCTTCTTGAGAGCCTTGACATTGTAGAATCGGTCAAGCGCATCAGCGAGCCCTTTAAGAGTGCCAACCGCAAATTTCACCCCGATGACAGTATCATTTCGGTCGGAAACACCTCGGTGGGAGGAGATATTTTCGCAGTGATGGCGGGACCTTGCTCGGTCGAGAGTGAGGAACAGGTGATGGAGATTGCCCGTGCCGTGAAGGCGGCGGGGGCGACGATGCTTCGCGGCGGCGCGTTCAAGCCGCGCACCTCGCCGTATGATTTTCAGGGACTCAAAGCCGACGGCATTGAGCTTCTGATCGAAGCGAAAAAGGAAACGGGACTCCCCATTGTCACAGAAATTATGAACGCCAACCACCTTCCCCTCTTTGAAGAGGTGGACGTGATTCAGGTGGGCGCGCGCAATATGCAGAACTTTGAATTACTCAAGGAGCTTGGCAGAACGCAAAAGCCCATTCTGCTCAAGCGCGGTCTTGCCAACACCTTAAAGGAGCTTCTGATGTCCGCCGAATACATTATGGCGGGTGGCAATGAGAACGTCATTCTGTGCGAACGCGGCATTCGCACCTTTGAGACCTACACGAGGAACACGCTCGATCTTTCCGCCGTGCCGCTCTTACACGAGCTCTCTCATCTTCCCGTGATCGTCGATCCCTCACATGCGACGGGCGTGGCTCGTCTTGTCAAGCCGATGGCGCTTGCCGCGGCGGCATGCGGTGCTGACGGCTTGATGATTGAAGTACACAACGATCCCGCGCACGCGCTGTGCGACGGTGCGCAATCGCTGACGCCCGAGGCGTTTGCCGACGTGACGGCATCGGTTCGTCAAGTGCTTTCGGCACTCGGAGGAAGCAAACAATGACGGTTGGAATTTGCGGACTTGGACTGATTGGCGGCTCGATGGCAAAAGCCTACAAGGCAGCGGGACACACCGTCCTCGGATTTGACACACACGCGCCGACGCTCGGCTACTGCACGCTCGCTGGAATCTGCGACGGGATTCTCGATGAAAAAAACATCCCCGAGTGCGATCTGATTTTGATTGCGCTCTATCCCCACACCGCCATAGAATACCTGCAAAGCATCGCAGATACCATTGCCAAAACGACGGTCGTAATCGATCTTTGCGGCACGAAAAAGCAGATCTGCGATTGCGGCTTTGCGCTTGCCAAGAAACACGGATTTACCTTTGTGGGCGGACACCCGATGGCAGGCACGCAATATTCGGGAATCAAACACGCCAAAGCCACGCTTTTCAAGGGTGCGCCCATGGTACTCGTTCCCCCGATCTGCGACGATATGGCGTTTTTGGATTCGATCCGAGCTCTGCTCGCACCCGCAGGCTTTGGAAAATTTTCGGTAACCGACGCGGAAAGCCACGATCGCGTGATCGCCTTTACCTCACAGCTTGCGCACGTTGTTTCCAATGCCTACGTCAAAAGTCCCACCGCGAAGGAGCACAAGGGATTTTCGGCAGGCAGCTACAAGGATCTGACGCGGGTAGCGTGGCTCAATGAACAAATGTGGTGCGATCTGTTTTTGGAAAACAAGGATCCGCTGATTTTTGAACTGAATACGATCATTCACTCCTTGTGCGAATACCGTGACGCGATTGACCAAGGCGATGCCGAAACGCTTCGTTCCCTGCTTCGCGACGGTCGACTTGCCAAGGAAGAAATTGACGGATAACATAGGATAGATAAAGGATTTTTTATGAAAAAATTGACAATCAACGCGTCTCGTGCCTACGAGATCGTCATCGGTAATCGGCTTTTGTCCGAAGCAGGCACCTATTGCAAGGAGGCACTCGGTATTTGCCGTCTGTGTATCGTTTCGGACGATACAGTGGCATCTCTTTATCTGAATACGGCAAAAGCTTCTCTTGAAGAAGCAGGCTTTTCAGTCGAGAGCTTCGTTTTCCCACACGGGGAATCCTCGAAGAACACCGAGGTGCTCGTTTCTCTTTGGGAATTTCTGGCAGAGCACCGCTTTACCCGTTCGGATGCACTCGTCGCGCTCGGCGGCGGTGTGGTGGGTGACCTTTGCGGCTTCGCGGCGGCGACCTATCTTCGTGGAATTCGCTTTGTTCAGATTCCGACGACGCTTCTTGCCGCCGTGGATTCCTCGGTGGGCGGAAAGACGGGCGTCGATCTTCGCGCAGGAAAAAATTTGGCGGGGGCATTTCATCAACCCTCGCTCGTTCTCTGCGACACCGCAACGCTCGACACGCTCCCGCCTGAGATTTTCTCCGACGGCTGTGCCGAGGTGGTCAAATACGGTGTCATCGGCGACCGCGCGCTCTTTGACGATTTGTCGGGCGACGTTCGGGCGAAGATAGAAGACATCATCGCGCGCTGTGTGGCTCACAAGGCAAAGATTGTCGAATCCGATGAATTTGATCGCGGCAATCGACAGCTTCTCAATCTCGGACACACGTTTGGACACGCGATTGAAGCGTGCTCCGAGTTGCAGATTTCCCACGGCAGTGCCGTTGCGATAGGACTCGTGATGGCGACACGCGCCGCCGTACGTCTCGGACTCTGTCCCGAAGAAGATCTCAGCTCCCTGATTGCGCTTCTTTCCTCGCTGGGACTTCCCACCGAATGTCCCTTTTCTGCCGAAGAGCTTGTCAAGATTGCTTTGGCAGACAAAAAGCGAATGGGAGATACGGTGACCTTCGTGCTTCCCTTTGGCATCGGAGACAGCAGGCTCTATCGCGTTTCGATCTCTGAGATGACCGACCTTTTCGAGAAAGGACTTACCAAATGAAGCTTTCGATCTCCCCCTCGTCGGTATCGGGTACTCTGCCCGCCATCGCCTCGAAATCGGTGGCTCACCGACTTTTGATCTGTGCCGCCTTTGCCGATGGCGACACGGTAATCCGCTGTGACGAGATTAACGAAGATATTTCGGCAACCGTTCGCTGTCTTTCGTCGCTTGGCGCGAAGATTGTGCGGGATGCTCCATTTTATCGTGTATCTCCGATTCTTGAATTGCAAAAAAACGCACACCTCGACTGTGGTGAAAGCGGATCAACCTTGCGCTTTTTAGTGCCACTGACTTGTATGCTCGGTGCTGACGCTTCGTTTGTGATGGCAGGCAGACTTCCCGATCGTCCGCTCTCTCCGCTCCGCGAGGAGCTGGAACGCGGCGGCATTGTATTTTCCGACATTGGAAGTAATCCGCTGGTTTGTCGCGGTGTTTTACAAACAACCGATTTCACGATCTCTGGTAGCGTTTCTTCTCAGTTTATCAGCGGACTCTTATTTGCTCTTGCCGTCTCGGGCAAGGGTGGTGTCATTCATATCGATGGGGCACTCGAATCCAAGCCCTATCTTGCACTGACCGTCGATGCACTGCGACAGTTTGGTGCTGTCATCGATCAAACAGACAACGAATTTTCGGTCTTGCCGAATCGTGGATTGCGCTCTCCCAAACGTGCGGTCGTCGAGGGAGATTGGTCGAATGCCGCATTCCCGCTTTGTATGGGTGCTGTCGGCAAGGAAGCCGTCACTGTGACGGGGCTTCTTGCGAACTCGTATCAAGGCGACCGCGCCATTGTCGATCTTCTTGCCCGCTTTGGTGCGAACGTCACGGAAAAAGACGGTGCGATTACCGTCTCGCCCGCACCGTTCCACGGTATTACGATCGACGCGTCGCAAATTCCCGACCTCGTCCCCGTCCTCGCCGTCGTTGCTTCGGTAGCAAGCGGAAGAACTGTGATCTGCAATGCTTCGCGGCTTCGGCTGAAAGAGAGTGACCGTCTGCAAACGACGGCGGCTCTGCTCTCTTCTCTCGGTGCGAAGATCCAAGAAACGGCGGACGGACTTGTGATTGATGGCGTCGGCTCCCTTCGTGGCGGAGCGGTATCTGCCGCGCGCGATCACCGCATTGCCATGAGTGCCGCGGTGGCGTCGCTCGTTTGCACCTCGCCGATCCTGCTCGACGGCGCGGATGCCGTGAGCAAATCCTATCCTGATTTTTGGCGCGATATGAAATCGCTTGGAATGAATATTTGCGAGCTGTAATTCAGCTCTGAAAGGCTGTATGATGTCAACAAGTTACGGTAAAAATATCAATATCACCGTCTTTGGCGGCTCCCACGATCCCGAAATCGGCGTGATTGCCGACGGGTTTCCCGCAGGACTTTCCTTTGACCTCGCGGAGCTTCTTGCTTTGATGAAGCGTCGTGCGCCCGGGCAGAATTCCTATTCCACACCGAGAAAGGAAGCCGACGAGCCGATCTTTCTTGCGGGAGTGGACGAGGCAGACGGTCGCTACACGCTCAACGGCGAGCAATTGCGTGCCGTCATTCGAAACACGAATCAACGTTCCTCCGATTACGACGCAACGACCTTTGTTCCCCGCCCCTCGCACGCCGATTTTGCGGCACGTATGAAGTACGGCGAGGCGGTCGATCTTCGCGGCGGCGGACATTTTTCGGGTCGTCTGACCGCTCCGCTTTGTATCGTCGGCGGCATCTGCTTGCAGGCACTTGCCGCGCGCGGCATTCGCATCGGCGCGCATATTGCTTCGATCGGTGGCATTTCGGACGATCGCTTTGATCTTGTGACGGTTTCCGAAAAAGAGCTTTCTTTGCTCTCCGAACGCACAGAATTTCCCGTACTGAACGAACCGACGGGAGAGAAGATGCGTACACTGATCGAAGAGGTTCGATCGGAGGGTGACTCGATCGGCGGTGTGATCGAATGTGCCGCCGTGGGGCTTCCCGCGGGACTTGGGGAGCATATGTTCGACGGCGTGGAAAACCGTCTCTCTCAAATTCTGTTTGGCATTCCCGCCGTCAAGGGAGTGGAATTCGGCAACGGATTTGAATGCGCGACGCTTCGCGGCTCGCAAAACAACGACGCATTTGCCATTGACGGCGGTCGCATTGTGACCAAAACCAACCGCGCGGGCGGAATTCTTGGCGGTATGACGACGGGAATGCCCCTCGTTTTCCGTGTCGCGATCAAGCCAACGCCCTCGATTGCCCTCGAGCAAGACAGCGTGGATATGGTGACGATGCAACCGACGCGTCTTGCGATCAAGGGTAGACACGATCCCTGCATCGTTCCGCGTGCGATTCCCGTGGTGGAAGCCGTCGCGGCAATCGCGCTCTTTGATCTTCTTTTGGATGACAACGATATTACTTTCTAATTTTTACACGGAAGGTTTTTATGAAACTTACTGCTCGGCACACCGTCAGAGCCGCCTACGTCGGCTATCTGACGCAAGCCATTACGATTAATTTTGCCCCTCTGCTCTTTCTTACCTTTGAGAACACCTACGACATCTCGCTCGGAAAGATCAGTCTTCTGATCGCTATCAGCTTTCTGACACAGCTTTCGTGCGATCTGCTCGGGGTGAAATTTTCCGACAAGGTCAATCCGCGTGTGACCGTCGTGATCGCGCATCTTTGCGCCGTCCTCGGTATGACCGGCTTTGCGTGGCTTCCCGAGATATTGCCTTCTCCCTACCTTGGACTTGTGCTCTCGGTGATGTTTGCCGCGATTGGCGGCGGGATTGTGGAGGTGCTCGTCAGTCCGATTGTCGAAGCGTGTCCCACCGAAGAAAAGAGCTCTGCGATGAGCCTTTTGCATTCGTTTTACAGCTGGGGACTTGCAGGCGTGGTGCTCCTTTCCACTCTCTTTTTTGCCCTCGTTGGCATTGAGCATTGGCGGATTCTCTCCTGCCTTTGGGCGCTGATTCCGTTGGTCGGTGCGATTGCCTTTTGCTTTGTTCCGATCTACGATCTTTCCCACTTGCAACAGGACGACGTCAAGGGAGACGCTTCTCTTCTGCGTTCGAGCATCTTTTGGATCTTTTTTATCATTATGTTTTGCGCAGGCGCGGCAGAGCAAGCGATGGGTCAGTGGGCATCCAGCTTTGCCGAATCGGGGCTTGGCGTGTCCAAGGCACTTGGCGACCTGCTCGGTCCGTTCCTGTTTGCCATTCTGATGGGACTTGCTCGCGTGGGTTACGCATTCTCGGGCGGTCGAATCAAGCTTTTTTCGATGATCGCCTACTCCTCGGTACTCTGTATCTTCTGTTTTCTCCTGACCGCACTCTCTCCGCTTCCGATCGTCGCGCTCATTGGATGTGCGCTTTGCGGACTTGCGGTGGGCATTCTTTGGCCCGGAACGTACAGTCTTGCCGCGTCGAGAATCACCTTTGGCGGTGTAAAAATGTTTGCTTATCTTGCGCTCGCGGGGGATATCGGCTGTCTTGTCGGCCCCACTGCGGCGGGGTGGATTGCCGAAGCGTTTGGAAACAATCTGAAAGTTTCTTTTTTGATCTCGATCATTTTCCCCGCACTCATTCTTCTGATGCTATTTCTTGGCTTTCACAAGCCGAAAAGACAAAAATAAAGGACAAAATTTATGGAACTGAACGAATTACGCGAACAAATTGACACGGTTGACCGCGAACTGGTTGATCTTTTTCTTCGTCGAATGAATCTCTCGGCAGAGGTTGCCGAATATAAACGTGAGCACGACTTACCTGTGCTTGATCCGTCGAGAGAACGTGCGCTCCTCGAAAAGATCTCAGAGCTCTCGGGAGAAGAATTTGAAGCATATACGCGCACGCTGTATGCCTCCATTCTCGATCTTTCCCGCTCTTATCAATATCAAAAGTTGGAAAAGCGTTCCGCCCTCTATCAAGAGATCACGGATGCGCTTGACAATACCCCCAAGCTCTTTCCCGAACGCGCGCTCGTCGCTTGTCAGGGTGTGGAGGGTGCCTATTCGCAAATTGCCACCGAAAAGCTGTTCCGTGCGCCGAACATTCTCTTTTTCTCGAACTGGGAAAAGGTATTTGACGCCATTGAAGCGGGAATGTGTCGCTACGGTGTTCTTCCCATTGAAAACAGCACGGCGGGCTCGGTTAAGCAGGTGTACGACCTGATGATCGACCGAAATTTCCGCATTGTTCGCACGGTACGCATCAAAATCGATCACAATCTTTTGGCAAAAGAGGGTGTGAAGCTCTCGGAGATCCGCGAAATTTATTCTCACGAGCAGGCGATCAATCAGTGCTCGGCGTTCCTTGCCTCGCTCGGTCCGAACGTAAAAATTACGCGTGTGGAAAACACGGCGAAAGCGGCGCAGATGGTTGCCGAATCTCCTCGCCGCGACGTTGCGTCTCTTTCTTCTCGCTCCTGTGCGACGCAATACGGTCTTTCAATCCTCGCCTCTTCAGTGCAAAACAACGGAAACAACCACACTCGGTTTATCTGTATCACAAACAATACCGAGATTTATCCCGGTGCCGACCGTACGAGTCTGATGGTCGTTACTCCGCATAAGCCCGGTGCGCTTTACCGAATTCTCTCTCGCTTCAATGCGCTTGGCATCAACCTTCTGAAGCTGGAATCCCGTCCGATTCCCGACCGTGATTTCGAATTTATGTTCTATTTTGATCTCGAGGCCTCGGTGTATTCGGACAAGCTCGCACGGCTTCTTTCAGAATTGGAGCAGGAATGTGACGAATTTTTCTATCTCGGCTCTTATTCCGAGGTGATATGATGAGGTCGGGATTTTCTTCCCTGCGTTGCGGTCTTCTCGGAGAACATCTCGGGCATAGCTTTTCTCCAAGGATTCACGCTTCTCTTTGTGATTATACGTACGATCTCGTCGAGCGCGCGCCCGAGGAGGTAGAAGCCTTTCTCAAAGAGGGCGGCTACGACGCATTCAACGTCACCATTCCCTACAAAAAGGCGGTCATTCCCTTTCTCGACCGAATCTCGCCCGAAGCCGAGGCGATCGGTGCGGTCAACACGGTGGTGCGCCGCGCGGACGGAAGCCTTGACGGTTACAACACCGACTATTTCGGCTTTGAGACGATGCTGTCGCTCTCCGAAATTGCTGTACTCGGCAAAAAAGCGTTGGTGCTTGGCAGTGGCGGCGCTTCGAGCACCGTACAAGCGGTGCTTCGCGACCGCGGTGCACGCGAGGTGGTAGTGATCGGTCGAAGTCTTGAAAACAACTATGGGAATCTCGACCGTCACGCTGACGCTGAGATCATCGTCAACACAACCCCCGTGGGTATGTACCCCAAAAACGGGGACAGCCCCGTCGATCTTTCGCTCTTTCCCCATTGCTGTGGGGTGCTTGACGTGATTTACAACCCCGCGCGAACGGCACTGATTCTGGATGCCGAGGCGCGTGGGATTCCTGCCGTCGGCGGGCTCCCGATGCTCGTGGCACAGGCAATCAAGGCATTTGAATATTTCACGGGGGAGGTTGCCGAAGATGGCGCAATCGAGCGCATTGTCCGCGACATCACGCAAAAAACCAAGAACGTCATTCTCATTGGAATGCCCTCGTGCGGAAAAAGCACGGTGGGAAAGCTTTTGGCAGAAACACTTTGTCGCCCCTTTTACGATGCGGACGACGAATTTACCTCGATGCACGGCATCACTCCTGCCGACGCCATTACAACGCTCGGTGAGAATCGTTTCCGCGAAATGGAACACGAGGTGATTCTGTCGCTTGGCAAAGAAAGTGGCGCGGTGATTGCTTGCGGCGGCGGTGTTGTCACGCGCGAGGAGAATTACCGTCCTTTACATCAGAACGGCATCATTGTTTATCTGCGTCGCGAGCTCTCAAAGCTGGTGACCGGCGGTCGTCCGCTCTCGCAAAAGACCTCTCCCGAGGCTCTTTATATGGCGCGTAAATCTTCTTACGAGCGATTTGCCGATCTGTGCGTCGACAGCACCGAAGTTCCCGAACACACAGCGGAAGTGATTCGTTTGGCACTCTCCGAATTTTACAAAGGAAAGGATTTATTATGAAGCTTTTAGTCATCAACGGACCAAATCTGAACATGCTCGGTATTCGCGAGCCCGATATTTACGGCAAGCAGGATTTCCGCGCGCTTGAGGACTACATCCGTTCCTCTGCCGCAGAGCTCGGTCACACCGTCACGCTCTTTCAATCGAACCACGAGGGCGAGATCGTTGACGTAATTCAGGCGGCATACGGCGTTTACGAGGGCATCGTAATCAATCCCGCCGCTTACACGCACACAAGCGTTGCCATTCTCGACGCGCTGAAGGCGGTTGGTATTCCCACCGTCGAGGTGCATCTTTCGGACGTCCAAGCTCGTGAGGAATTCCGCAAATTCTCCTACGTTTCGATGGTTGCCAAGAAAACGGTCTGCGGTCTCGGCTTTGAGGGCTACCGCCGCGCACTCGAATATTTTGCGTAATATACACACGTACCAATCACAAAATTCATACAAACGCATACAAACGATTGTAGGGACAGGCGTCCCCGACTGTCCATTCTGACCAAGTGCTAATTCTTTGTAAAGGACAGTCGAGGACGCCTGTCCCTACAGGTTTGAGAGAGTTGTTTCGTATGCGTACCGAGGGTGTAAAAAAGCTTCTGTGGAATTCCACAGAAGCTTTTTTATTTAGATTCTATAAACACCCGAGCCGACCTTACGTCCGTCGGGGAGCGTACAGGTGGTGTTCGCGGGAACGGTCAGCGTGTATCCCTTTCCGTCGTACTCAACCTCAATCTTACCCGAAACGGTTTCGAGCGATGCCTTGAAGTCCTTGAGTTCTTCGGTCTTCGAGGGGCGGAACGCAAATTCTGCGAATCCTGCCTTCGTGGGGGTCATACCCGCAAGGCTCTCGCAGATCGCGAACGCGAAGTTACCGTGCATGACGTGGTTATAAGAGAGCACGTAGGTTTCGAAGCTATTGTGTGCGCCCTGATCGAGCTCTTCCCAGATCGTCGTTGCACCGAGGTCAAAGATTCGTCCGTAGCTTGCCGCATCACGGTTGAAGGCATACTTGAGGAAGGTATCGGCCTCGTCATTCTCAAAGAGTGCCCAAGGCAGGTACTTATTGCCGTAAAGTCCCGTGCACATCGCGTACTTGTCGTCTGCGATCTGTTTTACGGTGCTTCTTCTGAGCAGCTCCTTTTCCCCGTCGGGATAAAGTCCGAGGTGAAGTGCGGCACCGTTGGATGCCCAATAGCCGTAGGTATGCTTTTCAGCATCGTAGAAGTTTGCGAGAATCGTCTTCTTGATGTCAGCAGCCAATGCTTCGTACTTCTCGGCACTGTCGTCGCCAAGCGCACGACAAATCTCGGAGAGCATTCTCGTCACCTCAAAGAAGGTAAAGGTTGCCGAATGCTTCGGGGGCATTCTTCTGGGGCTTCCCTCGGGTACGGGGGGATCCCAGTCACCAAGACCTTCGTCGATGATTAGATCCTTCGATCGACCGATGCATTCCTCGATCCACTCCTTGAGGTGGGGCAGATAGGTCTTTGCGGGGGTCAGGTCGCCGTAGTATTTGAAGAGGTAGTACGGAATGACCACGAGAGATGCGCCGTAGTCGGGATAGCAGTGGTAGTTGGTTCGCATACCGGGCGCGATATTCGTGACGAAGCCGTTGTGGAGCTTCGAGGTGATGATATCGGTATAGTACTTTTCGTAGCAGGTTGCCGTATCATAGTTGACAAGTCCGACGTTACAGTTGACCTGTGCGTCACCCATCCAACCGCAGCGCTCACGCGTAGGACAGTCGGTGGGCAGACCGTGATAGTTCGAACGGAAGGTATTATCAATGACGTTCCAGAATTTCTGCAGATCGGCATGCGAGGTGCGGAACTCTGCCGTCATTTCAAAGTCGGTCGACATTGCGTATGCCGTGACGATCTCGTGGCTCGGAATCTTTCCGTAGCCTTTCGTCAGGTCATTGATACCCGTGATCTCGACGTAGCGGAAGCCGTGGTAGGTGAACTTGGGGCGGAACGTCTCGACCTCGCCCGTTCCCTTGGCAATATAAATATCCTGCTGAAGCAGCTGATTTGCGTAAGTGCCTGCCGAGCGGTAGTCGTTCTTTCCGAGCTCGTCGACCGTCTCTGCATAGCGGAGCACGAAGGTCGTTCCTGCGGGTGCTTTGGGGAATTTGAACTCGGCAATACCTGCCATATTCTCGCCGATATCCACGACCCACGTGCCGTCCTTGATGCCGTTCGAGGGCTTAATGGACTTGGCGGGAATTTCACGAATCACGCGTACGGGGGGAATATTGGTGGGTTTCAGCTCGCCCTTGGGTGCTTCGTCCACAACCACGCGTCCCCAACCGCACTCGTCTCCCTCGGGAAGTGCGTAATCCTCGGTTTCAAAGCGTGCGTCGTAGACCTCGCCCGCATAGACGTTGTTGATGATAATGGGGCTGTACTTTGCCGTCCACTTCTCGGTATTGGTGGTAATCGTTTCGGTTGTTCCGTCGGCATAGGTCAACACAAGCGCGGCAATCAGGCACTCCTGTCCATAGCGCGGATTGTATTTTGTCCACGCGCGGTTCTGTGCGTAGAATCCCTGACCGAGCTGTGCGGTGAGGGCGTTCTTTCCCTCACGCAAGAAAGAGGTAACGTCAAAGCGGCGGTAAAAAACGAGCTCGCGGTAGTTACTCTGCGGAGGATCGATCAGCGCATCGGTGACGTTTTCACCGTTGATATAGTAGTACGCATAACCGAGACCACAGGCATACAGCATTGCCTTTGCCACTTTCTTCGCGGTGAATTTGGTGCGAAGATAGGGACTTGCACCGTCAATATACTGTGCGGGGCGAATCCACTCTGCCTTCTCCCAGATCGCGGGATCCACCTCGGTGGAAAAATTCATCTTCGCCTCTGCCGTCTCGCCGTGCGTATCGGTGACCGATACGGTCAGCGTGCACTCTGCTCCGTAGGGGAGCGTGAGCTCGTCAAAGGTCAGGTGAAAGCTCTCGGCACTCTCGCAGATTCCCGACGAAAAGATCTCCTTGTCTTCGGAGGCGACCGAAAGGCAGAAGCTCTTCTGATAGGTGTCGTTCTTGTCCGAGGAAAGCTTCCAACCGAAGCGTGCCCCCTTGATGGGAACGAGCGCACAGTTCTTCTGATACTCGATGCTCAAATCGTACAGTTTCAACATAATGTTTCTCCTTAAAATTGATTCAATTCATTCAACGGAAAGAAAAAAGACGCACACAAAAAAACGAAAATTGCTTTCGTCTTTTCTTTGTGCATCTCCAAATCTCTGCATTGATATTTGATTGGTAGATTGATTATATCACGCATTTCTTGACTTGTCAAGGTATTTGAGAAAAAAAGAACCGTTCTTCGTGAAATATTATTTTAAAATCTCCATTTTGAATTTGGTTCTCTCGGCTTGCGCGCCGCGAATTTCCACGACATAATCGAGGTGTAACACTCCGTCCTCACTCAGTCGGTTATCGACCTTCAGCGTATGCACGCAGACCTCAAACGGCATAATCGGCGTATGATAGACGCAATGATGGCGTTTGCCCTCCTCGAAAATGAGCACCGTCGACACCGCCCCCTCGCGGATCATACTGACCACGCCCACCGATTCGGTCGGAAAGGATACCGCCGTACGCGAGCCTTCCATTCCCGTCACCTCGGTTTCGTCGTACGAAAGCTCTACGCGACCGTCCTTTTCGACAAGGCTCCCCACCGAATGAATCTCGATTGTTTCGGGCTCGGGAGTCTGCTCCTCTTTTCTCCGAGAAAAGAGATCGTCGTTCTCTTCCGAAAACAGAGATGCCTCTACCTCGTAGCGCACCGATTTGATGCGAATACGAACCTCCTCACAGATCTCTGCCATCTTTTCATCCTCCCTTTGTCATCATTTTTTCTATTGTATCATTTTTATTCTTTTCTGTCAACCGAAAAAATCCAAAAAAACGCTTTTTTTCTTTGACAAATCGTGATTTTTGTGATACAATAAATCTGAGCGAATATTTTCCCTGTTTTCTATATTTTTTATATTTCCAACCAAAGGAGAATTTCTTATGAAAAATTTCGTCATTACGATCGCGCGCGGTTTCGGTAGCGGCGGTAAAACCATCGGTCGCCTTTTGGCACAGCGTCTGGACGTTGACTATTACGACAACGATCTGATCCGTCTGGCATCGGAGGAAAGCGGCATCAATATCGAGCTCTTCGGAAAAGCGGACGAGCGCGTCAAGACCAACCTTTTCAAAAAATACAGCGGAAACCTCGGTGAAGACGTCATCCCGCCCGACAGCGATGAATTTGTTTCGAACGACAATCTCTTCAACTATCAGGCGAAGATCATCCGTTCGCTTGCCGAAAAACAGAATTGCATCATCATCGGCCGTTGCGGCGACTTTATTCTCAAGGATCATCCCAACACGGTGCGCCTCTACGTTTATGCCGACAAAGCAACCTGCATTGAAAACGTGATGGATATTTACGGTGTCTCTCCCAAGCAGGCGGCAAAGCGCATTGAGGAAATCGACAAGGCGCGCGCCAACTACTACAAGTACTACACCGGCGGCACTTGGTCAGACGTTGCCAACTATGACCTCTGCATCAATACCACGGAGATTGGCTTTGAAAAGTCGGTTGACGTGATTCTCTCCTATATGAGAACGCTTGGCTACGAGGTCTGAGGCAATGAGAGTTTCCTATTCCCACGACTCCATCCGTCTGACGGGGCGTTGGGACGTCACCGATGCGCGATACGCGCAGACAACCAACACGGGTTCTTACATTGAGTTCTCCTTTGCGGGAAGAATGGCACTTGCCATCTTTGATATTGAGGGAAACAATGCCGATCCCCGTCTGCATCTTTGGATGGAAGTAGACGGCGGTGCGCGCGTGGAAAGCGTGATTGACCGTTATCTTCGCATTGTCGCTCCCACCGACGGCATACATATCTGCCGCATCATTTTCAAGAGCTCGACCGAGGTTCACCGCCGCTGGTGTGCCCCGCTGCAAAATAAGATCTCTTTTGTCGGTATTGATACCGACACTCCCGTCCCACTTCCCGCTGACCCCCGAAAGACGATTGAATTTGTCGGAGACTCGATTACCGAGGGCGTTTTAATCGATGTTGATTTTGCGGGAGGCAGCGACAATCTCTTCCCTGCCGAGAGCTACAACCGCGTCTACCAGGACGATGCTTGTGCGACCTACGCTTGGCTGACTGCCGAAGCACTGAATCTCCGTCCGATCGTAATGGGATACGGTGCAGTCGGTGTTCTTCGCGGCGGCAACGGACAAGTTCCTCCCGCGCCCGAGGCATATCCTTACAACTTTGATGGATCGCCGATCTCGCGTCCCGAGCCGAATTTCGTATTGATCAATCACGGTGCGAATGACCGCAGAAAAGAGGCTGCCGACTACGTAGCGGCATACGGCGAGCTTCTTGACACTGTTCGCAAGCTCAATCCGCATGCGAAGATCATCTCACTCTCTGCCTTTTGCGGCGCGCATCACGAGGCACTCGGCACATTCATTGCCGAATACAACGAGCGCAAGGGCGACGACGTACTCTTTATCGACTCCACGGGTTGGATCGAGCCCGAGCCGCTTCACCCTCTGCGCGACGGTCATAAGATGGTTGCCGAGCATCTTTCGGCAATTCTGAAAAACGTTGTGAAATAAAAGATAACGCTGACGGAGCTCCGTCAGCGTTATTTACTTTCACCGAAAAAAACAAGCAACATTCCTCTCTTGCAATTCAAAAGTGATACCTCTTATCACTCAATTTATGATTGACAAGGCGTGAAAAGTATGGTACAATGACCTCAAAGAATTCAAAGAAAATGATAGGAGCATATTTATGAAAGAATTAAACTATCAGTTCCGTCAGAGATTGGCGATTGTGCACGCGGCAGGTCGCCGCGATTACGAGAAGAAGCCGACCGAAAATCAGATCGAATTCAATTCCTCTTGGACGATCACGATGCCGCGCGATGCCGACGTCGTTTTGCGCAACGCCTGCCGCGATCTTGAGGATTATTTTTCCGAATCGATGGGAATTTCGGTTCGCGTGATGTACGAGGACGAGGCAAGCGGTAAGCAGATTGTCTACGCAATCGACCCGTCTCTCCCCGAATATTCCTACCGTTTGACCGTCACCGACGACAAAGTCACCCTTTGCGGTCAGAACAGCCGTTTTGCCGCGCAGGCGGGATACTTTATTGAGGATTTGATGAACCTCGACGAAGCACCCGTGCTCGACCGTCAGGACATCACCCGTACCTCGCTCTTCAATCCCCGTATGGTCCATTCGGGCTACGGACTTGATATGTTCCCCGAGGAATATCTCCGCCACGTAGCGCACGCAGGCATCAGTGCCCTGCTCGTCTTTGTCAAGGACGTTGATATCACGCCGCACGGCTATGAGGATTTCAACGATCTTTGCACCCGTGCCGCGGCTTGGGGACTTGACGTGTATGCGTACAGCTATCTTGTCAACCGCCGTCACCCCGATGATCCCGATGCCGAGGAATTTTACGAAAATCTTTACGGCAAACTCTTTGACCGCTGTCCTTATTTCAAGGGAATTATTTTCGTTGGCGAGTCCTGCGAATTCCCGAGTAAGGACCGTCACACCACGGGAATCATTCGTCCTGAAAACCGCGGTCCCGACGGCAAGCCGCTCGTCTCGGGCATCTCGCCCGGTTGGTGGCCCTGCACCGACTATCCGCAGTGGCTGAATATGGTCAAAAAGATCATCTACAAGCGCCGTCCCGACGCCGATATCGTCTTCTGGACCTACAACTGGGGCAAGGTCTGGGCAAACTTCCGTCAACAGCTCGTTCAGGCAATTCCGAAGGACATCACGCTTCAGGCAACCTATGAAATGTGCACCTACCTTGAGCGCGGCGGTACGCTCCACTTCACGACCGACTACACCCTCTTCTTTGAAGGTCCCGGTATGTACTTCTCGACCGAAGCAATCTTTGCCAGAGATAGCGGTCTGAAGCTCTACTCTATGACCAACACCGCAGGACGCACCTGGGATATCGGTGTCATTCCCTACGTTCCAGCGCCCTATCAGTGGATGCGCCGCTATGAGGGAATGCTGAAAGCGAACAAGGAGTACGGTCTTTGCGGAACGATGGACGGTCACCACTACGGCTTTACGCCCTCGTTCATTTCGGATCTTGCCAAGTGGGCGTTCTATACGCCGAACGTCGATCTTGACGGCGTTCTTCACCGTCTTGCCGCACGTGACTTTACTGCCGAGTCTGCCGACCGCGTTTGTGAAGCTTACAACGAATGGAGTGAAGGTATTACGCACCTGATCTCAACCAATTCCGACCAGAACGGCCCGTTCCGTATGGGCCCTGCTTACCCCTACGTTCTGTTTGAAAACGAAAATATCAAGATTCCCTCTCCCTTCTACGCGCACTTTGGCGGAAACAAGATCGTGGAGCCGAATTACAAGACCCGCCCTGCCAAGCTCTTGAATTGGACGAAATTCGATATTGAGCTTGCCGAATTCCGCAAGGTGGTTGAGCACTACGACCGCGGCGTTGCGATCCTTGAAGAAATTCTGCCGACCCTGCCCGAGCGCAAGAGAGAGAATGCAGAGCGCATTGTAGCACTTGGACGCTTTATTGCCAACACGGCGAGAACGACGGTGGGCGTCAAGGAATTCGTCAAACGCAAGCAGCGTTTGCTTGACACGCACGGCGAGGAGAGAAACCGCCTTGTCGACGAGATGATCGAGATCTGCCGCCAAGAGGAAATCAACGCAAAGAACTGTATTCCGCTGGTTGAATTCGACTCGATGCTCGGCTACGAGCCCTCGATGGAATATATGTCCGACCGCGAGCACATCGAATGGAAGCTCGCGCTGCTCCATGACGTGATCGAGAAGGAGCTCCCCTCGTATTACGAGAAATAAAATTTTAAAAAAGATGGTAAGGACAGGCATCCGCGACTGTCCGTTCTACCCGAAAACAAAATAGCGGGAGGATCATATCCTCCCCTACGAATTTTGATTGTATCTTTGTAGGGGAGGCTATCTGCCTCCCGTTTTTTTAGGTGTTAATCTTTTGTAACGGACAGTCGAGGACGCCTCTCCCTACCATCAAGAGCGTGTAAATACATCTCTTTTTTACTTTATTTACTGAAAAAATTAAGTCAAAATTAGTTAAAACGCCGAAAAATAACAAAAGTCCAAAAACGATTGACAAAGCTTACAATCTATGATAAAATAACCTCGAACAAACAATGGATTTTTCCAAATTTTTTACTTTTGTTTGGAGGACTTTTATGAAAAAGGAACTGAACTACGAATTCCGTCAGCGTATGGCGATCGTACACATCCCGAACCGTCGCGATCCCGCAAAAAAGCCGACCGAAAATCAGATTGAGATCGACTCCTCGTGGACGATCACGATTCCCCGCGATGCTGACGCTGTACTGAAAAATGCCTGCCGCGACCTTGAGGATTATTTCTTCACCTCGATGGGAGTTTCCCCCCGTGTGATGTTTGCGGATGAGGCTTCGGGCAAGCAAATCGTTTACACGACCGACGCTTCTCTGCCCGAGAACGCCTACCGTCTGATTGTCACCGACGCTAAGATCACCCTTTGCGGTAAGACAACGCGCGATGCGGCGCAGGCAGGTTACTTTGTTGAGGACCTGATGAACCTCGACGAAGCGCCCGTGATCGACCGTCAGGACATTACCCGCACCTCGCTCTTCAATCCCCGTATGATCCATTCGGGCTACGGACTTGATATGTTCCCCGAGGAATATCTTCGCCACGTAGCACATTCGGGCATTACCTCGCTTCTGCTCTTCGTCAACGACGTAGACGATACCCCCCACGGTTATCAGGATTTCAACGATCTCTGCTGCCGAGCTGCGGCTTGGGGTGTTGACGTTTATGCGTACAGCTATCACGCCAACCGCCTTCACCCCGACGATCCCGGTGCTGAGGAGTTTTACGAAAACCTTTACGGTCGCCTCTTTGACCGTTGCCCCTACTTCCGCGGCATCATCTTCGTTGGTGAGTCCTGCGAATTCCCGAGTAAGGACCCGCACACTACGGGCATCCGCCGTCGGGACAACGTGGACGAGAACGGCAAGCGCATCAAAGAAGGTGTCAATCCCGGTTGGTGGCCCTGCTACGACTATCCCGATTGGCTGAATCTGATCAAGAAGATCATCTTCAAGCGCAAGCCCGATGCCGACATCGTCTTCTGGTCGTATAACTGGGGCGCTGTTGAGCCCGAGTATCGTGAGGCACTGGTCAAGAATCTGCCTCTCGATATCACTCTGCAAGCAACCTTCGAGATGTGCACCTTCCTTGAGATTGGCGGCGTTACGAACAAGACGACCGACTACACGCTCTTCTTCGAGGGCCCCGGTACGTATTTCTCGACCGAGTCGGTCTTTGCAAAGAACCGCGGCTTGAAGCTCTATTCGATGACCAACACCGCAGGACGCACCTGGGACCTCGGTGTCATTCCCTACGTTCCCGCTCCCTATCAGTGGATCAAGCGTTACAAGGGAATGCTGAAGGCAAACAAGGAAGTTGGTCTTTGCGGAACGATGGATTCCCACCACTTCGGCTTTACCCCCTCGTTCATTTCGGATCTCGCGAAGTGGGCATTCCACACGCCCGAGGTCGATCTTGACGAGGTACTCCACCGCATTGCCGCGCGCGACTTTACGGCAGAATCCGCAAACACGGTTTGCGATGCCTATAAGGAATGGAGTGAGGGTATTACGCACCTCATTTCGACCAACTCCGATCAGAACGGTCCGTTCCGTATGGGTCCTGCCTATCCCTTTATTCTCTTTGAGAATGCCAATATTAAAATCCCCTCTCCCTTCTACGCGCACTTTGGCGGAAACAAGATCATCGAACCGAACTACAAAACGCGTCCCGCCAAGCTTGATAGCTGGACGAAATTCGATATTGAGCTTGAAGAATTCCGCAAGGTGGTCGAGCACTATGACCGCGGTGTGGTAATTTTGGAGGAAATTCTA
>JAZRLS010000031.1:0-33395 GCA_045646945.1 Eubacteriales bacterium | reverse complement strand
TTTTGAAAAAGAAAAGGTACCCAAAAGAAAACGGCACAAAAAAGGGACTTATTATAGTCCCTTTCTTATTATTATGCAATGTTTTTTGAAAAAGAAAAGGTACCCAAAAGAAAACGGCACAAAAAAGGGACTTATTATAGTCCCTTTCTTATTATTATGCAATGTTTTTTGAAAAAGAAAAGGTACCCAAAAGAAAACGGCACAAGATAAGGGACTAGAGATAGTGCCTTTTTTATTATTATACAACGAAGCTCCCGACCATTAAGGTCGGGAGCCAAGAAATTCTAAAACTTATGCTTTTTTACGGCGAAGAAGTACGAGTACTGCCAATGCAATAACAAGTACAAGAGAAACACCGCCGATAATCGTGCCGGTCAAAGCAAGCGTATTTGCAGCCTTTGCTGCAGCCTCAGCATCCTCTACAGCTGCATCCTGAGCAGCGTTAGCATCAGCAAGAGCCTTGTCTTCAGCCTTCAGATCTTCAATTGCCTTGTTCGCTGCTTCGAGCTCAGCCTTTACAGCATCGAGCTCCTCAGCAATCGCTTCCATAGCCTTAGCAATTTCAGTGTTTGCCGCAGCCATTGCAGCAGCAAGCTCAGCCTTCAATGCCTCATCAGCAGCCGTTGCAGCTTCCTCTGCTGCTGCGATTGCTGCCTCTGCCTCTGCGATTGCAGCATTGAGCGTTTCGATCGCTGCAGCGAGGTCTTCAGCATTCTTCGCGTCTACATCTGCCAGATTCTTCAGAGCTACGTCTACGTTACCAAATGCAATTGCAACATCAGCAGGAAGGAATCCGCTAATAAAGCCATCTGCATCGTAGTTTGCAAGGAACGAAATCGTGCCTGCGGAAACCAACGTAGGAACGTTCTCAGCGATCGCTGCGAGAGCAGTGATTGTGTTGTTACGTGCGGAATGTACGGTATTGAATGCATTTGCATATCCGGAAATCGTACCGAAAAGCTGATCCTTCGTTACCGATACGCCTTCTGCCGTAGTGGAGTGGTTAAAGCAGTTTCCGTACAAAGCAGTCGTACAGTTCGTAGCATCAACCGCTACATTCTTCAACGTGATCATAGAAGAGGTTTCAATGGGAGGATTGTTAACCTTACCGCCGCCAAAATAACCGAAGATACCTGAGGTTGCTGCCGAAGAGGGAGCGATTACGGAATTGGAGATATTAACAAAAGCACTGGTATGGCTTCGGTTGCCTTCTTCTTTACCGAACAAGCCACCGGAAACACTTCCCGTAACGGCTACCTTGACCAAAACCTTTTCAACAACGAGCTTGTAGTTTCCTACGTTAGGAATCACACCAAAGAATCCACCTGCATTCTTACCGGTTGCGGTAACGGAGCTGTTCTCATCAATGTTAACCTTAGAGATCTTCGTCGTTTCGCCCTCACTCTTGGGACTGAACTTTCCTGCGATCAAGCCTGCGCTATCCGTTCCGGTAACGTCAATGTTTACAAACTTAACGTTCTTAACGGTTGCGCCGCCTACGAGGATGTCAGCGATCAAGGCGTTTCCTGCTACAGTTGCGTTCGAAACGGAGTGACCCTGACCGTCAAACGTTCCTGCAAAGCTGTCAAACAGAGTAGCAAGCGCTGCGCCTGCGGCGTCAATGTCAGCACCGAGCTTTACTGTTTTGCCGGCAAAGTCTTTATCGGTAGCTGCAGCGATTACTGCCCAGTCCTCTGCGTTCGTGATTACGTACTCGGTTGCAGTATCGTAACCCGAGAGGTCGAACGTAGCTGCTGCGCTTGCCGAGATCATTCCCGCGGGAATCATCGTCAAAAGCATCACAAGAACCACGATCATCGATAATGTTTTTTTGATACTAAATTTTGCTTTCATAAAATTGTTTCCTTTCTGAATTTTTTCGCTTAACAAAAGCTTTCGTATCGTTGAAAAGAACCTTGTTCTTTCGGTAGTTTGATTATATCACTGATTGTTAGAAATGTCAATAATAATCTGAAAAGGAATTCATTTTTGTGATTTTTATACAATTTTCGTTTTACCGTTTTTGGCATTTTGTGCCTGAAATTCTCGCAAATCTGCAAGAAACAGCAAAAAAGCGCGCCAAGCCTTTTCCCATCTGCCTTTTCCTTTGCAAATATCACATATTAATTATATGAAAACGGTGCAGGATATATAACACATACGCATTACTTGCTACCCGTAAATTTACAACAAAAGCCACGGAAATTGCTTTCCGTGGCTTTTCTGTAGCTTACGCCTTGAACTCGGGGTCTCTTGCGTTGAGCTGGAGATCGTAGTGTACGTCGTATGCCTTCTCTTCTGCCGTGAACTTACGACGGGTGTTGATGACCTCGCCGCCGTTGAACTTACGGTCCTCAACGTCCTCGGTCGTACCCATAATGGTTACGTTAACCTGTCTGCGGCGTGCAATGACGTGGTCCCAGTCGATGAAGTAGATGTGAGCGAACTGTCCAAGGTCGAGGTTGCCGTCCTTGATGGTCAGCGTCTCACTTCTGCCGAAGAAGACAGAACGGAGGTGACCGTCGGTGTTCATCGACGAATAGTCACCGGGCTCGTTGACGTATCTGCCGAACTGAGCGTGGATCGGACCGGGATGACGGTACTGATGCTCCTCAGCAAAGTCGGGGATCATCTTTCTCATGATGTCGAGAAGGTCGTGCTGCAAAAACTCGAGGTCGAACGAGTCGATATCGTGCGAGCACTCCTGAACCATCACAGAGCAGGTGGTGTGGTGAGAAACGACGGCAACGGTTCCGTTCTTTACGCCCGATGCGGCAACGATCTCGAGGATCTCCTTCTTAATGTCGTGGAAGGTGGGGATCCAGCCTCTGGACTGGAGTTCGATTTCTTTTTGAAAAACCTTGAATTCCATAGTTTTTTCTCCTTATATGTTTTTTATTTTTTAACTTACTTTGCGTGACGCTCGTCCCAAGCCTTGCGGACTGCGGCGATCATCTCGTCTACCATTGCGGCTCTGTCCGCAGCCTTAGCAACGCCCGAGGAAGATCCCGTAGCGTCGGCACCTGCGATGATGGTGTTATATACGTCCTCGCCGTTCGAAATGCCTGCGGCAGTCAGCACGAGAATGTCGGGATTGACCTCCTTGACCGACTTGGTGGCAGCCTCTACGTACTCCGGACCAACGCTGACACCCGTTCCGATCAGCTCGGAGGGCTCTGCAACGATGATATCGGGTGCGAGGGTTGCGATCTTTGCGGCATCTGCCATCGAATCGGCACAAACGATGGTGGTAAGTCCTACCTCGTTCGCTCTCTTGATCGTCTCAGCGAGTACTTCAAAGGTCACGGGCTTCTCCACATGGTTGAGCATTACGCCGTCCGCACCTGCGGCAACGAGCGACTCGGGAAGAATGTCGGCAAGACCTCTGCCGGGAACGATGGGATCCATGTGGGGGGCAAAAACGTGAATATGCTTGGTTGCTTCTCTGACGCGGCGAATGTCTACCACGGGCGTGGTGAAGATGATATCCACACCGTACTTCTCGGAAGCGGCATCTGCGGCAAGTGCCAAATCAAGGATGTCATCACCGTAAAGATAAGACTTCGGTCCGATCTCAAAGAAGGGGAGCTTTACTGCTTTTTGGTTCATAAAAAAACAACCTCTTTCTTTCATAATTTTCTACCCCTCATTATACAGTATTTTCCGCCGTTCGTCAATAGCTTTTTGCGAAAAAAACGAACGATTTCCGAAAAAAGAAACGGCTTTGGGAGGATTTCTTTGCAAAAAGAAAAAAAATAATTTTCTTTTGCAAAAATCTCTTGCAATCAGAGAAAAACTGTGTTATAATGATACGGTAAAATTTTAACAATAATAAGGAGAATTTTTATGCTGAGTAACGCTGCACTTACTGCCGCTCGCGCGGCGTATGACATCGAGGCGGAATGCCTTGCCGAGATGAAAAATCACTTTGACGAAAATGCGTATTCCGAGGCGGTCAGGCTTCTTGCCAATGCCACCCGCATCGGTGCCGCCGGCTGCGGACATTCGGGCATTGCCTGCCAGCACTTCTGTCACTTGATGTGTTGCATCGAGCGTCCCGCACGCTTCATTTCCCCCGCCGAGGCAATTCACGGTGCGACGGGCTTTTTGCAGGAGGGTGACGTGATGGTCTTCGCTTCGCGCGGAGGCTCGACGAAGGAGCTTTTCCCCATTCTTGATATCTGCCACGCCAAGGGCGTCAAGGTCATCACCATCACCGAGAACCTCGACTCTCCTCTTGCCAAGGGCGCAGACGTGGTGCTCAAGCAGTACGTCAACCGCGAGACCGACAAGTACAATATGCAGGGAACGACCTCGACGACCGCGCTTTGCATGATCTTCCACGTGCTGC
The DNA here is from genome assembly GCA_045646945.1 of Eubacteriales bacterium. Classification (GTDB taxonomy): domain Bacteria; phylum Bacillota; class Clostridia; order Oscillospirales; family CAG-272; genus HGM12713. The sequence goes on along the minus strand of JAZRLS010000031.1, from coordinate 29,044 downwards.
AGACCGCTCTCATTGAGGAAACCGACTATCAAAAGGAACAGTTCGCCGTCATTCATCCGGGCGGTGCCGTCGGCGATCGCCTGACGGGCGGCAAGGGTGTCTGAGATGAGCGCGGGAATCGGACGAGCAAAAATTGACCGACGCAGAGACGAAATCCTGCATCTGCTCCGCAGTGAGGGCAAGGTTTACATTTCCGACCTTTGTACCCGCTTCGGGACCTCTCCCGTAACGATTCGCAACGATTTGGATATTCTTGCCGAGGAGGGAAAGCTGATCCGTATGACGGGCGGCGCGGTTCCGAATCCTACCGAGCAAGCCAAGTTGATTACGCTGATCGACCGTCTGGAGCAGAAGAAGGAAATCGCACTTCGCGCCGCAAGTGAAATCCGCGACGGAGATACGCTCTTTATCAATTCGGGAAGTACCGCCGAGCTGTTTGCCCAAGCGCTTTGTGACAAAAAGGAACTCAAAATCGTGACCAACTCGCTTCGGATTGCGACCGAGCTGGGCGAGATTCCCACCTTTCACGTCATTCTGCTCGGCGGAATGATCAACGCACATTCGCAATTCACCTTCGGGGAAAACGCGCAGGAGCAGATGGCTCGCTTCGGCGCGGACGTCGCTGTGCTTTCGGTGGACGGTGTGAGTGAGGCGGGTGAAATTACCACCTGCCACGCCGAGGAGGCGATCATTGACCGCCTGATGATCCAGCGCGCTTCTCGCGTGCTGATTCTTGCCGATACCGCGAAGATCGGACGTACGGGCTTCTCGCTCGTTTGCCGACGCGACGCGAAAATCGAAATTCTAACCAATAAAAACTAAGTGAGGCTACAAAATGAAACTGCTGATTGATGACGCAAACGTTGAAAAAATCAAAAAAATTCTGGAATTTTATCCCGTGGACGGTGTAACCACCAACCCCTCGATTCTTGCCAAGGCAAAGAGAAATCCTTATGAGGTTCTCGGTGAAATCCGCTCGATCATCGGTGAGGAAGCAGAACTGCACGCGCAGGTCATCTCGCTGACTGCCGACGATATGATCGAAGAGGCGCATATTATGCAGAAGCACCTCGGTAAGAGCACCTATATCAAGATTCCCACCATTCCCGAGGGACTGAAAGCAATGCAGGTTCTCTCCAAGGAGGGCGTAAAGATTACCGCAACCTCGATTTATACGCCGCTTCAGGCGTGGCTTGCCGCCAAGGCAGGTGCAGATTATGCCGCTCCCTACGTCAACCGCATCGACAACCTGGGTGCCAATGGCGTTGAGCACACCAAGATGATGCAGGATATTTTGCGCGACAAGAGCTGTCATACGAAGATTCTTGCCGCCAGCTTTAAGAACTCCTATCAGGTGCAGGAAATGTGCGCGTACGGCATCGGTGCCGTCACCGTTTCCCCCGAAATCTTTGAAAATCTGATCAAAAACTCTTCGGTCAACGAAGCCGTCACCGCCTTTGTCCGCGACTTTGAAAAGCTCTGCGGCAAGGGCAAGACGATGCGGGACTGTATGTAATTCGGAGGTATCTCAATGAAAATTCTTTCTCCCTCTCTTCTTTCCGCCGATCCGATGAACTTCGGACGCGACTTGAAGCGTCTCGAAGAGGCGGGCGCGAAATGGTTTCACGTCGATGTGATGGATGGAACCTTTGTTCCGAACTTTTCGTTCGGCTATTCGACGGTGGCGGCACTCAGAAAAGCAACCGAGTGCGTGCTCGACGTTCACCTGATGATCGACCGTCCGATTCGCTACGTCGAAAAATTCTGCGATTCGGGTGCGGACTACCTGACCATTCACGTGGAGGCAGACACACCCGAGAACACCGAAAAGGCACTTGATATGATCCGTGCCAAGGGTGTCAAGGCGGGACTTGTCATCAAGCCCAAGACCCCCGCTTCCGCGATCGAGCCCTATCTTGAGAAGTGCGACCTCGTGCTCGTCATGACGGTCGAGCCCGGCTTTGGCGGACAGAAATTTATGGCGGATATGATGCCGAAAGTCAAAGAGCTCCGCGCGATGCTCGACCGCGTAAATCCCACCTGCCACCTCGAGGTGGACGGCGGCGTTGACCTCGTGACCGCCGAGATCTGTAAAGAAAACGGTGCCGACGTCCTCGTCGCAGGCTCGGCTTGCCTCGGTGCCGCCGACCTTAACGCATTTGTTGCAGCGATTGAAAAATAAGGACGCGGGGACGCGGGGACGCGGGGACGCGGTTTTGCGGGGCTAGCCCCGCACCCCACTTAAAACTTTTTTGAAAAAAAGTTTTAAGAATTCAAAAAACTTAACACAAAAATAATTTTAATAAAATCGCATCTCAAAGCCGTGGTACGTAGTGTCCACGGCTTTGTTCCTTAGAAAGCCGAAATCTGCACAAAGAAAAAGGCGACACAATCCAAAAAATTGTGTCGCTTTCTTTTTGGTTACTTTTTCTTTCCCGAAAGAAAAAGTAACATACTCCCCCCCCAAACTTACTTCAACGGTTCAAAATCTTCTGCGCCGTGCTTACACCAAGGGCAGACGAAATCGGCGGGCAGGGGATCGCCCTCATAGACGTAGCCGCAGATTTTGCAGACCCAGCCTTTTTTCTGCTCTTCCTTGGGCTGAGGCTTAGGCTTGACGTTTGCGTGATAGTAGGCGTAGGTCATGCTTTCCTTGTCCGAGAGCACGCCTGCTTCGGCGACGTCGCAAATAAACATTCCGTGCGTGCCGAGGTCAACGTACTGTGCCACGGTCAGCGAGAGGTAGGCATTTGTGTACTTGGGGAGAATGACGAGATTGCTTTCGGTGCGGTAGGGGTCGCAGTCCTCAAATTTGTTGACGTCGCGTCCGCTCTGAAAACCGAAGTGCTCGAAGACAGAGAAGGGGGCACTCGTATCAAGGCAGTTGACGCACATCTTGCCCGAGGCTTGGATGACGTCGTGCGAGTAGTTCGCCTTGTTGATGGCAACGGCGACTCTCTTGGGCGAGTCGGTGACCTGCATCACCGTGTTGACAATCAGACCGTTGTCCTTTTTTCCGTCGTGGCAGGTGACAACGTACAGACCGTAGCCGAGGCGGAAGAGGGCGGTCATATCCTGGGTGTTCTGAATGGGAAGATTCATTGTAGAAAGCTCCTTTCAAAAAATTGGTTAAAAGAATATCATCATAAAGGCGGTAAGAATTGCCAGAAATCCAAAGTTGAATGCCGAGAAGAGTGCCACGTAGGAGAGCGTCTTCTTCGGGTTGTGCTTGACGTATTCGCGGAAGGTAATGAGGCTTGCCAGCGACGCGATCAGCGTGCCCGCGCCGCCGATATTCACGGCAACGAGCAGATCGCGGTAGTTGTCGGTGAACTGCGAGAGCAGAATTGCCGAGGGAACGTTGCTGATGATTTGGCAGGACAGCGTGCCGAAGAGGAGCGTGCTCTTGTCAAGAAGCGTTGAGAAGAGCGAGCGCACCGCGTCGATGCGTGCCATATTTCCCGCGAAGATAAAGAAAAATACAAAGGTCAGAAGCAGGGGATAGTCGACCATACGAAGAGCCTTGCGGTCCATTACGAGCAGTACCGCGGGGATCACGAGAAGTCCGATAAAATAGGGAATTCCGCGGAAGACGATGGCAATCGAGAGCGCGAAGAGAAGGAGGTAGATTGCCGTCTTTTTGGGGTGGAATTCGGCTTTTTCCTGCGGAAGCGAGAGTGGCTCGGACTTGACGAACATCAGACAGCACACGGTAATCAGCGCGACCGAAAGCAGGAAGGGCGGGAGCATAATTGCCATAAACTCGCCCGTGGGGATTTCATACTTTGAATAGAGATAGAGGTTTTGCGGATTGCCGAAGGGCGTGAGCATTCCGCCGAGATTGGCGGCAATGTTCTGCATAATAAAGGTAAACGCCATATATTTTTCCTTGCCCGTGGTCGAGAGGACGAGGTAGCCGAGCGGTAGGAAGGTCAGAAGAGCCATATCGTTGGCGATGAGCATCGAGCCGATAAAGGTAATATAGACCAAAACCAGCACGCTCATTCGCGAGTTTCCGCAAAGCTCTACGACTTTTCTCGCAAGGAGATAGAAAAAGTTGACGTTCTTGAGCGCGCAGACGACGGCGAGGACGCAGAAAAGGCAGGTGAGCGTTTTGACGTCGAAATAGCCGAGGTAAGCGGCGTCGGGCGGCACGAGAATCGAGGTCACGGAGGCGGCAAGAAGCGCGATACACATCACGATATTCTTGCGTACAAAGGCAACGGTGTGATCGATCGCGGTATGAAGAAGCTCGCCCAAACGGTGATGATGGTGCGGCAGGGGATGGCGATGAATATGATTCATAAAAACCTCAAAGGTCAAATTTTTTCAGTACGTATTATAACAGATGAAACAAGAAAAATCAAGAGAAAAAGAAAATATTTTTTCAAAAGTTGAGACTAACTGAGACTGAATGATACTGTTTGAGACGGGAGGGGTGTGTTATAATGAGGGTGTCGAAAGACAGAAAGGAGAAAAACAAAATGAAAGAAAACAAAAAGAGCTTTGTGCTTTACCAAGATTTTTATTCTACCCTCATGCGACTGAATCTGGAAGAAAGGGGACTTTGGATCACCGCCGTGTTCGAATATCACGGTACGGGAGAGGTCAGCGTTCCCTTGGAGGGCAAGGTCGACGTTGCCTTCGACGTTGTTCGCAATACGCTCGACCGTGATGCTGTGCGTTACGAGGAGCGATGCCTCCGAAATCGCGAAAACGGCAAGAAAGGCGGCAGACCGAGAAAAAATCCTGTTTTCAACGAAGAGGACGAAGAGGACGAAACGGACGAAATGGACGAATCGGAAGAAGCGCGGTTGCGCAGAGAAAAGGTCGATGCCGAAGCAATCGAAGCGATCAGAACCATCAAAGCAATAGAAAACAGTGATGCAAGTAAGGAGGTCAAGAAGCAGAGGATCGAACAAATATATCAGTATTATCAAGATCGTGTGGAGCGGATCATGCAAGGTGAGCTCTGAAAGAGAAACCCAACAAAACCCAAAAAAGCCGATATAGAAAGAGATATAGAAAGAGATATAGATAGAGATATAGATAGAGATAGAGAAAGAGAAAGAGAAAGAGAAAGAGAAAGAGAAAAAGATAGAGATTTCTTTTTTCAAGAGGAGGAGGCTTTGGCATTTCCAATGCCAAAGCAAAAACAAGCGGACGCTTTTTTTCAAAAAGCGTCCGCTTTACAGCCCCTCCTCCGCCTCCGCCGATCAAAAAATTACGGCTTTTTTGGGGGGATGCGTAGGAAGGATCGGTTGCGCGAATCGTTCAGCCGATCTTGTAGCCTGCGGCAATCACGGCAGCCTTGAGGTCGTCCTCTGAAACCGATGCTTTGGCAAGGACCGAAACGTTTTTCGTTTCAAGGTTCACCATCACGGATTTCGTTCCTTTGACTGAAAAGAGTGCGTTTTCTACGTGCTCCTGACATTTCGGGCACATCATTCCTTCGACCGTAAAGGTCACGGTTTTCGTTGTTCCAAACATTTCTTCATTCTCCTTTGTTGTTTGTTTTTTGGTAGATTGATGCTCGCCAAGACGTACGCGGCGCAGGCGGAGCGAATTGAGTACGACGCAAAGCGACGAAACGCTCATTGCCGCCGAGCCGATCATCGGCGTGAGCGTAATGCCGAGGACGGGCGTAAGCGCGCCTGCGGCAAGCGGAATACAAATGGAATTATAAATGAGCGCCCAGAAGAGATTTTCTTTGATGGTTCGCATCGTTGCACGGGAAAGCTTGATCGCCGTGACAGCGTCCGAAAGATTGCTTGACGTGAGCACGACGTCCGCCGAGTCGACGGCAACCTCGGTCCCCGCACCAATGGCAATGCCAACGTCCGCGGCGGCAAGTGCGGGAGCGTCGTTGATGCCGTCGCCCACCATGGCACAGCGTCCGCGGTTCTTGTATTCGCGAATCAATCGTTCTTTTTCTTCGGGGAGAAGTCTTGCGTGAACCTGCTCGGGGGCAATTCCTACCTCGTCGGCAATCCGACGGGCGGCTCTTTCGTGATCTCCCGTCAGCATCACGGGGGTGACACCGAGCCTTTGGAGCTCACGCATCGCGTCGGCACTGTCCTCTCTCGGCTCGTCGGCAAGGGCGAGCACGCCGATGGCACGACCGTCCGCGGCGACGCAGACCGCGGTTTTTCCTTGCTCGGTAAATTGCTTCAGGACAGAAGCAAGGTCGGGAGAAAGTATGACGGCTTGTTCGGTGAGAAGCTGCTCGGTTCCGACAAGACAAACGATTCCGTCGACGGTGGCGGAAAGTCCTTTGCCGCCGAACGAGGCGTAGTTCTCAGGCGCAGAGAGCGCAAGATTTCGTTCCTCTGCGGCACGAAGAATGGCACCTGCGAGCGGATGGGTCGAGCCGCGCTCTGCCGAGGCGCAAAGTCTCAGAAGCTCGTTCTCGGAGATGCCGTCGGTCGGGATCAGATCGGTGAGGATCGGGCGACCTTCGGTCAGCGTCCCCGTTTTATCGGTCAGAAGAAGCTCGACCGCGCCGAGGTGCTCGAGAGCTTCGGCACTGCGGAAGAGAATTCCGAGTGTTGCACCGCGGGAAATTCCGACGGTAATGGCGGTCGGCGTGGCAAGACCGAGCGCGCAGGGGCAGGAAATGACCAGCACCGAAATTGCGCACTCAAAGGCGCGCGTGACGTCGCGGGTGAAGATCAGCCAGAGTGCCGCTGTCAGCAGAGAAATGCCGAGAACGGCAGGTACGAAAATCGCGCTGACGCGGTCGGCAATGCGCGCGATGGGAGCTTTGGTTGCCGACGCGTCCTCAATCAGGGTCATAATTCTTGCTAGCGCAGTATCCTCTCCGACGTGCGTAACCCGAATTTTCAGGTGTCCGCTGACGAGGGTACAAACGCCTGTGACCGCTGAACCGAGCTCTTTATCGACGGGAATGCTCTCTCCGCTGATTGCCGATTCGTCGACCGCGCCGAAGCCCTCTACGACAATGCCGTCGGCGGGAACGGTTTCGCCCTCACGAACGATCAGAAGATCTCCGACGTTGACCTCGGAGAGTGAGAGCTCGACAAGCTTTCCGTCACGCTCCGCCGTTGCCGTAGCAGGCATCATCGACGCGAGCTTTCCTACCGCGTCGGCGGCTTTTTCCTTGGCGCGTCCCTCCAGCGTTTTTCCGAGGCTGACCAGCGTTAAAATCATCGCGGCGGATTCAAAGTAGAGGTTGTGATGATAGCGGTGGAGCGTTTCGGTGTCGCCTGTGTGTAAGGCATAAGCCATCACACCGATCGCGACGAGTCCCCAGACGAGGGACGCCGACGAGCCGATGGCAATGAGCGAATCCATATTGGGCGCGCGGTGGGCAAGTGCCGCAAAGCCACCGCGGAAGAATCGGAAATTGAGCACGATGACGGGAATCGTCAGTACGAGCTGCACAAGCGCGAACAGCAGAGGATCGCGCGAGAAGATCGCGGGCGCGGGCAGACCGATCATCTCCCCCATCGCGACGTACATCAAAAGAAGCGTCAGTACGAGAGAAGCGATCAGGGTTCGGAGAGCTTTCTTGGCTTCTTTGGTTGCGGTATCGGCTCCCATTTTTTCGTCCAAAAGATCGTAGCCTGCCGCTTTGAGCGAGGCGCGGAGGGCGGAAAAGGTCTTTTTTTCATCTTTTTCATCGACGTCGTCGGGGAGCGTGATTGTGAGTGAGTTGGTCAAAAGACTGACGGTTCGACGGTCCTCGCCCACCACCTTTGCGGCGGCGCGCTCGACGTGCGCGACACACGCGGCACAGCTCATTCCCTTGACGGTATATCGAAATTTTTTCATAAAAGATTCCTTTTTGGTTAGTTAAGACTTACGGTATATATTATATCCCATCGGTTGGAAAAAGTCAAGAGAAAAGAGTGAAAATATCGTCGGTGCGCCGAACGCCCCGCCAACTCGTAGGGGAGGATATTATCCTCCCGCATCGGTACGGGTCGTCGAGGACTGTCCGTCTCGGAAAAACAAAAAGGGACTTTCGAAAGTCCCTTTCTATTCGGTTTACGCTTGCTCGCGGATGAGGTCGGACATATTGTACATTCCCGCTTCCTTGCCTGCCAGATAAGCGGCGGCGCGGAGCGCTCCCTCGGCAAAAACCTCGCGCGAGGTTGCCGTATGTGAGAGGGTAACGATTTCGTCCTTGCCCGCGAAAATCGCGTCGTGCTCACCGACGATGGTTCCGCCGCGGATGGCGTGAATGCCGATTTCGGAGCTTTCTCTTTTCTTGCGAACCGCGTGGCGGTCGTAGACGAATTCGGTGGCTTCTCGCTCTTCGGCGATCGCTTCGGCAATCATCAGTGCCGTGCCGCTGGGCGCGTCGAGCTTCTGATTGTGGTGCTTTTCGACGATTTCCACGTCAAATGCCACACCGAGTGTCTTTGAGGCAGTCTTGCAAAGCTCGATCAGCAGATTGATGCCGATCGACATATTGCGCGAGAAGAAGATGGCGACCTGCTCGGACGCGTTCTTCATCATTGCCGTTTCTTCCTCCGTATGCCCCGTGGTGGCGACCACGAGGGGCGTGCCCGTTTTCGCGGCGTAGTCGAGGAGCGAGGGCAGGGCGGTATGATGCGAAAAATCGATGATGACGTCAGCGCGCTCGGGGAATTCCGAGATGCTCGTGTAAACGGGAAACGCGCAAGCGGGAGCGACCGCGTTTGCATTGACGTCAACGCCCGCGACGACACGAAGATCGCCGCTTGCTTCACACGCGCGTACAATCGCCTGTCCCATTCGTCCGCCACAGCCGCAGAGAATGATATTTGTCATTTGAAAAATCCTTTCTTTTGAAAAAAGTAGAAAGAGAAACCCTCTGCATACTTCGTAACAAGTTTTCTGTCAAAAACTTGGTCACGCTACGCGTGCCACCTCCCCCGAAGGTGGAGGATTTGATCGGTCGTGATGACGAAGAAGTGAAGGCTCGCCCTTTGGGAGAGCTGTCGCGGAGCGACTGAGAGGGGAATTTCCTTACAGCAGTCCGTAGTCCTTCATAATCGAGATCAGCTTTGCCTTATTGGCATCGTCCATCTCGCAAAGGGGCAGACGCATTTCGACGTCGCACCAGCCGAGCTCTGCCATTGCCGTCTTGACGGGAACGGGGTTGACCTCGCAGAAGAGCGCGTTGATCAGCTTCAGATAGTGCAGCTGCATCTCGGTGGCACCGTGGTAGTTGTTGTTCAGGCACATCTTGACCATTTCGTGCGTTTTACGAGGCAGAACGTTCGAGAGCACCGAAATGACGCCCTTACCGCCGAGCGACATAATCGGAACGATCTGGTCGTCGTTGCCCGAATAGACGTCGAAGCTGTCGCCGCACTCGGAGATCAGCTCGGCAATCGCGCTAATGTTGCCCGACGCTTCCTTGACGGCAACGATTCTCTCGTGCTTTGCAAGTTCCTTGTAAACCGAGAGGGGAATATTACAGCCCGTACGCGAGGGGACGTTGTAGAGAATGATCGGCTTGTTGGTCTTATCTGCCGTTTCAAGGAAGCTCTTAATGAGTCCCTTGGGGGTTGCTTTGTTATAGTAGGGGGTGACGAGCAGAAGTGCGTCTGCTCCAACCTCGCAGGCATACTGCGAGAGCTCGATGCCATAAGCGGTATCGTTCGAACCCGTGCCCGCGATGACGGGAACGCGTCCTGCAACCTTTTCCACGACGTAGCGCACGCAGTCGCAGTGCTCTTCGTGGGTCAGCGTTGCCGCCTCACCCGTCGTGCCTGCCACAACGATGGCGTCGATGCTGTTTGCAATCTGATCCTCAATGATCTTGCCGAAGCTTTCGTAGTCGATCTTGCCCTGCTTAAAGGGGGTGACGATGGCAGTTGCCGCGCCTGTAAAAATGGTGTTCTTGAGTTTGCTCATAATTTTGATCCTTTCTTTCGGAAAAACTGCAAGATTTCATATAAAAATAAAAAAACCGGTTGAAAACCAGCTGTAATTGTACTATAATATAAGCAGTACGAAAAAACAGATAGCTCTCCATCAAATTTGTGTAAAGATGATGACAATCGACCGACTGTGAATCGGCAGACCAGCACACCGTCCCGCCGCGGACGATGCCTTCGGCGTCTTACCCTCGCACAGCGTCTCAACGGCTCGGCAGCCTTGACGGAGCGCGGTGATAGAACGCACCTCTATCATAATTATATGTATCTTTGAAATAATGATAGCATATCTTTTCCCATCTGTCAATAACTTTTTGAATATTTTTGCAAAGGATTTTTAAAATGATCGTCAACGAAAAAAAGCCTACCGACCTCCGCACTGCGGATTTTTATTATGATCTTCCCGAAGAGAGAATTGCTCAGCACCCCGCAGAGAAGCGTGACCATTCGCGTCTGATGGTGCTGGACCGCGCGGCGGGTACGATCGAGCACCGCCGTTTTTATGACGTTCTCGACTACCTCCGCGAGGGCGACGTGCTTGTCGTCAACGATTCCAAGGTCATCCCTGCCCGTATTTACGGTCACGTCGAGGGCAGAGAGGACGCGGTGCTCGAGCTGCTTCTGCTCCGTCAGCGCGACCTCGACACGTGGGAGTGTCTCGTCAAGCCGGGCAAGCGCGCGCGTCTTGGCTCGCGTTCGGTCTTTGGTGGCGGAATTCTTCAGGGCGAGGTGATCGACCTTGTGGAAGAGGGTAACCGCATTATCCGCTTTACTTACGATAAGGACAAGTACGAAAACATTTACGAGGTTTTAAATCTCATAGGACTTATGCCGCTTCCGCCCTACATTACCGAACAGCTTTCGGACAATGCCCGCTACCAGACGGTGTATGCGCGCGAGGAAGGCTCGGCGGCGGCACCGACGGCGGGACTGCATTTTACGCCCGAACTGCTCGAAAAGATCAAGGCAAAGGGAGTTGCGATCGCGCCCGTGATGCTTCACGTGGGACTTGGCACGTTCCGTCCCGTCAAAGCGGATCGTATTGACGAGCACGTGATGCATTCCGAATTTTTCTCGGTATCGAAGGAGAGTGCCGACCTGATCAACGAGCGAAAAGCCAAGGGCGGACGCCTGATTTGCGTGGGAACTACCTCTTGCCGCACGATTGAGAGCGTGGCTCTTGAGGACGGCACCATTCCCGCGATGTCGGGTGACACGGGGATTTTCATTTACCCGGGCTACCGCTTCAAGGCGGTTGACGCGCTGATCACGAATTTTCATCTGCCCGAGAGCACGCTTCTGATGCTCGTTTCGGCATTCTATAACCGCGAAAAGGTGATGGAAGCGTATGAGATTGCCGTCAAGGACGAGTACCGATTCTTCTCCTTCGGTGACGCAATGCTGATCGTATAAAAGAAAAAATTGACGGTAGGGGCGAACTGTGTTCGCCCGCGGGCGTTCAAAGAACGCCCCTACAAGCATAAATCATATATCCCGTACATTACGGTGACGCGATGTTTATATGTTGAAAATCGAACATATAATGCGCACAAATGTTCGATTTATGCAAAAAAATCAACATAATTCGTTGACAAATCGGATATAATATGATATACTATTATCGAAAGGAGTTGATATTATGTCTAAAGTATCTACGAACATCAGCCTTGATGCTGAAACCAAAGCAAAAGCGCAGGTAATGCTTGCCGATCTTGGAATGGATCTTTCTACCGCTGTAAACATTTTTCTTCGTCAAATGCTTTATGAAGGTGGAATTCCGTTTTCTATTACCAGAGAAGTTCCCAACAAGATTACTCTTGAAGCAATGAAAGAAGCGCAGGAAATGTTCCGTTCTCCCGAGAAGTACAAGAAATATGACAACGTAGACAGTATGATGGAGGACATTTTAGGTGAAGTATGAGATTGTTCCTTCCAATCAATTCAAAAAGGATTTGAGGCTTGCACAAAAGCGCGGATATGATCTTGATAAAATAAAGAAGGTTATTACTGCTCTTGCTAATGGTGAAACACTTGAAGCAAAATATCGTGACCATTTGCTTACCGGTGATTACGGTGGTTATCGAGAATGTCACATTCAACCGGATTGGTTGCTCGTATATCAAATAGACGGAGATCAACTGATATTGTTCTTGGCTCGAACGGGTACGCACAGCGACTTATTTTGAGGCTTACCGATTGGTTTGTGCAATCTTACCAATCGGTAAAATCTTATATAGCGTCAGAATCGCAGACGCGATGCTGATCGTATAAAAGAAAAAATTGACGGTAGGGGCGAACACAGTTCGCCCGCGAGCGTTCAAAGAACGCCCCTACGGTTATCTTGTATCCCGTACATTACGGTGAAGGGATGCTGATCGAATAAACAACAAAGGACACATATGAACGAAAAAATACTTGCCATTGTCGGTCCGACGGCGAGCGGAAAAAGTGCGCTTGCGCTTCGGCTGGCGGAACACTATGACGGCGAGATCGTTTCCTGCGATTCGATGCAGGTCTACCGCCGTATGAATATCGGCACGGCGAAGCCGACGCCCGACGAGCTCTCGCGCGTGCGGCATCATCTGATTGACGTTTGTGAGCCCGACGAGGATTTCTCCTGCGCCGATTACGTCAGCCTCGCGTCGCGTGCCATTGAGGATATTACCTCCCGTGGAAAACTGCCCATCGTTTGCGGCGGCACGGGGCTTTATCTTGACGCGCTGTTGCGTAAAAACGACCTCGCGCCCGACACGGTGGACGAGAATTTGCGCGCCGAGCTTTGGGCGCGGTACGAAAAAGAGGGCGCGGACGCGCTCTGGCGTGAGCTTCTCTCGGTCGACCCCGCAAGTGCCGATGCAACGCATCCGAATAACGTCAAGCGCGTTTTGCGCGCGCTTGAAATCTACCATACGGCGGGCGTCACCAAGAGCGAGCTTGACCGCCGCTCCCGTGAAGGGGGGATGCGCTACGACGCGCGTGTGCTCTCTCTCTCCTATACCGACCGCGAACAGCTTTACGGACGCATCAACCGCCGTGTCGATCAGATGATTTCCGAGGGACTCGTGGAGGAAACCGAGGAGCTTCGCCGCGAGGGCGTGTTTGAGAAGAACCGCACGGCGGCGCAGGCGATCGGCTATAAGGAAATTCTGCCCTATTGCGAGGGACGGATTCCGCTGACCCAAGCGGCGGAGGATTTAAAGACGGCAACGCGGCGGTACGCCAAACGGCAGATCACTTGGTTTTCCGCAAAGCCTTATGCCGAGCCGCTCACGGTGACGCCGTCGGACGGCTTCGAAAATATTTTAAAAAATGCCGAGAAGCTCTTTTCAAGCCTATAATTTTATGATATAATAATATATAATATACCATAGGAAAGGGGAGAGCGTAATGAAGCGTTTTGTAAAAATGTTAAAAAGCCGCTTTGCCGTGGGGCTCGTTTGCGTGCTGATTGCGGTCTATACGCTCTACCATCTGATCGGACTCTTTGACGGCGAGATCGCGACCTTTGCGGCGGGGGTCACCACCGAGCACACCACGCTCAGCTACGACGGATACGTGTTCCGCGACGAGACGGTGCTCTACGCCTCGGGAAACGCGGGCGTGTCGGATTACGCGGTCGCGGACGGCACCAAGGTGGCGCGCGGACAGTCGCTTGCGACGGTCTATGAGGGGACCGCCGAGCAGGCGAAGCGTCTGCGTCGGATCGACGAGCAGATCTCCCTGCTCGAAACAAGCCTTGACGGACTCACGGAGAGCACCGATCCCGCCGAGGTCAAGGCAAGCGTCAGTGGCTCGTATGACAATCTCGTCAAAATGATCGCGCTCGGCGAGAGCGGCGGACTTTCCGAGGAACGCGACCGATTCCTTTGCGGGCTCAATCAGCTCGATTCTCTTTGGGACGGCGAGGAAGCCCCCTCTGCCAAAACGCTCGAGGCGCTTCGTACCGAGCGCGAGGAGCTGATCGCATCTCTCGGCGGCGGAGCAACCTATACGGCGGAGCAGAGCGGCTATTTTTATTCGACGGTGGACGGCTACGAGGGAGATTTTTCGATGGCGGCACTCGAGAGTATGTCGGGGGAGGAGTTTTTCTCTCTGATGGCCAAGCCTGCCGCACCGACGGCGGGAGCCTACGGAAAAATGTCCTATACCAGCGAATGGCGGCTCGTTCTTCCCGTACAGATCAGCGAGCAGAAATATTTTGAGGTGGGCGAGACCTACGACGCACTGTTTGAGGAAAACGGCAAGAGCACGATTCCGCTGACGGTCGAGCGTATCGTCGAGGTGCCCGCGCACGCGTCGGCACTGATTATCTTTTCCTGCGACCGATTGCTTGAAAACTTTGATTTTGACCGCTCTCAGAGCGTGAAGATCACGGTCGATACGGTCAGCGGCATTTACGTCCCGAAAGCGAACGTGACTCGGGTGGACGGCATCCGCGGCGTCTATATTTTGCGAGGAAGTGTCGTGTATTTTCGACAGATCGATATTATTTACGAGGGCAGTGATTACTATCTCGTCAAGGAAGGACGCGAGAGCGACGACGAGATCGAATATTTACAGATCAACGATTTTATTATTACCGAGGGAAAGAACCTCTTTGACGGAAGGGTGGTGGACTAAGCGTGGCAATGGAATATCTCAGAGAAAATCTGGACGCGATTACTTCCCGCATCCGTGAAGCCGAGAAACAGGCGGGAAGAGAAGCGGGCAGCGTGAAGATGATTGCCGCTGTGAAGTACGCGGAGGACGACGAGATCCGCGAGCTGTGCCGACTGGGTGTGCGCACGCTTGGCGAAAACCGCGTGCAACAGCTTCTCGCGCACTACGAAGCACTGGGCGAAGCGCGCGACGGTGTGGAATTTCACTTCATCGGCTCGCTGCAGACCAATAAGGTGAAGTACGTCATCGACAAGGTCACGCTGATTCATTCGCTCGACTCGCTCCGCCTTGCCGACGAGATCGAGAAGCAGGCGGCAAAGCGCGGCATCGTGATGGACGTGCTTGTGGAGGTTAACAGCGGAGAAGAGGAAAATAAGGGCGGAATTCTGCCGTCCGAGCTGGAGGCGTTTTGCCTTTCGCTTGCCAAGTATTCCCATCTGCGGCTCTGCGGCTGTATGACGATGGCACCGAAATGTGACAAAAAAGAAGAATATTTGAAATATTTTCAACAAACTTACAAACAAGTTCTTGACATTTGGACAAAAAAATTGCATAATATAAATAGAACCGAAATTCCGCTCTTTTCGATGGGAATGAGTGAGAGCTTTGAAGAGGCGATTGCCTCGGGCTCGGATCTGGTTCGCATCGGTCGGAGTCTGTTTTCGGGACGCGAAGAAGATAAAAATAAAATATAAATAAAATTCGGAGGACGCTATGTTAAAATTCAAGAAGACTGACAATTACGAGGAAATCGAAGAGAACGATCCTTTCATGGACGAGGGATTTGAGAGCATGGATACCGAGGCAGAGGACGACGTATTCGGTGCTCCCGCGGCTGCTGAGCCTGCTCCCGCGTTCGGTGCGCCCGCAACCGCGGCACTCAAGATCGTTAACCCCAAGGAGTTCAAGGACGCAGTGGAGATTGCGAACCTGATGATGAACGGCAACACCGTACTGATGAACGTAGAGGGTCTTGAGAAGGATCCCAACCTCGCACTTCGTGTGGTTTCCTATCTGCAGGGTGCGGTTCACGTCGCAGGCGGCGTGCTGACGCGCGTCAGCAAGAGCACGATCGTTGTCGCTCCCAAGAACGTCGACGTCAGCTCGATCGAAACGATGGTCAGTGCTGACTGATCGAAGCAACCGACATAAGACACGGTCTGCCGCACGCTCTGTGTGGCAGACCAATCGGTGTTTTTTCGGAAAGATCAAGAAGATCAACCAGATGAAGTAAAGAGGAGGAAGGTATTTTGTCAACCGTTTTTACCATCGTAGCGGACGTTGTCGTCCTGCTTCTTTCCGCCGTTCAGCTTGCGATGCTCGTTCGTGCGATCCTCTCGTGGTTTCCGATCGACTCCAACAAGTTCGTTGACTTCTTGTACGGAATTACCGAGCCTTTTATCGTACCGATCCGTCTTTTGTTTCAGAAGATGAACTGGTTTCAGGACCTGCCGATTGACGTCGCCTTTATGGCGAGCTATCTGTTGCTCAGCGTGCTGTCGCTGGTGCTATCGCTGTGAGGAGTACGATGGATCGTCGAGGAAAAGAGGAATTCGGGCTCCTATATGCCCGACTGGACGACCTTGCGGCTCGTTCGGCAAGAGGAGAGGTCGCGATCTCTCCTTTTTTCTCCCCCAGAGAACAGTATTTTGCGCAGAATTATTTGGCGCGTCGCGGAGCGAACGCGGTCGCCTTTGGCGGTGTGCGCGGGGCAGAGCGAAAACGGCTTTATCTTTTGCCCGAGTATCTCGAGGCGGACGAGGAAAATCTTTACGAGGTGTTTTCGGCGTATGGAATAGAAACTGAGATTTCGGCACTTCGCATCGAGGGAAGCGGCTACAAAACGCTGACACACCGAGATTTTCTCGGCTCGCTTTTGGGACTCGGGCTCGAGCGCGCGGTGCTCGGGGATATTTTGGTCAAAGAGCAAAAGGATGCCGTGCTTTTTTGCGAGCGTGGGATTGTCCCGTTTCTTCTGAGTCATCTCGAGCGTGTCGGCAACGACAAGATTCGGATTTCGACGTTGGAGGAGGAAGCACTCTCCGCGCTTTCGGTGACGCATCGGACAAGTCCGATCTCGGACACCGTCGCGTCGGCGCGGCTTGACTGCGTGGTGGCATCGCTTTGTCGGCTCTCTCGGGAAAAGGCAAGAGAATGCGTGCTCGCGGATCTCGTGGAACTGAATTTTGAGACCGAAAACCGCCCCGACCGAACGGTCGAAGCACCCGCGATGCTGTCCGTGCGCGGTGTCGGACGCTTTCGTGTCCTTTCACTCTCGGATCTGACCAAAAAGGGAAGACTTCGCCTTTTGGCGGAAAAATATGAATAACGGAGAAAATTATGTGGATTTGGCTTTGTGTGATCGCCGCGTCGGTGCTTGTGGATCAGCTGACGAAGCTTTGGACGGTGGCGGTACTCGGTGTCGGAGAGTCGGTGGATTTCATTCCCGGCGTGCTTCGCTTTACGTATATACAAAATGAAGGAGCGGCGTTCGGAATGCTTTCGGAACACCGTTGGGTGTTTATGATCATCTCGACGGTTGCCATCGGCGCGCTTCTCGTCTACCTATGGAAATTCCGCCCCGATAGCATCTGGGCGTGTACGGCACTGTCGCTGATCATCGGCGGCGGGATCGGAAATATGATCGACCGCGTGCGCCTTGCGTACGTGATCGATATGATTGATTTTTGCGCGTTTCCCAAGCTTTGGATGTGGGTGTTCAACGTTGCCGACGCGTGCGTATGCGTGGGCGCGGGGATCCTCTTTGTCTGGCTGATCGTTTCGATGATTCAGGAGACGAAAAAGGAGAAAGCGAAGAAGGCGGAAAAGGTCGAAGAAACGCACGAATGATGCCTTAGAGAGAAGGCTCTCCCGTTGGGAGAGCTCCTGCGAAGCAGGTGAGAGGGTGCCCTCTCCGTCAGGCTTCGCCTGCCACCTCCCCCGAGGGGGGGAGGCTCTGCCGATATGTGCTTGTTTTCGATTTTAAATTACGGAGGGTGCAATGTCTGAATTCATCGAAGACGTAGAATATAGCGAAGAGCTTGACGAAGGCTCTTCGGTGCTTGAGCTTCTTGCCGACGGAGCTGACGCAGGCAAGCGTGCCGACGTTTTTTTGTCGGAGAAGAGTGAGCTGACGCGTTCGGCGGCGGCACGCCTCTGTGAAGAGTGCCGTGTGAGCTGTCAAGGCAGGACGGTGGGCAAGAAGGACAAGATCGTGGCGGGCGCGACCTATGCGGTCACAATGCCCGCACCGATTCCCGACCGCGCCGAGCCTGAAAATATTCCGCTCGATATCGTGTATGAGGACGACGACCTCATCGTGGTGCACAAGCCCAAGGGAATGGTCGTTCATCCCGCGGCAGGCAATCCGACGGGTACACTCGTCAACGCACTGCTGTATCATTGTAAAGGAAGCCTTTCGGGCATCGGCGGCGTGATTCGCCCCGGAATCGTGCACCGCATTGATAAGGACACCGAGGGACTGCTCGTTGTGGCAAAGAACGACGCTTCGCACATCTATCTTGCCGAGCGCATCAAGACACACGAGATTCGTCGGGTGTACTACGCCATCGTGCAGGGAAATTTCCGCGAGGACAGCGGTACGGTGAATGCGCCGATCGGACGCCACCCCGTTGACCGCAAGCGAATGGCGGTCGTACGCGATCCCGCCAAGCGGGCAAGGGAAGCGGTCACGCATTGGGAGGTAGTTGAGCGGCTCGGACGCTTTTCGCTTGTTCGCTGTGAGCTCGAAACGGGACGAACGCATCAAATCCGTGTGCATCTGTCGTCGATCGGGCATCCGCTTCTTGGCGATACCCTCTACGGCGGTGGTGGTACGGCGTTTGAAAAAGCGCACGCAAAACTGCTTCAGGGACAGTGCCTTGTGGCGGCAAAGCTGATGTTGACGCATCCGAAAAACGGTGCGGAGATGACCTTTGAAATTCCGCTGCCCGAGGATTTTGAAAAGCTTCTCGCCCTTTTGCGGAAGGAATGTGAATAAAAGAGCGGTAAGATCATTTGATGTCCGATAACGAAGGTTTATCACAAAACAACGGTCTTCTTATCGAAGAATGGCATAAAAATAGCCTCTCCTTTTGGGAGAGGTGGCACGCCGAGTTTTCGTAAGAAAACTCGCAACGAAGCGAAGCGAAGTATGTAGCGTGACAGAGAGGGTTCTTGACGGAATGCCCTCTCAGTCACCTTACGGTGACAGCTCCCCCAAAGGGGGAGCCTTTTTTGTTTCTGACTGTCAAAAATTTAAAACTTCGTTATCGGTGCTGATATTAATTTGTCGCTCTTTTATTGCATTTTCCGTTCCTTTATGTTATAATGGACACGAAAAACAGATCCAAGGAGATTTTTCTGATGTGTATCATTGCAGGCTATGCGGGTTCTCGTCGCGCGGCACCGATTCTGATTGAAATGTTAAAGAAAACCGAATATATCGACGGCGGTCTTAGCACGGGAATCGCAACGATTCACGAGGGCAAGCTCCATTGGCGAAAGGTCATCGGCGACGTGGACGAATTGCTTCGCTCGACCGATGCGATCGATCTCCCCGGCACGGTGGGATTGATTCATTCGCGTACGGCGGGCAATTATATTGAGCATGCGCACCCCTTTCTTTCTGCCGATGCGCGCGGCGCGTTTGTGCTCAACGGAACCTTCCGCGATGCGCTTTGTCCCGAATTTTTTGCTGCCTTTGACGCGGCAATGACCGATCTGTACCGTCGCGGTCTTCCCGTGCGTAGCGGAGTGGTGACCGACAAGCCGAAGTGGAATCTTCCTCTGCCCGACGGTCGCGGCTTCCACCCCTCGGAATATTACGCGCTGACGGTGGGAGAAACGATGGCGGCTGCCAAGGATGGCGAGGAAAAGCAAACGATGGCACGCGCCTTCCGTGACACTTTGGGCAGTATTCCCGCCGATATTATTATGCTCGGTGTACACGAGCGCACGCCCGACACGATCACGGTCGGAACGCTGAGCCGTCCGATGTTTTTTGGCGTTGGTGAGGGAGAGGTTTATCTTTCGACCACCCCGATCTCGTTTCCCGACACGTTTGTAAATATACCGATTACCTTGCTTCCGCCTACGAGCGTGGCGCAGGTCACGGCGGGCGGTGTGACGCTTTGCTCGACGACGATGGACGGCGTCCGTGTAGAGCAAGCTGATGCGCGCACCAAAAAGCTCTTTTATGATCGAATCGAGACAATCCTTTCGACGGCAACCGAAGCCGATCCCAAGTCGATTTACGATTTTCCCGCCTACGAGGAGTGGCGCGACGCGTGGCACGAGCCGATGGTGGACAGTAAATTTGCTTCCCCCACGGGCTGTTTCAAGCCGTATGTTGTCCTGATCTATGAAATCCTTTGGAGCTTTTACCGCGAGGGACGTCTCAAGAGCCGTATCATCGATCAAAACGGAACGCTTCGCACAGGATTTTGGTTCAAAGGTGAAACGTTAAAACATTAAAAAGAGAAAGGAAATATGATGAAAGGTAAATTTTCCGGGATCGTCCTTGCGACCGACCTTGACGGCACTTTTCTGACGAAAGATCCCGAGGGACGGCGTCGAAATTTAGAAGCAATTCAATATTTTAAGGACAACGGCGGACATTTTACCTTTGCCACGGGGCGTTATTACAACGCGGTCTTCGGCGGAAGCTATTTTGACACCGCGGAGCTACTCAATCTCCCCGCCGTGACGGGCAACGGCTCTTGCCTTTACGATTACGCGAAGGGAGAAGCACTCGAACAGACGCCTACCCCCTTTGAATACGTGCGCGAGCTGTATGTTGAAATGAAACGCTTAGCACCCACGGCGGGACTTCGCGCCATCACCGACACGGGGGTCATTTACACAGAACTCTCCAACCCGATGATGGAAGCAGATTTCGCGTGGCTCTCTCCCAAGCGACCGTCCTACCTTGTCCCGATCGACGAATGGTGTCACTACGGTCTTTACAAGCTGGCTCTGCGCGACGAGCTTGCCGTGGTGAATAATTTAAAACCGATGCTTGCCGAGCTCTTCCGAGGAAAACTTGAAATTTCGCAGTCGGACGATACACTCATCGACGTGCAAGCACTCGGTGTGACCAAAGCGCAGGGGCTGCGCCGTTTGTGCGAGCTTTGCTTCGATTACCCCGTGACGCTCGTCGTTGCGGGCGACTACTACAACGACCTCGAAATGATGCGCGCCGCCGACCTTGCCTTCTGTCCCGAAAATGCCGTGGACGAGGTCAAAGCCGTCTGCCGCGCGACCCTCTGCCACCACGACCGCGGCGTGATCGCTGATATTGTGGAGTGGTTAGATAGTTAAGGAAGGGGTGTGTGTACCTTTTCTTTCCCGAAAGAAAAGGTACCCAAAAGAAAGCAACACGGAATTTATGGATTTTTTAGCCGTATTCTCTGTACAAACTTCGGCTTTCTGAGGAACAAACTTGTCGGACCCTACGTCCCGACAAGTTTGGGACGCGATTTTATTTAAATGATCTGTGCGATATGATCGCATAAATCGAGGCTCCCTTGTGTAAAGGGAGCTGTCGCGGAGCGACTGAGGGATTGTTTTTTAGGAAATCTTGTAAAAAACATCAAAAAAATTCTTCTTGACGATTGACTTATGTCAAAAAATATGCTATAATAAATCAAACCATTTTAATTTGGAGGCATTTAGAAATGAAACATATTCAGACTCTGAACACGAAGAATCTCTGCGAGAGCGCAAAGAACGGCGGTTGCGGCGAGTGCCAAACTTCCTGCCAGTCTGCTTGCAAGACCAGCTGCGGTATTGCAAATCAGCAGTGCGAGAGCGCAAAGAAGGACTAATTTCGTCCGATGAAAATGCCGCCTGTGAGGCGGCATTTTTCTTGAAATAAAGAATTTCAAAGGAGATACATCAAAATGATTCACCGTTATCAATTGGGCGGACTGAATATCGTTCTGGATATTTATTCCGGCTCGGTGCACGTCGTTGACGAGATCGCGTACGACGCCATCGGCTTATATGAGGAAACGAGCCGCGACGCGCTCGTTTCGGCACTGTTTGAAAAATACGGCGACCGCGAGGACGTTACACGCGAGGAGCTCGAGGAGCTTTACGACCAGATCGGCGAGCTCAAGGCATCGGGCAGACTGTTTGCGCCCGACACCTTCCGCGAGAAGGCGGGCGACCTGAAAAAGAAGACGTCGGGCGTCGTCAAGGCACTTTGTCTGCACATCGCGCACACCTGCAATCTCAACTGCTCCTACTGCTTTGCAAGTCAGGGCAAGTATCACGGCGACCGAGGACTGATGAGCCTTGAGGTTGGCAAGCGCGCGCTGGATTTTTTGATTGAAAATTCGGGCACGAGAAGAAACCTTGAGGTCGACTTCTTCGGCGGAGAGCCGCTGATGAATTTTGAGGTCGTCAAGGAGCTTGTCGCGTATGCCCGCGTTCGTGAAAAAGAATGCGGCAAGAATTTCCGCTTTACGCTGACTACCAACGGCGTGCTCATCGACGACGACGTGATCGACTTTGCCAACCGCGAGTGCTCGAACGTCGTATTGAGTCTTGACGGACGCAAGGAAATTCACGACCGTTTCCGCGTGGACCACGCAGGCAGAGGAAGCTTCGACGTCATCGTTCCGAAGTTCCAGAAGCTGGTGGAGGCACGCGGCGGCAAGAATTACTATATGCGCGGTACCTTTACTCACGCCAATCCCGACTTTCTGAAGGATATTCAGGTGATGCTCGATCTCGGCTTCCGCGAGCTGAGTATGGAACCCGTGGTCTGTGCGCCCGACGATCCGTCGGCACTGACCGAGGAGGATCTGCCCATCGTGATGGAGCAGTACGAACAGCTCGCCGAGCTGATGCTGAAGTGTCACAGAGAGGGCAACCCCTTTACCTTCTATCATTATATGATCGACCTTACGGGCGGTCCTTGCATCTATAAACGCATTTCGGGCTGCGGCTCGGGCACCGAATATATGGCGGTCACACCGTGGGGCGATCTCTATCCCTGCCATCAGTTTGTCGGGGAAGAGAAATTCAAGCTCGGCAACGTCTTTGACGGGGTGGATAACCACGAAATTCAGGGCGAATTCGAGGCGTGCAACGTTTATGCGAGACCCGAATGCGCCGATTGTTGGGCAAAGCTTTACTGCTCGGGCGGTTGCGCGGCAAACGCGTACCACGCGACGGGCTCGGTCACGGGCGTGTACGCGACGGGCTGTGAGCTCTTCCGAAAGAGAATGGAATGCGCGATTATGCTCGAAGCGGCAAAGACGCTTGGAAATGACGAATGACGACGCCGATTTGTGATTTTGTACGAAACTATGCCGAGGACGCGCCCCTGCGTCTGCATATGCCTGGGCATAAGGGAGCTTCGGTGCTCGGAGTGGAAGCACTCGATCTGACCGAGGTTGAGGGAGCTGACGTGCTGTACGAGGCACACGGCATGATCCGTGAGAGTGAGGAGAACGCAGCGCACCTGTTTGGCGCGAAAAAGACGGTCTACTCGACCGAGGGCTCGTCGCTTTCAATTCGCGCAATGCTCTATCTCGCTTGCCTTTATGCCAAGGAACAGGGCAGAGAGAGATGCCGCATTGCCGCAGGCAGAAACGCACATAAAACCTTGCTCAGCGCGGCGGCACTTCTTGAGATGGAGATCGATTGGCTCTACGGCGACGGTCTGCTCTCCTGCAAGATCGACGCACAGATGCTTGAGGGATATTTCAAGGAATGCACCGAACTTCCCACCGCCGTCTATCTGACGAGCCCCGACTATCTTGGCAACACGGTAGACGTCGCATCGATTGCCGAGGTCTGCCACAAGCACGGAGTGCTCTTGCTTGTCGACAACGCGCACGGTGCCTACTTGAAATTTTTACCGACCGATACGCACCCGATTACGCTGGGTGCCGACGCGTGCTGTGACTCGGCACATAAAACGCTTCCTGCGCTGACGGGGTGCGGCTATTTGCATCTTTCCGCACGTGCGCCGAAGATTTTTTTCGAACAAGCCGAGGCGGCAATGTCGCTCTTTGCGTCAACCAGTCCGTCCTATCTTTTGTTGCAGTCGCTCGATGCGCTCAACGCAAGGCTGGCAAGCGATTATGCCGAAGAATTGGCACGGCTGTGTGAGGCGACCGCGGAGCTCCGAAACGCGCTTTCGGAGCACGGATTTACGCTCGTCGGAGATGAGCCGACCAAGCTGACCATAGCCCCCAAGTCCTACGGCTATACGGGGGAGGAGCTTTCTGCCATTCTTGCCGAAAAAGGGATGGTGTGCGAGTTCTGCGACCGAGATTTTCTTGTGATGATGCTCGCTCCCGAGAATCTTTCCCGACTCGACGAGCTTTGTTCGTGCCTTTTGGCGATTCCGCGCCGTGCCCCCATCGAGGAGCGTGCGCCCGTGCCGAGCCGAGCGAAGCGCGCAATGCGTATTCGCGAGGCAACCTTTGCCTGCCGCGAGCGTCTTCCCGTGGACGAGTGCCTCGGACGCGTGATGGCGTCGATGAGCGTTTCCTGTCCGCCCGCCGTTCCCGTGGCGGTTTGCGGCGAGATCATCGATGGGCAAACCGTCGCTTGCCTCAAATATTACGGTATCACCGAATGTGAGGTCGTAAAATAGGACGCGGGAACGCGGGGACGCGGGGACGCGTTTTGTGGGGCTAGCCCCACGCCCCACTTAAGAACTTTTTGAAAAAAGTTCTTAAGAATCTCAAAAACTTAACACAAAAATAATTTAAAATAAATCGCATCCTAAACCTCTTGGTACGTAGTGTCCAAGAGGTTTATTCCTTAGAAAGCCGAAATCTGCACAAAGAAAGGGACTATCACTAGTCCCTTATCTTGTATTGTTTTCTTTTGGGTACCTTTTCTTTTCCAAAAGAAAAGGTACAAATCCAATCCTATTCTAATTAATCAAACAAAACTGACGAATGATTTCGGACTCGGAGAAGTCCTCGCGCACGCCGCAGATGAGCTGATAGGATTCGTGGCCTTTGCCTGCGAGGAGAATGATATCACCTCGCTCGGAATGCGAGAGTGCGTATTCGATCGCTTTGCGGCGGTCGGCAATGGCGATATAGGGGCAGGTGCCGTTCGTAAAGTAGGTTGCGATCTCACCGATGATGGCGGAGGGCGGCTCGCTGTCGGGGTTGTCCGAGGTCAGAATACAGAAGTCAGCGTCGCGAGAAGCAACCAGACCGAGCTCTGCGCGGCGGTTTCTCGTACGGCCGCCCACCGAACCGAACAGACAAATCAGGCGATTGGGTTCATACACGCGGAGCGCCTGCAAAGCTGCCTTGAGGCTGACACCGTTGTGAGCGTAGTCAATGACGGCGGTGGCACCGTTGGGAAGCTCGTAGGTTTCGAAACGACCCTTGACACGGATGTCGCGCATCGTTTTTGCGACCTCGCCCGCGTTGAGTCCGAGCCGCGCGCAGACAGCGATAGCGGTCAGCGCGTTATAGACGCTGAACTCTCCCGGGAAAGCAACCGAGACGGGATATGCTTCCCCCGCGTGCAGACAGTGAAAGCTGACACCGATGTTGGCGGGCGAACGGTAGAAGGAAATATTCTCCGCGCGGAAGGGCGCGTTAGCGCGAATCGAAACGCCTGCCTTGTCACAGCGTGTTGTGCCGATCATTTCGGCAGAATATTCGTCATCGGCATTGTAAACGATGTAGTCCGCACCGTAATCGGTAAAGAGCGACTGCTTGCACTTCTTGTAGTCGTCGAAGTCGGGGTGCTCGTATTCTCCGATATGGTCGGGGGAGAGGTTGGTAAAGACGCAGATGTCAAAATGAATGCCAAAGACGCGAGCCATCTTGAGTGCCTGCGAGGAGACCTCCATCACGAGGGTGCGTACGCCGACCGACAGCATTTTTCTCATATAGTAATGCAGGTCATAGCTTTCGGGCGTGGTGTTGACCGTACCGAAGGTATAGTCGCCGAAGCAGATGCCGTTCGAGCCGATATACCCCGTGGGAATTCCGCTGTTATTCAGAATGTGATAAATCATCAGCGACGAGGTTGTTTTTCCTTTGGTTCCCGTGATTCCGATGATGGTCATTTCCGCCGAGGGATGATCGAAGAATTGCGCGGAAAGCTGTGCGAGGGCTTTTCGGGTGTCGGGGGTGACGATGACGAAGCAATCGTCCTCGAGTGCCTCGGTCGTATGCTCTACGACAAAAATGCGGCAACCTTTCTTGTACGCTTTGTCAATATAGTCGTGTCCGTCGCTCACCGCACCGGGGATGCAGACGAAGAGCGAGGAGGGGGACGCCTTTCTCGAATCAAAGCAAAGCGAGATCACCTCGGTCGCCTCGGGATCAAGCCCCGAACGGTTGAGAATCTCGGTGTACTGAATGGATTGCATAAGCTTTTTTAATAACATGGAAGAGTTCCTTTCACGGGAATGAATTTCGAAAGTAGGGGGTCAAAGCCGATGGGCTCTTTGCCGCAATAGCGGATCGCGCAGAGGGCAAGAACCTCCAGCGAGTCGACTAGAGGAAGATGACTTGGAAGTTGTTTGTTGATCAGCGAGAGCTCGGTACAGCCAAGCACGATGCGCTGGGCACCGAGGGCAACAAGATCCTCGGCAACGGCAACGAGAGGGGCGAGGTTCGGCTCGCGTCCGCATTTGATTTCGTCGTAGATCAGATGGGAAATGCTTGCTTGCTGATCCTTTGTGGGGGTCAGACAGTGGATTCCTGTCGACTCGCAGACCTTCGCATACGCACCCGAGGAAATCGTTCCCTCAGTGGCGAGCACGCCGAGTGTTTTTGCTCCTGTGGATTGACAGAAAGCAACCGTTTCGTCGATAATGTTGAGAATGGGGACGGGGGATACCTCGGCAACGCGGTCGTAAAAATAGTGCGCCGTGTTGCAGGGAATGGCAATCGCGTCGGCACCTGCGTCAACAAGTCGTTTTACCTCCGCGATCATCGTCGGAGAGGGATCACACTCGGAGCGACCGAGAATATATTCGGTTCGATCGGGGGTGTCGGCACGCGAGGAGAGCAGAAAATTCAGATGCTCCTGATCGCGCCCTGCGCTCGTATGCTCCACGAGCATTTGCGCAAAATACACGCCCGAGGCGGGACCAAGCCCGCCGAGAATTCCAAGCGTTATGGGTTTCATGGAGAATAACCTTTCCTTAAAATAGGCTCGCCCTTTGGGAGAGCTGTCACCGTTAGGTGACTGAGAGGGGGAATAGAAACGACCCTCTTCGTCATTTTCTATCGAAAATGCCACCTCCCCCGAAGTGGGAGGCTTTTATGGATTGCGGTTGTACAAATACGGAATATGCTCGAGCACCTCATTCGGCTCGGAGAGAATAAATCTTGCCGAGAGAAATTCTCGGTGAGAGATGACAAACCGATGCGCGGCTTCGTCGGTGGGAATGAGGAGAAGAAGATAACCGTCAAACTCCTCAAAAATATCCGAAAGCTGCTCAAGAAGCAAACGCTCGTTCCTTGCCGCCTTGCGAAAGACACAGAACAGCGAAAGCAGCTCGGACGGACGCCGAAACTTGCCCAAACGAAGCGATGCCGTACCGATGGTTCGATACAGCTGCCACCCAAGTCGGAGCGAAGCGGTTCCGTTGCCTAAAATCACGGGGATCGTCGAAGAGGCGATCTCCTCTTTCATTTCTTTTTCTATCATTGGATTTATTTTCCGAGGATCTCGGCAATCGCGTCACCGATGGTGCGCGCCATAAAGTAGAAGCCGAGGTCGGTCGGGTGGGTGGTGTCCACCGTGCAGGAGTCGCGCCACTCGTCGGGGAAAAAGCAGTCCCCGTCCAAGAAATAAACGTTCTCGTCACCGCTCGCCTTTGCCTTCTCATAGGAGGCGCGAATGACGGCGCGGCGGCGGTCGGCGTTCTCGGAGCGGTGCGCCGTGTGACGGCTGACCATCAGATAGGGCACGGTGGGATTCTTTGCCCGAATAGTTTCGTAGAAGGGATAGTGCGTTGCTTCAAGATGCTCCACGGTGGGAGCGTTATAGTCGTAATCGCAGACGAAAAAGCTCATCGGTAAGTTTGCGAGGTACTCTGCCATCGCAGGCTCGCCCTTCGCGGAACCCGAAAATCCCATATTCAGATAGTCGCGGTTCAGGCGACGGCAGATCATTGCCTCGTAGCAGTTGCCGGGCCGCGAAGCACACGCGCCCTGCGTGATCGACGAGCCGTAATAAACAATCGGAAGCGCGCCGTCGTAGGGAACGCCCTCCGAGAGGTTTGCCCCCTCCTTGATGCCGATCCATACCTCGTTCACTTCATTGTAAAGAGGGAAATTCAAAGTGTAATAGTGGAGTTTTCCGTCGGGACGACAATATTTGCCCTCGTACCCCTCGGTCATAGTGACGGGAGGGATGAAAGAGTGCACAAATGTCGATGTTTCCGCTTCAGGATCGTCCTCGTAAAGGTCAAAACCCGTGCCTGCCACGGTCGCCATATGCGCGAATTTGTGTACCTTGCTCGTTGCCATACGGAGAATGACGTAGGGCGAATTCGTAGCAAAGCGAACGCGTCCGCCTGCCGTGTTGTGATAGAGATAGGTCACGCCGTCGCTGACCGTTTCGGCAATCCTTTTCGGAATGCGGTAGAAGAACTTGTCCTTGCTGTCGTGGAACAGTCCGTAAATCTTAAAAGGTTGATTCTTTACATTGTGAAAAACGGCGTCGGATTCGCTGATTTCTTCCGAAAACCACATTTTTTTGTCGGGGACGAAGCTCATCGTGAAAAATCTCCTTTTTCTTACCCTTGCTTTGCGTTCATCTTCAGGTAGGCGTTGATAAAGCCGTCGATCTCACCGTCCATGACCGCGGAGATGTTTCCGTCCTCAAAGCCGGTACGCGTGTCCTTGGCAAGCGTGTAGGGCATAAAGACGTAGGAGCAGATCTGTGCGCCCCACTCAATGTTGGTCTTGTTGCCCTGAATGTCTTCAATGGTGTCAAGACGCTCGCGGAGCTTGATTTCCATCAGCTTCGCCTTGAGCATCTTCATTGCGGTTTCCTTGTTTTGGAGCTGAGAACGCTCGGTCTGACATCCGACGACAATGCCCGTGGGCTTGTGCAGAATACGGATTGCCGAGTCGGTTTTGTTGATGTGCTGACCGCCCGCACCGCTCGAACGGTGCGCAGTGACTTCGATATCCTCGTCGCGGATTTCGACCTTGTCAATGTTGTCGAATTCGGGCATCACTTCAATGGAAGCGAACGAGGTTTGTCTGCGGCCTGCCGCGTCAAAGGGGGAAACGCGCACCAGACGGTGAACGCCGTTTTCTGCCTTCAGATAGCCGTAGGCGTTCAGACCCTCGACCATAATGGTTGCGCTCTTGATGCCAAGTCGGATCGTAGCCATGTCGTTCTGTGAGCCAAGGAGTTGAATACAAATTTTGTCTTCCTAAGACCGCTTGGCCTCCGACTTCGCCGTTTTCTGCCTTCAGATAGCCGTAGGCGTTCAGACCCTCGACCATAATGGTTGCGCTCTTGATGCC
>JAZRLS010000030.1:0-24119 GCA_045646945.1 Eubacteriales bacterium | reverse complement strand
CGGGATGTAGCGCAGTTGGTATGCGCGAAGCCTCGTAAACTCGGCAGTTTGAAACCGGAATGTCGCAGGTAGTGAGCGTAGCGAACGACCGAGCGGCAATGAATGACTTGCCGGGGGCAAGTCAGAACCGCGAGGTGACCGAGCCGCAGCGAGAACAAATCCTGTCAGGATTTGAGTTGGAACAATTTAATAACGGGATGTAGCGCAGTTGGTAGCGCGCCTGGTTTGGGACCAGGATGTCGCAGGTTCAAATCCTGTCATTCCGACCAAATAAGCACCGTAATTATGATACGAAACCGTATCGTAAAAGCGGTGCTTGTTTTTTGTTCGAATGCCTTGATTTATAAGGCTTTTTTGCTTTTTAAGTGGTAAGTTAAGTTTCGGCATAAACCTCGCCGCCTCTGTTTGAGGCTTCCGAAGACGGCTTTTTTGCCCCTTCCCCAAAGGTCAATATCCATTCTGAAACTTAACAAAAGATAAGTTTCAGGGTGTAAAGCCTTAATGTTTTACTTGACTAATTTTGTAATATAAAAACAGTTGTCCAAATTAATTTATATTTACTTGAAAATCTATTAAAAGTATGGTATAATGTACTTAATCTTATTTGGAGGTGCCTGGCATGAATGAATTATATAGTCGCATTATCGAGTTGTGTAATGAAAAAGGTATAACCGGAGGTAAAATGTGTACTGAGATAGGTATATCTAAAAGTACACTTACTGAAATGAAAATGGGACGCAAAACTGGTTTGTCTGCAACTAATGCTCAAAAGATTGCAAGTTATTTAGGAGTATCGGTTGCATGTTTATTAGGAGAGCCCGATCCAGCTTTTGATGTATCGTATCGTCAAGCGGCAAAGAAGATATCAGAGTTGGTACAAGATGAAGATTTTATGGATATGTATGAATCGTATTGCAAATTGAGTAAAAAGAATAAGCAAGTCGTAAAAGGTTTGATTGAGAGCCTATTACCATAATGAATGCCTTAGTTTTAAAAAGAAAAGTATCACACTCTGCACCGATTTTTGCACCGCCTTGGTGGGCGTATCCAAATTATCATCAGCATTCAAGAGTCGGAAACGAATAGCTTCTGACTCATTTTTCCTTATGGATTGGGTGAAAAATACGACGGCAAAGGAGAATATAATCATATGGACAATAAAAGAATTACCTTGATTTTGGTGGACACATGTGCTTTTAGAGATGCAAATAGTGATTTCCCCGGCATTTCCAAACAACTCTTACCCGCCTTTTTCTCGGCAGCTAAAGAAAAAGGAATTCTTTTATTGACGCATCCTGTTTTGGAAAATGAGATTCTTAAGCACATCGAAAATTCCGGATTATACAAGGATTATAATTCTTTAAGTAATTGCTTACGCAAATGCAGTGAAACACTCAAATATTTGGATTGCTTTGATGAAGAGTTGTTCTCTAAAATTAGCGATGTGGATATTGGGGCGAAGTTGTTTGATTCTTTCAAGCAACACTACGAAAATGCTGTTCAGCTTGAATATGGTGATCCTGCCACTGTGTTTGAGCAATATTTTAAGGGAGAACCCCCTTTCGCTACGAAGGGAGATAAGAAGCACGAATTTCCAGATGCATTTGTTATAGATGCTACCAAGAAATATCTTGCTGAACACCCTAACGATATCCTGTTGATTGTATCAAAGGACGGAGATTGGAAGTCTTCATTCGAGGGAATGGATAACATTGATGCTTGCGATTCCATTCAAGACGCACTCACCAAAATCAACGGCATTGATAGTATTTTAAGCAAAGATATGCTTACTCAAATATTCCATGGAGCATACAAGGAGCTCGTTTCAGAAGTGTTGCAAAAAATTGAATGTGAGTGTTTTGAATTAGATGATTTCGAGGAGTTCAATGAACTCGAAATCGAGTCAATAATTATCGAAAACATCAACGAGCTATTTACTCCATTGAAAATCACCCGAGAAAGCATTTTGATTTGCACAGAAATTACTGCAAAGGTTTCCGGCCATGCTGAGGTTTTCGACGAAGAAAATTCCGTTTGGGATAGTGAGGACGGCGAATATATTTTCACCTCCTACGCCGATATCGATTTTGTTGATGCTGAAGTTAATATTGAATGCGAAATCCTTATTTCGTTTGATTTTGACAATCCGGAAAATACGGCTCAAATAGATAAACTCAAACTGCTCAACAGAGGCAATATATGCATCCGCTGTGCGGACGCAACCATTACTCAAATCGATGAAGATGAGTTGGCTTTGAGAGCGTTGAGAGAAGATAAAGGATATCCACGCAGAGGAAAGCGATAATTTTTCAGTTTGTTATTCTTTGACTACTGCACCGCAAATTTTGAAGGGCGACCGTTCGTGTTCGCCCTTTTTCTTATGCCTGCTTTGCCTTTTTCTTTTCGGCTGCGATTTCCGATTTCATGGTTTTTATCAGCTCCGCCAGCTTCACCTCAACCTCCTCCCGTGTCTCGGCGTACACATTCTTGGATATTCGTTTGCCATTCTCTGTTTTTTGTTGTATGGCTTGACAGCAAGCTTTATTTGTGATATAATGCGATTGTTGAATAGTTTGTCACCGGAGGCTGTGTACCGTAGTACCGTAATGCCGGATTAGGTGTCCAAGTGAGCTTGGGTTATTGCATTCGCAAAGCCTGAGCTCTATTTTTATTTTCGGAGGTATTTTATGAAAAACACGAAGGTTACTCTTGTTCCCCTCACAGCAGACGACCGTGAGCAATTTATCCTTGACAATCAATGGGCGTTCAAGTATGGCGCGATGATGGAGTTCGGTGAGCGTGACGACCATATGGATTTTGACGGTGAAATCATCTCTCGAAAAACCATTGAGCGTTGTATCGACTCGCCCGATAGCGAGACCTACCGCATTGTTTTGGATGGCAGACGGGTTGGCGGTGTGATCCTGAAAATTAACAAAGAAACGCATCACAACGAGCTGGAGATCCTGTTCGTTTCCCCCGAGGAGCACACCAAGGGTATCGGCTACGGCGCGTGGCAGGCGGTTGAGGCTCTGCATCCCGAAACCAAGGTATGGGAAACCTGTACTCCCTATTTTGAAAAGCGCAATATCCATTTCTACGTCAACAAGTGCGGTTTTCAGATCGATCAATTTTGGTGTGAGTATTTTCAGCCCGACCATCCGATGCCCGATGACGATGAGCGTGATCCCGATGAAGGGCCTGACGAAATGTTCCGCTTTATCAAGGTGATGAAGCCGTAACCTGTTTTCTTTGTTTCCACCGACGCAAATTTTGAGGGCTGACGATTGATTTCGTCAGCCCTCAACTATTATTTATTTGAGTTTCCCCAATTTTGCCGCATTTGCGATAACGATCAGCGTAGTTTCCTTATCAAGCACCTGCTCGGGATTGATGTTTACGTTGACCTTTTCACCCTTCTTAATAGCAACGATATTGAAGCCGTATTTTTTGCGGAGATTCAATTCAATTAAATTTTTACCGCACCATTCGTCCTTCACGTCGATCTCCACCATAGACACATCCCTTGACAGAGAGATCATATCAATAAAGCCCGAGCTTAAGAGATTCTTAGCAAGGCGGATTCCCGACTCGTTTTCGGGAAAAACCACTTGATCCGCGCCTACACGAAGCAATATTTTTTGATGCATCTCATTAGCGCATTTTGCGATAACGGTTTTCACGCCTGCCTCCTTGCAAAGCGTGACTGCCATCACACTCGATTCAAGACTGCTCGCCATACAAACGATAACGGTATCGATATTTCCGATCCCAAGACGGGAGATGACCTCCGAATCGGTCACGTCGGCACACTTGCACACGGGCAGATATGCCGCCGCATCGTTGACAATTCTTTCCTCGGTATCGACAGCGATAACCTCCATACCGTTCTCTACCAGCTCTTTTGCCACGGCTGTGCCGTATCTTCCCAGTCCAAAGACTGCGTACGTTTTCTTTGCTTTCATCGTTCTTCTCCTTTATCCTATACTGATATCTTCCGTCGGCTCGGAAATGACATTCTGACTTTCGTTTTTACTGCCAAGTGCCACCGCAAGCGAGATGGGACCGACTCTGCCGAAATACATCGTTACTATAATAATCAGTTTTCCAAACGTGTTCAGCGTTGCCGTCAGATTCCTTGAAAGTCCGACGGTTGCTGTCGCGCTGACCGTTTCGTAGACTACGTCAAGGGCGGATGCATTGCTCGTTGCCATCAATAGTATCGTTGATGCGGAGCATATTGTAAGGAATGCTACTGCTACGGCAACCGCCTTTTTCATCGAACCCTCGGAAATACGGCGACCGAACAGAGTTGCGCTATTCTTATTTCTGATGGTAGCAAATGCCGAGCAGATAAGGACGGCAATGGTTACGGTTTTCATACCGCCTGCCGTTCCCACGGGGGAACCGCCGATGAGCATCAGGATAATCGATACGGCGACAGCGGCGTTCGTCAGATTCTCTTGAGGAACCGAAGCAAAGCCTGCGGTTCTCGTGGTGACTGACTGAAAGAAGGATACTTGAATTTTATCAAAGAGGGACATCTCCCCAATGGTCAACGGGTTTGCACATTCAAAAATAAATATGAGAATCGCACCAATAAGAATGAGCCCTGCTGTAACGGAAATCGCGATCTTTGAGTGCAAGGTCAGATGCCTGAATGTCCTGCGGTTCTTTGGCGAACGGCTCCGAGCCACACGAAGTACGTCCCACCAAACGATATAACCAAGACCGCCGAGAATAATGAGCGCGGAGGTGACGATATTGATCAAGGGATTCGTGGCGTAATTACAAAGGCTGTTTTCCGCAAAAATATCAATACCGGCATTACAAAAGGCAGAAACAGAATTGAATACCGATATCCAAATGCCTTTTGCGCCGAATTCGGGCACGAACACGAGCATATACAGAACAGCCCCTATTCCTTCGATGATCAGCGTGCCGAATAGTACGTTCTTAACGAATTTCGCAAGTCCCGCCATCGTATTGAGATTAAAAGCATCCTGAATCAGCAATCGGTCACCGATGCCCATTTTTCTGTTCAAAAGAAGCATCAGCCCCGACATAATCGTAATGATACCAAGACCGCCGATCTGTATCAAAAGCAATATGACGATCTGCCCGAATATGCTCCACGTGGACACCGTGGGAAGCGTAACAAGTCCTGTCACGCAAGTGGAAGTGGTTGCCGTGAAGAGTGCATCAAGATACGGCACGGCGTCCCCTGTGGCAGAGCTGATCGGCAACGCCAAAAGTCCGCTTCCTACGAGAATGGTCACGAGGAAGCTGAGCAATATGATTTGTGTGGTTGAAAGCGTGAATTTCTTTTTCCTAACCATAAGTTTTTCCTCTAAAAAGCATAAAGGAACCAACGTCCTCTGCAGTCAGCTGGTTCCTTTAATCATAGTTGTTTTTATAATTATATCACATTTTACTCTTTCTGTCAACATTGAATTTGAATGGAGAACCTATTTGTCAAATTCTTATTTATCGTTGAGATTATTATATCATATTTCTGTGAAGTTTTCAACCGGTTTGGCTATTCTTTGCTTCCTTCAACTCAAATTTTGAGGGGCGACCGTACGTGGTCGCCCCTCTGTCATTATGCGTTTTTCGCTACCTTTTTCATCTCTGCAATCTCCGCTTTCATGGTTTTTATCAGCTCTGCGAGCTTTTCTTCGCATTCCTCTCGTGTCTTGGCGTAGACATTCTTGGATATGCGTTTGCCGTTGACTCTCGGCGTGAATCGTCCTTCGTAGAGGTGGTCGTTTATCATCGTCACGCAACCGGTGCCACTCTTTCGTATCTTGGGCTTATACGGCTCAAAAACCGCTTCTGTGGCGACATCACGGCTTGGCTCGGCACTTGCCTTGGGAGGCGGCGGTTCGGGCATTTCTGCGTTTGTACCGCCGATCTCTCGGTCGATACGAACTGCTGCCTGCTGTTGCATCGTGTCGGTGATATAGCTGTAGATGTTCAAGGTCGTTTCCGAGCTTATGTGTCCTATCATAGCGGAGAGTGTCTTGATATCCATTCCGTTTTCAAGTGCCATCGTAGCGAAGGTGTGCCGTAGGTCGTGAAAGCGTATCTTTTTGCAGTGGGAGCGTTCAAGGATCACTTGGAATCGGTGATACACCGCCGTAGGATTTCTCGGATCAATCATTGTGTTTTACAAAATATATCCTTCTTACGACAAAAAAGATTGCGATCGAAGCCAAAACCACACCAAACGTCATGCAAATCACCAGCAGAGTGTGGTCGGGCTCTTCTGTCGAATCGAGCTCCTCCTCTGTGATATCAGGGGTGCTTTCCGTTTCGCCGCTCTCATCCTTGGAACTGTGGCGCTCACCTTCCGTAAACGTAATATTCGCGGCTACGTCAGCGTATTGTTGACCAACGACTCCGCCAAGCTCTTCCACGATGTAGCGCTCTAACACCTCCACGTCCAAAAGTCCGTCGTTCTGTAAAATTACAGCGTCCTCCAGCATCTTCATACCGCTGCCATATTCGAGGAGATAGTAGTTTGTAGCGGCTATCGTGTAGGTTTTGGTCAAATTGATCGGCTCATATTTTTCGGTTTCCCTATTGAATATTTTCATATCATATACTCGATAATGTCCCGAAACACCGATAAATTCTTCCTGTTCATTCAATACAACGGAAGACGGTATCGCTGTGTTTACTGAAAATGTAATTCCCGAGATATGCGGAAAGGCTCCGTTCTCCTCCGGCCAAATCCTCATAGCCATTTCCATCATATCCTTCAGCGTCTGACCACTGACCTCTGCCAAAACAAGCGTATTGTTGAACGGCAAAACGTTGAGCATATCATTGAACGTAATGTCGCCTGCTAAAATATCCGCACGGAGAGCGCCTCCGTTTATGTATCCGATATCCGCTCCTGTAACACTTCTGAAGGCATCCGCACACAAATCGCCCAAATTGGTTTCAGCCTTACGTACCAAACGGTTTCCATCTGCATCCTTGGTAATGAGATCAATCTCACTAACCGCCACCTTGCGGTTGCCCAACTCGGAATACTCCTCGTAGATCTGTCCGATATACGCATCTACGGCAGGATCGGTCGTCTGATACTCCGCGGTTTTGATCAGCTCGGTGGTAAATTCTCCGCCCGAGACCGTGAGCTTGCCGATATATTCAAACTTTGTTCCGGTAGAACTGAGAAGAACCTCGTTTCCACCTTCGTCAACGATTGTTTTTCCTTCAATTACCGTATGCGAATGTGCGTCTAGCACCACGTCAAATCCGTCTGTATTTTTGATCAAATCTTCAACGTCTTCCAAATCTCCGTATATTGCGTCCTCCGCATATCCGATATGAGAAAGTGCTATCACATATTCCGCGCCCGCTGACTTGGCGGCATCAATATTTGCCTGCACGGTGTCATACAAATCCGTCGGATGAAAGGTATAAAGGAAATCGCCATTTTCGTCCTTAAATTGCGCAGGAGAAGAGGAACTGATCGTAGAAGGGGTCGTGATACCGATATACGCGATATCCACATCTCCATAGGATACGATTGTGTACGGTTCGAAATACGACGTATCCTCTCCGATTTCTTGAAAATTACAGCAAATCGGTTTTGTGTTCATCATACCGATCAGCTCTTCGAGTCTATCCAAGTGAAAATCAAACTCGTGATTTCCCAAGGTTACCGCATCGTATCCCACAAGATTCATAAGGTTTACAATATATTCGCCTCGGGAAATAACACCCAAACTGTTTCCTTGAATATAGTCGCCGCCGGATACTACGCCAACGTAGTCGTGCGTTTGCTCTAATTCCTTTTTCATTGCCGAAAGTTTTGAGTATCCCTCCACTACGCAATGAACGTCGTTTTCATAAAGAATAATAATATCATCATTGCTCTGTGCGACAACCGATATCGGCATCATACCTACCACCAGCAATACGCAAACAAGCATAGCTATCATTTTATTTTTCATTTCTAACATCCTTTGAAATCAAAAAATAGGTAAAATCAACTGCTTCTATACTTTCTTACTATCTTACTATCTTACCATTCTCTCATCACGTTGCAACGAGAGGGTTTGGCAGAAGACCAAAATAATTCAAAATTCCTTTGTATATTCCCTGTGCAAACAGATCCGGATGCTCGGAAAGAAGTGCCGCATCCGTGCGATTGCTGATAAAGCCCATTTCCACCAGCACCGCAGGCATAGAGGAGTATTCGAGAATATCTAACTCTGGCTCCAGCTTCATTCCGCGATCTTTCAGTTTCGTGGAATCGAGCAAGCCTTGGAGCAAGGATTCACCAAAGACGTACGACTCGCCCGACTTATCAGCAACGTAAATCTCAATTCCGTTGGCAGTATCCTGATCGAAAGAGTTGGTATGTAAGCTGATCAAATAGTCCGCCTCAAACGCGGCGGCGCCTTCAACTCGAGCCATAAGACTGGTTTTATTATCGGTACCAAGCACAACGCTCTTGTTCGGACGGGATAGCTGAACCTCAAACCGCCTGTCTGCCTTCAAAAGATCGGCGAGAAGACATCCGATCAAAAACGTTACATCCTGCTCATATAAGCCGTTCCCCGTTGCCCCGCTGTTGTGATGCGGCGCGGGATTGTGTCCTTGGTCTATGTATATCCGTATTTTATCTTCGGGCTCCTTTAGCTGCTCCTTCAGAGTGGCAATCTCCCCATTAGCATTCTCTATATCACTTTTCAGCTGATCGATCTCTTTCTGTGCGGATTGATTGCTCTTTTCAAGCCTCTCTTGTTTTTCCTTTGATTGCGTCAATGCCTCCTTTACCGCAGCAAGCTCCGCAGTCAATGCCTCCAGTTCATCGTCGCTCAATGCCAGACCACTCTGCAGAGCGTCTATCTCCGATGCAGCCGCTTGGTGCTTCGCGTCGAGTTCTTTAAGCTCTTCCCTGGTGTCATTCAGATCTGTTCGCAGTACTGCGATCTGGTCTTTTGACGCAAATAATACAACGCCAAGGCAAACGACCGCTACCATAGCAAAACTCAAAACAACGCTGATCCCACGGATCCATAACCTTGAGTAGAAGTTTTTTGTTTTTTGATGTTGGCGAGGCTCACCCTCTGTACGTTTTCCCATGTTCCCTTTTTTTACTCCATTATTTTTTAACAAGCCTTTGCTTGCTTTTTATTTCAAAATAACATACCTCATGGCGCGATGCTCTTCGTTCATTGATACCGTGCCTCATTGAGAACGATATTTACGATAATATTTTACCACAATTTTTTTGAATGTTTCAATACAATTTGCAAGAGTGATTCATTTTTCATTCGTGCTTGGCAAATGCGATGGAACGATAATATTGCAGATATTCTTCTCTGCAGCATAATACGTCGTAAGACTGAGATCGAGTCCTTGGAGCATCTCTGTATAGCTGCCGGAGAGCTGATCGTTCGTTTTGTCCTCTCCTGAGACACTGAGCATCAAAGCATTTCCTTTGTAGCGTTTATCAAATCTAAGCTCACACGGTATTCCGCCAAGACCTTGCTCTACCCAGTCAAGCATGACGCCCTCCGCCATAAGTCTTACTCTTGTTGCGGATTCGTGCGGCACCTTCATATCTAGAAGCGTATTGTAAATTTCGTCTGAAAGCATATCAATATTTGCAGATTCAAGTGTCCGAATATCTATCACGCGAATTCCAAATACTGAGCTTTTTCTGCTTTTTGAATACGCCACGTAGGTATTGAATATTCGGTCGTATATCATCGATGAACCGTGCGTTACCGCATTAAACATCATTTCGAGAATCATTGCCGCAGCACAAACCATCAATATTGCTCCGATCAACACCCATAAAACGCTAAGAATCCCCGCATACTCGGTATTCAAACTCAAAAGGAAGGTTACCCCAAGCGGGATTCCAACCACCAACGAGTAGATCACCACAGATCGCACAGAGGCTCTCAGGCGAGAAACTCTTTTGCCCCCTTTTTGCAAAAGCGTAAGACCTGTCAGTCTGTATCCAAGCATACGGTCGGCAAGAAGAAACGAATACAATGCCCCGACAACAATAAATATTCCCAAAAATATCGGGATACGAAACAGTGTATAGGTTGCCGAAAATATTGCGCGAATGGGCGGAATGCAAACAATCAGAAGCACAGAGGTTATAAATATGATAACAATATCACTGACAGTTGCCGCGCATCGTTGAAAAAAGGATGCTTCACTTCCCTGCGTCACCTGATGTGCTCCATCTTCTGTTTTGGGAAGCATGCGACCGAGAAGAGGAAATATCAGATATCCGACCACAGCACCAAGCGTGTTGATGATCAGATCATCAACGTCAAAAATTCTGTACGGTGCAGGATAGATAAAGAACAGTCCCGTGATCTGAGTGATCTCACAAAGCAGTGAGAAAGCAAATCCCGCAAGCATTGTCTTGCCAAATTTGAAGTTAAACAAAAATCTCAAGAATATGCCAAGCGGAACAGTCAAAAACAGATTAAATATAATTACCGCAGACGCAACGGGAGAGCGTAACAAGTTGGTTTCGAAAAAGCAGTTGAACGGAACCAACTGAACCTGCTCGCGAAGCGGTGGTATAACGTCAAAATATCCCTCGGAGGGCAATGGAAGCATCGTCATAAAATAGGCGCAAATCAGATACAGCACAAAGCTATAAATATACGTTTCCCATCTGACGTTGATCTTTTTTTGTCTTGAATAACTTATGATCGTATGAGGTAGGATGATCAAAAGCGCAAGTATCGGCGCTACCTGTAACGTAATATATATCGCTTTTATCGTCAGTATCACTCTGTTCCACTCCTCTCCTTCTTGTGAAAAATAAAAGTTCTTAAATCATCTTTGCTAAGTTAGTATTACATAGCGCATATCTTTCCTCGCCTACCAGGCTTACCGGAATCTCACGCGCACGGTACTGATGCGGTACGTGCAGAGAGTCCTTCTGCCGCTATTGCTCTATCGGGGAAGGGATACGCGTGCTTTTCATACCATCTTCCAAGAATCTTTCCATGCCGCCCAGATTGCCAAGAAGCGCTTGTGCCAGCTCCTTGGTTCTTGAGCAAGGTCTGACACAAGCGTTGATAAACAATACTCGGTCGGTCATTTAGAATTCCAGAGAATCTATCCGAGAAAGCAGATCGGCAAGCACTTCCTTGCATCTTGCAATCTTTGCGGGACTGTCTGCGTCATTCGGACGGCGAATCGCTCGGCGAAGCATACGGGTATATCCAATCACCATTGCCTTTTCTGCAACGTTTTGGCATACGGCTTCATCGTCTGTGCCAAGATACATTTTAAGAGCCATATTCCAGAACCTTCCGGCGGTTTCATAGCTATAGCCGAAAAAGTCCATCATATTCTGATGGTCAAGCTCGGCATATCCGACAAACGCATTGAACATCGAGCCAATCTCAAATATGGGATGTCCCATACACAGCGTATCCATATCAATCAGCAAAGGCTCGCCGTTCTGCACCATAATATTATTCGTATGATAATCGCCGTGCATCAAGGTGTTCTGCTTCGGCACCGCCTCAATGAGAGCACGGAGCTTCTGTCCCTGCTCTTCAGGAATATGCGCAGCCACAAAATCTGCCCAATCAAGAGCAGTCTCCTTCATATCGGGAACCTCGCCATCCTCCACATGAATGGCGTGAATGCTCTTGAGCATATCGATATAATACTTTGCCGCCTCTGCCAAATCGTCAGGATTTTTGCGAATCAGCTTCGTTACGCTGACCGCATTCAAAAGCTCGGTTACAGTACCGTAACCGTCTCCCACACGAACAATGCCGTAAGGAATTGCGGTATTGATGCCCAGAACAAAGGCTTTTCTTGCATTCTCGCGCTCTTGCTTAATCTCAGGAAGAGCATCCTTTGCAAAATAGGTTTTCACGATGGTTTCATCATCGTAGCGGTAAACGGCACCGTTCGCACCCTTTGCAATGAACTCACAACCCTCAACGCTCATTCTCTGATATGCCTTTTCCACCGTAACCATATCGGTAAATCCGGTCATATCAAAAACCTCGTAAACGTCGGGGGCAACGTTAATAATGGCAAGCCCCGGTTCTTCCTTTCTGAGTCTTAAAATCACGCGGAGTCCCGCGGAAGATATGTACTCTAATCTATCGGCATCCAAAACAGTATGCTTTCCGGGGTTATCGTTTTTAATATTGAAAATATTGTTTTCTGCCTCTGCCGCATTGGAAGCATCAACTCTTCCTTCTATTGCAATATACAGAATATCTTTGTCTACACGGTAAGTAACGTTCATTTTTAATTTTCCTTTCCAAATACAAGTTCTGTCAGCGTTTTGTATTCAAGCCACGCCGATGTATCTGACAAACGTTCCGTCAAATCAACAATCGAGCGGTAATACCAAGCTTGCTGGGTTACGTCCTTTTGATTGAATCTCTGCCACATCCCGGCACCTTCCACCTTGAAATCACGATAGATGGAACGCATATTGGCGAGCTTATCGCCAAGCCACACAATAAGGACGGCAATATCATCTGCGTTCTTTAATACCTCGAGGGATTCTTCCTTACGAATGCGCCACGTATCTGTAGGCGGCAGATCTGCTCGCTTATCCTCGGTCTCAGACTCCACAAGCTCTCGAACACGCTTGCCAAATCTTGCTTCAATTTCTTCGATGGTAATCCCCGCATCCTCAACAACGTCGTGCAAGGCTGCTGCGGCAATCAAGTTCTGATCATCGGACATCGTTCCGACGATGACAGCCGCTTCCATTGGATGCAGGATGTACGGTGACTCACTTTTTTTTCGGCGCATTCCGTCGTGAGCCTTGACTGCAAACGCGATTGCTTCACTCACAAGTTCCATTATTCGATCACCAGAATGTCGGCAAAGCCGGTCATTTCAAAGACCTCCATGACAAGCTCGCATACGTTTGTAAGCTTCATCGCGCCCTTGGTTTTCTTTTGAGCGGCAAGCAAAACGCGAAGTCCTGCGGATGAGATGTACGACAGCTTTTCGCAATCGATCACAATCGAGCCTGTTCCATCATAATTTTTACGAAGAAAGCTTTCGAGTTCGGGGGCGGTTGTGGTATCAAGGCGTCCGTCAAGAGCCACGTTCAAAATTCCGTTATTGTTGTTAAAATTGATTTTCATTTTTTTCTCCTTATGCGAATTTTTTTACAATAATGATGTTTGCTTGTCTTCCCTTTACACCAACAAGAACGTCATCAGCCACCGAAGCGATCACGGATTTCTCAAGCTCGTCCCAAGCCTCTGCTTGCTCTTCTCTTTTCACGGAGTTTCTGTATTCTTCCAATCTCCAAAGGTAAGCAGAGTCCATGCCTTCGCTGTATCCGGTTCCTAAGGCAAACGATCCCGCCGATAAAGCCAAAACGTCCATTCTCACTTCGTCCAAGAAGAAATCTTCAAGAAGATTACGGATTTTACCAACAATTCCAACCGCTGCGGAATTCTTCTTGTTCTTTGCAATACCGATCAACTCCTCCTTCTTGTCAGTGTTGAGCTCGGGAATTTGAATGGAAATGTTAACCTTGCATACTCCGTCTTCAAAATCAATCCAAAGCTCACCGTCAAAATCATCGATGAGATTGGGAAGCATTCCGTCGATCTCCTCGCAAAGCAAGCGCAATTGCAGAGACTGCTTGTGACTAAGGCCGTTATATTCCGCGACTCTTTCACTTTCTTTCAGAATGGCAGCAAGATCTCTTGTGCCATTTTCGATTTTACATACGTTTGATTTCATCTTTATTTCTCCTTTCACTGTTTTTGCCTGTTATTCAATTGTCAAAATGTCGGCAAAGCCGGTCATCTCGAATACTTCCATAATCTCTTCGCAAACGTTTGTTAGCTTCATAGAACCGATCTTCTGCATCTTCTTCTGAGCGCCGAGAAGAACGCGCAGACCTGCGCTGGAGATATATTCCAGACTCTTAAAATCGAGAACAAGATTTTTAGTACCCTCAATATCGCTATTGATGGTTTTGTCAAGAGAGGGGGCTGTGGTGGTATCGAGTCTTCCCGTAAGCTCGATCATGGTTTCTTCTGCATTTCTCTTAATTTCGATCGTCATACCTGTAAATCT
The DNA here is from genome assembly GCA_045646945.1 of Eubacteriales bacterium. Taxonomy (GTDB): domain Bacteria; phylum Bacillota; class Clostridia; order Oscillospirales; family CAG-272; genus HGM12713. Next base: position 10,037 of record JAZRLS010000030.1, on the reverse strand, counting down.
CCTTAAAATTTAAATTTTTTTAATCATTGTCAGAATGTTTTCACCGTTTTCGTAGGCATACCTTACCGTGTCCATCGTTTTCTTGGTAATGAAGATGCCAAGCCCGCCGATCTCACGATCCTCGGCGGATAGCGTAATATCGGGATCAGGCTTCTTCAGCGGATCAAAGGGAGTGCCCTTATCTGTCATTCGGAAGGTAATTTCGCAGTTTTCGGCATCAAATCCAATGCCAAGCGTCATATCGCCCTCCCCGTCTCCATAGGCGTAGTGCGCAACGTTCACAAACACTTCTTCGATGGCAACGCAAATAGCCATTTGAATTTTTATGGGACATTCATAGCTCTCCAGGGTTTGATCTACAAATCCAAGAACGTCGGATAACGCTTCTACCTTTGCAGGAAACGTTTGATTTATCATGTGCATACCTCCTTGTTTCGGTTTATAATCGAACATCAGCATCGTAATATCGTCGAACTGAGGAGCTTCACCTACAAATTCATCAATATTCGCTTTTAATGCCGGTAAAAATTCCGTTGCTTCTGCGAAAGCATTTTGGTTCATAAAGGCTAAGAGTCTATCCTCGCCGTAAAGTTTGTTTTCTGCGTTCGTTGCCTCGGGCACACCGTCGGTATATAAGAACAATCTGTCCCCGGGAGAGAGCATAAGCTCGGAAGCACGGTAGCGTACGCCTTCCATCCCCGCAAGAACAAATCCGGCGCGCGTCTTGAGATACTCAAATGCCCCGTCTGCATGCTTGAGTACGGGCGGATTGTGTCCAGCATTTGCAAACTGCAATTTGCCTGTTGTCAAATCCAAAATACCCATCCACGCGGTAACGAACATGCCCGATTCATTGTTTTCACAAAGCTTTTCGTTTGCTTTTGTGAAAATATCGTTGACTGCCATACCGCTTTCCGCAAGGTCCTTAATGATGGTTTTGGCAGTCATCATAAACATCGCCGCAGGAATTCCCTTGCCCGACACGTCAGCGGCAAGAAACGCTACCGTGGTATCGTTCAGCTTGTAGAAATCATAGAAATCTCCGCCGACCTCTTTTGCTGCGATCATCTGCGCGTAGATCTCAAAATCTTCGTTTTCAGGGAAATTGGTCGGAAGCGCCGATAGCTGAATCTGTTTCGCATATTCGAGCTCCTTATCGATGCGAGCGGCAGCCTCTGCAATGTAACGCTTGAGCGTAGTAACGGTAGAGTTAATATCATCCGACAAGGACGAGAATTCCCTGTTTGATCGCACGTCTACCGTGACGTTCAAGTCTCCCTTGGTGATACGTCCGAGCGTGTCGTTGATCCTCTGCAAGTTATTGATGATCACACGTTTAATGAGAATGTAAATAAATACGAACAGTGTCGCAAAAATAATCACCTGCATAAAGATGCTTGTCAGCATAGAAGCATCGCGCATGAACATAGCCTCAGCCACAGGCATGGCGGCGATCAGACAATACCCCTCAACGAACTTGAAGACATACATATACTCCGCACTCAAATCACTGGTACCGTCAACAACGTCTGCGTTGTAAAGTGTGGTAGCGGTTTTCCCCTGCGCCATCTCCTCAGGAGGAACAATACCGATGGAAGAGATGTGTTTGCCTGCGTAAGCATTATCAATCACCATGCAAAGCTGTTCATCAAGAACCGCTACAAAACCGCCAGTTCCGACATGTCGATTTTTGGTAACGTCAATGACAAACTCGTCGAGCATCTGATGGAACTGCTCCGCATCGTAGCCCACCTGAATAAAGCCTCCGCCCGCAAGATTCACAGCGGCATATTTTCTCCATACAGATTCATCCTTACCTCTGGGAGAATACTCCTGCACAAAAGAATCCTGAACCTTCAGCATATCCACAAATTCTTTGGATTGCTCCTTACTATTCATATCATAGTTGTTGATAACATCCGCTTCTGTGGAATTTGTGATCATACCGTCGGAGTCAACGATATTGATTTCCTTGATATCGTATTTTTCCGTAAGATTGGATAGGGAGAGCGTCGGATCATTTTCGTATTCCTGTTTGACCTGCTCTGCGATTTCAAGAAGATGATGATTTGATCTTTCTCTTACAGCTGACTCAACATCGTTCATTGAAACAGTAAACACTTCCTGCGTTTCAATCTGCGCCATTCCGTTCTGGAGAATGAGAGTAAAGGTGCTTGTGATGAGATAGGCAATTACAATGCAGCTGAGAAGTCTTCGCTGAAAAGTATTTGCGATTCCCTCGGAAGATTTCTTTCTAAAAAAGTGCTCACGGCTAAAAAGAGAAACCAGGATGATAGACACCCCAACAGCCACAGAATTACCCAACATCATAGGCAAAGTGGCACCTTTGACAAATTCAAACGCCTGAGAAGAATTATCCATATTGGTAATAAAGATCAATATCATATGGATCACTTCACAGACAACAGCGATGCAAACGCCGTAACCCCAGGTAGGCTTTTTATTGTCAAACATCAGCTTTCTGAGACCTGCCGCCATAAATCCGGCAAGGATCGTGGCTAAGCTACACGCAAGCTGCGTGTAAGTACCGGCTCCCCAATATACCGAGAACCAACGGTAAAGACCGCCGATCAGTCCCGAAATAATACCTGCCGGAGCACCAAAGATCAGTCCTGCTGACAGCGGTGCCGCATCACGTACGTTGACAACAGTGCCAAGCCATTCCACGCCGTAACTCGACGCAAAAGCCGATACGCATCCAAAAAGAATACCGATAATAATTTGTTTTGTCAAATACGGTAACTTTTTCGCGGGAGTGTATTTGTCGGCTAAATAAACACAAAGTACAAGAAAACAGTTGATCAATATTGGAATAGTTAATCTCATCGTAATACCTCTTACATCAGTAAATCAATCAAAAGCGTCACATAGTCAGCAAGGATGTTTCCAATCACACCGATTGCCATAAGCAATACTATGTATAAAAACATACTTCCTCGGCTAATAGAATCTTTCGTAACGTTATAATAAAAATTAAATTGGCCTTGAAAATTGTCTTCTCGGCTCTGATTCCATTGATATGTGATGACATCCTCGCGTTTATATTCCTTGGGAAGATAATCTTCATACAGATTTTCTTCCAACCGATGGATACGATAACAACCGGAATCGTTCAGCTCATAGTTTTCATCAATCGAAAGAGTAATTACCGCCTTCTTTAATTTCTGACGGTGAAATGCCCCGATTCTTGTAATTTCCTCGGGCAAAAGCCTCGATTCATTTACCCTTATGGAATATCCGTATTTTTCTGAAACCACAGGCGTTGTAATCAAATCGCGAAGTCTGGTGAGTGCGTTTCCCATATTCACACGCGGCTTAAAGATTTCATTTAAGGATTTATGCGGCATACGCCAAATAAAATATCCCTCGTCATTATCTAAAAACTGCTGCAGTGTGCCTAAATCAATGCTGATCAGCGTACCGTCCGCGATCCGCTCCGCCCGATAATCCAGGGTGCTTATATGCACGATATCCACCGTCTTTCCGTTATATGCGATCTCGGACGTATGCTCATTTTTCTTGTAATCCACGATACACGCCGCACTAAAGGTTGCCTGCAAGATTTTTGTATCGTTAAACAGCAGGGACACATCTTCTATTTCATTCTGAGAAACGTCAAACGGAACGTACACGTGTAACGCTTTGCTGACCTTGATACCACGTATGCGTACTGCGATATCTATGTAGCTCTTTCCCTTGGGATTCAGCCAATCGTTGATGTATACTGTGCTGGTATCATCACCGTCGATCCAAACAGCCCAACCGTCATCGGCAAATTTTCTTTGTTTTTTTGGCATTACTTCCCCGCCCTTTCTACATAATTTTTCTTTCGGCAACATTGGTTGGATTCGGTTGCCTTACCATCGCATAATGCGTCACCGGCGTTTTCGGTATCAGCTCTTCCTTCATTAAATCGAAACCATAGTGCCGATACAGTCCTACGTTAGCTTCCTTGTTGGTCTCAAGATAGGCAACCATACGCTCATCGTCGCAAAACTGAAGCATTGGACGCATCAGCTTGCTGGCAATTCCCTTTCCCTGCGCGTCCTTCTTTATAGAGAGATTATATAAATACCAATCATAGTGATCGGTAAACTCTTTTTTCAGGTTCATCGCATACGTTTCGTAGGTTAAAAGTCTGCCGATAATACCAAGTCCCGAATGGAATATCAGGCTGAGTCCTCCGTTCATTAAAAACGGAAGCGTTTTACTGCCTGTAAATCCAAAGGGCAACCATACGGCAAAGCCGTTAATCTCCTCACTGTCGGCGTAGATCACCGCATCCTCCGTCATGGTTTTCAGGGAAATCTGCATAATCAGCCGAGATGCCTTGGCATCGTACTTTCCCCCGATAAACCAATTGTGCAGTGGGTAGTCGCGATAGGCATCTGCCGCAACCTCTGCCAAGCGATCAAGATCCTTTTCCCCGACGATATATAGGCCCGCCTTTTCTATCGCCTTTTTGGCAAGCGGAAGTTCTATTTTCCTCACCAATTTATCCATTTCTACTCCTTACACCGAACATTTGAAAATAAAACTAAGCCTTTTTATTCGTTATAGCCTTATGGGTGAGCAAAACGATGATCGACACCATAAACAACGCGGCACTTGCTTTATGAATCATAGAGAGTGCGGCAATGCCGTGCAAGTTCATAACAACGATACCACTGATCAGGGCAATGCCGTAAAATCCTCTCATAATTATCTCAAGAGCAGGAATCTTCCATTCCTTCTTTGTGAGGACGGTGTAAACCACTAATGCAATCACTCCCACAATGGAGATCGCAATATGTGCCTGCATTCCGGTAAATCTAAGCAAGAACAGTGCCACGCCCACGAGTAAAAGAATCGGGGCAAAAATCAAATCCTTTTTCATAATACGTTTACTCCTGATAATATATTTTTATTTTTTCTTCCCGAGTCTATCGAGTCCGAAGAAGCCAAATCCAACCGCAGCAAAAGCGACGGAAAGAATACCGATCCACATCAAAACCCCGTCAACGCCCTGTGTATCAAGGTTTACAAAGAAGTAAGGATAGATCAAAGGGGTGGTCGTGGTGGGAATTAGAATAGAGGAATCAAACTTCAAGATCACTGCTTGAATAAGAAGGAAAATTACGTAAGCGAGAGGAAAACCGATCGAAGCAATGGGATAATACCACTTTGTCTTTCTGCGCTCACGGAACAAAAACCAATCCGCGATGTACAGAATGGGAAGAACAACGTGGAAACAAAGGCTTCCGATTCTCCAGTTTGCCTGGGGATCACGACCCTCGGCACCTGCGAGCATAATGTTAAACACAAGGAAGGTCAAAAGGATACCGAGCATTCCGATAAATTTCAGCATGGGAGCGACAGTGACGTAGCTGTCCTCTTTCTTTTTTGCCGTCTGAATCAAAGAGGCAACCATCACACCAATGCAAAGAAAATTGCTGATGTTTGTGAAATGTACGTAGAAATCCCAACGGGTCGTTTGAATGTTATCAAAGATTCCAAGACTTGCAATAATCCCTACAAGTCCGAGCGTACAATAAATCGTTTGGAAAATAAGTTGTGCTGTTCTGTTTTTAATCATAATAATTCTCCTTGATGTTTTCATTGAAATAAGCCAAATGATTTTTCAACAGTTTCATCGTATTCGTGACTGATTATTATCTATGTTTATTATAATAATTCAGGCGTTACAAAGGTGTTACAAATCCAAAGGAAAAGCCAAAAAGGTGCAGAAAAATCTGCACCTTTTTGATTGGGTTACTTTGTAAATTCGTTTTTGAGCTAAATTAAAATCAGTTCTTCTTCAACGTGTTGAGAATCTCGTCAACAGCTGCGTATTCCTCTGCGCTGTCAATTGTCCAGAAGCAAAGCTCGACGATGTAAACGTCATCCTCAAACATATAGTTGACAACGGTATAAACGTTGCCCTCATACTCTTCTTCGGAAACGTATTTCATACCGTCGATTCCGTTAACGGTAACAACCTCCGCAGTGGTGCCATAGACGGCGGAAAAAGCGTTTGCCTCGGATTCCAAGGTGTACTCTTCTCCCTTTTCCCACTGATATACGTCAAAATCGATGCTGTCGTCGTCCTTGTAGTAATAGGCAACCTGATCCTCGTCGAGGTCATCCTCTGCCAAAGCGTAGCCTTCGGGAAGAACGATAGAAAAGTCGGAAGTGCCAAGCTGTGTGGGCTTTGTGGTATTTCCGCAAGCCGAAAGTGCCAAAGCAAGTACGAGTACGAACATTAAAATTGCAATCTTTTTCATAGTAATTATCTCCTTCTATCCAAAATTCAATTTGCGTCTGCCGCCTGATCCATCATTCCTATTGTGATCTGAACTTCAAGGCATCATTGGCTTTTAACATAAAAATCCCATCTTTTAAATACATTTTAACATGCTGGGCGTTACAAAGGTGTTACAAATGGCTGATCACTTTTTGGGAAATTCTCAAAGATTTGTAACACCTTTGTAACGCTAGGTGTGATAATATGTGTTATCAGCGATACCATGGTTCAAAGGGAGAATAGCATATGAAAGAGCTTTCTTTACAATTTAGGTTTCTTATCACCGTTATGTCCGCAATACTTGCCGTCACGATTTTTGTCGGAGGCTTGAGTATTTATGAGGTAGACAACTATATTCAGAAGGAAACGCAGAATCTTGTCAAGGTCACGTGCGAAAACGAAGCGTCAAAGATCAACGATACCTTCAGAGATATGGAAAAATCGGTTAGGATCATGGAAAACTATGTGCTTTCATTTTTTGAAAACGCCGAAGATATCGAAAACCCGGACAAACAAAAGGAAGCTCTTCAATTCGCGGATGAAATGTTTGTTAACGTAGCAAAAGATACCGATGGCGCAATTGCCTACTATTTGCGCTTAAATCCCGCAATATCAAGCAACACCGCAGGTATATTTTACAGCAAGGTAGACGGCGGCGATGAATACGTCCGCTTTGATCCTACGGATCTGGGTCTTTACGATAAGAATGACACCGAGCACGTCGGCTGGTATTGGCAGCCTTATGAAGCGGGTAAGCCTATCTGGATGACTCCGTACTACAATCAAAACAACAACGTTCTTATGATCTCCTACGTTGTCCCCCTATATCACGGAAATTCGTTTATCGGCGTTGTAGGTATGGATTTTGATTACACGGTTTTAACCGAAATCATTCAAAAGATCAAAATTTACGAAAACGGCTTTGCGCATCTGGAGCTTAACAACGTTATTGTAAATGACGGTACCGAAAACACAGAGGGGGCAGATTTACGCGATAAGTCTGAAGAATATTTTAGAGTATCCGAGGTTTTGCTTAACGGAATGACGCTTGTTCTCTCAGCGGACTATGACGACATAAGGCAGATACGGTATGATATAGGTTTCAAAATACTGTTTATCGTTCTTTTATTTGCGCTTCTATTTTCTTTACTTGTAATTTTTATGGTCAAAAGGATCGTAAAACCGTTGAAAAAGCTGACCGATGCCTCGGTTAAGTTATCCAAGGGAGATTACGACGTTGAAATCGCTCATAGCAACATACGTGAGATCAACTTACTCAGCACCGCATTTGAAAATATGATCGTGAATTTGCGTGAGCACAAAAATCTCCAGCACCGTCTGGCACACCGAGATTCATTGACGGGACTAAGAAACACCACGTCTTACAAAGGGTGGGTGGTTGAATTTAATGCGAAGATCAAAGAAGGCGGCATTTCATTCGGCATTGCAGTGCTTGATATCAACAACCTCAAAAAAATCAACGATACCTACGGTCATATCTTTGGCAATGAACTCATCGTAACGGCTTCCCGAATCATTTGCGACACCTTCAAGAAAAGCCCTGTTTTCAGAATCGGCGGCGATGAATTTTGTGTGATACTTCAAAACAGAGATCTGGCCGATATAAAAAAACTCTTCGAACGCTTTGATACTGAATGCGCAACGACCTACATCGACAAAGACAACGTAAAGTTTCCCGTAAGTATCGCCAAAGGGTTTGCGGAATTTGATCCCGATCAGGACACACAGTTCTCAGACGTTTTTGAGCGAGCAGATAGCGAGATGTACAAAAACAAAAGGCTTATGAAGGAAGCAAACAACTAAAAAATACGAGAACTCCATTTGATATGCACTACCCCAAATTCAACCTTTTGGGTGGTGCATATCTTTTTAAGTGTTCTCGTATTTTTTTAGTTAAACATAAGCATAGCGCAGGTCGCCTCTGCCCAGCTGTACTGTGTCATATATTCACCGTGAAATTCGGGCTTTCCGGTCTCAAGATAGCTGATATAATCGCACTTGATTAAGCTCGTATCCACACGGTAACACGGAGTTTCATGGCACAAAACCGCCTCCGCTCCCACCGATTTCAGCGTGTTTTTCAGATCCATAAAGAGTTGGCGCAGATACGCCGAGTTTTTGGTATCGTCCGTATCGTCGGGAAACAGCACGGCACAAATCTGCTTTGCCGTCATTCCCGCCCCGTTTCGGTCTATGAGAAATGCAAACAGCTCTTTTGTTTTCAGTCGCTTGAATACAACCTTTTCCTCTTTCACATACACCTCAAAATTACCGAAGCAACTCACCCTAAGAAGCTTTTCCTTTTGGCGGACACCCTTAATGTTGTCAATTTCTCCTTGCACGTCTTCAGCCGAAATAGGCTTCATCAAATAACCCGAGGCGTGAAGCTTGAATGCCGGAATGGCATATTCCTCATATCCGGTGCAGAATACGATTTTACAATTCGGGCAGGATGCGATGATTTTTTCAGCAAGCGCAAGTCCTCCCATACCGCGCATATTGATATCCAAAAAGGCAATATCCGCAGAATGGTTTTTCACAAACTCAAGTGCCTCTTCACAGTCGGAAAACTTTGCGACCTCCGTAATATCGGGCGAAGCTTCGATTGCCGCTACCAATGCGCCGAGCATCAACGCTTCGTCGTCCACTGCGATGGCAATCATTTGCTCACCTCCTTGGGGATTGTTACCAACACTTTCGTGCCGACACCTACGGTGCTTTCAATTTCGAGCTTACCGTTTACCATTACCTTAAGTCGTTCACGAATGTTGCGAAGTCCCACGTGCTTTCTCTCATCGATCAGTACACTTGTATCAAATCCTACGCCGTCATCCATGACCGAAATGCAATAATCCGTGTCGGTCTCATAGGAAACCACGTGAATCGTTCCGCCTCTTGGAAGCTTCATAAGTCCGTGCTTGATCGCATTTTCAACGATTGGCTGAACGGTCAGCGCGGGAATATGGAAGTCCTCGGACTTCATTTCAAACGTGAATGTCATATCCGGAAATCGCACGTTTTCAATACTGATGTAGTGGTGTACGTGCTCCATTTCCTGCGACATAAGGATCGGCTTGGGGTTATCAAGCTCGCCAAAGTTTCCTCTCAGGTACTTGGCAAAGTCGTGCACAAGCTCGCCCGCCTTCGGAGGATCAAGCTCGCAGAGCTGCTCGATACTGCCGAGCGTATTATAAATGAAGTGAGGACGGATCTGGCTCATCATCGTGGAGATCCTGCTTTCGGAAAGCTCGGCGTTCAGCACGATCTTCTCCATCTCAAGCTCCTTCGCCTTCGCCGCCGCGTTGATATTGCTCGGTATGAGCTTAAGCACCATAACCGTTGCCACGGCAAATAAAACGATGAAAACGTACCGAGAAACAACACCGCCCTTCCAAAGCGCGAGCTTCGTTCCGAGCGCGTCAACGAGGAAGGATATAAGGGGTAAAAACGCTCCGATATAGAGCCATCTTACTCTTGTTTTGAATTCTATGAATTCCTTTATCAGGCAAACGCCAAGCACTATATTCACAGCGAGCTGTACGATCGTCCACCACGCCCACATATCGTAGAAGCGCACGTCGGGGATGATAGGCAGAACGAAGAATACCGCGTTTGCGGCTGCCAATATAAGAACGGTTATATTGCTTACCTTTTTCGTCGTTTTGGAAAGGCAAGCGATAAGAATGCAAAGGAACAGCATATAGAACATCAT
>JAZRLS010000029.1:0-3341 GCA_045646945.1 Eubacteriales bacterium | reverse complement strand
AACCTAAACGGGCAAGGCGTGTAAAAAAAGGACAGAAAATTTTCATGTTCTCTGTCCTTTTTTGTAGGGGCGATTCACGAATCGCCCGTTTGATTTTTTTAACATTTTTGGTGGGCGATTTGTGAATCGCCCCTACGAGATTGCTTTTATATCGGTAGGTAAACCTGCTTTATGGAAGACCGCACCTTGATGCGCTCAATGCACGAATGTCGGCATTTTACCATCGGTAGGGGTCGGCGCCCACGACGACCCGTTCCAACCTTTGTGTAAATTCCATTGTTGCGGGCTGTCGTAGGCGCCAGCCCCTACCGAGGTTTGTGGAAATCCACACCTTGGTAGGTTCAACGCACCGAGGGCGATCACCTCTCCCGCAACCAAAAACCGCAAGGATTTCTCCTTGCGGTTCTTTTGGTTTAAAATCGTTTCATTCAAATCAGTTCATCAAGTTTTACACCGAAAATTTCGGCAAATCCCTTCAACTCAATATCGGTAACAAATCTCTTTCCACATTCGATTCTCTGTATGGCATTCTTATCTAGGTCTATCCCGATCAACTGCATTTTATCCGCAAGCCCTCTTTGCGAAAGCTTTGTGGGATAGCTTAATCGGAGGTTTCGAATACGGTCGCCGCACAAATTATTTCTACCCTCATTTTTATTCTTGAACATTTTTACACCTCTTTTTGACATTCAGTAATTGACAAATTCATTATATTATGTTAGAATATATAATATGACATTCACGAAATGTCAATCAAAGAAAGTTTACAGAGGAAAAATGAAAACGACTGTAGGAATCATCAAAGAAGTAGACAAGCTTGGCAGAATTGTAATCCCCAAAGAATTCAGAGCGCGGTACGGTTTAACGGAACATGTAGAAATGATCGCTACCGAAAAAGGCATTCTGTTAAGGAACTCGGAATATCAACTCGTAAAAATAGAAAAAGAGGATCGTTCCTCATAACAATCACGGCATATTACCGTAGGGCGAGACTGTATGGGAGGATAACGAAAAACCGCAAGGATTTAGCCTCGGATTCTAAAGGACAGTTAAAGAGCCGATATGGATTTGTTTCCGTATCGGCTCTTTTATATTGCATTACCACCTTCGGTGGTGAGTAAGTGCGCACTCGCGAGCAAACAAAAAAGCCTCCCTTGTGCAAAGGGAGGTGGCACGGCAACGCCGTGACGGAGGGATTGTAAAAAGCTGAAATTCACACTAAAACAATCCCTCAGTCGCTTCGCGACAGCTCCCTTTACACAAGGGAGCCTCTGGTTGTAACCGTTCGTTTTGTTGATATTACGTTGTAAAAACTGTCCTTAGGAAGCCAAAGCTTTCTCCTTGCGGTTCTTTTCTATACGACTGTTACATCGTTGCGTAGAGGCGATAGAGGTCGGCGTAGATGCCGCCCTTGGCGATCAGCTCCTCGTGGCTTCCCGACTCCTCGATGCCCTGATCAGTCAGCACCAAAATGCGGTCGGCGTTGCGAACCGTGGTCAGACGGTGTGCGATCGTAAAGGTGGTTCTTCCCTTCGCAAGCTTCTCAAGCGACTGTTGGACGAGCTTCTCGCTCTCGTTATCGAGCGCGCTCGTCGCTTCGTCGAGAATCAGAATCGGCGGATTTTTGAGGAAGACTCTTGCGATCGATACTCTCTGCTTCTGTCCGCCCGAGAGCTTCACACCGCGCTCTCCCACGTAGGTATCATATCCCTGCGGCAGGTCCATAATAAACTCGTGCGCGCCCGCCAGCTTTGCCGCCTCAATGATCTCTTCATCACTCGCTCCTTGCTTTCCGTAGGCGATATTCTCGCGGATACTGCCCGAGAAAAGATACACGTCCTGCGCCACGACACCGATATTCTCACGGAGTGACCTGAGCGTCACCTCGGTGATCGGCGTTCCGTCGAGCAAAATCTCGCCGCTTGTCACGTCGTAAAATCTCGGGATGAGCGAGCAGAGCGTGGTTTTTCCACCGCCCGACGGACCGACGAGCGCAATGCTCTCGCCCGCCCTCACCTGAAGATTCAAGTGGGTGAGCACGTCCGCCGTTTCGGTTTCGTAACGGAACGAAACGTCGCGGAATTCCACCTCACCGTCCACACGCCCGAGCTCCTTGGCTCTCTCGGAATTCTTTACGTCGGGCGCAACGTCCATCACCTCACAGAAACGCTCAATGCCCGTAAGACCTCTTTGGAACTGCTCAGCAAACTCCACGATGCGTCGAATTGAGGTCAGGAGCGTCGTCACAAACATCAGGTACGCAAGGTAGTCGGCAGCACCGATTTTCCCCTGCATCATAAAAAGTGCGCCCGCCACAACGACCACGATATACATCAGACCGTCAAAAAAGCGCGTCGAGGACTGGAATCCGCCCATCACGTGATAGACCTTCTTTTTGATGGCAAGGAATTTCTGATTTCCGCCCTCGAATTTTTCTTCCTCCACGGGCTCATTCGCAAATGATTTGACCACACGGATGCCAAGCAGGCTGTCCTCGATCTGCGAATTGAGCTCACCGATCTGCTTTCTCGACTCGCGGAAGCCCTCGCGCATTCTGCGGTTAAATACCGTCAGCACAAGGATCATCGGCGGAATGACCGAGAAGACAATGAGGGTCAGCGGGACGCTCATCGTGCAAAGGATCGCGAACGAGCAGACGATCTTAATGCCCGAAATAAAGAATTCCTCGGGACAGTGGTGCGCGAACTCGGTGACGTCGAAGAGGTCGCTCGTCATACGCGACATCAGCGTACCGACCTTGGTGTTGTCGTAGTAGGAAAAGGACAGCTTTTGCAGATGTCCAAAGAAGTCGCGCCGCATATCGGTTTCGATCTTTGTTCCCATAATATGCCCGACCGACGCCATATAATAATTCGCCGCCGCGTCGATGATGCGCAACACAAGATAGAGCACGCCGCACCGCAAAATGAGTCCGACCGTCAGCGTCATCGGCACGGAGGTTGCCTCGTCGGTAATCTGCCGTACGATGAGCGGGAGCACGAGCTCGCAGACCGTGGTTAGTGCCGCGCAAAGCAGATCGAGCACGAGAATCCATTTGTATTTTTTATAGTACGGAAGAAATCGCTTGACGAGGCGCAGATTTCCTCTTTTTTGTTTCTTTTCTTTCTTTTCTCTTTTTGCCATAAGTTTCTCCGTCGGTTTCAAATTTACCTATTTATTATAGCATAAAAGAGTGTGTGCGTCAATAATTTTTTCGGAATCCGCACCGACGGCGGCACATCTCCAAAGCCTCCCACTTCGGGGGAGGTGGCACGCGGTAGCGTGACGGAGAGGGTTCTTTGCGGAAATACCCTCTCAGTCACCGTTCGGTGACAGCTCTC
>JAZRLS010000028.1:0-35673 GCA_045646945.1 Eubacteriales bacterium | reverse complement strand
ACAAGGGAGGCCAAAGATAGTTGCCACATCTGTGGCGGTAGGGCGACTACCGCAAGTGTCGGATAATTGGACGAGCCTATAGGCTCAGCGTGTGGAATGCCCCAAGGGGGCTTATGCAAGAAACCAGCACTGCTGGTGGTCATGACTTTGCGGAAGGGAAAACTGCTTTATGGAAGGCACCCGTTGTCGCTTCTTCTTGTAATTAAAGAATATATCTGTCGGTATCCTTAGGCAGGCGGAGCGTCCAAGACTGCAATCTCTGACGCTTGGAAAGCTGATTGTCCTCGAAATTGTCGCAGTGCAACCACGTGCCGCGGTAGGTATAGCCAAGTCCCGGGATTTTTTCGATATCGATCTGCCACGGTGCGGGGGTGACGGTGACGCTATCCTTGCCCGAAAGAATTTCGAGCGCGGCGCGCAGCCAATCGGCAGGTCCGAGCTTTTTGTCGCCCACGTAAATAAAGTCGGGTAGGAAGCGTCCCTCGGGAATCCATTTGATCGATGCGCGCATCTCGTCTGCCGTGACGGTCACGGGTTCGGAAATGGCATAAGGCGTCTCGAGAAATCCATAAACGAATCCGCACGGATGCTCGGTCTTGCCGCACAGAAAATCACGGCAAGCGAGGAAAATATCCGAGAGGCAGTACGAATCGGGCGTGGTGACGGGGAAGAGCTCCTTGTAAAGCGCTGCCTTGACGGCAGGAAGATCGCTCTTTTTGAGAACTCTTTCGCTCTTGTACTTTTCTCCGAGCTCACGGTAGGTCGTGAGATGGAAGCGGGGATCATCCTGAATCATTTTGACAAGCTTTTTGAAATTCGCAAAGAAGGTGTCAATCTCTTCGTCGGTATGGCGAGGACTGAGCGTCCATTCTTCCTTGGGAGTGTTTTTCTTATTGAAGTTAATCAGATCCCAATACTGCTTGAAATAGGAGCGATTGGGGTGATGATAAATGACGGCAACGTTACGTTCGGCAAGCTCGTCGAGAATTTCACGCAGGCGAGTCTCATCGGCGGTGAAAAGATTCTTCTCAAGAGAGACGTTGTATTGCAAGGAAAGAATGTTACAGAAGGAAAGCGGGCGGCCCTTGACGCTGTCGTATACAACGCCACCCGTATACACGGGAATTCCCATCTTGGCATAGCCGTAATACCCCAGATACGAGCTATTGTTTCCGGGAGGGCACGCGGCGGGAAAGTCGGTGACACCGAAGGTTTCGCGGAGCGTTTCAAGACACTCCCCCTCGTCGATCATAAAGAGAGAAAGCGCGCCGTCAAAGTCCGAAAGGTCGGTATATTCGTTGACGTCGGGGTGGAAGGTATGGCGGTTGGTATGTACGTCGATCTCGTGTTTCTTCATCGCTTCGATGACGTCCTCGCGTCCCCATTCCTTCAGGGCTTTGGCGAGTACGCCGACCGTGTTATAACAACCGACAACGCCTGCCTCGCTCAACAGCTTCGCGCTTCGGAGAATGCCGTCCGCTCCTTCGGAATGTACGGGATCCTCGGTATCAAAACTAAAAATCAGTTCGGTCATTTTTTATCTCCTTTCGGAAGCTAAAAAGCCCCCTGCTGCGTTTAATGGAATTATAGCACGAAACAGGGGGAAAGTCAATGGATTTTTCTGGAATTTAATATGGATTTTTAATCGGCAAAGCCGATCTCTTTGCGCACGAATTTCAGGGAAGTTACCGCATCGGAAAGCGTTGCCTGTTCGATCTTTTCCGAAGCCTGTGCCTTTTGACAGAAATAGGAAAGCTCGTTGTAATATCCGCCGAGATCGGAAATGTTTCCGCCTGTTGCGCCTACGCTGAGGTCTGACTTTTCAATGACGATCTCGTGTGCGCCGTCGGCATCGTAGTGCATCAACTTGCCGCCTGCATTTTCGATGACAGCATTCTCAAAGACCACGCGAAAGGTTGCTTCAAAGGGGTGCGAAGCAGGCAGTCCCCACGTGCCCTCCACCGTCACGACGAAATCGTCGTACTGCATCAGCGTGTTGACGTAGGAATTTTTTTCACCAAGTGTATTTTTGACACTGAAATACTGATTCGGTTCACCGAAGAGCGAGAGGGTATAGTCGACGTCGTGGATATGAAGGTCTTGTGCCGCTCCGCCCGAACGGGAGGCGTCGAGAAGCCAATCCTCAAATCCCCAGGTGGGAACGGGGCTGATTCGACGGAAGTTGGCATTGACGACCTTTCCATAGGCACCGACCTTGACGATTTTACGGAGTTCAACGTATTCATCCCAGAAGCGAATGACCTGACCGACCTGTACCTCGGTGCCTGTCTTTGCCGCCTTTTCGAGGAGCGCGGCTCCCTCGGCAACCGTCAGTGCGACGGGCTTTTCGATAAAGAGATACTTGACCTTATCCATCGCAAGCAGGGCGTGCTCTGCGTGGAGATCGGTGGGCAGACAAATGTCGATGATGTCGACCTTAGCGTTTTCAATCAGGTCTTTTCCCGTCGCATAAATGACGGCGTTCGTTCCGTTTGCAAGCTCTTCTGCCTTTTCGCGGCGAACGTCTGCCACAGCGCACAGCTCGACGCCTGCAATATTTTTATAGCAGCTTGCGTGCATCGCACCCATAAAGCCGCATCCGATCAAACCAATTTTCAACATAGCTTATTTCCTTCCTAAAATCTTGTCCATCGAATAGGACGTATTATAAATGATTGCTTCGGTGTGATATTTGTAATTCGGGATCATCTCGGCACTGACCCAATCGTCATATCCAACTGCGGCAAGTGCATCCATCACTGCGGGATAGTTGACGTCGCCTGCAAGCAGATCGACAAAGCCACAAAGTCCGCCTGCCTCGCGGCGGTAGTCTTTGAAGTGAACCTTTTTGATGCGGTGCGCAAGCGTTTTGACCCAGTGCTCGGGATAGCCGTTCGCGACCGTGTTGCCGATGTCGAGATAGCTTCCAACAAAGGGAGAATCAATTTTGTCGATGAAGTTGCGCATCTCAAGAGGGGAGAGCAGGAACTTATTCCAAACGTTTTCAAGGGCGATGTTGATTTCGTATGCTTCGGCATCTGCTTTGAGTTCAAGGAAAGCTTCAAGCGAGCGCTCGTATGCCGTTTCATAGTCAACGATGCGGTTCGGGTCGATAAAGTCGGCACAAACACAGCCTGGAATGACGAGCGTGGAATTACAGCCAATCGTTTTTGCGGCAAAGAGCTGACGGCGAATGATGTCCTTGGCTTTGGCGCGAACCGAAATATCGTCGTCGGTGACGGGGTAGTTGAAGCCAAGTGCGCAGGCAAGGCTATAGGTTTCAAGACCGAGATCTTCAGCCATTCGCTTGATTGCAAGCAGCTCTCTTTCGCTTGTGTTCGGGGTAATGTCGCCCGTTTCGTCGAGAGCAACCTCCACACCGTCAAAGCCTGCGTCTGCGGCAAGCTTCAGGTTTTTTTCAAGGCTTTGTGCAGGGAAAGACCAAATACTGATACCTTTTTTCATTTTTTCTCAAATCTCCTTGACTTTTGATTTGGTTTGTGCTATGATCAGTATAGCGCAAACATCTGTTTTTGAACAGATATTTTTTTGCGCTAAACTTATATTTTTGTACACAACTTTTTGGGGATAGAAACGAAGATGAAAGCTTCTTACGTAAAAACCAAGCTGAATAGCGTCATCAGTATTCCGAAAATCGTAACGATTCACTATAACGAATACGACGAAGGCTTTGTATTTGACGGCGAATCACACGACTTTTGGGAGATGGTCTACGTCGATCGCGGACAGGTCGAGATTTGTGCCGATGCAGAAAAGAGCATTCTTTCGCAAGGCGAGGTGATTTTTCACCGTCCCAACGAATTTCACTCTATTCGAGCGCACGAGTCTTCACCCAACTTTTTTGTGATTTCTTTTGTTTGTCACTCTCCCGCAATGTCGTATTTTGAAAAGAAGAAGATCAAGCTTGGAAAAGACTTAAAGCCGTTTATTTCGGGGATTCTGCGCGAAGCCGATCACGCGTATGTGATTTTACCGAATCGCCCCGAGCTTCTCGAATTGGAGAGAAGAGCCGATGCGCCCATCGGAAGCGACCAGATGATTAAGAGCTATCTCGAACAGCTTCTGATTTTGATGATACGATCGGGTGAGAAGAGTAAGCCGATGATTTTTCCATCCAAGGAGAGTCTGCAAAATCATCTTGCTGTGGAAATCAAGCAGTATATTGAGGACCGTTTGGAGAGCAACGTTCGGATTTCGGAGATTTGCGCGCACCTTGGATACAGCAAGACGTATCTGAGCCGTGTGTTTCACGAAATGAGCGGAGAGACAATGGCAAATTATATTACCATTCGAAAGATTGACCGTGCCAAAACGCTGGTGCGTGAGCAAAAAATGAATTTCAGCGAAATTTCGGAGCGCCTCGGCTTTAACAATCCGCAGTATTTTTCGCGTGTATTTAAGCGCGTCACGGGAATGAGTCCTTCAGAATTTCGGCAGAGTCTTGAACGATAAAAATTGCCATACACCGATCGGTGTATGGCAATTTTTATTTTGCTGTAGTATTCTTTGCGCGTTCAAAGAGATAATAGGCGGCTACGCTGTTGTCGGCTTCCTCTTCGATGATGTTTGGAGTACAGTAAGTAAAGGGATATTCGATGCGGACCTTTGCGGCGCGCTCGGGGATTTTGAAGTTTTCTTCGGTATATCCGGGGTCAAGAATGCAGAATTCTTCGCCGTCATAAGAAATCAGCGTAATGTAATGACCGATATGGGTAAAAAGTCCCATTTGACCGTCGCGGTCGCCGCGCACAAGGGCAATGACCTCACCGCCGCGTTGCAGGCATTGAATTGCTTCGTCGATCGAATTGGTTCTTTGGTAATTGAGGTTGTATTTTTCTGCCAGATACGGCGCCATCACTCTCATACGCGAACCGTGAACTCGGTTGGCGCCGGTTTTTCCTGCAATTCGTACGGCATCGCGAATTGTAAAACGCTTTGCTGTCAGGTGATTGATGACCATGGTAACGCAACAAAGTCCGCATCCTGCCGTTTTTACGTTTTGCTTTTCGGGCGGAACACCGCCGCCGTCAAGATTGTGCTCGTAGTGGATATGCTCGTAGTTGTTTTGGTTGATATATAACATAGGAAGAATCTCCTTTTTCAAAATTCGATGATTGATGTTTTCATTATAGCAGAGAGAGATTGTTTTGTCAAGTCTTGGAAATGAGTCAGCAAAAAAGCCATACACCGAATGGTGTATGTGCTTTACGATATCAAGATATGACCCACCAGAGACTATGTTTCGCTTCGCTCAACGGCAAGTTTGCGATGCAAACTTGCGAACAAGCGCTACTTCGTAGCGCGTTCAAGTCTGCCGAAATGGGGCAGGAAAAAAGGCATACACCGAATGGTGTATGGCTTTTTTGGTGGCCCACCGGAGACTCGAACTCCGGACCCCTTGATTAAAAGTCAAGTGCTCTACCGTCTGAGCTAGTGGGTCGTGCGTTTTTAGCACTACCCATATATCATATCACAATCAAATGGGTTTGTCAAGATTAATTTTGATTTTTTTTAAGATTTTTATTCATTCAATGCGAGGCAATGAATTTTTTCGGCAAGAAGACCGACGTTTTCGGGCAAAAGCTCGGGCAGATCGTGAAGATCGGCGTTCGATTGCTCAAAATCCTGTGTCTGGATGGAGGTGCGTGCCATCTTGACAAAGAGCTTATCCATTCCGCGGAGCTTTTCGGGCTTGAGCTCGCCGCCGAAGAGATGGGTTCCGAGGGAACAGACGAGATCTTTCGGGAGCTGCGTTTCGACATATTCGTCAAAAAGCCGCGGGAGTCCGCAACAAAATCCGACTGCCGTGGGCATTTGCGAAAGAGTAGTTTTATGATTTTTGACGTATTTTTTGAGTTTCTTATCCATCGATCCCATACGGATGGAGCTTGCAATTACAATTACGTCAAAGTCCTCGGGAGAGGGAAGCGCATTCTTTGCATCGATCAGGTTGACCTTGTGGGCGTCTCCAAGCTTCTCCGCAAGCAATTCGACACAGGTTTGGGTTGCACCGTTACGTGACGCGTAAAGAATGAGAATTTTGAGGTTTTTCATCGGTTCGATTTCCTTTTTGAAAGCGTTTCTACATTTCTATATTATATAAGATTTTTCCTCGCTTGTCAAGGGAGAAATCAAAAAGGGACGCAATGCGTCCCTTTGGATTTTTATTCTTCTTCGGCGGAAATGATGCCGTAGGTGTTGTCGTGTCGCTTGTAGACGACCGAGATTTGCTCGGTTTCATCATTCTTGTAAACGAAGAATTCGTGTCCGAGAAGATTCATTTGCATAATGGCTTCTTCGTCCGACATCGGCTTTAAGGTAAAACTCTTGCGGCGGATGGCGAATTCCTTATCCTCTTCGAGTTCCTCTCCCGTATCGACAAATCCTTGGTCGAACGCGCCCGAACGCAATCTCTTGGCGAGACGCGTTTTGTTTTTTCGAATCTGTCGTTCTATCGTATAAACGGCACGGTCAAGCGCATTACGGAAGGTTTCGTCTTCCACCTCGCTACGGAAAATCGTGCCTGAGGCAACGATGGTAATTTCCAAACGCTTCTGATTGCGTGAGGTACTCAGGGTGGCGGTAGCGGAGCATTCGTCGCTGAAATATTTATCCAGCTTTGAAAGCTTCGTTTCGATTGCGGACTTCATTTCGTCCCATACGTTCATTTGTCTGCCAACGATGGTTACTTTCATAGTTTTGCCTCCTTGAAATCGTGGAAATTCTGAGAAATTTCTTCCTCAAATCTATTATAACACATTTTTTGATATTTGTAAACAGTAATCAATAATCTTTTTAAAAAAATAAAAAATATAGTAAAATTGCACAAATTCTAAAAAAGAGAGATGTTAACACGAAAATTCTTATAATTCCTAAAATGGAATAAATAAAAGAAACAATAATCGAAAATCAGATAAAAAATCGAAAAATAATTCCGAAAAATTACTTTTTCGAGAAAAAACTTTTAGCATTGTCCGTTTTTTGACACATATAACGTGATATAATGAAGCCACAAGAGGAATAGAAAAAACCTTTTGAGAGGAGAATGAAAATGAACGGAACAATGAATCGAACGATGAAGGAAATGATGACTCCCATGATGGTATCGAACGTAAATACGATTGCGGCGAATTCGGCTTCCTGCGAGGCGGTCGAGCCTGCTCTCGTGGCAGAGAATTGCAAAACCTCGGGATTTTCTTTGGCGGCATTTGCGGGCAGCGTTCTGCTTTGCCTTGGCATTATTGTTTACGCTCTTTTGACTGTCTGAATCGGTACTTGATTTTTTTCGAAGGCTGTGGTACAATAAAGATACGGGAAAGCATCCGTGAAAAAATGGAGGACGAAGGAGAGCGCGCTATGGCGAAGATGCCCAACCAAAAATTAAAGCTGATCTACCTGTCCCGCATTTTTTCGGAGCGTACCGATCGCTATCACGGATTGACACTTTCGGAAATCTCGTCCGCGCTGGCGGAGTATAATATCAGCGCGGAACGAAAAAGCCTTTACGACGATATCGAGGCATTGAAGCTTGCGGGAATGGATATTTGTACAGTGCGTGATTCACACGTTCGGTACTATCTCGCCTCCAGGAGCTTTGAGCTTGCCGAGCTGAGACTTCTTTCGGATGCGGTGCAGTCTTCCAAATTCTTGACTGAGAAAAAGAGCCGTGAGCTGGTTCGTAAGATTGAGGGACTCGGTAGCCGTTACGAAGCGGCAAGTCTGCATCGGCAGGATTCGGGCGACGGACGTCTGAAAACCGAAAACGAAGAGATTTTTCAAAACGTTACCTTGCTTCACCGAGCAATGTCCGAGAACCGAAAAATTGCCTGCAAGTATTTTGAATGGAATGAACATAAGCAACGGCTGTTACGTAAAAACGGGGACGAATATGTTCTCTCGCCGTTTGCGCTTCGCTGGGACGATGAATATTATTATCTGATTGCCTACGATTCCGACGCGCAGAAAATCAAGCATTTTCGTGTCGATAAAATGCTTCGCATCCGTCTGCTCGAGGAAAAGCGGGAAGGGGAGACGCTTTTGAACGAAGCCGATCTGTCTCGCTATTCGCAACGTGCGTTCAGTATGTATGGCGGAGAGCAGATCAACGTGCGGATTCTCGCCGAGAATGCACTTGCGGGGGTAGTGATTGACCGCTTTGGTACCGACGTTCCGTTTCTCAACCGCGGAGATCGCTTTGAGTTTTGTGTCAAGGTAATGGTCAGCCCCACGTTCTTTTCTTGGGTACTTGGCTTTGGCAACCGAATGAGAATCCTTTCGCCCGAAAGCGTGGCAGAGGAAGCGGCAAATATCGCGAAAAGCATCGTTGCAGTCTACGAAGAACCAATGGAATAAATCACACGGAGCATTGAAAAATCCTCAATGCTCCGTTTTTTTATCTTGATTTGTTTTTTCTTTTGTGATACAATAAAAAAGGGCTACCAAGAGTGGTAGCCCAAAATGAAATTAGTTCTTTGCTACGAGAGCGGCGGTATCCTTTGCGATAACCAGCTCTTCGTTGGTGGGAATGACCCAAACGCCAACCTCCGAAGCTTCGGTCGAAATTCTGACGGCGTCGGATTGATGGACTGCAGCGTCGTTTGCTGCTGCATCGATCTCGATTCCAAGGTATTCCATATCCGAGCAAACGAGTCCGCGGAGCAGAGGCGAGTTCTCGCCGATACCTGCCGTGAAGACGACGGCGTCAAGACCGTTCATCAGTGCGGCATACGAGCCAATGTACTTCTTGAGCTCGTGCTTGAGAATGTCAACGGCGAGCTTGGAACGCTCGTAGTTAGGATCGGTCGGACCTGCGAAGATCGCATCCTCAATGTCGCGCGAGTCGGAAGAAAATTCGGTGACGCCGAGGAAGCCCGACTTCTTGTTCATAATGTTGTTGATCTCTGCGGGAGAGAGGTTTTCTTTCTCCATCAGGTAGGGAACGATTGCGGGGTCGATATCTCCGCAACGGGTACCCATTTCCACGCCTGCGAGGGGAGTGAAGCCCATCGAGGTGTCAACGACCTTGCCACCCTTGACTGCCGTAACCGATGAGCCGTTACCGATGTGGCAGGTAACGATCTTGGTTTCTTCTACGGGCTTGCCGAGAAGCTTTGCCATTTCCGCGCTGACGTAACGGTGCGAGGTTCCGTGCATACCGTAGCGACGGATGCCGTACTTTTCGTAGTACGCATAGGGTAGGGGATAGATGTAAGCTTCGGGAGCCATCGTCTGATGGAACGCCGTATCGAACACGAGTGCCTGAGGCTTGCCGGGCATAATCTCAAGACAACCCTTGAAGCCCATCAGATGTGCGTCGGTGTGAAGCGGTGCGAAATCGCGGCACAGCTTGATCTTTTCAAGAACCTCGTCGGTCAGAAGAATCGACTCGGAATAATATTCACCCCCGTGAACGACGCGGTGACCGATTGCCTGAATTTCGTCCATGCTCTTGATGCATCCGACCTCAGGATCGGTGAGGTGCTCAACAACGAGCTTCATTGCGTCTGCGTGGTCCTTCATCGGGCTTTCCTTCTTGACCTTAATGCCCTTAGCGATCTGCTTGTGTTCGATCTTCGAGCCGTCAATACCGATTCTGTCACAAAGTCCCTTGGCAAAAAGGGTATTGGTATCGGTGTCGATGAGCTGATATTTCAGGGAGCTCGAGCCTGCGTTTACAACCAATATGTTCATTTTTACTGTCCTCCGAACAATTTTATTTCTATACGTCTATTATACTACTTTCTTTTTTCTTTTTCAATAGTTTTTCACTACGAAAATTAAAATTTTAACAAATTTATCGATTTTTGGAAAGGAGCGCGTATGTCGACCTTTGGCATCGTTTGCGAATTTAATCCCTTTCACATGGGACATCAATATCTTTTGGACGAGGCGCGACGGCGCGGCGCAGACCGTCTTGTTTGTGTCATGAGCGGAAATACCCTGCAACGGGGAGAGTTTGCGGTCGCTGACGCGTATGCGCGTGCTGAAATTGCGGTGCTGTGCGGCGCGGATCTTGTACTCGAGCTTCCGTTTCCGTGGTGCTCGGGAAGTGCCGAACAGTTTGCCCGCGGAGCAATCACGATATTGAAGGATTTTTGCGACACCGTGATTTTCGGATCGGAGTGCGGAGAAATCGAAGTGCTCGAGTGCGCCGCTGAGATTGCAGCAAGCAAAGAGTTTCGTGAGGAATACCGCGCGCGACTTTCAGAGGGAGCACCTGCCGCCGAGGCATATTTCTCGCTTCTTGCCGTGCACGGGATCGATGGACTTGGCTCCAACGATTTGCTCGGTGTGGAATATCTTCGTGCCGCAAGAGAGCTTGGTGCAGATCTTTCCTTCATGACGGTATGTCGCAAAGGCGCGGGATATTTGCAAAAAACGCTGTCGGAGGGAGAACTTCCCTCAGCAATGGCGATTCGCGCGCTTTGGCGCGAGGGACGCTTTGAGGAGGCAGACGTTTTTTTGCCTGACGCTTCTGCCGAGGTGATGCGTCGTGAGAGAGCGGAGGGAGCCTGGATTTCCACCGAGGCGCTTGACCGCGTGGTGATCTCCTATTTTCGCCTGCACAAGGGAGCGGATTTTTCTGAGGTTGTCGGTACGGACGGCGGTGTTGCCAATCGCATTTGTGAGGCGGCGCGTTCGTCTTCCACCATCGAGGAGTTACTTGCCAAGGTGAAAACCAAGCGATATACCGACGCAAGATTGCGTCGACAGATTCTCTTCTGCCTTGCGGGCGTGACGTCGGAAGTGCTTTCGTCGCTTCCTGCTTATACTGCGTTGCTTGCGGCAAGCGAAGAGGGAAGAGCACTTCTTTCGGAAAAGAGAAAAGAAAACACCATTCCCGTGATCGCAACACTCAGTGACGCACCGAAGGAAACACCTCAATTTATTTTGACAGAACGGATTTCGATGGTGCTCGGATGTGCGATGGCACCGATTGCCGACGCCGATTGGCAATATCGAAAGCGTCCCTGTTTTTCATCGCAAAAAAGTAAAAATTACCACTTTTTGGCTTGTAAAAAATAATGGTTGACTTTCTTGTATTTGTATGGTATAATATTATAGATGTATAGTTTCTTGTGGAAAATATGGATTGCGTGTAGGAAGAAGGAGGCGTGGAAATGGCAGAAACGAGAGAACAGGTTGGCGGAAAGTATCTCGAGTACCGCGGTTGGCCCTTGGTACGTGAGGAGAATACGATCTGCTACGGTGATATGAATGAAAAGGCGGTCTTGATTTTGGAGATTATGTCCTATAATGACAAGAATCTTCCTGACAAGATTTTGATTCAGGTGGTTGACCCCAAGGATCAGACGAAAATTCTTCGTCAGGGGGTCAAGAACGGACTTTACGAGGCATTTAACCTCGGCGTCATTTGGCTCGATCACGAGTGCAGAAAAGATGCTGAATAAAGGAAAAAAGAATGGAAACGAGACCGTTTCCATTCTTTTTTTATTTACTTTCCTTGTTTCTTTTTGAGCATCACAAGTTCGTCGCGGCGGTAGGTTTTCGGAGGCACCTCAGGGGTTGCCGTGAGGCGTACCTTCACCGTGCCGACGAGGGGACTGATCTCGGTGACCGTGCCTAGTCCGTCCGCGGTGCGAACCGTTGCACCGACGGGAGGGGTGCGCTTG
Source organism: Eubacteriales bacterium (assembly GCA_045646945.1). Classification (GTDB taxonomy): domain Bacteria; phylum Bacillota; class Clostridia; order Oscillospirales; family CAG-272; genus HGM12713. The sequence goes on along the minus strand of JAZRLS010000028.1, from coordinate 24,019 downwards.
AGCTCGTATTCGTAGGTCGGCTGCTCATAGCGCAGACAACACATCAGACGTCCGCAAATGCCGGAAATCTTTGACGAATTGAGCGAGAGATTCTGTTCCTTTGCCATCTTGATCGAAACCTGTCCGAAATCCGAAAGGAAGCGCGTACAACAGAGGGATCTGCCGCAGGGCCCCATACCACCCATCAGCTTGGCTTCATCGCGGATTCCGATCTGACGGAGCTCGATTCTTGTGCGGAAGACGCCTGCCAGATCCTTGACAAGATCACGGAAATCGACTCTGCCTGCCGAAGTGAAGTAGAAGAGAAGCTTGGAATTATCAAAGGTATATTGTGCATCGATCAGCTTCATATCCAATCCGTGTGCCGCAATTTTTTCGTTGCAGAGGCGGAATGCGTCATCTTCTTTCTTCTTGTTGTCTTCGTGGTGCTTGCGATCGGCGTCGGTTGCAATGCGAACGACGGGACGCAGGGGAGGAACGGTATCCGACTCTTTGACCATCGTATTGCCAAGCGCGACCTCTCCGTATTCCAGTCCGCGTGCCGTTTCAACAATGGCATATTCACCTTTTTTCGCTTGCTTTTCGGCGGGCGTGAAGTAGTAAATTTTTCCCGAGCTCTTAAAGCGGATACCAACGACCTCGATCATCGGGGATTCTTCCTCTGCCGTCTCCTCTTCCTTGGGCATCGGAGTCAAATCGGCATAGAGTGCCGAGGGTTCGTCGATCGGGGGGAAGCAAATCTCCTCGTATTCGCCGTCGAGTGTCTCAGCGGGAAGCGGACTTTTGACGGGGCGGGGAGAGGTATCTTTTAGGATCGTATCTTGCGAGCGATGCGAATGGTTCTTTTGGTGCTTTGCGTTGCCGCCTTGATTTTTCTTTTCGTGCTGGTCGGGGGATTTTTGAGCGTGCTCTTTCGGGGCATGCTCCTTCGGATGCTTGGTTTCTTGCGTTGCTTGTGCCGCGGTCGCTTCATGATTCTGAGTATTATGATTTTTATTGCGATGGCGATTGCGGTGCCTGCTTTTGTTTGGATGGGGAGAATTCTCCTGACCTTCCTTCTGAGGAGCAGAAGTAGACGGCTTTTCCGTTTTTTCCTGTTTTACCTCTTTGGTCTGAGGGGTGGGGGACGGATCTTTTTGCAGTTCCTTCGGCTTTTGCTCACCGCCGGGAGCGGCGGGGTCAATAAAATAGCCTTTGTGACGGTGCGGACGGTTCTTTTTATGCGAATGATTCGAATGATTCGGATTGTGAGAAGGCTGGGAAGCCTGCTCGTTTTGCTTCTTTTCTTGTTCCATATTAAACCCTTTCTATGTGTTTTTCGTGTCAGATCAATTCGGCACTCGTTGCCAAATGGAGCAGACACAGACGAATATTTGCGTTTTTATGATTATCCTCTACGGCTTGCAGAATTGCTCGCAACAGCCCGTCGAGGAAGAGCAGAGAAGCCTGATCGGAAAGCTCGGATGCTTCCGCTCTGTCAGAATAAAAGGAGAGCGGCGCGGAGTCGCTTTTTTTGAGGAGCATCAGATCGCGTACCGCATCGGCGGCACTGAGGAGGTGGTCCTCCAGCGGTTCTCGCTTTTGGGGAAGTTTGAAGAGCAGAGAGAGAATCTTTTTTGCTCCGACTCGCTGGACGGCGGCAGTGATAACGTCACGCACCAACACTCTTCTGGCGCGGACGGGTGCCCATACCTTTGGGTCAAGATAGGCAAGCGCTTGTCCGATGCCTGCCCCCGAGGCGGTCAAAAGATCGGCATATTCCAAAGGATGGAGTCGCTTCATTTCGGCGGCACGCGAGTCTTTTTCGCAGAGGTAGCGGTCGATCTCATCGGTCGAGAGCGGCTCGGTTCGAAAGATGGGCGCACGGCTTCGAATGGTTTCCAGGAGAAGCTCGGAGTGCTCGCACAGAAGAAAGAAATGCACGTAGCTCGGCGGCTCTTCCAGTGTCAGCAGAAAAGCGTTTTGCGCCTGCGGTGTCATTAAGTCGGCATCTTCGATGAGATAGGTTTTGGCATCGGCATCGTTCGGGATGATATGGACGTCTTCCTTGAGAAAACGAATGGCATCAATGCCGAGCGTTGCCTTGTCCTCTCTGCCGACGATGATCAGGTCGGGAAATTTTCCCTCAAGGATTTTTTTACAGTTGCGGCAGGTGAGGCAGGGAATGGGGGCAGTGTTATCATTTTTGTGCTCGCACACGAGGGCGGCGGCAGTCATTGTTGCAATGGTATGCTTTCCCGTACCCTTTGCGCCTTCGAGAATACAGGCGTGAGGAAATCTGCCAAGACGCGCATCTTCCCCAAAGCGGGTTCGGAGCGCTTCGTTTCCGATGATCGCCGTCAGATTCTTCATAACTTCCTCCGTTCGTGAATAATAATCCACCTTATATTATAACAAATTTTTTTGGGTCTGTCAAGAAAAATCCAAAAACGCTTTTGGGTTTTGACATTCATATTGCGTTCACAAAAATGTGCTATACTAAATTTATTAAAAAGATCACCGAGGAAGAACACAAATGAAATTGGAAATGGTGGCGACTTGCCTTTTTGGATTGGAAAAGCTGTTGGGAGAAGAAATCGACCGTCTTGGCTGTCAGAGAATTGATACGATGGACGGACGAGTGACCTTTGTCGGCGACGAGAGTCAGCTCGCGGCGGCAAATCTGCGGCTGCGGTTTGCGGAGCGCGTATTTCTCCGCATCGGTGCGTTTCACGCAGAGAGCTTTGAGGAGCTCTTTGAGGGGGTACGCGCGCTTCCGTGGGAAGTGTGGATCGGTCGTGACGATGCCTTTCCCGTGAAGGGACACGCCATTCGCAGTCGACTTTTTTCGGTTCCCGACTGTCAGAGTATCGTAAAGAAAGCAATTGTTGCGCGCCTTTCGGAGTGCTACGGACTTTCGTGGCTTCCCGAAGAGAGCGTGAAATATCAGGTAGAATTTTTTATTTTCAAGGATGAAGCGACGCTGATGATCGACACGTCGGGGACAGCACTTCACAAAAGAGGATACCGTCCCGTATCGGGCGAAGCACCTCTGCGTGAAACCTTGGCGGCGGCGGTGGCGGCAACGGCAAGACCGAGAGAGGACGTGCTTTTTTGGGATCCTTTTTGCGGATCGGGAACGATTGCCATTGAGGCGGCGATGATGATGATGGGGCAAGCTCCGGGGCTTGACCGCCATTTTTCAGGCGAACTCTTTCCGCAGATCGACGCGAACGTATGGAAGCGTGAGCGGGAGAGAGCAATGTCCGAGATCAATTTTGATTCGGAGTTTGAGGTCTATGCATCCGATATTGACCCTGCGGTGCTTGAGGTAGCAAAGGAAAATGCGGAACGTGCAGGGGTTGCCGATCGAATTAATTTTTTCCTTCAGGACGCAACCAAAATAAAAAAGCTCGACCGCAAGGGAACGATCGTTTGCAATCCCCCTTACGGCGAGCGTTTAATGACAAAGCGAGAGGTCGAAGAGCTGTATCGGACGATGGGAAGAACCTTTGCTTCGCTCGAGCCTTGGCAGATCTACGTTCTGACGAGTGCCGAGAATTTCGAGCGTCTGTACGGCAGACGCGCCGACAAGGTGCGCAAACTCTATAACGGAATGATTCCGTGTCAGCTGTATCAGTTTTTCCGTCCGAGAGAGAAGCACTGATCAGTCGACCCAGAGCTCCTTTTTTCCCGTAGAGATCATCGACGCACCTGCATTCAGGGCGGCATAGACCTCTTCCTTGAATTCGATGAGGCCGCCCGCAATGATGGGCACCCCACACGAATTCTTCATTTTCGTAATTGATTTATAGGCAAGGGCAGGCATGATTTCGATCAAGTCTGCCTTTGATTGTTTGAGCGATTCGAGCGCGGTATCGACCGAGCGTGAGTCGACCATAAAAAATCGCTGAATGCAGGTGATGCCCGCTTCTCTTGCCGCGGAGATCACACCTGTTTTCGTACTGATGATACCGTCGATTCCTTTGGTGGAGAGATAGCGAACGCCTGCGGCATCCTTGGAAAGTCCTTCTACAAAGTCTACGTGCAAAAAGAGCAGTTTTCCTTTTTCGTGTGCACGGCGGACAAGGCTGTCTACCTCGATGATGTTTACTTTGAGCAAAAAGACGGTTTGCACCTCGGAAGAGATGGCAACCTCAAAATCTGCGTCGCTTCGCACGGCGGCAATGACGGGATAATTTTCGTAATCAAGCTTCATAAACATCTCCAAACTTATTTTATTCTTGCAGTAGCGCGGGGATTTTCACGGCGCAGAAGGCGGATTGCCTCTTCATCTGCTTCGAAAAAGAGCAGAGCACTGCTTTTTTCTCCGTGGGGATACACGATCATCCAAATGTTTTCCGCCTTGGGCGAGGATACTGCCCACAGTACGCTGTCAAGCTTCATACGGTCTGCCTGCGCAAGCGTTTCTTCGGTACGGGGAGCAATCAAAATTGCCTGCTTCAGATCAAGCTCCAAAAGCTCACGGCGCTTGGTTTTTCCGTAGATTTTGGCAACGAAGAAGCTTCCTGCGTAAATGGCATATTCGTATTCAAGTTGCGTGTATTTCCAAGTGACGAACACGAGCAATACCGTCAATGCCAGTCCAAGCACGAGCAGTGCGGGCACAAAGCCCATTCGTATAAAGACGACAAGCCAGATGCTGAAAAACACGATATAACAAAGAATCAGGCAAAGACGGGGGATCATTGCGCGTCCCGTCGCTTTTTGCGGGAGCAATTTTTCGTAATTCTGAGATTCCATAACAACCTCCAAAGCACAAGATTGATAATAATATTATAATAATTATAACACGGCGCGATTTTTTTGACAAGAGATTTTTTGATTTTCAAAAAAATATTTGAAAAAGACTTTACATATTTTTATCAATGGTGTATAATAGTATTGAATACTAAATCAAGAAAAGGAGCTTACGATGAATCAGGAAGAGCTGTATCGCTTGGCGAAGGATGCGCTGAGGGAAGAGGATTTGTCCGCGCAAGAAATTCCGTCGATTGATCTCTACGTAGATCAGATTCTCAATTTGGTTTCGGAAAAGCAGAAGGAAGGCTCGGAGCGTTATTACGATCGACAGCTGACCAAAACGATGATTAACAATTATTCCAAGGACGGCTTGATTACGCCCGTCAAGGGAAAGAAGTACAATAAGGAGCAGATCGTACAGATGCTGACGATCTATACGCTGAAGAACACGATTTCGATCGGTGAGATCAAGCGCTTGCTTGACGGTGCGTATGCGATCGACGGTTTTGACGGTGCCGAGCTTGTGACGCTTTACGATCGTTATCTTGCCATCAAGGATCAAAACAGAGCCTATGCGCTTGAAATTCTGGACGAGCTTCGCCGTCGTGAGGAGCTGGACGTTGGTAATGAGAAAGATATGATGATGACGATTGGCGGACTTCTGTCGCTGTCGGCATTTCTCAAGGATATTGCGCAGGCAATGATTGACGAAGCATATCCCGAGCCTGAGCCTGTGGACGAAAAGAAGGAAAAGGAAGCCGCAGAAGAGAAGGAAAAGACGGAAAAGGCAGAAAAGAAAGCCGAAAAGGAAAAGGCGAAAAAGGAAAAAAAGGAAAAGAAAGAAAAGAAGGAGAGTGCCGAGGCACTTTCCGAGAAATAAAAGTCGCGTAGCCGTGATTATTTCACGGCTACGCGATTTTCTTTTGTGTGGTAGTTATACGAATATTCCGAGGGAGATACGCCAATGGCTTTTTTGAATTCGACCGAAAAGTATTTATAGTCGTTATACCCCGATAAGTAGGCAACCTCTGTCAAAGAATAATATCCGCTGGAAATCAGTCCGAGTGCGTTCTGTATGCGAAGATTAACGATATATTTTTGAGGCGAAATTCCGTATTTCGCTTTAAAAAGCTTTCTGAAATATACCTCGCTGATAAACGACTGTTCCGCGATTTCTTTGATAGAAAGGTTGCTATTTTTATAGTTTTTTAGCATGTAATCCACGGAGCGTCCGATTTTTGGGGTTTTGGTTTGTTGCTTATAGTTTTGTACGTAACATTCGGCAAAGATCTCGTAAAGAAGGGCAGAGCACCGATATTGATAACCGATCTCTTTTTTATTCCAAAGCGATAGGATCTCCCGAAAAAGCATTGCCAATCGCTCGGGCTCCTTTGCCTCAAAAAACTCAATACGTTGCGTATGGTAATTCGTCGTATCGAAATGAACGACGATCAGCTCGTCTACCGTTGCCGTTCGGTTGTAATCGAGTCTTGCGGGAAAATAGGACACGTCATTGTCCTTCATCGAAAGAGTTTCCGTGCCCGTTTTCAGGACGGCGTCGGAATGGAAGCGGAAGGAGAGGGCATTAAAATTTCGCCCGCTGTTGAAGATATTGACGTCCCGTTGCTTTAATTCAAAAACGTCTAAGAGATTGAATGACAAGTCTTCTTTTTCGAAAAACACAAAAAAGCACCCCCTATTCGCGTTAATTTTATCATATTTGTTTCGAAAAGTCAACCAATTTTATCAAATTATAGGTGTGATTTTCTTGCTTGCTTTGATATAATTTTAATATAGACTATAACAAAGGAGAACTCTTTGAAATGAGCGACAGAAGGAATGTTTTAGATCTTTTTGAAGAACAAAAGGACTTTTTGGAACAAAAAGTAGCTGATGGGATCGAGCAATACCGAAAAGGCAACGCAAAGATCACCGTCACAGATCAGCAAGGAACTCCAATCAAAAATGCAAAAATCAAGATCCGTCAAAAGACGCACGAATTCCGTTTTGGCGCGAATTTGTTTATGCTGGACGAGCTGGAAACGCCCGAAAAGAACGAAGCGTATAAGCGCTACTTTGCCGACGTGTTCAATATGGCAACGCTTCCTTTTTATTGGGACACATTGGAGCCCGAGCGCGGCAAGCCTCGCTATGCGAAGGACAGTCCGAAGGTGTACCGCCGTCCTTCGCCCGATCTTTGTATGGAATTTTGCGAAAAGCACGGCATCGAGCCTCGCGAGCACGGACTTGCTTACGACTACTTCTTTCCGCATTGGCTGAAGACGGCAAGCGTTGATGAGGTCAAAAAAGAACTTGAGCGCCGCTATGCAGAGATTTCCGAACGCTATGCGGACAGAATTCCGACCATTGAGGTGACCAATGAAATGGATCATTCGACTTGGCGCACTGAGTTTTATAACGAGCCGGATTTTGTCGAGTGGTGCTTCAAGCTTGCCGAGAAATATTTTCCGAACAACGAGCTTGTGATCAATGAGGGCACAAGACATTGTTGGGCAGGAAAATACGGACGCGCGACCGATCAATACTACTCCTATATCGAAGCCAATATGCTCAAGGGAGCGCGGATTGACGCGATCGGAATGCAGTATCATTTGTTCAACCGAGAGGAGAATGAATACGAGCTGACACGTATGACCTTGAATCCCGAAAATCTTTACCGCAAAATGGACCTTTACGCGGGACTCGGCAAGCCTTTACAGATTACCGAAGTAACGCTTCCCGCCTATTCTTGGGAGGCAGAGGACGAGGAGATTCAGGCACAGATGCTCGAGTATCTCTACACCATCTGGTTCTCGCATCCGAGCGTTGAGCAGATCGTTTATTGGAATCTCGTCGACGGCTATGCGCATCTTTGGTCGACCGATCTTGCCGAGATTCGTGCTTCGCAGGGCAATATGACAATCGGTGAAAATTATTATCACGGCGGACTTTTGCGCTTCGACCTTTCTCCCAAGCCCGCGTACTATAAGATCAAGGAGCTCCTGCAAGAGAAGTGGCATACCGAAGCTGAGCTTGTGAGCGATGCGCAGGGCACGGGGGATTTCAGAGGATTTTACGGTGAGTATGAGGCAGAGATTTTCGTTGACGGCAAACACTTTGTGAAAAAAATTACGCTTTCTAAAAAATCGGAAAATCAATTTGAGATTGCGTTATGACGAAAGAAATTCTGATCATTCTTGCTTGCGTACCTCTGTACGTGATCAATGCTTTTTGCGATAAGATCGTTTCGGGGAGAAATCAAAACAAATATAACGTTCTGTATAATAGTTTTAAATTTTTGATTTGCAGCTTTTGTATGCTGCCGATGCTGCTTTGGGAACGTGGTTCTCTGTTGGGGAGCGGCGCCTTCGTTTGCGGACTTGCTTGCGGTGTGATGTATGCCGTCAGTAAGACCGTGATGCTCAAAGGGTATGAGAGAACCTCGGTGGCGTTTATGACGCTTTGTCATTCATCGGGAATGATTCTTCCGTGTATCCTCGGACATTTTTTCTGGGGAGAACGATTAAGTTCGGTTTCTGTGGTCGGAATTTTACTTGCGATTCTTTCTATCGTTCTTCTCAAGGGCGGCAATCAGGAAAGTCGGACGGTTGATGTTATGGGGATTTCGTTTGGTATTTTGATTTTTCTGACTAGCGCGGGCGTGATGATCTCACAAAAACTGATGGGACGCTATTTTGCCGAACAGAGTGTGGGGGGATATAATTTTTATTCCTTTATCGTTGCCTTTTTGATCCTTGTCTGCTTCATTCGACCCAAGCGGTTGGAAGAAGGGGAGAAAAAAGAAAAGAAGCTGATGCTGCTTTGTGCTCTCGGAAGCGCAGTTTCGCTTTCGATCATCAGCTTCGTTATGACAAATCTTGCTAAAAACGTACCTTCCATCGTGCTATTTCCATTGTTTAACGGGCTTGGCATCCTTTGCGTATGCCTCGGCTCAGTATGGGCGTTCCGTGAAAAATTAACGAAAAAGAAGACGGTAGGTCTTGTTCTGGGGCTTGTGGGATTGTTTTTAGTAAATCTGTAACTACCGCAGTGCTTCCTCGAATGCTTCCAAAATTCGGAAGCGGGCGCGGTAGCGCGGAGTATCGGTTTCGGTGATGACGCGGTACTGCTCGCCCGTAAAGCCGACTGAGATATAGGCATCCTCTTGCGCGTCCTTTGCGCTTGCCGCAGACAGGCACATGGGCGGATAGAGCACGCACCACCAATTCTGTCCTTCCCCCTCTCCGATTACGATGCGCAAGGAAAGATAATTTCCCGACGGAAAGCAAAAGCTTTCGTAATTGCGTGTAGGATAAACCTCTTCGCCAAGCTCGGCACGGACGGAATCGAAGCAGTTTTCGTTTTGCAGCACTTCGCACGCGGCTTGTTCTAAGCGTGGAAGATGCTCTTGTACCTTCGCAAGCGCGGCCTCCCGTGTCTGACAGTCTGCGAGCAGAACTTCACTTTCACGGAGTACGGCATCGCGCACTTTGAGCTTGAGCGCCTGATCCTCCTCACTGTCCGAGTTGGCAATGACGTGCAGACGCAGAACGTTGTCGTAGAGCTCGCTCTCTCCGTGGACGGGAAGAATACTGAGAACAAGAATGAGAAGACAGACGGTGAGTGTCAGAAGTAATCCTTTTTTACAAACAGAAATGGTTTTCATCAAAAAACGCTCCTTTCGGTGATGATGTTTGCATCATTCCCAAGAAAGGAGCGTTTTATTCATTGTTGATGTTTTATTGTGAAAAGCTCAGAAGAATTTGGCGGTAGCTCATCGATGAATTGAGCGTGAGCGTGCCGCAAAAGCTCTCGAGAAGTTCACCTTTTCCCTTGCTTTGTACGTAAAGGCGAAAGACGGTGGGATTGGCAATCACGCCTTGGTCCTCGAGTTCCTTGGAAAGCTCTTTCAGAGAACATGGTTCGTCGATCGACAGGGTGATCTCACGGTCGGGTTTGACAAAGGCGTAAAGATCGTTGGCAATCGAGACGCCGAGTCCCGCCACGAGGAGTGCCGTCAGCGAAAGAACGGTGATTTTGGAAAACGCCAAGCGGCGCATTTTGCTTCTGGGGGATTTCACAGTGCCTCCTTCGGCTCCGGGGGATTACAGAAAGGAAAGAATCAGAGCCAATATGTAGACGGCAAAGCAAGCGATTGCGGATGGGTGACGGACGACGTCAAGGTAGGCGTTACGGAGTGCCACGGTGGTTTTAAATTCGGGGTTTCGGTAGTCGGCGGGGTACGCCTTGTGTAGATAGAGTCGGTAGAGGCGTGCCGCTTCTCCGCAGAAGACAGCGGCGGAAATGAGAAAGACCGCACCCACAAGAAACAGAAAGAACGAACTGCTTCCCGTAATGTGATAGAGGTTGTTTATATAGGGTTGCCCGAAAAGTCCGAAAATATTATAGAGAAAATGGGCAAGAATCGCGCCGAAGAGCGATCTTGTGGCATAGAGCGTCATTGCAAGAATGATTCCCGCAAACAGATAGACGGGAAGGTGCACGAGATTGAAATGAAGCAGGGCAAAGAAGAGCGAGCTTGCGAGCACGGCACGAAGCACGCCGCCCCGTTCATATTCGTGACAAAGGATTCCACGATAGACAAATTCCTCTCCGATGGCAGGGAGCACGGCGTATGCCATCACGAGATAGATGGTGTTCGGCACGGTTCCGTTGTCTTTGGAAATAAAGGTGTCGTAGAGCGAAAAGCTGCCCGCAAGGCTCTCGGTACCGCCAAAGAGCACACCGAGCAGAAGTCCGCCCGACGCTATAAGGAGCGATGCGGAGAGAATGAGGGGAAGGGAATCCAGCTTGATCATACGAAGTCGCAGAGCACCGAGATATTTTTCTCCGCTGAAGCGACACCAGATCGCGCCCGGAAGCAGAAAGATCATCATTTGCAGAATGACGATGCTGTAATATTCGTTTTCACGGTTGAGAAGCGTGAGGTCAATCACCTTGGAGAGAAGCAGTAAAAGGTAGGTTGTGAGTACCAGCACGGTGGGATGAAGCGTTACGGTTCTGTTGAAAAATTTGTGCGTAAAGCTTTGCTTCTCTCCCGAGGGATTATTCTGTTTTTTGGATTTCATCGGGCAGAAGCACCCCCTTTTCGCTGATGAGAAGATCTACCGCGCGGTCGTAGATACCGCGGGGAAGCTCGGTTTGTAAAAATTCGTGATAGAAAAGACCGATCGCCGTTCCTTGAAAGTCTGAGAGCAGACGGTCGTAATAACCGCCGCCGTAGCCGAGACGAAAGCCGTGTCGGTCAAATGCAAGTGCGGGAACGATGCAGAGCGTATCCCCCGTCGCCGAGACGGCGGGCGCACTCTGCGGCGGCTCTGAAATGCCGTACGCGCCCTCGCAAAGCTCCGTCAAGGAATGAACGGTGTGAAAGCTGAGGGTATGCGTATCGGTGTGTGAGATCGGAAAAGCAACCTGCTTTCCTAACTTCCACGCTTCTTCGGCAAGCGGTAAAAGGTTTGGCTCGTCCGAAAGAGGCGCATAGAGAAAGATCACGTGAGCGCGCTCAAATTCCTTGGTTGTTAGCGTGTAGGCAACCAGCGCCTGATCCATCTCAGCTTTTCGTTGCGGATCAATGGAGCGCCGTTTTGCACGAAGCGCACGGCGAAGCTCTTTCTTGGCTTCAGTCGGCAAGCACGGCACGGCGAAGCTCCTCTGCTTTCTTTTTGCCAAGCAATTCCTCGACAATCGCAAGTCCGAATTCCACAGCAACACCCATTCCTGCGGCGGTCAGAATTTTTCCGTCGCGTACCACGCGTTTTTTCGAGACGGTAGCACCCGTAAGGCGATCCTCAAAGCCGGGATAGCAGATGGCGTTCTTACCTTGGAGCAGTCCGAGATCTCCGAGAATGGAAGGTGCGGCACAGATGGCGGCAAGATAGGCGTTTGTACGCACTGCCGTTTGAATGGCAGACTGAACGACCTCGCTGGCGGCAAGGTTGATCGTTCCGGGCATTCCACCGGGCAGAAAGATCATTTCGGGGGAATCGTCAGCATAGTCTTTGTCCGAAATATCGGCAAGCACTGAAATCCCGTGTGCGCCCGTGACCGTCGGACCACCGACACCGACCGTCGTGACCGACAGTCCTGCGCGTCGCATCAGATCCAGCGGAGCGAGAGCCTCGACCTCTTCAAAGCCTTCGGCAAAAAACATATAAATCATCAGAGAACCCTCTCTTTGCTTGAATTATTTTCCAAAATACGAGGCAAGCGCGTCGATCTTCACGGTTTCCTCTTCACGGGTAGCAAGGTTCTTAATCTTTGCCTCGCTTGCCGCGAGCTCGGTTCCGCCCATAATGACGACGTGCGTGTAATTTTCCTTGACGGCAAATTCGATCTGCTTACCGAATTTTTTCGTATCGAGCGAGAGTGCGGCGGTGACGCCTCTGTCGCGGAGCGTTTCGGTCAGCTTGACGTATTCCGCATAGGGAACGTCCGCAAAACGGGTGACGAGCACCTTGGTTTGGGCTCCCAGCAGTTCGGGAATGAGCTTGTGCGTCACAAGGAAGTTTTCGAGCGTGACGTCGCCCATACCGTAACCGACACCCGAGACCTTTGCGTTTTTCACAAAGAGTCCGACGAGGTTGTCATAGCGTCCGCCGCCGAACATCGCACGGTTATTTTCGGGTGCATTGTCGAATACTTCAAATACGGTTCCCGTATAGTAGTCAAGACCGCGGATGATACCGAAGTCAAATTTGCAGTATTTGTCGAGATTCAGCTCGCGCAGTGCCGAGAAGAGGTCGCGAAGTTCTCCTGCACCGACCGAGTCGGGGCAGAGTGCGGTTGCTTCTTCGACGCTCATCTCATAAAGCGCGTCGATCTTTGCGATTTGCTCGTCCGAAAGTCCGAGATCATGAAGGTCTTTTTCATAGTTTTCGCGGGAAACTTTGTTTTTGCGGTCAATGACCTTCGAGACCGCCTTGCTTCCTTCGGCATCCTTGTCTGCGATTGCCGAAACAACGTCGTTGAAGAAGCGGCGGTTGTTGATGCGGACGGTGAACATTTCCTCGGTTGCGCCAAATGCCTTCATAATGCGGATCGCGCTGACGATGACCTCGAGGTCAGCCTCGTAGGTGTCACAGCCGAAAATGTCGACGTTGAGCTGCCAGAATTCGCGAAGTCTGCCGCGCTGAGTTGCCTCATAGCGGTACATATTCGGAATCGAGAACCAACGAAGAGGGAAGGTCAGCTCGTTCATTTTACCTGCCACCATTCTTGCAACGGTGGGGGTCATCTCAGGACGGATGGCAACCATACGGTCGCCTCGGTCCATAAAGTTGTAGGTCTGCTTGGTCGCGATCTCCTCGCCGCTCTTCGCGGCGTAGAGCTCAAGGCTTTCGAGCATCGGACCGTTGTATTCATCAAATGCGGCACCCTCAAGCGTCGAACGGATCTTTCCAAAGAACCAGTTGCGAAGACGCATTTCGTTGGGGTAGAAATCACGGGTACCCTTATAAGGCTTGGTAGAGAGAAGCTGAGCGCACATATTGAAATTTCCTTTCAAAAAAACATATTCATTTTATTATAGCACAAGCAGGAATTTTTGTCAATCTTGAACGACAATTTTTCTTTGGCAAAAGTTTCTCAAAAAGACTTGACTTTCCTTTGGATTCGTCCTATAATGAACGGAGAATAGAAAAACTTTGTTTTTCTAAGAAGCAGGGGGACAATGGCAATGAAACGAAGCGAGATCAATATGACCGAAGGGCCGTTTCTGAAAAAGATCGTTCGGTTTTCGATCCCCGTGATGATTACGGGCTTTTTGCAGACCTTCTATAATGCCGCAGACCTTGCCGTGGTAGGACGCTTCCGTGGAGAGATCGAGCTTGCCGCCGTTGGAGGAAACACCAATCTGACGACGATGATCGTTGGACTTTTTATGGGACTTTCGGTGGGCGCGGGTGTGATGGTGGCGCAACAGCTTGGTGCCAAACAGGAAGAAGAGGTCAAAAAAACCGTACATAACGCGATTTTGTTGGCGGTGATTTTCGGCGTTCTTGTGGGGGCTGTTGGCTGGATTCTTGCTCCGACTCTTTTGAGGCTTGTGTCGCTTCCCGAAGCGGTAATGCCCTCTGCCGTGCTTTATTTGCGGATTATTTTTGCAGGAACGCCCGGATTGATGCTTTATAACTATTGCTCTGCGATGGTTCGGTCCACGGGAGATACCAAGCGTCCGCTGATTTTTTTGACGGTTTCGGGCGTTGTAAACGTTCTGCTTAACCTTATGTTTGTTGCGGTTTTCGGAATGAGTGTGGACGGCGTGGCATTGGCTACCATTCTGTCGCAGTATCTTTCTGCGGGAATGATTCTCGTTTATATGATGCGCTCGAAAAGCTGTATTCGTTTTCGGATTTCGGACGTTCGTCTTGATCGAAAGATCGTGGGACGAATGATGTATATCGGACTTCCCTCGGGACTGCAGTCCTGCGCGTTTGCACTGCCGAATTTAATGATTCACGTCTCGATCAACGGCTTGGGAGAGGCGGCGATTGCGGGCAATGCGGCGGCAAGCAGTCTGGAAAACTTTATCGGAATTATGATGAATTCCTTCTATCACGCCTCGCTCACCTTTGTCGGTCAGAACGTAGGAGCAAAACAATACCGCAATATTAAGCGCGTGGTTTGGCAGACCTTGGGGTGCTGCTTAGTTGTCGGTGTTGCCGGGTGCGCGTTGTTTTGGTTTTTCCGTGATTTCTTCTTGGGACTTTATATGTCCGATGGAAATGTCGAGGTAAAGGCGTATGCGGTAAAGCGGTTTGCCACAATGTTCCCGCTGTATTTCCTCTGCGGTTTTCAGGAAACCCTGACGGGGGCGCTTCGAGGACTTGGAAAGTCGGTGATGGCGCTCTTGGCAACGATTTTTGGCGCGTTTGTGTTCCGTATCTTTTGGATGCAGGTCATTTTCCCGATGGTTCCTTCTTTCGAATGCGCCATTATGTCCTATCCGATTTCGTATATTCTTATTTCCGCATTTTGCGCGGTTTGCCTGATGATCGTTTATCGAACGCTTGTGAAGTCGGATTCCGTATCCGTCGAAACCGTTGATTGAAAGGATTTTTTATGTTTCGATCGAAAAACAAACAAAAAGAAATCAATATGACCGAAGGACCGTTCCTGAAAAAGATCGTTCTTTTTCTGATTCCCTTGGTGTTGACGGGACTGTTGCAGACACTCTATAATGCGGCAGACCTTGTGGTGGTCGGACGCTTTCGCGGAGAGCTGGCACTTGCCGCCGTTGGCTGCACGGGTGCGCTGACCAATCTGATCGTTGGCCTTTTTATGGGACTTTCGGTCGGCGCGGGCGTTCTTGTGGCGCACGCGATCGGTGCGCACGAATATGACCGTGTGGAAAAGGTCGTACATAACTCGGTACTTTTGGCGGGAATTCTCGGTGTTGTCGTCGCGGTTGTCGGATTTATTTTTGCTCCCGATCTGCTCTTGTTGATGGATACCCCCGAAACGGTGCTCGACGGAGCGACGCTCTATCTTCGTATTATTCTTTGCGGTGTTCCCGCGTCGATGCTCTATAACTACTGCGCCTCAATGGTGCGCTCGATGGGAGATACCAAGCACCCGCTGATCTTTTTGACGATTTCGGGTGTGGTCAACGTGATATTGAATCTCTTTTTCGTGATCGTCTTCGGCATGGGCGTCGAGGGTGTCGCGATCGCGACGATTGCTTCGCAGTATCTTTCGGCGGGAATGATTCTCGTCTTTATGATGCGTTCGGATTCTTGTATCCGTTTTTCTCCGAAAAAGCTCGGTTTTGACGAAAAAATCGTCAAAAAGATCCTTTATATCGGGATTCCTTCTGGCATTCAAGGCTGTCTTTTTTCCTTTTCCAACGTGCTGATCCAATCCTCGATCAACAGCTTTGGCGACATCGTGATGGCAGGCAATGCGGCAGGATCGAATATTGAAGGATTTGTGTATATTGCGATGAACGCGGTCTATCACGCGTCGCTGACCTTTGTGGGACAGAATATGGGGGCGAAAAAATATCATAACATTAAGAAGATCACGCTCTTGTGTGCTATTTGCGTAACGGTGATCGGACTTGGAATGAGTGGATTTTTCTTCCTGTTCCGAGAATTCTTTGTCGGACTTTACGTTTCGGGCGAGGGAGCGATCCGCGAAGCCGTGATGGACGCGGCATTCCGAAGAATGACGTTTATTATGATGCTGTATTTTTTGTGCGGTATTATGGAAGTGCTTTGCGGTACGATGCGCGGGATGGGCAAATCGATCACGGCAATGATCATTTCTTTGCTTGGTGCGTGCGCTTTCCGTATTCTTTGGCTTGAAACGGTGTTCAAGCTTTTTCCAAAGATCGAAAGTGTATATATCTCGTATTCGATCTCTTGGACATTGACCATTGTGGCGTATATCATTTGTCTGATCGTTTATTACCGACGGCTTGTGCGGCCGAAGACGGAGCTATAATAAAAAATTCGCTTGCGAAGGCAAGCGAATTTTTTATTATTCATTCTGCATCTGTCGGAATCGGCGGGGCGACATTCCGTGCGTTTGCGTGAATTTGCGGGAAAAGTAGAATTGGTCGCAAAATCCGAGGCGGTCGCTGATCTCCTTGATGGATTGCGTGGGATCGAGCAGGTCGCGCTCGGCACGTGCCATCAGGCAGTCATCGACGTATTTTCCGATCGGCTTGCCGACCTCTTCGCGAAAGCTTTTTTGAAGTCCGAGTTTGGATACGAAGAGCGCCGAGGCGATTTCATCGATGGTCAGCGAGGCGCGAAGATGCTTGTCGATATAGGAGAGTGTGGCTTTGGTTTGCGGAGAATGACGGACGTTGGGTAGATCGCGCGGCGGGGCGAGCTCGATGGCATCGAGCAGAAGCTCGTAGAGAAGCTGCTTGAGGCGAAGCACCGAGCGAAGGTCTGCGGCGCGGTAGAGCTCCTCAACCTCTGCAATGCGCTCTTCGCTGTGGGGGAGCACCAGACAGCGGTCGATGCCCGCGAGAAGATCGCTTCCGTCGGGACGGCGGAGCGTTAAGTGAACGTAGATTTTATTGAGGTATTTCGGGCAAAATCCCGAAAAATTCAGTTCCGAGGGGACGATATAAACGTTGCCCGGACGGATGGTGATCTGTTCGTTTCCGAAGGTCAGAATTCCTTCACCGTCCAAGGGGAAATAGACACGGGTAAACGAAGCGCGCAGATTTTGTAAATTCCATTCCGAGTCGAGAAGCGCATAGCGGATTTCGTCAATTTCAAGATTGACGCGTCGCCCGAGATAGAGCATTTCTTCATTTCGAATGAGTTCCATAAATATAAATCTCCATATTTTTTACACAAAATTCAATGGTTTTCTCCTTTATTATATGATAAAATAAAACTAAAGTCAAGTAGTACTTAAAAAACAAAAATACATATTATTAAAGGAGAAAAACGATGGAACAAAGATACGTAGGAAGCTACCCCGCGATTGGTATCCGTCCGACGATCGACGGACGTCGCGGACCGCTTAAGGTCAGAGAATCGCTCGAGGAGCAGACGATGGGAATGGCAAATGCCGCCGCAGAGCTCTTCCGTGAAAATCTTCGTTACTCGGACGGTACGCCCGTTCGCGTAGTAATTGCCGATACAACGATCGGTCGCGTGGGCGAGGCTGCCGCTTGTGCCGAGAAATTCCGCCGCGAGGGAGTTGAGATCACGTTAACGGTGACACCCTGCTGGTGCTACGGTGCGGAAACGATGGATATGGAGCAGAATACCATCAAGGCGGTGTGGGGCTTTAACGGTACCGAGCGTCCGGGAGCTGTGTATCTTGCATCTGTCCTCGCAACCCATGCGCAAAAAGGCTTGCCCGCATTTGGCATTTACGGACACGAGGTACAGGATGCCGACGATAAGAACATTCCCGAGGACGTTCGCGAGAAACTGCTTCGCTTCGGTCGTGCTGCGGTTGCCGCTGCAACGATGAGAGGAAAATCCTATCTGCAGATCGGCTCGGCGTGTATGGGAATTGGCGGCTCGATGATCAGCACCGATTTTATTGAGGACTATCTCGGAATGAGAGTCGAATCGGTCGACGAGGTCGAGATCATCCGTCGAATGACCGAGGAGATTTACGATAAGGAAGAATACGAAAAGGCGCTCGCTTGGGCGAAGAAATATTGTATTGAAGGCTTTGATAAGAACGATCCTTCGATGCAAAGATCGCGTGCGCAGAAGGATGCTGACTGGGAATTCGTTGTCAAGATGGCGGTCATTATCAAGGATCTGATGAACGGCAACGACAAGCTTCCCGAGGGCTGTGAAGAGGAGATGGTCGGACACAATGCCATTGCGGCAGGTTTTCAGGGACAGAGACAGTGGACCGACTTTTATCCCAACGGCGACTTTGCCGAGGCAATGCTCAACACCTCGTTCGACTGGAACGGAGCGCGCGAGCCCTATATTCTTGCCACCGAAAACGACGTGCTCAACGGCTTCGGTATGCTCTTTATGAAGCTTCTGACGAACCGCGCACAGATGTTTGCCGACGTTCGTACGTACTGGAGCGGTGACGCCGTCAAGCGTTGCACGGGCTATGAGCTTTCGGGCAAGGCGGCAGAGTCGGACGGTATCATTCACTTGATTAACTCGGGTGCTTGTTGTCTCGACGCGAATGCCGAAGCAAAGGACGAGAATGGTGCCCCCGTGATGAAGCCGTGGTATGAGGTCAATGAAAACGACCGCGATGCGATTATGACAAATACGACTTGGAACTATGCCGACCTCGGGTACTTCCGCGGCGGCGGATATTCCTCTCGCTTTGTGACGAAAGGTGAGATGCCTGTCACGATGATCCGACTGAACCTTATTAAGGGACTCGGGCCTGCCCTTCAAATCGTAGAAGGCTGGACGGTCGCACTTCCCGACGAGGTAACCGACACGCTTTGGAAGAGAACCGACTACACCTGGCCCTGCACGTGGTTTGCTCCTCGTTGCGACGGTAAGGAGGGAAGCAATTTCCGTACGGCATACGAGGTGATGAACGCGTGGGGTGCCAACCACGGTGCGATCAGCTACGGTCATATCGGTGCCGATCTGATCTCGCTTTGCTCGATGCTTCGCATTCCCGTCAGTATGCATAACGTTCCCGAGAAGGATATCTTCCGTCCTGCGGTCTGGAACGCATTCGGAATGGACAAAGAGGGGCAGGACTACCGCGCTTGCGCGAACTTTGGGCCGCTTTATAAGAAAAATTAAGGAGTGGCTATGAGTTCTTATATTCGTAAAAAGACCCCGGGAAACACCGAATGGTTTGTGCACGACCGATTTGGAATGTTCCTTCATTTCGGACTCTATTCACTTGGAGCGCGTGACGAATGGTGCAAGACCACGGAGCTGATGTCCGAGGAAAAATACCAACGCTATTTTGATCATTTCAACCCCGATCTGTACGACGCCCGCGAATGGGCAAAAAAGGCAAAGGCGGCGGGAATGAAGTACGCGGTGCTGACCACCAAGCACCACGATGGATTTTGTCTGTTTGATACGAAATATACCGATTACAACGTAATGAACACGCCCTACGGTAAGGATATCGTTCGCGAATTTGTCGACGCTTTCCGTGCGGAAGGGCTGAAGGTTGGATTTTATTATTCGGTCATTGACTGGCATCATCCCGAATTCCCGATCGACCAGATTCATCCGCGTCGCAAGGATCTCGATGCAGAGGAGCTTGACCGTGGCAGAGATATGAAGAAATACGTCGCGTATATGCAAAATCAGGTGCGAGAGCTTCTGACAAACTACGGAACAATCGATATTCTGTGGTTTGATTACTCCTATCCCGCAAAGCCAGACAATCCCTCGTGGATGCAGTTTGGCGGCGGAAAGTTGAAGGAGCAGTGGGAGTCCGAGGCGCTGATCTCCCTTGTGCGTGAGCTGATGCCCGAGGTAATCATCAATGACCGAATCAACGTTCCACAGGATATTTCCACCCCCGAACAGCGTCAGGCAGGTACTTGGCCGCGTGACAAGGAAACGGGAGAATATCTGACCTGGGAGACCTGTCATACTTTCTCCAATACTTGGGGATATGCTCGTGACGAGCACTCGTGGAAAACGCCGAAAATGCTGATTGATCTTCTGACAAGAAGCGTAGCGCTTGGCGGAAACCTCATTATGAACGTCGGACCGACGGGCAGAGGAAACTTTGATGAGCGCGCCGACAATGCTTTGGGTGTCTATGCCGATTGGATGCGCGTCAACGGACGTTCGATTTACGGCTGTACGATGGCAGAACCCGAATTCCAAGCGCCATCGGGCACAGTGCTGACGCAGAGTGTGGACGGTAAGCGCTTGTATATTCATTTGCAGGATTGCCAATTCAAGGGATTCCATTTTCCAACGCTTGCGGGAAGATTTACTTATATGCAGTTGCTCAACGATGCGAGTGAGGTCATCTATCAGGAAAACCTCAAGGCGTACGATGCTGCAGGAAACTTAGAGGACGGAACCCTCTTTATCCGCACGCCCGCTACGGCAAACTCGTTGCTTTCCCCCGTCATTGAGGTGTTTTTGAAATAATCAAGCAAAAGGTCGTCTCCAAACGGAGACGACCTTTTTAAAAATTCTTTTCTAAAAAATCTCGGATTTGATTCAGATCGTCGCTTGCGTGTTCGCCCGTGGCGATGATTTTTACCACGTCACCGCACCGCACTCCGAGTCCCATCACGGCAAGCAGCTTTTTTAGGCTTGCCGTCTTGCCGCGGCACTCGATGATCAGCTCGGATGAAAGACTTTGCGCCTGACGGACAAGAAGTCCTGCGGGACGTGCGTGAAGTCCGTTTTCGTCACGAATCGTATATTCAAAGGATTTCATTCTCTCTCCTTTCCTGATTGTTTTTTTAAATCAATATTTCGTATTTTATCGCGTAAGGGAAGAATATAGGCAGGGGAGACCGAGAGCTCGTCGACTCCCATCCGTAAAAAACGCTCGGTCATCGAAGGATCCGAGGCAAGCTCACCGCAAATGCCAATCCATTTGCCATGGCGGTGGGCGTTTTCGGTGGCAAGTTCGATCAGGCGGAGCACCGATTCGTGATGAGGGTCGAAAAATCGCGTCAGGCTTCGGTTCTGTCGGTCGAGTGCTAAGGTGTATTGCGTCAGATCGTTTGTTCCTACACTGAAAAAATCCACGAGGGGAGCGAGCTGATCACTGATGATGGCAGCGGCAGGCGTTTCGATCATAATACCGAATTCGATCGTCTCCGAGGTCGGAATTCTCGATTTTTTTAATTCTTTTTTGACTTCCGCGATCATTTCTTTGATTTCTTCGACCTCCTCACAGGAGGTAATCATCGGGAACATTACGGCGAGATTTCCGAACACCGAGGCACGGAGAAGGGCGCGAAGCTGGGGACGAAAAATTTCGGGGCGCGACAGACAAATACGAATTGCCCGCATTCCCATAGCGGGATTTTCTTCTTTGTCTAAGCCGAAATACGAAACCTGCTTGTCGGCACCGATGTCCAGCGTCCGAATGACCACCTTTTTTCCGCCCATACTTTGCAGAACGGTTTTATAAACCTGAAACTGTTCTTCTTCGTCGGGAAAATTCTCACGGTCAAGGTAGAGAAATTCGCTTCGAAAAAGACCAACGCCCCCCGCGTCGTGCAGAAGTGCCGCACCGACCTCGCGCAGTCCTTGGATGTTGGCAAAAACGTCGACACGAGTGCCGTCGAGCGTGACGTTGTCCATTCCTTTGTATTTTTCCAGCAGAGCCTTGGCGCGCAGATCTTCGTCGCGTTTGGCTTGCATTTTTTCGAGTGTCGCTTTGTCGGGGGAGAGATAGATTTTTCCCGTAAAGCCGTCAACGATTGCCTCTGTTCCGTCGGCGGCGTCAAGGAGAGCTTCGCCTACGTCGACCACGGCGGGAATTCCCATCGTTCGCGCAAGGATTGCGGTGTGCGAGTTGACCGAGCCCTCGGCGGTGATGAACGCCGAAACGCTCTCGCGGTCAAGTTGCATAGTTTCACTCGGCGCTAAATCGTCGGCACAGACGATCCTCGCTTCTCCCGAAACAATGGATTTTTCTTCTTGCTTGCCCGATAGAATTTCGATGAGTCTGTGAGAAATATCGCGGACGTCGGCGGCGCGTGCCTGCATATAGGGATCGTCCATCGAAGAAAATACCATCGAAAAATTTTCGGCGGCGGTGGCAACGGCATATTCCGCACCAACACGCTCGGTTTTGATCGTATTGACGATCGAATCGACGTAGTCGTCGTCTTCGAGCATCATTTGATGAATTTCAAAGATTTGCGCACCGCTTTCTCCAATATTTCGGAGCGCTTTTTCGTGTAGCTTGCCAAGCTCAGAGATGGCTCTCTGTCGGGCAATCTCAAAGCGGATCAGTTCTTCTGACGTATCGCCTACGGTGCGACGTCGGACGTTGACGCCACGGCGTCGGAGAAAGGAAAGCCGTCCGATGGCAATTCCACCGTAAACGCCTTTTCCGTGTAGTGTAACCATACTGTTTCCTCACTTTATGATAGGTTTCTTTGTTAGTATGGTTCGTTTGATAGAAAATTAAAGATATTTTTAAAAAAAGTAAGAAAATCAAAATTTTGACTTGACATTGACGCGGCGTCAAGTGATATGATATAATTGTAGATGAGGTGAGAAGATGAATCAAACAAAACTTTATGATATTGCGGAAGTGTGCAAATTACTCGGAACAACCTCAAGAACCCTTCGCTTCTATGAACAAAAGGGTATTATTACAAGCACGACCGAGGGGATTTCTTCCCGAAGACGCTATACCGAAGATCAAGTGTCGCAGATTCGCAACGTTCTTTTGCTCCGCACCTTGGGACTTTCCATCAAGTCGATCGCAGAGCTACAAGCCGAACCATCGGATTTGAAAGACGCGGTGGTGTTTCGACGTGCAGAAATTTATGCAGCGATCGAGCATCGTGTGAGGGAAATTCAGCGTTTGAACGAGGCACTTTCCGCCCTCGATGAGGGAAAGGATATTTTTTGCGGAAATCAACAAAGCCCAGTTGCACAGAATACGGAAGAAAAAGAGATTGCACGCCGATGTGCTGAGGCGATACGAAAGGGAAATACCGAATTCGTCTATCAGTATTTGAATCCGAAATTGGCAGAAAAAATGCCGCAAGAGGTTTACGAACAAGCAAGAGCAGATACCCTTGCCCCAATCGGTGATTTCATTGCCTTGGATCGGATTACGGTAGACGAGGTGTTTTCGAACAGAATTTATTGCTTTCTAAAATTCTCTAAGCTTGGGTTGAAAATTACCTTTGTGTTCGGCTTGGGAAAAATTGAAGGTCTTTGGTTGGGATATTACGACATGAATGAAAAGGGAATAAAATGAAAAAGAAAATTATTGTAATCTTAGGAATTCTTACTTTTTTAATGCTTTTTTTAACGTCGTGCAAAGTAAATTGGTTTGACAGACATTACGACGTTCCGTGGTGGGGCATTGCTGTTCCTGTGGCAAGTTTTTTGTTTTTCGTTTGTTTTTTTGCGGGAAAAAGTATTGCAAAAAAGAAATACGTTTGTCCTCAATGTTGTAAAACCTTTTCACCGAAATGGCAGCAAGCGGCTTTTTCGATTCACATCAACAATGATAGACTCTTTCGTTGCCCGCATTGCGGAAGAAAGAACTTTTGTCGCGAAGCCGAGGAGGAACAATAATGGCAGTATATCTTTGTATTTCGCTTGTAGCAATAGTTTGTTCACTTGTCCCTTTTGGGGAATATGTGCATATTCAATCATTGTCGCTTGCACCGATCGTTTTGATTTTCGTTTCGCTATTGCAGATATCCATCTTTCGTTCTTATGCCAAACCTGATGCCGAGCTTCCGACCGATAGCACGTCATATACGACAAGGGAAGTGGACAAGGTGGCGTACCGTATCGGAATGAAATACCATGCTCTTTGTAAAATGGCAATTCTTCCGCCGCTTTGTGCTTTGATTTTTTACGGAAACGGAATTTTTAAGATTACGGTGTCCGTGGCTCTTTATCTTCTTAGCTTTCTTCCCGTCAAATTTCTTGTTCGGTGGGAGCAGAAGAGAGGCAATGCGCAATAACGAAATATTCTCTCCAAATTTGTAGGGACAGGCGTCCTCGACTGTCCGTTACAAAAAGTTAGCACTCGGTCAGGGCGGACAGTCGGGGACGCCTGGCCCTACAAATTTGGAGAGAATATTTCGTTATTGCGCCTTGCCTCTCTTCTGCTCCCCCCCCACAAGGAAATTGACGGGAAGAAA
>JAZRLS010000027.1:0-31001 GCA_045646945.1 Eubacteriales bacterium | reverse complement strand
CCGTGCTGGTGGCTTGCACAAGCCCCCTTGGGGCATGTCACACGCTGAGCCTATAGGCTCGTCGAATGATCCGCCACTTGCGGAAGTTGCCCCACTGCCACAGATGTGGCAACTATCCTTTAGCCTCCCTTGTGTAAAGGGAGGTGGCACGGCTTGCCGTGACGGAGGGATTGTAAAGTTATAAATTGTTCAAAAACAATCCCTCAGCCGCCTTCGGCGTCAGCTCCCTTTACACAAGGGAGCCTTTTTTTGTTCACCTATGGCTTATCAATTTTCCTGACAAGCACTGCATTTGTGGACACAAATGCAAAATACGGCATACCTCTTTCGAGATATACCGTATTTTTGAAAACTGTCCTTTAGGGTACAACCCTTTTCTTCGGTCTTTTCTTGTTTTTCTTTTTTCTTTAAAGCTCCTCGACCGAAACAACGCCTTCGAGCCTTGAAATTTGCGAAATGAGATTTTGTCCCGAATACTTACGGGGCATCTTCAAGGAGAATACCGCGCAGGGGTGGCGGTCCTCACTCTTGGTGATCTCCATATCGACGATGAACGCGCCCGTATCCTTGATGACGTCCACGATTCCGCCAAGCTTTTCATTCTCGGCATATTCAACGTAAACGTTGAGCACTCTTGCGTGCGACACGATCAGATATTCGAGCTTGGAGAACACGAGCTCGGCAAGCAAAATGATGACGGTTGCCAGTACCGCACCCTCAAAGAAGCCTGCGCCGCAACAAAGTCCGACGATTGCCGCCGCCCAAAGTCCTGCCGCCGTGGTCAGTCCCTTGACCTGACGTCGCTTGGTAATAATAATGGTACCCGCACCGATAAAACCGATGCCCGCAATGACTTGCGCGCCAAGTCGCGCCATATCGGTATAAAGATGTAACTCCAGCACAAGATACTGGCTGGTCAGCGTCGTCATCGCCGCACCAAGACAGATCAGAATATGCGTACGGAAGCCTGCGGGACGGCGTTTTCTTTCGCGTTCCAGACCAATACAGCCGCCGCAAATCATTGCCAACACCAAACGCACCGTGACCGAAAGCACGGTCAGGTCACTGCCCCGAAGGAAATTCAAAAATTCCAGCATCGTCGCCCCTCCTTAAAGTTCTTCAATGATTCGCACACAGCCAAGCTCGGCAAGCGCGGTCATTACTGCGGTGTGCGGCTTCTTTTTGGGAAGCTGCAGAGAAAAGATCGCATTCGGACTTGCCGTGCCCTTGGCTTTCGTGATCTCTACGTCGAAAATACGGATTTCCTGCGACTTGATCTTTTCAATGATTTTGGAAAGGTCGTCAGTATGTTCGAATTCTACGTACAAATTGATATTTCTCGAACGGGAAAGAATGATCCGTTCAAGCTTAGAAAACACGATAATGGTCAGAAGAATACAAGCGCAACCAATGACTGCCGCCATATAAAATCCCGCTCCGATGGCAAGTCCCATACACGCCGATGCCCAAAGTCCTGCCGCCGTAGTCATTCCCTTGACCTGCTGACGTCCCGTAACGATGATCGTGCCCGCTCCGATAAAGCCGATGCCGTTAATGACCTGTGCACCGAAGCGCGACACGTCAGTATTAACGTAATCTACTGCGGGATCAAGATTCCACAGCGTTCCCGTCAGCATCGCACAAAGATAGGTACTGAGCACCATCGTCAGTGCCGCTCCCATACAAACAAGCATGTGGGTACGGAAGCCCGCTGCGCGGTGTTTTCTTCCTCTCTCGATTCCGATGAGTCCTCCGCACAGGGAGGCAACGCCGAGACGAATCAAGAGATCCCAAAACGTTAAGGTTACCATAAACTCTTCTCCTTTCCGAGCCGAGTCTGTCGGTCATACAAAAAAGCGAACCAAACAGATATAATATATATTATATCGTATTCGTCCGCTTTTTGCAATAGATTTTGGTGATTTTGTTTTATGATTTTTCAAGAATGACCGCAAAGGTCAGTCGCTGTCCCGCCCGAAGTACGGTGACCAGCATCTCATCCCCCGGATTTTTCGCCTGCACCAGGGAAATCATTTTTTCCATCGATGCCACTGCCTCGCCGTCCAGTCCGATGATCAAATCGCCCTCTTTGAGCTTGATTGCCGCGTCGCAGGTTTCGGCGGAAAAGCGAAGGATCTTCACGCCCGCAATTCCGTCCGATTGCCCCGTCTCGCCCAGAACTCCGAGCCGCGGTGCGCTCATGCTGACTGTCGACAACGTTTCTTCGTTCAACGTCTCTCCCCGCATCATTTTCCCGAGAATTTCCGAAGCGCCGTCCGAGGGAATCGCAAAGCCGAGTCCCTCAAAGTCCGCACCGAGCTTCATGGTAATGATTCCCACCACCCGTCCGTATTCATCAAACAGCGGGCAACCCGAATTTCCCCGATTAACGGGCACGTTGGTCTGAAGCAGTTTCATCTTTTTTTGCAGAATCTGTCCCGAGTCATCGTAAATTTTGACCGTCCGCAAGCAATAAGAAATCTCGCCCGAGGAGAGTGTTCCCGCATAGTCCAGAGAGGCGGGCGTTCCGATGGCAACGACGCGCTCCCCCGTGAGCAATTCCCCCGACGCGCCAAACGTGACGCTGGGAAATCCATTGCCCTCGATTTTGAGAAGTGCGAGGTCGGTCATCGCGTTGGAAGCGACAAGGCTTGCCCGAAAGCTTTTGCCCTCTCTTGTCACCACCGTAATGGTATCCATTCCTTCGACAACATGTGCCACGGTAGCAATATATCCGTCCTCGCGAAGAAAGAAGCCTGACCCGACGCCCCCTGCATTTTTCCCTTGGGTTCGAATCGAGACGACAGCACCCGCATATTTCTCGTAAAGCTCGGGCAAGGAAAGCAGTCCGCTCTCATCGTCGTATTCACGGACGAAAACGATTTTTTCCTTTCCCGTCGTTTCGATCGGGGGATCTTCCTCGCCGACGGGAAGTACCTCTTCGCTGACGTATTTTCTTCCGAGGCTGACCGCAAAAGCACAAAGTACGATTGCGCACAGTAAAAGAAGTGTCAGGAAGATCGCATAGCGAGCAGTGCCGTGCGACTTTTCTTTTGGATTTTTCTGTTCTTCGCGGGGTATTTCCTCCCTTTTTGGCTCTTCTTTCTTCTTTTGCACCGAAGTCTGCCGCTTTTCAGCTTGTTTGGGTAGTGTGCGCTTGCTTGGAATGGGCATTTTTTCCCGATGCTCTTTCTTGTCGGGGGACGAAACGTCTTCCGAAAAAATTTTGGATATCTCGGCTTCAAGCTTTGCTCCGAACTCCTCTTGCTTGCGCTCTTCCGCCGCATTCTCCTCGCGGTGCGCGCCCGCGCTCATCTCGCCCGAATATTCTTCTCTTTCGTTTTCCTCATTCATCAAAAAATCGGCCTCCGATCTCATCTTCTTTGAATTCTTTCTGATGAAATCTTCGACCGATTTTTCGTATTTTATTCACCTGTCAGAGTAAAATTGAAGCAACAGTCCTTGCCTGCTTCGCTTTCGACCCAAATCTTCTCCCCGTGTGCCTCCACAATGGTCTTGGAAATAAAGAGTCCGAGTCCGACGCCCGATTTATTGAGTCCGCGGCTCTTATCGCTCTTATAGAAGCGCTCAAAGATGAACGGCAGATCGGTATCTGCAATTCCCTGCCCCTCGTTATAAACCGAAACGAGCACCTTGCGGTTTTTGAGCTTTCGAATGGAAATCCAGAATGCGCCGTCCTCTTCGGCAAACTTGACCGCGTTATCGCACAGATTGTAGAACACCTGATAGATGGCGTCGCGGTCGGCAATCACCGACATCGAATCGTCGTCGCATTCAAAGGAAATCTGCAGATTTTTATCGTTGATCTTTTGCTCAAACGAAATTAAGATCTGACGTCCCATTTCACAGATGTCAAAGGTGCTCATCGTAAACTTTCTCTCCCCTGCCTGAATTCTCGAGAGATCGAGGAGCGTTGCCACAAGTCTGGAGAGACGCTTGACCTCATCCGAGACCATCTGCAAATAATATTCGTGCTTCTCGGGCGGAATCACTCCATCGAGAATTCCGTCGATAAAGCCCGCGATGGAGGTCATCGGCGTGCGAAGATCGTGCGAAACGTTCGACATAAAGGTATTTCGCATCGCATCGTAGTTGTCGAGTGATTCCGCCATATTGTTGACCGCAACGGCGAGCTCCGCGACCTCGTCGCGTCCGCGCACGGGAACGCGCACGTCGAATTTTCCCGCCGCAAAGCTCTTTGCCGCCTCACTGATATCGCGCAGAGGGCGAACCACCTTTTCGCTGATCAGGTAGATCGCGATCATCGTGGCAAGCAAAATCAGAAGTCCCGCATTAACGATGGTTTTCACAAGCACACGAAGCAGGTCGGTCTGCAATGCCGCAGAGGTACAAACGGCGACTCTGCCGCACGCTACACCCTCGGCATCATACAGCGAATCCAAGAGCACCGAGTGCGTACTTCCAAAAAACTCCGCCTCGGAAAAAGCAAGCGGGGTGCCATCTTCGTCCCACGGTGCCGTCAGCCATTCCTCGGGAACGATCCCCTTCTCCTCGGCGGTGTCGCTCTCACTGCCCACCGAAAGAAGAACTGCGCCCTCAGTGTCGGTCAGAATCAGCGTCAGATCTTCCCGATGATTGGCAATCGATTCCAACATCGCACCAATCTCACGCTCTCTTTCCAAAAGAAGATCGGCAAAAGCGCTTTGAGGATTCTCCCGAAGCGTTTCCTCCAAATACACCGCAGAGGATCCCGCCGCATTCTCCATCAGCTCGAGCTTCGTTTCCTCCGAATATCCCGTAATGATCGAGGTGATCACGACGAGAATCATCAAAACGCTCAAAAGCAGAATCGACATAAACGCCACGACGTATTTGGCAAACAAACTCTTAAACATAACTACCTCACAAAACAAAATCAAAAGAGAGGATCGAGCTTCATCGCTCTATCCTCTCTCTGCTCGGTTTCGGAGAATCAGCCAAGAAGCTCAAACTTATAGCCGACGCCCCATACGGTTTTGAGCGTCCATTTATCCGAAACGCCCTCCAGCTTTTCGCGCAGGCGCTTGACGTGAACGTCTACCGTTCTGGAATCTCCCAAATAATCAAATCCCCACACCTTGTCGAGCAACTGATCGCGGGTAAATACGCGGTTATAGTTGGCGGCAAGGAAATACAGAAGCTCGAGCTCCTTGGGCGGTACGTCCACGGGCTTTCCGCGGAGCTTCAGCTCATATTTCTGATGACTGATCTCGATATTGTCAAATTTGATCACGTCCTCGTCGTTCTGATTTGCGTGCGTCTGGTAACGGCGAAGCACGCTCTTGACGCGGGCACTCAACTCCTTCATATCAAAGGGCTTGACCACAAAATCGTCCGCCCCCAGCTCAAGTCCGAGTACCTTATCGAACACGTCGCCCTTAGCGGTAATCATAATGATCGGCTTTGCGGACATCTCGCGAATCTCGCGGCAGACCTGCCAACCGTCCTTTTTGGGAAGCATAATATCGAGAAGCACGAGATCGGGCTCGTAGATTTTGAAATGGCTCAATCCCTCAACACCGTCGCTTGCCACCTTGACACCGTATCCCTCGTTTTCAAAATACAGCTTGAGTAGCTCGCAAATATTGGCATCATCGTCAATGATGAGAATTTTCGTATCTAACATAGCATCCTCCCGATAAAATTTTCATTCATTCTTATCCATAAGTTCATTATAGCACAAATTTTCCATAATTGCAAACTTTTTTTTATAATTTGAAAATTTTTTTTGAATTTTCCTCATTTCGGCACAATTTCTTCACATATTCACACAACCGTCGCAAAAAGGATTTTGTTCTTCCTCCCAATGTACCAAGCACGGGTCGTCGTGGACGTCGAACGCACCGAAGAACGGGTCCCGCAAAAGCAAAGGAAGCACTCCGCAGAATGCTTCCTTGTTTTTTATTTTCCCGTATAATGGATCATATACTCGTTGAGTCCACCGTAGATGCAGGAATAATAGGTGATTTCTTCGTACTGATTCAGAATATCTCCGACCGAAAAATCGTCGTCGCCGTGATAGAAAATGTTGATCTGAGAATTTTCGGTGGCATTCGCGATATACGTTTCCACCAGCGTACGGACGTCGCTTTCATTCTGCACAAACACGCTCTTGCCGCGGTAGGTCAGATTGTTCCAAATCTCATCCATCGGCAGGCTCTCCCCGTAATCGAGATGATTCCAGATGCGGTCGATCGAGTGATCGTAGGGATATTGCTCCTTTGCCGTAACGAGCAGCTGATGATATTTCTGATAGATCAGCTTCGGACCTGCGGCACTCTCTACCATATCGCAATAGTAGAATTTTCCATCGGAGGCTCGGATCGCAATGATTGCGTGCGAACCGTATCCTTGGCGTCCAAGATTATCAATGCGGTTTTCGCTGTACTGATGCAGCATCACTCGATACGCCTCAATGCCCTCGATACGAAGCATAATGAGGAAGGATTTCGCATATCCACAGCACACCGCGAGGTTTTCGAGGAAGGCTCCCTCAGCGAAGTAAGAGCGAAGCGTTGCCGCCATACTGTCGGGGAAATTGACGCGGTCTTCGACGTAGAGAAAATTATCGTAGCCGTAGTCATAGGTGATGTTGTCGGCATACCACGAATACATCGCAAAGAGCTTTTCCTCGGTGGTCATTCCCTCTTTGATGATCTCGCGAAGAATTTCTTTCGCTCTCTCGAGCACTGTTTCCGCCATCGATCCCTTCACGGGGCGAGGCAGATATCCGTGCTCCAACGCGTACCAGAGCTGTTGGGTATTCCATACGGTAACCTCTTTGCCCGCGGCAAGCTCGTAATACTTGAAATTGTCAAAGTCTTCGGCGCGGTCGGTCAGATTCGAGTTCGAATCATATTCGATCTGCGTATCGTAGCGGTTGACCTCAACGGGCTTGTCGGTATTCGAAACCGAGGAGAGGTCGTACGGAATGAGGGTAATGACGAGCTGACTCGAATCTTCCTCAAAGTGTCCCGTAAGTCCCACGGCAGCGCGAATCAGCTCACAGTACCAATACACGTCCTTGATGACGTAGTCGGCGTATTTATGCGCGAAGTCCAGTCTCACGCGGAAGGTAGAACGCTCAAAGCTCTTGCCGTCGAGCTGATAGAATGCGTAATAGTCGATAATTGCGGCAAGCTCCTTGACATTCTTGGCAACGAGGAGATTCTCAGGTGCTTGGAGTGCCATCGCACCGTATTTTGCCTGCATCTCGGACAAAAAGTTCAGATCTTCCGCCGCCCAGAGCGCATCGTTGGTCGAAATGTCCGCAAGCTCTGCTTTCGTATCTGAAATAACGTCCAAAACACCTGCGACGTCGGTTTTCCTTTCAACACTTGCCATTGCCTCGGCAAGAAGCACTTGAATTTCCCGTTGCTCTGCCGCGCGGTACTCCTCTTTCACCACCAATGCAGCCAAATGCTCGCCCGCGATTGTCTTGAGCTCGGAGATCGTGATGTCCTCGGCGTAGGAGAGCATCCATTCGGTGGCAAGTCTGGTTGCCGCCTCGGACGTGGTTTGCTGTCCGATCTTCTCACACAGCGTCGCTATCTCTCGCTCTGCCTCGATAGAATATTTCGCCGCAAAGGCGGTCAGTCGATCGTCCCACGTTGAGTGCCAATGATTTCTCTCCTCGGCGAGCTTCTGCTCTGCCGTTGAGATAGAGGTCATCGTTTGCGTATGCTGTGCAAAGAGAGTCGTAACCTCTTTTGCCGTTTTTGCCTCCGAAAGTGCTGCTTGGAAGCTCTTGACGGTATTCTCCAATTGCTCTCGCTCTGCGGTTCGATATTGGGAATAGTCAAGCGCGTCGCCAAAGGAGGACAGCTCCTTTTTGAGAATAACCAGCTCCTCGGAAAGATAGGTCTCGTCGGTTTTGATGGCGGAGAGCTCGGTTTTGAATTGGTTCAACAGCTTTTGAACCTCGAGATAATCCCCCGTTTCCTTCAGCTTTGCGAGATAATATTCGACAAGCTCCTCCACCTGCTCCTCTTCTTTGTCACGGTAAGCACCGTCCGAGAGTGCCTTCGTGGTCTGCTCGATCAAAGCAAGCAATGCTACCTCGGGGTCAATCGGAATTTCAAGGATGATCTTTTCGTGCTTGGCAAAAACCTCGGCGAGCTCTTCTTCGGTCTTACATTCGTAGAGCTCGTTTTGCGCGTCAAGCATTGCCAGAATATATAACCGTTTTTCTGCCTCGCCGTAAAAATCCTGCGAGGACAGCGCACCGAGCTGTTCGAGATATTTCTGTCTCTCCTCCGAGATCGTATCGTCGCTTTCCTCACTCACGGCGTATTCGATATATTCCACGAATCCGCACGAACCAAGCGAGAGGCTGAGCAGAAGTGCCACGGCACTGATCAGAATTTTTTTCATCGTTTGTTTTCTCATTCTGCGCCTCCTTTCGTGAAGGACACAAAATAGTCAAGGTATTTCGCCCAGGTATAACCCGAGGTATAGTTGGAATTTTCGGGAATGTAAATCTTCACTCCGTCGGGCGTACCGTTCATCAACCCTTCCGCGGGCGGAGCGATCTGGTTGCCGTCCATCTTATAGAGGTAGACTCCCTTCAGGGAAACGCAACCCGAAAAAGCACCTGTCGCAAGGCTCTTATAGGTCAGACCCACGTGGATATCCTCGAGCATCGCACAGCCGTCAAACGCGCCCGTATCGACCGCGGTCACGTTCTTGCCCTCATAAACCGACGGCAGAATCACTTCGGTCATACCGAGATATTCGTCCTTGACTCCAACGATCTTATAGGAATCGCCCGCTTGCTCGTATTCAAAGACATCTACAAAATCGATGTTCGGCTCTCCGAGATAATCCTCGGGAGCTACGCCCGTATCGGTGACCTCGACCACGAAATCACTCTCCAGCGGAGGCGGGGTCGGAACCTCAAGACTGCTCGTCACTTCTCTGCCGAGCACGCCTTGGAGCGAACGGACGAGCAGATCGGAAAAGTACACCGCTCCGTCCGAATTAAGGTGAAAATTCGTATCGTAAAAATAGCGTTCGTCGATCATATAGTCCTCGACCGTCCCCAACAGATCGCAATCAAGCTTTTCGCCAAGTGCCGTCTCAAACGCGGCTCTTTGCGCTTTCGAGCTCTTCACCGCAAGGATATTGGCGGGCGAGTAGTTGAAGTAGATCTCGGCACCGAGCTTCTCCACGTCGGCGACGTAGTCGTTGACATAATCGAAGAACTCTTCGTCCAAGAGAGATTCGTCCAGCACGATCTCCATATTGCTGTCGTAGCCGTTATTCATAATGTTGTTCGGGAGCTCTACCGCGATATCTCCCCATTCGTTGAGCGAATCGGCACGGTACACGCCGATCGGGTCGGGCGCGTTGTCCTTGACCGAAAACTCAATGCGCTCAAAGGCATAGCGGAAATAGCTGTAGGTCACCGTCAGCTGATCCTTCACGGGCAAACGGAAATTCATCGTCGGTCGGTCACCCGTTGCCTGAAGCACCGCTTCGGGATTGAAATAGAGCGAGTAGGTCTGCGGATTGAGCTCGGGCGCGAGAATCACAAGATCTCCCTGCGAGATCGCGTCCTTTGCCATATCCATCATAAATTTCGTGCCAAGCGTGGCATACAGTCCGAAATTGATGACGTCGTAGTCCCCGCCGAGCTCCTGCTCGATGAGGTCCGAGCGAAGTCCGAACGGCAGGCTCGAGCCGCCGATGAAAATAATCTTTTGCTTTTCGGCTCCGTACAGTCGCGCGTATTTGTCCTCAAACGCACCAAGATAGGTTTTCGCGTACGGGTCGTCGGTATGATCGACGTAGAGCACGAATGCCGAAAGAGGGATCAGAATGCAGAGCAGCAGTGCCGCCAGCTTGATCAACCATTGTTTCATAGTTCCTCCAAAAATTCAGAAAAACAGTTAGAATTGGGTTAGAATTGGAAATAGATAAACGAGCTTCCCACGTTGGATTCCTGCAGAAGAATCCACACGCCGACAATACACCATAACATCGCGACGTAGCAGCAGAAGCGCAGAATCGAACGGGTGCGCGGCGAAAATTTGTCGGTGAAAAATTGTTGCTTGGGATATTTGAGCTTTTCGAGACAAAGCATCATCAGAAGCACAAAAGCTCCGTAAAGCACTGCCGTCAGCGACAGAGACAGCGCGCTGACCGTATTCGCAAGGTACTCTCCCGTAAAGGTATAGTCGGTAAAGATCTTCTTGAGAACGATCATTGCATCCGACAGCGTGGAGGCGCGGAAGAAGATCCACGCAAGTGTGACGAGCGCGAAGGTGCCGAGTCTTCTCAGGGTCGAAACGAGACGCCCCTTGGGATCGACTCCGAATTTTGTCCAAACGAGGTTTCTGGGCGTTAGCGTGAACTTTCCGACGATCTGGAAGAAGGCATGCAACAGTCCCCAAATGATGAAGTTATAGCTTGCTCCGTGCCAGAGCCCCGAGACGAAGAAGACCAGCGTGATGTTAAAAATCCAACGTGCCGTACGGACGCGGCTGCCTCCGATCGGGAAATAGATGTAATCGCGAAGCCACGAGGAAAGCGAAATATGCCATCGATTCCAGAATTCCTTGATCGATCCCGCCGCGTAGGGAGTATGGAAGTTCTCCATCAGATTGATGCCAAAGAGCTTGGCACAGCCGACGGCAATATCGCTATACCCCGAGAAATCACAGTAGATCTGCGCGGAAAAGAGCAAGACCGAAATGAGGGCGGCAAGACCGTTGACCTCTGTGACGTTGTTGTAGGTCGCATTGACCACAATGCCAATCGCATCGGCAATCGCAATCTTTTTGAAAAATCCGACCAGCATCAGGCGGAACGCGCCGCGGTAGTCAATCTCGCGGAGCTTATGGGGCATTTTGAGCTGAGGGAGCAGATTGTCGGGACGCTCAATCGGTCCTGCGACCAGCTGTGGGAAGAAGGTCACAAAGAGCGCAAAGTACCCAAAATGCTTCTCAGCGGGAATCTCCGAACGGTAGACGTCGACGACGTAGGACATCGTCTGGAAGGTGTAAAAGGAAATTCCCACGGGCAGGATAATGCTGAAATATCCTGCGGGGCTTCCCCCACCCAAGAGTGCCGCCGCGTCATAGAAAGCTTCGTAAAGGAAGTTGAAGTACTTAAAGAAGATCAGAACCCCGAGACAGGAGATCATCGTCACGGCAAGGATCAGTCGCCGCAGAGCGAGCCTCTCTCCCGCACGCTCCAGAAGAATTCCGCACGCGTAGGAAACCACCGTCGTGAAGAGGATGAGAAAAATCAGCCTCGGACTCCAATACATATAAAAATAATACGATGCGATCAGAAGAGGAATCCAACGCCAGCGGCTCGGAATGCTCCAAAAGATCAAAAAAACAATCGGCAAAAACAGAAGAAACTCTAAAGAGTTAAATAACATTCTCTGTCCCCTTTTCCTCGAAAAAGATTTTATAATTCATTGAATAAAAAACTTCTATATATTATAGCATACTGATCGTTTTTTGTCAAGATAGGAAGAGAATCTATCATTTTTTGGCAAAAATATTCCATACAATTTTCCAAACCCCTTGAAAATTCAAAAGAAATATAGTATAATATTGAGTTGAAAAAAACTTAGTAAATGAGGGTAAAAAAATGAAACTTGGTATCGTTGGCTTGCCGAACGTCGGCAAAAGTACGCTGTTTAACGCTTTGACGGGCGGTGGTGCAGAATCGGCAAACTATCCTTTCTGCACGATCGAGCCGAACGTCGGCATTGTCGCCGTTCCCGACCGCCGTCTGGATTTTCTGGCAAAGATGTATAACCCCGAAAAATACACCCCCGCCGTCATCGAATTTGTGGACATCGCGGGTCTTGTCAAGGGTGCCTCTCAGGGCGAAGGTCTTGGCAACAAGTTCCTCTCGAACATCCGTGAGGTAGACGCGATTGTTCACGTCATCCGTTGCTTCGAGGACGACAACATCATTCACGTTGACGGCAACGTCAACTCTCTGCGCGACCTTGAAACCATCAACCTTGAGCTGATCTTCTCGGACATCGAGATGGTTGAGCGTCGCATTGACCGCACCAAGAAGGCAATGAAGGGCGACCGCACGCTCGCTTCCGAGCTTGCGCTCTTTGAAAAGCTTCACGCCTTCCTCTCGGACGGACACTGCGCACGCGAGATGGAGATGGACGAGACCGAGCTCTCCTACCTTTCGGACACGCCTCTTCTGACCTTGAAGCCTGTCATCTACGTAGCAAACGTTGCAGAGGACGAGGCGGCAAGCGAACCCGTGGGCAACGCGAACTACGACGCACTCAAAGAGCAGGCAGAGCGCGAGCATTCGCAGATCATTGCGGTTTGCGCACAGCTTGAGGCGGAGATTGCCGAGCTGGACGGTGAGGATCGCGAAATGTTTCTCGAGGACCTCGGCATTGAGGAGAGCGGTCTTGACCGTCTCATTAAGGCAAGCTATTCTCTGCTGGGGCTCATCAGCTACCTGACGGGCGGACCGCAGGAGGTTCGCGCGTGGACCATCAAGAAGGGCACGAAAGCACCCGGGGCGGCAGGCAAGATTCACAGCGACTTCGAGCGCGGCTTTATCCGTGCCGAGATCATCGCCTTTGACGACCTTGAGCGTCTTGGCTCGGTCAGCGCGGTGCGCGATGCGGGACTTTATCGCTCCGAGGGTAAGGAATACGTGATGAAGGACGGAGACGTCGTTCTCTTCCGCTTCAACGTGTAACGTATAAGGAGCATCTTCTATGAGAATGAGAAAGAAAAAGCACGGTGCCGAGCGCATTGAAGCCTGCTCCGAGCTTCTGATCCGCGATATTTCGACACTCAAAGACGGTTTTGACGGCATCTTTGACGAACATCGCCCCGTCTGTCTTGAAATCGGTTGCGGCAAGGGCAACTTTGCCGTGGGAATGGCGAAAAAATATCCCGACGTGAATTTTATTGCGATGGAGCGCGTCTCGGACGTCTGCTGTATCGCGCTCGAAAAGGCGATGGCATCGAAGGACGAGCGTGCGACCGACAATCTTCGTTTTCTGATCGGTGACGCAAAGCTTCTCTCGGAAAACGTGCTTCCCCACTCGCTCGACGGCATTTATCTGAATTTCAGCGATCCGTGGCCGAAAGCGGGACACGCCAAACGTCGGCTGACGCATCGCTCCTTCCTCGAAATTTACAAAAATCTGCTCAAAGAGGACGGCATTCTCCGCTTCAAGACCGACAACGTCGGACTCTTCGACTTCTCACTCGAAGAATTTGAAGCATTCGGCGGAGAAATTCTCTGGCAGACGCGCGATCTGCACGCATCCGAGAAGAATGTCGACAACGTGATGACCGAGTACGAGAAGAATTTCTCTGAAAAGGGATTTTCGATCTGCTCTGCATGGGTAAAGCTATGAATTTTTGTGAACTTGTCAAGAAAAACCGCAGTAAGAGAAGCTTTCGTTCGGAGGAGAAAATTCCCTACGACGCTCTGCTTTCTCTCTGCGAATTAGCAAGAAACTGCCCTGCGGCAATGAACGCACAGCCGCTCAAATACCGACTTGTCAGCTCGGACGAGGAGTGCGCTCTGATGGTTGCCAACACCCGTTGGGCATCCTCGCTCGAAAAAAAGCTTCCGCCGAGAGGTCACGAACCGTCGGGCTTTATCGTACTCTGTCACGATCTACATATTGCCGAGGAGAAGCCGATTTTTCTGATTGATGCGGGCATCGTTGCGCAGACGATGATGCTAGGTGCTACCGAGATGGGCTTTGGCGGCTGTATCATCGGCTCGGGCAAGGCGGAAACGCTTCGTGAGCTTCTGAACCTTCCCTCGCACCTTGTTCCCGTGCTCGTGCTCGGCTTGGGGGTACCTGAGGAAACTGTGGTACTGACCGAAGCGACGGGCGGCGCGGTGAAATATTACCGCGATGAAAACAATATTCACTACGTTCCGAAGCGTCCGCTCTCGGAGCTGATCATTGAACCAAACACGAAAGGATCTTCGCTATGACCGAACCTTCGGGTCTTTTGATCATCAACAAGCATCTTGGCGTGACCTCACACGACATCGTGTGGAAGGTTCGCAAGTTATACGGCACGAAACGTGTCGGACATACGGGAACGCTCGATCCCATGGCATCGGGCGTTTTGGTCGTTCTTGTGGGACGTGCTGCCAAGGCTGCCGAGTATCTCGTATCGGACAAAAAGCGCTACACGGCGACGCTCCGTCTCGGACTGACCACCGATACCGAGGACGCGACGGGAACTGTTTTAACAAAAACCGATGCTCTTCCGAATACCGACGAAGTACTTGCCGCTTGTAAAAAATTCACGGGAGAGATTTTGCAAGTACCGCCGATGTATAGCGCGCTGAAGGTGGACGGTCAAAAGCTTTGCGACCTTGCTCGACGCGGCATTGAAATTGAACGCAAGGCGCGACCTGTGACGGTTCATTCGCTTGTTTGCACGCCAACCGACGTGCCGAACGACTATTCTCTTGACGTTCTCTGCTCGTCGGGCACGTATATCCGAACGCTCTGTGCCGACATCGGTGCTTCTCTTGGATGCGGCGGCGTGATGGCAACCCTTGAGCGTACGAAGACGGGCGGTTTTACGATGGACGAATCGCATACAATCGCGGAGCTTGAGGCGATGAGCGAAGAGGAGCGTCTTTCCCTGCTCATTCCGACCGAGCGGCTCTTCGACACGCTTCCTGCGGTGGTGCTCCCCGAGTTTTTCGAGAAGCTTGCGCGCTCGGGCTGTGAAATTTATCAGAAAAAGATCCGCACCGACCACTCACTCGGTCAGCGCGTACGGCTCTGCTCTGCCGACGGTCGCTTCTTTGCGCTCGGCGAGGTGCGCGATTATGAGGGCGGCAGTGCGATCAAATCGATCAAAATGTTTGAACTTGACTAAAAAGGAGTTTTCTATGGCAGAGATCCTCAAAAATCATCTCGGCTGTGATTTCGTCTTACAGCTCGGAGAAGAAAGAAAGAATACGAAAATCAAGCTCTTACAACTGACCGATATGCAGTTTATCGATTCCTCGCAATGCAGAACGGACGACCGCATTTCCGAGCGTGAGAAGATCGCTTGGGTGCCCGAAAGCTTTGATCCCTTTTGCGGCGACCACATTCGCTCGGTGGTAGCGCAGACGCACCCCGACCTGATTTTTATTACGGGCGACCTTATCTACGGTGAGTTTGACGACAACGGCTCGATGTTTGACCGTTTCTGCCGTTTTATGGACTCCTTCGGGATTCCGTGGGCACCCGTGTTCGGCAACCACGACAATGAAAGCGCGCTTGGCGTTGATTGGCAGTGCGAGCGTCTTTTGGCTAGTAAATACTGTGTCTTTGCGCGTGGCTCGGTTTCGGGTAACGGCAACTACACCGTCGGCATTGCGACAGGCGGCGAGCTTTTACGCGTGATGTATCTGCTTGACTCGAACGGTTGTCGCCGTTCGGACGACCCGAAGGTGATGAAGGAAAAGCGGCTCTACCGCGATCAGCTCGAATGGCTCGCGGCGCGTGCCGAGGTCATCGGTGCGAAGGGCTTTTGCTGTTTCCACGTACCGACCGCCGATTTTCAGAACGCAATGCTCTCGAAGGGCTACGGAGAGACGCCGCACGATCTTTTCTCGATCGGTGTGAGTGTACCGCAAAAGGACGATGACTTTGGCTGTCAAGGACAGCCGCTCCGTACGATGGCGGTGGCAGACGTTCCGCTCGTTCCGCTCTTTCACAAGGCGGACATTGACGGAGTCTTCATCGGACACTACCATTCGGTGAACACCTGCATTCGCTATGAGGGCATTCGCTGGTGCTTTGGACTCAAGACGGGTCAGTACGACCACCACGAGCCCGGTCAGATCGGCGGAACACTGATCACACTCGAGAACGGCGGCTTTGACGTCGCACACGTCACGGCACTCGTGCCCTCTGCTCCCGTGCCGTATCACTAAATAGAAAGTGGGGCTAGCCCCACACCCCACCAAAGAACTTTTCACAAAGAAAGTTTTAATAAAATCGCATCCAAAACCCATCGGTAGGTACTGTCCGATGGGTTTTTTCATTAGAAAGCCGAAGTCTGTACAAAAGAAAAAAACAACACAAACCATGAATTTGTGTTGTTTTCTTTTGGTTACTTTTCTTTTTCAAAAGAAAAGTAACATAACCCCTTCCCCTGCCAACTGTTTCTTTCATAAAGCAATTTATCAATATCGTTGATGACCGAGACCTTTTTGCGGCTCCATTCGGGGGCAAGCAGATCGTCTGCCATACCGTCGCCCGTGACGCGGGCGATGACAACGTCGGCGGGCAGAAGCTCGATGGCGTCGGCAACGAGTGCGACGTATTCCTCTTTCGAAAGCGGTTCATACTTCCCTGTGAGATATTCCTCTGCCAGTTTGGTGTTTTTTATCACGTGTAGCAGATGGATTTTGACCTGATCGGGATGGAGCCTTGCCACCTGACGAACGCTCTCCATCATCATCTCGTGCGTCTCGTCGGGCAGTCCGAAAATCAGATGCACGCAAATGCCGATCTTGGGATTCGCTGTCCGCAAACGGGTAAAACCTTCCTCAAATTGAGCAAAGCTGTGTCCGCGGTTGATCTTTTTTGCCACCTCGTCGTGCACCGTTTGCAGTCCTAACTCAACCGTCAGCACCGTGCGCTCCGCAAGCTCCGAAAGCAATTCGCACACCTCCTCGGGCAAGCAATCGGCGCGTGTGGCAATATTCAGTCCAACCACACCCTCCTGTGCAAGCGCTTCCTCAAAGAGAGGTCGTAGCTGCTCCACGGGCGCGTAGGTATTGGTGTGCGCCTGAAAATACGGAATGGCGCGCTCGGTCGACCACTTGGACGACAGTTTTTCACGCACTCTCTCGTATTGCTCTCTCACCGAAAGGCTCGGTGCTTCGGCAAAGTCGCCGCTTCCGCGTCCCGAGCAGTAGATACAGCCTCCCGTGCCGCACCGTCCGTCGATGTTCGGGCAGCTAAATCCCGCATCAATCGGGATTTTCGCGCATTTTCCGCCAAACGTCTGTCTGAGATAATAGTCATAGGTATGGTATCGTTTGTTGGTGTCGGTAAATCGAAAAGGATTTTCTGTCCTCTGTGTTTTTTGTTTCATACCGCTGTCCTTTTAATCAAGCATATTTGTTTCTCAAAGAAAAAGGCTCCCTTGTGTAAAGGAAGCTGTCAGCCGAGTTTTCATTAGAAAACTCGCAACGGAGCGAAGCGAAGTATGTAGCTGACTGAGGGATTGTGCTTTCCTATCACAACCCCTCCGTCTTACTTCGTAAGCCACCTCCCCTGACACAGGGGAGGCTTTTTGTATTACAATACCCTTACGAAATCGCCATTCAATTTTTATTTTTCAGCCAACAGCTTCTCAACCACGGCAAGGCGAACGCAAAGAACGAGCACTTCCATTGCCTCTCTGAGCTTGTCGTTCGTGGGGAACGAGGGGGAGATACGGATGTTCGAGTCCTTGGGATCGTTGCCGTAGGGGAAGGTAGCACCGACGTTCGTGAGAACCACGCCCGCTTCCTTACAAAGCGCATAGGTTCTCTTCGCGCATCCGTCTGCCACGTAAAGGCTGACGAAATATCCGCCCTTCGGCTTCGTCCATCTGCCCGCACCCGTGCCTGCCAGAGCTTCGGTCAGTACCTCGTCGACGATTTCAAACTTAGGTCTGAGAATGTCGGCAAGCTTCTGCATATGGCGGTGAATATTCTCGGCATTACCGAAATATTTGACGTGACGGATCTGGTTGAGCTTGTCGTGTCCGATGGTCTGAATGCCCATAATCTTCTTGATCTGTGCGAGGTTCTCGTCCGACGCCGCCATCATAGCCACGCCCGCACCCGGGAAGGAAATCTTCGACGTCGAGGCGAAGTAGAAGACTCGGTTGGGGTTACCGCACTTTTCACATTCCGAGAAAATATCGAGCAGAACGTCGCCGCCCTCGGCATACAACTCGTGAATGGCATACGCGTTATCCCAGAAAATACGGAAATCGGGTGCCGCCGTCTTCATGCTTGCCAAACGGCGAACCGTTTCGTCGGAATAGGTGATTCCATCGGGGTTCGAATACTTGGGGTTACACCACATACCCTTGATCGACGCGTCCGAAGCAACGAGCTTCTCTACTACGTCCATATCGGGGCCCGTGGGAGTCATTTCTACGTTGATCATCTCAACACCGAGCGATTCGGTCACGGCAAAGTGGCGGTCATACCCGGGAACGGGACAGAGGAATTTTACCTTCTCTTCCTTTCCCCAAGGTCTCTCGCTACCAACCACACCGTAGAGCATTGCTCTTGCCACGGCATCATACATCAGGTTGAGCGACGAGTTTCCTGCCACGATAATATTCTTTTCGGAGAGTCCAAGCAGATCGGCAAAGAGCTTCTTTGCCTCGGGAATTCCGTCAAGCACGCCGTAGTTGCGGCAATCGAAGCCGTTCTCGGCAAAGCAGTCCTCACTCTTCGACAGCGTGGTGAGCATATCCTCCACGAGATCGAGCTGTGCGGCACTCGGCTTTCCTCTCGATAGATCGAGTGAAAGTCCCTTCGCCTTGATATCGTCGTACTCCTTCTGCAAGCGGCTCTGCTCCTGACGCAAAGTCTCGGCACTCATCTCAAAATAGTTCATAAAATCCTCCAAAAATTCTTCCCTGTTCGGGGGGTAAAAACATATCCTGTATATTGTAGCACACTTTTTCCGAAAAAGCAAGAATTATTTTCAGATTTTGCAAAAAAATTAATTTTTTTCTGTTTTATCGCTATTTTCCCAGAATCTACGCATAATTTCTGCAAGCGATCTTGCATTTCCTGCATATTGAACCCCTTGCCAATGGGAGGGGAACATTGCTCGGTATTTCGGGGTAGCGTAGCGGTCGTCTACGAGTACGGCGACTCCTCGGTCGCTTCCCTGACGAATGACTCTGCCCACCGCCTGCAACACTCTCGTCATGCCGGGATAGGTGTAGGCGTAGTCGTAGCCCTGCGATTCTTCCTTGTCGAAATATTCCTGAATCATATTGCGCTCGTTGGAAAGTCCCGGGATTCCCACACCAAAGACCATCGAGCCGATGAGCCGACTGCCAGGCAGGTCGACGCCCTCGGAAAATGCTCCGCCGAGCACACAGAAGCCGACACGCAGACGTCCGCGGTCCTCCTTGAAGCTTTGCAAAAATTCTTCCTTTTCGCGCAGTCCCATTCCCTGCTTCTGTACAATAACCTCCACCTTGGGATATTTTTTGCAGAACGCAGTCTTGACGCGCTCAAGAAGCTCGTAGGAGGGAAAATACGCGATGTAGTTGCCCGCTTTTGCGCTGACCGTGGCGGCGATAACCGCCGCGTAGCGCGCGTCGTTCTTTGCTCGATCGTCAAAGCGGACGCTGAGATAATCCGCCACCGCAATCGACAGGTTTTCGGGGGCGAAGGGGGACGGAAGCGCGATGCTTCTTGCCTTCTTCGCACCGCCGAGCACGTCGCAAAAATATTCGGACGGCGTCAGCGTTGCCGAAAAGAGGATGCTCGCCTTAGCACGGTCGAGGAGGACATCCATGATCGGCGAGGGGTCAAGGCAGTAGGTTTTGACGGTCAGATCGCCGCCCGAAAGCTCCACGTAGGAGAGAAATCCCTCCTCAAAGAATTCATTCACCGCAAGATATTTACGCACGCGAGATGCAAGGGGGGAGAGTACTGCCCAATAGGGGGAATCGGCATTTTTCTTGAGCCAGCCGTCGATTCTTCGGCGGAAGATTTCCAGCTCGGTATTGAGATTTTGAAGCGGCGTTCTGCAAAGGTAAAAGCCTCGCTCGTTGCCGTCGGCATCCCTGACGATTTCTTCGCGGCAGAGCTCGCGCAGACGCGCCACTGCCATCTGAGCAGAATACGTCCAATCGACGAGTGTCTTCTCCTCTGCGGGGAGCTTTGCGAGCACCTCCTCAAATTCGGAGCGGCAGAGGGTTGCCGAGTACATATCTCTCGCGCGGTCGGCAAGATTGTGCGCTTCGTCGATCAGAAACGCATACTTCTCCCTCGCGCCGCCCTCTCCGAAATAGCGGCGGAAATACACCGACGGATCGAAGGCATAGTTATAGTCACAGATCACGAGATCGCAATACTCGGACAGATCGAGCGAAAATTCGTACGGACAGATGCCGTGCCTGTTTGCCACCTCGCAAATGATTTGGCGCGAATATCCGTTTTTCGTTTCCAAAAGTTCGAGCAATGCCGCGGGCAGTCGGTCGTAATAGCCTCTCGCGCGCATACAGTCGTCGCCGTTGCACTGACTTTTGCCCTCGGCGTTTTTTGTTCCGCCGTGGCAGGTGCAAAGCTGTTCCTTTGCCGTAATCACCGCCACGCGGAGCTTCGCGCCCGCTTCGAAGAGAAGGCTCGCGGCGTGATATGCTTCACGGCGGGTGCTTGCCTTGGCGGTCAGGTAGAAAATTTTATCGACCTCACCCCGTCCGAGGGCACGGACGGCGGGATAGAGCGAGGACATCGTTTTTCCCGTCCCCGTGGGTGCTTCGACAAAAAGTCTCTGCCCCTTGCGAATCGCGCGGTAGCTCTCTCGGATCATCATTTCCTGCCCCTCACGGAGCTCGGAATAGGGGAATTTCACCCACGCCGCCGAGGGGAGCGTTTCGATCTTCCGCTTGACTAGCAAACGCGCAAAACGAACGACGCTCGCAAGGAGCTCACTATAAAATTCGCGCAGCTCGCCGAGGGAATAAAGGTAGTGAAAATATTTGATCTTTCCCGTTTCGACGTGGTAATAGGTCAGCCTTGCTCGAACGGCGGGAAGCTCGTCGCGCACCGCCAGAAAATACGCGTAGCACTTCAGCTGTGCGAGAAACACCTCGCGCGGCGGCATAAAAAAGTCGTAGCTGTGAACGCATTTGATCTCGTCGACCTCGAGTCCGTCCTCGT
This sequence comes from Eubacteriales bacterium, assembly GCA_045646945.1. Lineage (GTDB taxonomy): Bacteria > Bacillota > Clostridia > Oscillospirales > CAG-272 > HGM12713. The sequence continues at coordinate 10,079 of JAZRLS010000027.1, read as the reverse complement.
GGCGAATCACGCCGTCGGCTCTGCCGCTGACGGTAAAATAAAGTCCCTCGCAGAGCGTGGTATTACTGAGCGTGACCTCGGCATTGTAAAAGCCGCCCGCCTCTGCCTGAAGTTTGCGATGGATCTTACCGCCGTCCACCGACGGTTCGCCGTCGGCACTGAAATACGTGCCGAGATCGCCTCTGCGGCAAGCGAGCTCACAAAGAGATCGCACCGACGCTTCGATGGCAAGGGTATTCTCATTGTATTTCATCGTTTACGATCTCCTTTCTTTGGTTTTGAATTTTTTATCTATTGAAACCATATAAACTCTTTATTACATTATACCACGTGCGCCGATCTTTCGTCAATATCCGCCTCTAAAATTTCCATTATTTTAGGGGTACCATTTTTCCCGCAGAACGATTATAATTGTATCAAAGGGACGTTTCCCATAGGAAGGAGAAATGATGGAACTGATCCGCATTGACGAAGAAAAACTGAAAATCATTCTCTCGCACGAGGATCTTGCCGAATTTGAGATCGATGAAAGCGAGCTCGACTATGCCAACACCGAAACCAAACGGATGTTTTGGGAGCTTCTTCGACGTGCCAAGCTCTCGACGGGCTTTGATACCGACGGGCATCGCGTTCTCGTTCAGCTCTATCCTTCCCGCGAAGGAGGCTGCGAGCTTTTCGTAACAAGGCTTGGATTTCTTTGCCAGCATTGCGATTTTGAAAATTACGAGGAGGACGACGACGTGAATCTGACAAAACTCTCCCGACGTTCCCTATACGGAGAAAACCCGTGCGCTTTTGGTTTTGATACGCTGGAGCCTCTGTTGTGCGTCTGCCGACAGCTTCGCTTGCGGGGATATGACGAAAAAAGCGACGTCTACCGCGCCGAAAACGGACGCTATTATCTCTTTCTCGAAGACCTATCGCCCACCCATTCTTTTTCGGTAGACGAAACCTCTTTTTTACATGAATACGGCACCTCCGAGCCGATTGACCTTCTGCTGACGCATTTGTGTGAGCACGGCACTCCCGTCTGTCTTGGCGACGCAGTCCCGCGTCTTAGCGTCCTCTGAGTGTGAACCATTTCCCCTTTTTTGCATATATTGACAAGGAAAACCACAAAGAAAGGGGTATTACGATGAATTCCACACCGCAAAGCGCCGATTCGATCGGTTATCTCCTCGTCAAGGTCACCACGGCACGGGGTGCGATTCCCTTAGAGGATGCCACCGTCATCATCCGCGGAAGCACACCTGAGGCTTCGGGCGTGATGCTCTCCCTGCGAACGGGACGCGACGGACAGACCGAGCGCATTTCACTCCCCACACCGTCCATCTCCGAATCCGAAACGCCGAACGGAGCAACTCCCTACGCCGTCTATCACGTCGACGTTGCCAAGGAGGGGTATCTTCCCTTGAATATTCAGAACGTTCCCATTTTTCCCTCGATTCTCTCGATTCAGCCTGCCGTCCTGCTGCCCGCGCCGCCGATGTTCGGCGACTTTGTGGGAGAGAATCCCGCCACCGTGATTCCTGAGCCTCCCGCGGCAGACCTGTGAGGAGGTGAGCGTATGGACGCAAGGCTTCCCACGATTCCCGAAACCATTACGGTGCACCTCGGCGCACCCACGCAGAACGCGCCGAACGTTACCGTTCCCTTTGTCGATTACATTGCCAACGTCGCCTCGAGCGAAATTTATCCCACCTGGCCCGAGAGTGCCCTCCGCGCCAATATCTTAGCACAGATTTCCTTTGCGCTCAACCGCGTTTATACTGAATATTACCGCGTACGCGGGTATGATTTTGATATTACGAATTCGACCGCGATTGATCAGTATTTCGTCGATGGGCGCGACATTTATGAAAATGTTTCGCAGATTGTCAATGAAATTTTCGATACCTATATCGTTCGCCGCGGCAGTGTGGAGCCGCTGTTTGCCCAGTTCTGCAACGGAACAACGGTCACCTGCCCCGGACTTTCGCAATGGGGCTCGGTCACGCTTGCGAACGAGGGATATACGCCCTACGAAATCCTGCAATATTATTACGGCGAGGACATCGATCTTCGCACCGACACGCCCGTGATGGGCATCACCTCGTCGCTTCCCGACCGCCTGCTCCGCCTCGGTACGGCGGGCGACGACGTACGGCAGATTCAGATCCGCCTCAACCGTATCTCGGAGAATTATCCCTCCATTCCGAAAATTGCCATTCCCGACGGGGTGTTTTCCTTTGACACCGAGGATGCCGTACGCCGCTTTCAGGAGGTCTTCTCACTTCCTGCCGACGGTATCGTGGGAAAATCGACCTGGTATGCCATTCAGTTTATTTACAATGCCGTCAAGCGACTCAATGAGCTCAATTCCGAGGGCATTGCGCTGGACGAGGTGAGCCAACAGTACGGAGGACCTCTTTCCGAGGGTTCGACGGGCATCGAAGTACAGAACGTGCAATATCTTCTCTCGTATCTGTCGGAGTTTTACAACACCATCCCGCCCGTCGCCATCGACGGGGTATACGGTCCTGCCACCACAGCGGCAATCGAAGCCTTTCAGGCGACCTTTGAGCTCCCCGTGACGGGCGAGTTCGGCTTTGACGACTGGGACGTTCTCTACCGCACCTACCTCGGCTTTCTCGCCACCATTCCCTTTGAATATACCGAGGGCACGGTGCTTCCCTACCCCGGGGTCCCTCTCCGTCTCGGCTCGCAGGACGACAGCGTGCGCGTCCTGCAGGAATATCTGAATTTTATTTCGGGACGCATTTCCGAGATTCCCTCGGTGAGTGTGACGGGATATTTCGGGGAGCAGACGCAGAACGCCGTACTCGCCGCGCAACGGTTCTTGGGCATTCCCGCCAACGGCACGGTCGGTAGTGTGACGTGGAATGGAATTGCCGATCTTTACGACGACCTTTTTCGGGGGGAACGCCTCGGGGAGGGTCAGTACCCCGGCTATGAGCTCGGACGTTAGGAGGAAACGCCATGACTTACCCAACGAATGACACTGCCGTACGGAATCTGCAACGCTATCTGCGCCGTCTTTCTTTGGAAGACAACGATATTCTTCCCGTGCCCATCGACGGAATTTTCGACACGGCGACCGAAGAGGCACTCACCGAATTTCAGCGAATGTCCTCGCTCCCCGTGACGGGACGCGCCGACCGCGCGACGTGGGACGCTCTGTTTGCGGAATATCTTCGCCTTTCGGAGGAAGAGGATCGCGTCGAGGCAATCGATCTCTTTCCGAAAACGCCCCCGAATTACGTCACGACGATCGGGGAGGAGAGCGCGTTCATTCTTCTCTTGCAATGGCTGCTCTCCGAGCTTTTCGTGATCTACGATACGCTCCCCGACTTCTCAAAAAACGGTCGGTTTGATGCGGCGACCTCGGACGCGGTTCGCGAATTTCAAAGAATGCAAGGAATCCCCGAGACGGGTCTTGTCGACCGCAACACATGGAATCGCATTGCGAAAGAATACGGTCTTCTGACGCAAAATCAATAACATCGATCCCAACGGACGACCGACACTCGCCCTACCAACGAACAAGAAAGCTCGTCCACCAACGCAGAATCCGCTTTGTTTTTTTCATTTCAATCAATTTTTTGCCCACCGTCTGCGTACAATAGTGATACGGTGGGCAATAATTTTTTGAATGAAAGATGAGGAGAAGGATCAAAAGCGTTTATGTCAAACAAATTTACACAAAAAGCACAAATCGCGCTTCAATGCGCGATGTCCACGGCAAGAGAGATGGGACATACCTATATCGGCTCGGAGCATCTGCTTCTCGGTCTTCTGTCGGATGAAAATTCGATTGCCGCACGTCTGCTCCTTGCCAAGGGGGTCGGCTACGATCAGCTGAGAAAGACCGTGGTTGAAATTTCAGGACTCGGCGCGCCGAGCTCGGTCTCCCCCAACGATATGACACCGCGGCTGAGAAAAATTCTCGAAGGCGCGGCAAGTGAGTCGTCCAAATGCGGTGCTCGCTATCTCGGCACCGAGCATCTTCTCTTATCGCTTCTGAATGAGCGCGACTCGGTGGGCGTTCGTCTGCTCGAGGCCGACGGCATCTCCTCCGCAGATTTGAAAAAAGACGTTTCTCTTTATCTCGAAACCACCGCCGAGCAAGAAAAGAAAAGCGTTGGCGGAGGAAAAAATACCGCCGAGGAAAAGCTGAAGATCCGCGGCGCACCGACACTCAGTGCCTACGGCAGAGATCTGACCGAGCACGCCCGCCTCGGCTTGATCGACCCCGTCATCGGGCGCGACCGAGAGACCGAGCGCGTCATTCGCATTCTTTCCCGCCGAACCAAAAACAACCCCTGTCTTGTGGGCGAACCCGGTGTGGGAAAGACGGCAGTGGTCGAAGGTCTTGCCGCGCGGATTGCCGAAGGAAGTGTCCCCGAAGTGCTCCGCGACCGCCGCATTGTCACGCTTGATCTTTCCTCGATGATCGCGGGGGCAAAATACCGCGGTGAATTTGAGGAGCGAATGAAAAAGGTAATGGAGGAAGCGGCGAAAAATCCCGACATCATCCTCTTTATCGACGAGCTACACGTCATCATCGGTGCGGGTGCCGCCGAGGGGGCGGTGGATGCCGCCAACATCTTAAAGCCTGCGCTTGCACGCGCCGAACTGCAAATGATCGGTGCGACGACGCTGTCGGAGTACCGCGCGCATATCGAGCGCGATGCGGCACTCGAGCGGCGATTTCAATCGGTGACGGTCGAAGAGCCGAGTGCCGACGGGTGCATTGCCATTTTACGCGGACTGCGTCCAAGGTACGAGGAGCACCACAAAATTACCATCAGCGATGAGGCAATCGAAGCGGCGGTGCGCCTCTCGATTCGCTATCTTCCCGACCGATTTTTGCCCGACAAGGCGATTGACCTGATCGACGAAGCATCCTCGGCGGTGCGAATTTCCGAGGCAAACGGTGCGTCTTCGCTTCACGCCGTCGAGGAAGAGCTCTCTTCGCTCCGCGCGAAGAAAGAAGATGCCGTGCTACGGCAGGCGTTTGAGGAAGCCGCCTCGCTCCGCGACCGCGAAGAGGTACTTCTCGGACAGCTGGCAGAGATGCGGGACGAGGAATCCTTCCAACCGCTCTCCGAGCCCCCCACCGTCAGAGCCGAAGATATTGCCGACGCGATCACAGCGTGGACGGGAATTCCTCTCGACCGTCTGCTCGAGGACGAAAGCCGCAAGCTTCTTCATCTGGAGGAGCAGCTCTCGCGTGCGGTCCTCGGTCAGGAAACCGCGGTGCGGGAACTCTCGCGTGCCATTCGGCGCGGACGAATGGGGCTTGGCGACCCACACCGTCCGATCGGCTCATTTATTTTCCTTGGGCAGACGGGCGTAGGAAAATCCAAGCTGGCGCGCGCTCTGTCGCTCGAGCTGTTCGGCTCGGAGAGTGCGATGATTCGTCTGGATATGTCGGAATATATGGAAAAGCACAGCGTCTCGCGTCTGGTCGGCGCGCCTCCCGGCTACGTCGGGTACGAGGAAGGCGGACAGCTGACCGAAAAAGTGCGCCGCCGTCCCTATTCGGTGCTTCTTTTCGACGAAATCGAAAAGGCGCATCCCGACGTATTCCATCTGCTTTTGCAGGTCCTTGAGGACGGCGTGCTGACCGATTCGCAGGGACGGAGAATTGATTTTTCAAACACGGTCATCATTATGACCTCAAACCTCGGTACGGGCGGCGAAGCTTCCCCGAAAATTCTCGGCTTTTCGGAGAATGATGAGGCAGACCGCAAGCAAGAGAAGGAACGAATGCTTTCGGCGCTACGGGAGCGCTTCCGTCCCGAATTTCTCAACCGTGTCGACGAGGTCATCCTCTTTGAACCCTTAGGCAAGGAGGAGCTTGCGAAAATCACCGAGCAAATGCTTCTTGACGTAAAACAGCGCGCCGCCGAGATCGGTGTGATTCTCTCCTTTTCGCCCGACGTCGCGCGCGCACTCACCGAACAAAATACGCGAACGGAATACGGTGCGCGCCCCTTGCGCCGCGCCGTCATCAAGCAGATCGAGGATCCGCTTTCCGAGAAGCTTCTCGAGGGAGAAATCCGCCACGGCGACCGCGTGCTCATTTCGGTGGACGGCGGGGCGATTACGTTTTTACGGGAAACTGCCGTGGTTTGAATGAAAAAAATGCTTCCCCCGCGGTGGAAGGATTTTTTGTTATACCGTTCAAAAATAATAATACGTCTGTGCCTTGGCAATCTTCTCGGGGGCGATATGGTATTTCTTTGCCACCGTCCACGCATCCTCGTCAGAGTCGGGATAATACACCGTCATTCGGCTGCCTCGATTGGAATACGCTTCTCCGAAGCGAACCTCTCGCACGGCACGAATTTCTTCAAAGCCGATCAAGTCCGCCGTGACAGCAATCTCCGAGTCCAGGCAAAGCGTCTCTCCCTCGATGCGCGCCCGACAAGACAAAAGATTTCCTTGGGCGAAATAGCTCTCGGGCTTCTCTTCTCTGCCCTCGGTTTCATATCGGATCGGCAAATTCACCTCTGCCGTCGAATATTCCCCGTCCTTCTCGCAAAGAAGCACGTATTTGCTCTCGCCCGTCAGTACGTATTTTCCACTGTCACCAACCGCCTCACAGCTGTCAAACAGCACGCTTCCCCACGCGTCGCAGATCACCGCGCCCTCGGGGAGCGCGGGAATTTTCGAGATTGGAAGCCGCTCGCTCTGCGAGAAATTTCTGCCCTCACAGCGAAGCGCGACGGGCAAGCGGTAGTCGCGATGATCGATGGTACTCTCCCGCTCTCCCGAGAAGAGATCTGCCGTATATACGATCTCGCGATTTTTCATTCCTCGGACCGAAAGGAGCACCGAGAGATCACAAAGGATGTTTCCTCCCTCTCCCATCTCCACCGTAAGCTCGCTCACCGTTCCCGTGGCAAGGCATTCGTCCGCACCGTCGATTCCCTCGACCTCGACCTCACAGGACAGCGGAAGACTCCGCGAGAGCACCGAGGGAAGCTCTCCGTCTCGTACCGCAAGCAGTTTCAGAAGAACCTCGCCCGAAAGATATGCCGTCTCGCCCTCCACACGCGCCTCGTGAATGATCGGTGTGGCATCTGCCGAGATTACGCGCGTATCCTCACCGCTTACCGAGATCTCGCACGGCATCGAAATGACGTCGGAAAGACCGCTTCCCACCGTCAGATTCCGACAAACCTCCCTACGGTGAAAGATGGATTTCGACGGTGCGTCGCCCACCGTTCTCTCCTCCATCAGAATCTTGCCAAACGCGCGCACATTTGCCTCCAGGCGACAACGCAGGCTCATTTTCCGCGGGGAGCTCACTCTGGTCGACACGCTCCGAGCAACCACGTCTGCCCACACGCACACGCCCGCACCGAGGTCAAACTCGGACGCCGATTCCACGGGAAGCGTAACGTGGTATTCCGAGGAGATCGGAAAGCTGTAGAGCTCGCCGTCCGCACCCACGTAAAGCACTGAATAATCGATGGTTCCGTTGAGTTCGACGCCCGCACCGCCCACGTACTTGGCAGGCGGAAGCACGGTCGGAGTCACCGAGAGCACACGACGAATTTCGGGTTGATAGTCGGGGAGGGTGTACTCTCCCGTCGTTTCGGTATTGATTCTTCGTTCTAAGATCGGAAGCGTCACGTGAACGCTTTGATCGATTCCCATGGGATCACTGGTATTCATCGCATCTTCTCCTTTTTCGATAAGTATTTCGATAAAAATTTATGCGCGAGTGATCGACGTTATGACAAAATGAAAAAGGAAACCCGTGGTCCGAACGTCCCCGCGAAAGATCTCGGCGGAATTTTTACGGCTCGGCTTTTTCCAAGGCTCCCTTGTGTAACATGTCGCAAGCGACTGTTGAGTTTTGCAAGCAAAACGTCAAGGGGAGGCTATGGCGATATGCGAACCTTTCTGCGCCGAACGCAGAAAGATGAAAAATTCCAAAAAAACTGTAGGGACAGGCGTCCTCGACTGTCCGTAGAAAACAAACAATTAGCACTCGGTCAGAACGGGAGTGCCAAGGCACCCCCCTACGATAAACAAGGAAGAACGTGTGGTGAGGTCTGCGTTCGGGAAATGAAAAACACGGACGCTTGCGTCCTTGTTTTCGCTTTTCATTTATTTCTTGTCGCCGAAGCTTTTTTGATACAGTTCAATACATTCCGCGATAATTTTTCTCGCTTCGTCGGGTCCGAAGAGCTCCTTGACTGCCGTTTGCTTGTTCTCAAGCTGTTTATACACCGAGAAGAAGTGCATAATTTCATCGAACACGTGGCTTGGCAGATCGTCGATCGTGCGGAAATGGTTGTAGGTCGGATCGGAGCAGACGACCGCGATGATCTTATCATCGAGGGCACCGCTGTCGATCATTCGCATTACGCCAATCGGGAAGACCTGAACCAGCGTCATCGGGTAGATCTGCTGATCGCAGAGCACCAGCACGTCGAGAGGGTCACCGTCATCGGCATAGGTGCGCGGAATAAATCCGTAGTTTGCGGGGTAGTGGGTCGAGGTGTAGAGGAAACGGTCCAGACGAAGCATACCCGTGTGCTTATCCATTTCGTACTTACAGCTGCTCCCCTTGGGAATCTCAATGACCGCGGTGAATTCTTCGGGCGTAATGACGGCGGGGTCAATGTCGTGCCAAATGTTCATAAAAAGCTCTCCTTATTGATTATTTCACGTATTCAAATTCAAAATCGTAGATCGAAACGGTCATACCGTCGGTACAGCCTTTCGATTCGAGCAGTTCGAAGACACCGCTGTTCTTGAGCACTCGTTGGAAGAAGTTCAGCGACTCGTAGTCGTCGAAGTTGATCTGCCCCATCAGGTTGAAGAGCCACTCGCCCTCGACAAAGAAGGTGTCGTTTTCGCGTCGGATGGTGGTATCCTTGCCGCCGCCGACGTATGCGTCCTCGGGCTGATATTCGCGCTCGTAGATGAGCATCGGGGGCAGATCTCGGAGCATTTCTGCCGCAAGATGAACCATTTCTTGCAGTCCCTCGCCCGTCGCGGCAGACACGTAAAGCAGCTGCCACTTGTTTTTCTTGACGAATTTCTCAAATTTTTTGATATCCACCACGTCGGGATCAAGCAGATCCGACTTATTGGCAACAATGATCTGCGGACGCGACGCGAGTTCCTCGCTGTAGCGCGCGAGCTCTCGGTTGATCATCTGAATATCCTCGATGGGATCTCTGCCCTCAAAGCAGGAGATGTCCACCACGTGGAGAAGCAGTCGGCAACGGTCGACGTGACGGAGAAATGCGTGACCGAGTCCCGCGCCGTCCGCCGCACCCTCAATGAGTCCTGGAATGTCGGCGGCAACAAATCCGCCCTCGCCACCCGTTGAAACGACACCGAGGTTCGGAGAGAGGGTGGTGAAGTGATAGTCGGCAATTTTGGGCTTTGCCGCGCTGATGCGTGCGAGAATCGAGGATTTTCCGACACTCGGATAGCCGATCAGTCCGACGTCGGCGAGCATCTTGAGCTCAAGGATCAGCTCCTTTTCCTCACCCTTGGTGCCGCTCTTGGCAAACATCGGGATCTGTCGGGTGGGGGTGGCGAAATGTCGGTTGCCCCAACCGCCGCGACCTCCGCGACAGCAAACGAAATCCGCGCCATCGTCCTCGGTCATATCGTGAATGATCTTGCCCGTCTCGGCATCGCGAATCAGCGTTCCGGGGGGAACCATCACGTAGAGGTTCTCCGCCGTCGCTCCGTGGAGCTTTCCGCCGCGGCCGTTTCCACCGTTCTCGGCGATGAATTTGTGGCGGTAGCGGAAGGCGAGCAGGGTGTTCGTGCCCTCGTCGACGCGGAAAACGATACTTCCGCCGTGACCGCCGTCGCCCCCGTCGGGACCGCCGTGTGAGACGTATTTTTCACGGTGAAACGCCACGGCACCGTTGCCGCCGTCGCCCGCTTTGACGTAAATTTTGACGTTATCTACAAACATAGTTTTCGGTTACCTCGCAGTAAATTTCCTTGTAGGGACAGGGGTCCTCGACTGTCCGCTGTTAAAAGTTAGCACTCCGGCCGGACGGGCAGGCGGGGGCGCCTGTCCAAGGCGG
>JAZRLS010000026.1:0-21413 GCA_045646945.1 Eubacteriales bacterium | reverse complement strand
CCCTCGTTGCTGTTGCAATCGAAGAGGCTTCGAAGTAATCCTTTATTTGCAAGGCTCCGTAGGGGCGAACTGTGTTCGCCCGCGGGCGATTCGTGAATCGCCCCTACAATTAAATCAATAAAAAAGTTGGACACATCATTTTTGGTTTTTGCTCAGGTGATGTGTCCAATATTTTTGTTCAGATACGGGTTAACAATTATTTTCTTGATTTCTATCTTTAAAAATGGTATAATGATGATAAGGAAAAAGATCAGCAGAAAGGAAAGTGTTTATGACTGAAATCGGAATGATGACTCTTGCGGAGCGGCATGCGCAAGTGGAGAGCTATCTCGGCAAAATTGTTACGATCGAGATCGACCGTCCGATCGGGACCGTGCATCACAAGGGGGAAAAGACCTTGATCTATCCGATCAATTACGGCTATATTCCCGAAGTATTCGGTGGTGACGGGGAAGAGCTTGACGTTTTTCTCGTTGGTGTGGACAAGCCTGTTTCGTCCTATACGGGGAAAATTATCGGGATTGTTTACCGTGCGGATGACATAGAGGACAAGCTCATTATGGCACCCGAGGGTGTGAGCTTTTGTGCCGAAGAAATGGCGCGCGCAGTGTATTTTCAAGAAAAATACTATCAATCCACCATTTACGCACTCGACGGTTCCACGGCGCATGGACACGATTGACACGGGGACGGTTTTGTGATATAATAGGAAAAACAAGCACTTATTTTGCTTTTTTGTAATTACATTTGGAGGAGTTATGGCACGATGAAACGAAACAGTGCGATCGACTATTTGAAATTTTTATTTTCGCTGATGATTTTTTTGTATCACTTTGATCTCGGATTCTTTGGCGGATATATTGTGGTAGAGGGATTCTTTATGATCTCGGGCTACCTGATGTTTTTATCCCTCCAAAAGAAAAAAGAGCTTGCGGAGCTGCCCGACGGAACGGCACGCTTTGTCTGGAATAAATACAAGGCACTGTTTTTGCCGCTTCTCTTTTCGGCAATCAGTGGCTTCCTGATTCAGGAGCTGATTGTATTTGCACCGATGGAAAAAGAAAGTCTTTGGGATATTCCTCTTCTGATCTTTGAAGTATTCCCGTTGCAATCGGCGGGGTTCAAGGGGCGTTGGACCACGGGTGTTTCGTGGTACGTATCGGCAATGCTGATCGCGGTGGCACTTCTGCATCCGTTTCTCAAAAAGAAGCCGGAGCACGCGGCATATACCCTCTGCCCGATTCTTTCGCTCCTCGTTTGGGGACTTCTGAATATGACCTACGGACATCTTGGCGTGACGACCAAATGGGTTGCAGAGCTGTTCCACGCAGGGGTATTGCGTGCAATCGCTGGCATCAGCGCAGGATTTTTCCTTGGTGCACTTTTGACGCGTTCCCGCGAATGGCGTCCCGTGCTTCGGACGAGGATTCTGCTTTCGGTCGCGGAGCTCTTTGGGATCGTCTTTTTGATCTACGTTACCTGCCAAAGAGAATTTGCTTACAGTGCGTATGATTTAGTGCTGACGGCAGTACAGTTCGGAATCCTTTGGATCGCGCTGTCGGGCAAGGCGTGGCATACGCCGTACGTTAGCTTCAAGCACAGCAAGATCTTTTCGACGATGAGTCTCTATCTTTTCCTCAATCACGTCGCGTGGTGTATGTATTTTCAGGACAAGCACACGACGACCGAGGAGGGATTGCGCGTACTTCCGATGGCACTTTTGTGTGTCGCAACCTCGGGTGCGATTGTATGGAGCTTGACCACGCTGACCCAACGTCTTCTCAAAAAAGCATCGGAGCGTCAGACGCTTGCTTCGACGACAAACGAATAAAAGATTTCCCGCAAACCAACGTTTGCGGGAAATCTTTTTTGCTATGCGGTTTGGTTGTTTACCGTATAGGTTACAGTGTTTACCGTACCGTCTGCCACCGTGGTATAGGTGACGGTGATCGTGACGCTTGAAAGTTCGATCAGCTTAGCGGTATCCAGAGCACCCTTGTGCGCGCCGTCGCCAATGATGACCTGCTCGGTCACGTCATTCTCACCGCTCTTGACGGTGATGGTGAGCGTGCCTGCGACACTGCCTGTGGCGGCGCGGAAGGTGATATCTTGCTCGGTACTCATTACGGTGATTACCTTTTGCTCGCCTGCCATTGCCGTGACCTGTGTTGTGGGGGAGCCTGAGGTGTCACCCTGAACGATGGCAACGCTCTTACCGTAGAGGGCACGATACATATTGTACGCGGCGTCAGCACCTAAGAGGGTATAGCCGAATTTACCGTAGTGACAGTAGTTGATCGATCCGTAAATCGATTTCATCGTCGTAGTCAGCTTGCCGTCGGCATAGGTTGCTACGTTGCCGTATTCGTCCTCAAATCGAGTGCCACCGCTGTATTTTTCCATCAGCGTGTAGTAGTTGCTGATATCGATCGTGTGCTCGGTGTCTGCCGTACCGACCCAGTGCTCGGTCATTGCCGTTGCCAGATAGAAATGATCGTTTTCGGCAATCATTTTGAACTGTGCCGCAAGGGCGGTGGTGTAATCAATGTCGTTGTGGTCGGGAGTATCAGCGTTCGGGAGCTGATTGTCGGCAACGTCACCGCGTACGCGGAGAAAGGCAACGTATTCGAGTCCCGTCTGCTTGAGACGACGCCACATTCTCATAAAGCAAGCCTCGTACTTGGCGGGATCCATCGGATCGTGGTTTGCGGTATCCGTCGAACCGTCGATCTCTCCTTGCAGCCAATACATTCCCTTGGAAACGATTTCGTAATAATCACTGCGCTGCGTGTAATACTTGGTGCAGTTTTTGATCATAGTTACCGTATCCTCGGTATCCTGCGTGACAGCCGTTTCACTTGCCCAACCCGTAATCGACTGACCGCTGGTGCTGGTGATATTGTTTTCCCAGATCAGAACGTTCTTAACGGGATCCCCTGCCGCAACGCTTTGTGCGTACAGCTCGGCAAGCAGGGTAGAGTGCATTCCGCGTGTTGGGGAGGTATAATTGATCGGTTGTGTCGTTCGATTGCTCCAACGGTACGCCGTTCCGAGCGGGGCGGAAATATCCGAGAGAGCATCTTTGAAGAGATCGATTTCCCAAGCGACCGAGTTGCTCTGTCCCATCACGACGACGATGTTGATTTTTGCCTTGTCGATGATGATGACCTGCGTTTTGTCGCCGTCGGTCATTTTGACCTCACCCACACCCTTGGCGTGGAAGTACTTGACGTTGTTTTTGGTGATAATTTCAAGTGCGTCCCCCTCAAGCGTTACCGTTTCCGAGGTGGCGTTGATCGAGCCGAAGGACGGAATATAGTCGTCGTACTGAATGCGGAAGGAGGGTAGCTTTTCAACGTAAGTATCGACGTATGCTTCTCCGCAGAGCGTACAGGTGTGCGTCGTATAGCCTTGCTCGTGTGCGGTCGGGGGGGTTACGATCGCGTTATAGACATGTTCGCAGGGAGCAGGGGGATTATCGTTTTCGTTGTTATTTTCCTCGGAGGACGCTGTCGTTTCGGTTGTGTCGATCTCGGGTTCGGTTTCATCGACCGTATTACAGGCAACGAAGGAGAATAAGAGAAAGAGTACCAAAAGCAGAGATAAGATCCGTTTCATAAAATACCTCCTTTATTTCAAAGAAATATCTGCAAAGACGGGACGGTGGTCAGAGGAAAGCTTGGTATAGCGGTCGTCGATCACACGGTAGGAAAGAACCTCAGTGAGCGAGGTGTCGGTAAAGACGTGGTCGATACGTGCCGTTTGATTTTTGTTTTCGGTCAGGAGCGCGCTGGAAACAATGGCAGTGTCTTTGATCCCGCGATTGTAAACGTCAGTATGGTAAGTTGTGTTGAAATCGCCCGTAAGGAAGATCGGAACGTTTTCATAGGTTGCCTGGAGTTCCAGTACCACGGCATTGACCTTTTCGGCTGCAGCCATTTGCTTGTCAAGGGTGCTTGCCGTGGGGTAGTGGAGATTGAGAAGAATGATCTTTTCGTCGGGGTTGTCAATCTTCGAGAAGAGTGCCCACTGCCAACGGTGCATCGGGTAACGGAACTGATCGGGATACATAATATCCTGCGCCTCGACCTGCCATACCGTGTGACGGTAGAGAATGGGAGTAGAGTGTGATGCGATCGGGATTTCCCCTGTGGAATAGTAGTCAACGAAAGAATATTCGTGACCGACGGTTTTCAGAAGTTCGGTATACATCGTTGCATAAACGCCTTCCGAAAAGCTTTCCTGCATTTCCTGCAAACCGATGATATCAGGCATATAAGCGAGGAAGGTTGCGCCTTGAATGCCACAGCGGTCCTGCCACGAGATATTCAGCTCAATATCAAAGGTTTGAATGCCGTTTCGGTCTGCCGCGCAGATGATATTCGAAGACATAATGCGGTAGTCGGTACCCTCGGGACGCTCCATTCCCGCAACGGTGTGGTTGGGGGCGGCAGTAATATCAAACGAGGTTTCGTTGTTGTTGACGTACAGAGGATGGAACATATCGCAGGCGTCGTCGGCAAGAAGATAATTGTCGTAGGCGACGTAGATGCTGTTGCCGACACTCTTGATTTTTAACTCCCCTGTGTTCAGCCCGTCATAAAGCGAGATACTTTCCGCACGGTTGGTTTTGCCAAAGACGATTTCATAATCGGCGGGGGCATTCTTATCGGTGGTATAGCTCATACAGTAGCCGGTGTTTCGTCCAAGCTCTTCCAGAAAATCCTTTGCGAGATATTTCTCGGTCGAGGTCAGATTGTCGGGAAATACGATGCGATAGTCGGAAAGGTCTCTACCCATCAGCATCGGGGTGTCATCGGGGTAGGTTGCGGAATTATCGACAAAGCAGAGTACGTTCTTGGGAACGGCAATGGTTTTCTTCCCGTTTTCATCGGTCGTGACGTAGGAGGCAAAATCGATCGATGCGAATCTTTGCGTTGCTTGGACCACCAAATCATCGGCAAAGCCCGTGATGTGGAGTGAGAGTCCCGAGTCGTGAGAAAGAAGACCGCAGAATTCCAAGACCGAGGTATCCTTCAAAACCTTCGAGGGGGCGTATCCGACGATGATTTTTTTGCCTTTCACGCCCGACTGATCCGCTGCCTTGACAACGCGGAAGGTAATGTCGGTTTTTTGCCTGATGGTTTCGACCATCGCCTGCGCGGCTTCGTCAAAGTTATAATGCGAGCTGACGACGGTATAGATCGGTTCTCCCTTGTCTACGAGGAGAATTTTGGGAGAGGTATCCTCTGCGGGAGGATTTTGTGTTTCGGGATCGTTGGGCGTTCCCGAATCGTCAGGATTGTTCGGAGTTTCCGAGGACGTTTTTTCGTCGTCGGGAGCGGATGTGCTCTCGGTTTCCGATACCTCAGGCTTGGCGGTAGGTTCGGCTTGACATGCTACCAAGGCGAAGAGCATGAAAATTACTAAAATGAAAGATAATATTTTTTTCATCGTTGTTTTCTCCTTTTTCATGACAATTGCTTTTTCAAGCAACGCTGTTGCAAGTTTATTTACAGTATATCATAAAATCACAAAAAAGTAAAGAAAATTCTTGATTTTTTGGCGAATTTGTGATATAATCATAACGTTAGCAAAAAAAGGAGATTTAGAAAAAATGAAGCATTTGAAAAAATATATCGCACTGCTTTTGGTGCTTGTGTTGACGCTTTCCTTTGTGGCGTGCGGTGCCAAAAAAGAGAATGGATCGAGTGGCGGAGGAGCGGATGCGTCTGAGACCGAATCGACCGAACAAACCGAGGATACGAAAAAAACTGTTTGGCGTTTTTCGGATGATAGAACCAATTACGTTCGCATCAATACCAAGGGCTACGGAACAATGATCGTTGAGCTCTATCCCGAGATTGCGCCTCAAACGGTGGAAAACTTCAAAAATCTGGTTGATGATGAGTTTTATAAGAAGCTGACCTTCCATCGCATTGTCAAGGGCTTTGTGGTGCAGGGCGGTGACCCTTTGGGAACGGGACTTGGTGGCTCGGATACGACGGTCTTTGGAGAATTTTCCGCCAATGGTTTTGAAAACAATCTTTCGCACACGCGCGGTGTGATTTCAATGGCAAGAAAGAGTGACGATTTCAACTCGGCAAGCAGTCAGTTTTTCCTTTGTCATCAAGACGTTTCGGAATGGCTTGACGGAGAATATGCCGCGTTTGGTATGGTGATTGAGGGATTGGATACGCTCGACAAGCTTGCCGAGGTTCCTACTTTCGGTGAACAGCCGCTCGATCCTCCCGAAATTCTCTCCATCCGTTTTGTTTATCCCGACTAAAACATTTCTGAAAAAGACATTTTTCTTAAAAATGTCTTTTTTCTTTATTGACTTTTCTCTAAGGATATTGTACCATAAGAAGTGAAATCGAAGAAAAGGAAAATCTCCTTTTCATCAACGGATCGTTTCCTCATCTGATATCAGAAATTTCCGGGCGACGACGTGCCGTCGATTTTGTCGGCAAAATGGCGGATTTGATTCGAAAAATGCGAACAGCGCGTGAATTTTGCGAAAAAAGCATGAAAAAACACAAAATTTTTGCGAAAAATATTTAATTTGCTCTTGCAATTTTGAATTATTGTGATACAATATAAGAAAGGCAGGATCATCTGCCTGATCAATTTTTAAAAAATTTTATAAAAATATGGAGGAAATTTACAATGGCATACAAGATTACCGATGAGTGCA
The DNA here is from genome assembly GCA_045646945.1 of Eubacteriales bacterium. Classification (GTDB taxonomy): domain Bacteria; phylum Bacillota; class Clostridia; order Oscillospirales; family CAG-272; genus HGM12713. The sequence continues at coordinate 14,716 of JAZRLS010000026.1, read as the reverse complement.
TCGCTTGTGGCGCTTGTGCAGAGGCTTGCCCTGTTAGCGCAATCAAGGAAGGCGACACCAAGTACGAGATCAATGCTGACGAGTGCATTGAGTGCGGCGCTTGCGCAGATGCTTGCCCCGTTGCTGCTCCCGTTGCTGAGTGATTTCGGACTATCCTGAATACATACGGATACAAACAAACGGATCGGTATGCGGAGCATATCGGTCCGTTTGCTTTTTGGTTTTGATTTTTGAGAGGGGAGGAAGAGAATGCCGAAGCTTTTGGAAAACGAGCGGCTCGACGAGGTCAACGAGAAAATTTCGCTCATTCAAAAAAAAGACGGACTGACCTTTGGAACGGATGCCTATCTGTTGGCAGCGTTTATGCGACCGCAGCGTCGGGCACTTGCCGTGGAGCTTGGGACGGGAACGGGAATTATTCCGCTTCTTCTTGCCGCACGCGATCGCTTTGCCAAGATCTGGGCACTCGAGGTGCAAGAGGAATTTTCCACGCTTGCCGCGCGCAACGTGCTTCTCAACCGAATGGAGGATCGCGTCTTTGTGCGTCACGCCGACGTGCGCGAGTTCGACGTGTCGGACGTGGGCAGAGAGGTCGACGTGGTCTTTTCCAATCCACCTTATATGCGGACCGACAGCGGAAAGAGAAATCTGTCGGACGGGAAATATATCGCAAGGCACGAGGTTTGCGGTAATATCGGCGACTTTTGTGCCGCCGCTGAGCGGCTTCTGAAATATGGCGGACGCTTTTATTGCGTCTGGCGTCCCGACCGCCTCTCGGAGCTGATGCGTGCTCTTGCGGAGCATCACTTAGAGCCAAAGACGATGGTGTTTGTGCACGCCGACGCCGAGAGCGAGCCGTCGATGGTGCTGCTGATGGCAACCAAGGGAGGTGCGCCGTCGCTTCGGATTCTGCCGCCGCTGATCTTACACGACACGACGGAGAAGGCGGGAACGCGTCCGCTGGGCGTACGGGCGCAAGCAATTTACGATACGATGAGTTTTTACGAAGGAACAGAGTAAATGGAACATATCAAACGAGTACTCAGCTACGTTCGCCGTGCGGTGGACGATTATGAAATGATTCGCGAGGGCGACAAGATCGCGGTGGGGGTATCGGCGGGCAAGGATTCGCTCACGCTTCTTTGCGCGATGGCAGAACTTCGTCGCTTTTATCCCAAGAAATTCGAGCTTTGCGCCATTACGGTCGATATGGGCTTTGAGGGAGCGGATTTTTCCAACATCGCGGCACTTTGCGAAAGCCTTGGGGTGCCGTATCATATTATTCCGACGCAGATTTCGCAGGTGATCTTCGATGTACGCAAGGAGAAAAATCCCTGCTCGCTGTGCGCAAAAATGCGGCGCGGCGCACTCTATCGCGGTGCGAAAGAGCTCGGTTGTACGACCGTCGCACTCGGACATCACTTTGATGACGTGGTGGAAACCTTTATGCTCAATCTGTTTTACGAGGGGCGCATTGGTTGTTTCCAGCCCGTCACCTATCTTTCGAACACTGACATCACGATGATTCGTCCGATGATCTATATGCCCGAAAAGGACGTGCGTTATTTTTTGAACAAAGTAGAGCTTCCCGTGATGAAGTCGCCCTGTCCCGCCGACGGAAATACCGAGCGCGAGGAGATGAAACAGCTTTTGGCAAAACTCGAACGCGAAAACAAGGGCTTGCGCTACCGCATTTTCGGCGCGATCCAGCGCGGAGAGATCGACGGATTCCGTGAAATCAGCAAAATGCAGGGCATCAAAAATTACAGTGATGAAGAATAAAAAAGAGCCGAAAGGCCCTTTTTTTTATTTCTTTTTCTTTGTTTTTCGTTTGGATGGTGTTTGCTTGGCTTCCAAAAACGCTGCTTCGTTATGCAGGATCGAAACGCACTCGTTGTCCACCACGATGAAATGGTCGATCAGCGTGACACCCAACTGATTGAAAATGAGTCGGATTTTTTGTGTGGTGGTAATATCCTGCTGTGAGGCAATGGCAACGCCATCGGGATGATTGTGTGCCAGCACGGCAGAAGCTGCGCCCGATTCGACAGCGAGGGCATTCATCTTTTGAATGGAAAGCTCGGAGATTCCCGCAAAGCCGCTACCGACGACCTCGGTTTTTAAAATTCTGCCCGATGAGCTTAAAAGAATGAGGAAAACCTTTTCCTTGGATTCTCCTACAAAGAGAGAGCACAGATATTCCATCAGTGCCGCACGGGAGGTAAGCGGATGGGTAATCATATGCGCGTCCTGCGAATAGCGAGAGATAATTTCGGATACCAAACGAATCAGAAAAGCCGAGTTTTCTCCAATGCCTTCCACTTCTTCGAGCTGTTTTTGTTCTGCGTCGAAGACACGGCGAAAGGAGCCGAATTTTTTCATCAGGCGGTGGGATTCCTCATTGGTGTTCTTTCGAGAAATGGCATGGTAGAGCAGTAACTCGAGAATCTCATGATCCTCTAAGAGCTCAGGATTTTTTATAAATTTCAGACGAGCTCGTCCGCGGTGTCCTACGTGTAAGTCTTTTTCCATAAAAATGATTTCCTTTGCTTTTTGATATTGCGACCATTGTACCATTTTTTACTCATTTCGTCAAGATTTTTGTAAAAACATTTCCGATTTTTGCCGCTTATAAAGAAAAAAAGACGGGAAAAACTACGAATAGGCGGCGAAAACCGTATCAAAGGAGGATTTGACAATGATCATGGACAGAATCGCCTTAATTATTACGATCATCGGCGCGCTGAACTGGGGAAGCATCGGTCTTTTCCGTTTCGATCTCGTTGCGTGGCTCTTCGGCGGTCAGACGGCTCTCGGAAGTCGTATCGTATATACCGTCGTGGCTTTAGCAGGAATCTGGTGCATTTCGCTCATTTTCCGTGCTCGCGAACGTTTTGAAGCGCTGGACGAATAATCAAGTATGAAACAAACAAGGGAAGCTTGCAGCGCAAGCTTCCCAATTTTATTTTATTCGTTTTCTTTGACGACTGCCAGACAAAGCTCTGCGAGCGCGCCTGCGTCGGGTTCGGAGGGACACTTGGTCATCAGCTCTGCCGCCGTCTGTACCTTCGGGAAGGCAATGACGTCACGGATATCCTCGAGACCAAGCAGGAGGGTTACCAAGCGGTCAAAGCCGAAGGCAAGTCCGCCGTGGGGCGGTACGCCGTAACGGAACGCGTCGAGCAGATAGCCGAACTTTTCCTGTGCCTCCTCTTCAGAGAGTCCGAGTACTTCGAACATCTTCGACTGAATGGCACCGTCGTGAATTCTGACCGAACCGCCGCCGAGCTCAGTGCCGTTGAGTACGATGTCGTACGCCTTTGCACGGACGCGAGCGGGATCGCTGTCAAGATAGGGAAGGTCTTCGTCCATCGGAGAAGTGAAAGGATGGTGCATTGCATAGAAACGGCCGTCCTCTTCGCTGTATTCGAGAAGCGGGAATTCGGTGACCCAAAGGAACTTGAAGTCCATCGGATCGAGAATGCCGAGACGCTTTGCACACTCACAGCGGAGCGCACCGAGCGAGTCGAACACGACCTTATTTTTGTCGGCAACGATGAGGACGAGGTCGCCTGCCTCAGCACCCATCGCCGCTTTGATGGCTTCGTTTTCTTCCTCGGTCAGGAACTTTGCATACGAGGACGAAATCTCTCCCGTCGTTGCCCACTTGAGCCAAGCAAGTCCCTTTGCCTTATAGAGCTTAACGAACTCGACGAGCGAGTCGATCTCCTTGCGGGAGAACTTCGCACCGCCCTTGACGTTGATGCCGCGGACCGAGCCGCCGTTTTCAATCGCGCCCGCGAAGACTTTGAATTCGCATCCGCGAAGAATCTCGGAAAGATTGGTTAACTCAAAGCCGAAACGGATGTCGGGCTTGTCCGAGCCAAAGCGATCCATCGCTTCAGCGTAGGGCATACGCGGGAAATCCTCGGTGACTTCGATGTTCATATATTCCTTGAGAAGGCGTTTGAGGAAACCCTCGTGCATCTTCATTACGTCGTCTGCCGTGACGAACGACATCTCGGTATCGATCTGCGTAAATTCGGGCTGACGGTCCGCGCGAAGGTCCTCGTCACGGTAGCAACGAGCAAGCTGGAAGTAACGGTCAAAGCCCGAAACCATCAAAAGCTGCTTGTAGAGCTGAGGTGATTGGGGAAGCGCGTAGAATTTGCCCTTGTGTACACGGGAGGGAACGAGGTAGTCACGCGCACCCTCGGGGGTGGGCTTGCAGAGTGTGGGGGTTTCGATATCGATGAATCCCTGCTCGGCATAGTAGTCACGCGCGATCTTGGAAACGCGCGAACGTGCGATAATATTTCTCTGCATATCGGGACGGCGCAAATCGAGGTAGCGGTGCTTCAGGCGAAGCTCTGCGTTGACGCGGCTGTCCTCGACGATCTCAAAGGGAGGCGTTTCGGCTGCCGAAAGAATGCTGAATTCATCGACGGCGATCTCAATCTCACCCGTGGGAATATTTTTATTGACGGCACCCTCGCCGCGGCGACGAACGAGTCCCTTGGCGCAGAGCACGAACTCGGAGCGGACGCTGAATGCCTTTTTGAAGATTTCGCGGTCGGTTGCGTCGTCAAACGCGAGCTGAACGATGCCCGTACGGTCGCGCAGGTCGATGAAAATGAGAGCACCGAGGTCTCTCTGCTTTTGCGCCCAGCCCATCACGCAAACACGCTCGCCTACGTTTTCTGCCGAGAGAGTTGCGCAATAATGCGTGCGCTTGTCGGTTGCTTTTAATAATTCTGCCATGTTTGATATCCTTTCCTGATGGTCTTTATGCAATGGGATTCCCCTTGGTGTCGAACAAGGGGAGTTTTTCGAGGTACATGAGGTCTTCACGGTTCTGTGCGTCACCCTCGGCAAAAATCGTCATTTTACCGCAGACGATACCGCCTGCTTTTTCTACCAAGTGTTCCACGGCGCGAAGAGATTCCCCTGTGGAGATGACGTCATCTACGATGAGAATCTTTTTGCCGCGCATCAGCTCGGCATCGGCAACGTCGAGGTACAGCTTTTGATCCTTTGCCGTTGTGATCGAACGAAGCTCTGCTTCAAACACGCCCGTCATATAGAGCTTGGGTGCTTTTCTTGCCAGAAAATATTTCTGATTGCCCGCAAGTCGTGCCATTTCGTGCACCAGCGGAATTCCTTTCGCTTCGGCAGAGATGAGATAATCGTACTCGGGGGCGCGGGCAAGAAGTGCTTCGGCACAAGCGGTGGTGAGCTCGGGGTCTCCGAAAATGACAAACGCGCCGATCATCAGCGTATCACTGATGGGGCAAAGGGGAAGCGCGCGGTCAAGTCCCGCGATCTTCGTTTTGTAATATAACTGTTCCATCCTGTTTCTCTCTTTCAAAAACAATCTGTCAGCATAATGCCTCAATTTAATATTATACACGAAACTCGGAAAATGTCAATCGAAAAGCGCGATTTTTTCCAAAAAATAAAAAATAAAAAGCAGTTTTCCGAAACGAAAACTGCTTTTTATAGTTGCAATCCAAAAACTTACGCTCTGGTGATCTTACCGGAACGCAGGCAACGGGAGCAAACAGCAACGGTCTTGGGTGTACCGTCAACAATTGCCTTTACCTTGCGAATATTGGGCTTCCAAGATCTGTTGGTTTTACGATGAGAGTGGGAAACGGCCTGTCCGAAAACGACACCCTTTCCGCAGATGCTGCACTTTGCCATATTGACACCTCCTTATGTGTACAAGTCGAACGAAAGTCGTCCGATCGTGCGTTACTCGTTGATTTTCATAGAACATTTGCTATTATATCATATCCAAAATGAAAATGCAAGGGTTTTTTGAAAATTTTTTTTGGTGAAACGAAATTTTTTATGAAAATGCCGCAAAAGTCAGACTTTTGCGCCAAAGCAAAGGCTTCCGTCGGTCTCTTTGAGGCGCACCGAGCAGAATTCTCCGTGCATCGGTCGTTCTGAGGAAACGGCGACCTCCAAAAAGTCGGAGGTGTGTCCGTAGGCGACGCCGTTCTCGTAGGTTTCAAACAAAACCTCGGTCAGAGGCTCTTTTGCGATGATTTTCTCCAAAAGCTCTTTGCGCGCGTCGGCGGCGATTGTCTCGAGCTCGTGCAGACGGCGACGTTTGATCTCGGTGGAAATCTGTCCCGACATTTCGGCGGCGGGGGTGCCTTTGCGCTTGGAGTAGGGGAAGAGATGCACCATCAGGAATTTGGCGCGCTGTAAAAATTCTGCCGTTTCGAGAAATTCCTCTTCGCTCTCACCAGGAAAACCGACGATGACATCGGTGGTGAATTTGACGTTTGGAATCGCTTCGCGCAAAAGCTCCATCGCACGCATTGCTTGTTCTGCATTGTATTTCCGCTTCATTCTTGCCAATACGCGACTGCTTCCGCTTTGCAGGGAAAGGTGAAAGTGCGGTGCGAGCGAGGAAAGCTTTGCGATACGCTCCACAAATTCAGGACGGATGAGCGATGGGTCGAGCGAGCCGAGACGTACTCTGCCGATACCTTCGATTTTGTCGATTGCCTCGAGAAGCGAAGCGAGGTCGGTGTTTTCCAGATCCTTGCCGTAGGATGCCGTCTCGATGCCCGTCAGTACAATCTCACGACAGCCGCGCTCGGTCATCGTGCGAACCTCGGCAAGCACGTCCTCGGGGGCTTTGGAACGGATTTTTCCACGTGCTGCGGGAATGATGCAGTAGGTACAGCGGCTCTCACAGCCGTCCTCGATTTTGATGTAAGCGCGCGTGCGTTCAAAAGAGTAAATCTGCATTTTCTCAAAGCACGCCGACTCGATGTCGGAGACGAAAATTCGCGGTACATCTGCCTTTTTTCCTTCGTCAACCAGTCGGCAAAGCTCCCGTGCGGCAAGCAGCTTTTCGCTGTTTCCCACCACAGCGTCCACACCGTCGATGGCGGCGATGGCTTCTGCCGACGTTTGTGCCAGACACCCCGTGACGACAATATACGCGTCGGGATTTTTTGTGATTGCGCGGCGAATGAACTGACGCGCCTTGCGGTCGGATTCCGCTGTGACGGTACAGGTATTGATGATATAAGCGTCACAGACCTCGGAGGGCGAGGCGATTTCAAAATTTCTGCGCGCAAGCTCCTCTGCGATTGCTTCGGATTCGTATTGATTGACCTTACAGCCAAGGGTATAAATACCAACGTTTTTTTTCTGCATATGATATCTCCGAATATTTCTTATTTCTATTTTATCACGATTTTGATTTTTTGTAAACACCCTCTGTCAAATTTGTCAAATCCTCTTGCAAAGAAAGGAAAAATCGATTATAATAAAATAGAATAAAAAGGAATGAAACGGGAAGGACGGCAAAGAATGAGAATTCTTACCATTCAGAAAAACGATGCGGGACAGCGGCTCGACAAATTTCTTGCCAAAGCCGTCAAGGGCTTGCCTACGTCGATGATGTATAAACTGATCCGAACGAAAAAAATCAAGGTCAATCGCAAACGATGCGAGGCAAAGTATATGCTCTCAGAGGGCGATGAGGTTCAGCTCTTTATCCGCGAGGAGTTTTTTGACTCTCCCGAAAAGGACGAGGGTGCCCTCGGACGGATCCAGCCGAAGCTGAATATTCTTTACGAGGACGACAATATTATGCTCCTCAACAAGCGTCCCGGGGTGCTCGTGCACGAGGACACCGCGGCGGCGGAAAACACCCTCATTATGCATATTCAAGCGTATCTTTATCAGAAGGGGGAGTACGATCCCGAGGAAGAGCAGTCCTTTGCCCCTGCGCTCTGCAATCGCATTGACCGCAATACGGGCGGCATCGTGATTGCGGCAAAAAATGCGGAGGCACTGCGCGTGATGAATGAAAAAATTCGAAACGACGAGCTTTCCAAATTTTATTTGTGTCTGGTGCACGGTACGCCAAAGCCTGAAAAAGCGACGCTTCACGGTTATCTCCGCAAAAACAGCGCGGACAACCGTGTTGAGGTGCGTGAGAGCCCTTTTGCGGGTGCCAAAGAGATTGTTACGAAGTACCGCGTGCTGGAGAAGCGCGGCGGCGAAGCTCTTCTTGAGGTGGAGCTTGTGACGGGACGAACCCACCAAATCCGCGCGCATATGGCGTCGATCGGTCATCCTTTGCTCGGCGACGGAAAGTACGGCATTAACCGCGAGGAGAAGCAGAGAGGGTATAAATATCAGGCACTTTACGCGTATCGGCTCTGCTTTGACCGCACGGAGGGTGAGAACGCGCTTTCCTATCTTGAGGGAAAAAGCTTTTCACTCGACAAAAAAGAAATTTGGTTTTTGAATGACAAGGAATCTTAAAACGAAGAAAAAAGAAAGGAGGAGACAATGCTTGACGAGCTTTTGGCAATGAAGCGGAAATGGCTTCGTTTGGCACTCTTGGGAACAAGTGGATTTTTGACCGGGCTTACGCTCGTTTTTCCCGCTCTTGGCGTTCTTGAATGGCTGACCCTCGTTCCCGCGTGTCTGTTTTTGTTTGCGGTTGCTTCGGACGACACGGTACGCCTTCGCACGCTCTACGGGTACGGTTGCTTCTTCTTTTATTGCTATTATCTGACGGTATTTCATTGGTTTTTGAACCTTTATCCGCTCGAATTTATCGACGGAATGTCAAAGCTTGGTGCACTTGCCGTTGTGCTGGTAGCGTGGCTTGGACTTTCTCTCTTGCAAACACTCTTCGGCGGACTGGTGTTCGTTTTTTGCGGAATTTTGTTCCGCAGTCGCGTAGCACGGCGCTTTTCACTGGCTCGTCCCTTCCTTTTGGCGCTTCTTTGGGCGGTTTACGAATGGACGCAAACGCTTGGCTGGTGGGGTGTTCCGTGGGGACGCTTGCCGCTCGGACAAGCCAAGTATCTTGTCGGGTTGCAAACAGCGTCGCTCCTCGGACCGTATCTGATCACCTTTTTGCTCGTTGCCGTCAATGCGTGCGCGGCGTTGGCACTGATCTTACTGTGCCGCAAAGAGTTCGCACGGATGAAGCTCGCTTGCCTTTCGATGGCGGTGATGCTTGTGGTACAGTACGGCGTGGGAACGCTTCTTTGGTTTTTGCCTCGTGAGACGGGCGAGACGGTGAAGATTGCTGTGGTGCAGGGAAATATCTCCTCGCACGAAAAATGGAGCAGCGGCAGTACCGAACGAACCAAGGACGCGTATGAAAAATATACGCGGGAGGCGGCAGAGGCGGGAGCTGATATTGTGGTCTGGCCCGAAACCGCATTCCCTTATAACGTAACGAAGCGAAATTCCTTGGGAAAATTCGTTTCCTCTCTTGCCAAGGATACGGGCGTGACGATTCTGGTCGGTGCCTTCTCGGAGGCGGAGTTGGGAGATTATAACGCGATTCTTTGCTTTTTGCCCGACGGTACGCTGTCCGACACGGTGTACGCGAAGCGTCGGCTGGTGCCGTTTGGAGAATTCGTTCCGTTTCGCCCCCTGATTGAGGCGGTCATTCCTCCGCTTGCCGATCTGGTGCTCAGCGGCGGTATCATTGCCGAAGGGGAAGACCCGAACGTCTTTTTCTTAGAGGAGGGACGTGTCGGCTCACTCATTTGCTTCGACTCTATTTATGAGAATCTCACGCGGGAAAGTGTGCTTTCGGGGGCGGGACTGATCGCGCTTTCGACCAACGATTCGTGGTTTACCGATTCTGCCGCGCTGTCGATGCACAATGCGCAGGCACAGCTTCGCGCCATTGAAAGCGGAAGATACGTTGCTCGTTCGGCAAACACGGGGATTTCGACGGTCATTTCGGACCGCGGCGAGGTACTTGCTTCTCTCGCACCGATGGTGGACGGCGTGCTCGTGGAAGAGGTTGCCGTCAAAGAGAAGCTTACGCTTTACACGCGCATCGGCAATTTGTTCGTCTATCTTGCGGCGGCGTTCCTCGGCGTGCTTGTGGCAGAGGAGCTTTGGTACCAAAGGAAAAATCGCAAAGCCCTTGACAAATCAAGGAGCTTGTGATACAATAAGCTTACGGATTTTATCAAAAAATAAGGAGGAACTAATATGAAAAAATCCATTCGTATTTTGGCAGTTGTGATGGCAGTACTTACGCTTTGCCTGGTTTTGGCAGGCTGCGGCAAGACCTTGTCGGGTGAGTATTCTGCGGATGGCGGTATTTTTGGAGAAACGACCTATTCCTTCAAGGGAAAAAAGGTAGAGATTTCTTATAAATCCATCCTCGGAACGGTCAACACGGTCGAAGGTGAGTATAAGATCGAAGATGATAAGATCACCTTTACGTTTGCAGATGATGAAGAGAACGAGGACGCAAAGGAATTCAGCGGCTCTTTCGCTTTTGAAGAAACCGACGACGGTATTAAGATCGGTGTGATCGAATACAAGAAGAAGTAATAAAAGCAAGAAAAAACCTCTGCCCGCGGGCAGAGGCTTTTTTGTGCAGTTTATCTAAAACCAAAAAATCGAATTGGTGAAACTGATAAAATTTAAAAAAGTCAAGTATTTGCTATTGACAGTCACGTGACTGCGTGATATAATCATAGTAACAGGATAAGAAAAAGAATTGGAGGTGACGATGTGCCGAAAACGTTTCCAGGAACGACCATCGAGGTCACGTGTTTGAAAAAAGATGCTTCCCGATTGCTGTTTGACGGAATTTTCGCAACGGGCGGCATTACGTTATCTCAGGTTTGCATTATGACCGATCTCGAGCCGTATATGGTTCAAAATTGGATCAAGCGCGGCTTCGTGTCCTCACCGAAAAAGAGAGTATATTCGAGAGAACAGCTGGCGCGTATTCTGATCATCAATATGCTTCGCGAGAGTTTGCAGATTGAAAAAATTTGTGGGCTGATTCAGGTCATCGACGGAAATCCGGAGGATCCCGACGACGATTTTATCGGAAGCTGTGAGCTTTACCACAAATACGTGGACCTGCTTGCAACCGAGGATCTGAATTTCTTTGATCGGGCGTCGGTGCTTCGCGCGACCGAAGAAGCGGTATCGGATTTTCCCGAACGCGAAGCGGGATCGCGCAAAAAACTTGCAACCATTCTTACGACGATGCTCTATGCACACTCTGCCGCGATGCTTAAGGCAAGAGCAGAGGATAGCCTGTCGGGGTTGCTGTAAACATTGAAAAGATTGAAATGATAGAAAGGAAGATCGTATCATGATGGATTGGTGGAATTCTTTAGGACTTACCTTGCAGATTTTTTACTGCATTGCAATTCCTGCGAGCTTGGTGCTGGTCGTGCAGACCGTGCTGACTTTCTTCGGATTCGGAGAGGACGTTGACGCGGGGGCGGACGTATCGGACGGAGTTCCCGACGACGGAATCTTCGGCGAGAACAGCGTAGGCGAGGTCGAAAGCGGCTTTGACGTCGAGGGACTTCGTATTTTTACCCTGCGCGGTATCGTTGCCTTTTTCGTGGTGTTCGGATGGATTGGCGTTGTGATGCTTTCGGCGGAAATTCCTTTGGCGATCACGGTGACCGTGGCGGCGATCGGCGGCTTTGCGATGATGCTGTTGTTGGCGTTTTTGACCAAGGTGATGATGAAGCTGAGAGCCAGCGGAAATATGGATATTCGCAATGCGGTTGGAACGTCGGGACGAGTTTATTTGACGATTCCCCCCGCAAGAAGCGGAGAGGGAAAGGTACAGCTCGTGCTTCAAGGCGCTCTTGTAGAGAGAGCGGCGGTGACCGATGATGAATTCGAAATCCCTACGGGAAGCGAGGTCGTCGTTGTCAGCGTCAGTGCAGGTACCGATCTTGTTGTAAGAAGAAAGTAAAAAATATATTATAAAAGGAGAAAAATGAAATGATGATTTTTTTGATTTGCGCCGTGGTGCTTGTCGTACTGTCCTTTGTTATCTGGATGTGCTCCCGATATAAGAAGTGTCCTTCCGATAAGATTATGGTTGTTTACGGTTCGATCGGTAAAAACAAGGATGGAACCAATCGCAGTGCCAAGTGTATTCACGGTGGCGCGGAATTTATTATTCCCGTGTTCCAGTCGTACGCTTATCTCGATTTGACGCCCATCTCGATTCAGGTAGACCTGAAGAATGCGCTGTCGCGTCAGAACATTCGTATTGACGTTCCCTCGAGATTTACCGTCGGTATCTCGACCGAGCCGGGGGTTATGCAGAACGCCGCAGAGCGCCTTCTTGGACTTCAGCTCTCCGAAATTCAGGAGCTTTCGAAGGATATTATCTTTGGTCAGCTTCGTCTGATTATTGCAACGATGGACATCGAGGAGATCAACACCGACCGTGACAAATTCCTCGCGGCGGTCAGCTCGAACGTAGAAACCGAGCTCAAGAAGATCGGTCTGCGACTGATCAACGTCAACGTCACCGACATCAGCGACGAGTCGGGATACATTGCAGCTCTTGGTAAGGAAGCGGCTGCTAAGGCGATCAACGACGCGAAGATCAGCGTGGCAGAGCAGGATCGAGAGGGTTCGATCGGTGAAGCGAACGCCAAGATGGAGCAGAGAATTAAGGTCTCCGAGGCAGAGTCGGTTGCGGTCAGCGGAGAAAATGCTGCTAAGATGAAGATCGCGATGTCCGAGGCGGCACTGAAGGAAAAGGAAGCCGAGGCACTCAAGATTGCGACCACGGCAGAGAAGATTCAGGCGGCAAAGGCACGCGAAGAATCGTATGCGGCAGAGCAAGCGGCAGAAGAAGCAAGACGCGCCAAGGAGCAGGCAACGCTCGAGGCAGATATTATCGTTCGTGCCGAAGCGAAGAAGAAGGAAATGGAACTCGAGGCAGAGGCAGAAGCCGAGCAGATGAGAAGAAAAGCGCAGGGTGAAGCCGACGCGATTTATGCAAAGATGGAAGCGCAGGCACGCGGTGTCGAAGAGATTCTCAAGAAGCAGGCGGCAGGTTTTGCCGAGATCGTCAAGAGCGCGGGCGGCGATGCGGATGCGGCACTTCGTTTGCTCATTGCCGACAAGCTGGAGGACCTGATGAAGGTTCAGGTCGAGGCGGTCAAGAACATCAAGATCGACAAGGTCACGGTTTGGGACGGCGGTCAGAACGCCGACGGCAAGACCTCGACGGCAAACTTTATTTCGGGTATGATGAAATCGGTGCCCCCGCTCGACGAGGTATTTGCGATGTCGGGCATGCAGCTGCCCTCTCTCCTTGGTAAAAAGGTGGAGGCAGAGGGAAGTGACGGTCCGAGTGCCTGAGGGTAAGACACACGAATAAGGAGTAACGAAAATGGCTTGGAATGGAAATTGGTTTCACGCACAGAATATGGCGAGTTCTTCGGACGAGAACGATTCGGAAGAGGTTTCTTTGCACCGTTCTTACGGTAAGACGAAGAGGGTGTATCCTCTGTGGGAGCGGATCAAGCTGACTTTCTTCCAAGGCTTGACAATTTGGTTAGTCCTTCCGTGGATCTTTGTTTCGGTGACTCTTTACGTTGCGTTTATGTGCTTTTATCCTGAGATCTGGGTCAAGATCTTTGCGAATATCCTGCTTTGGGGATTTTTGCTCTTCCGTCTGACGCGGACTCTGCGCAAACGCCGTAAATTTACGAAAAAATTCAAAAAGGTCTGTAAAAAGAAGGGATTTCGAATCCGCTACGAACAGAATTTCTTTCAGTCGCTCATTTGGTCGCCCGACAAGCAGGACTTTGTGGTCGAAACTCGAGATACGTCGTATTACGTGCGCTATCTGACGATCAACAAATATCGCTCGACGCTGTTTCTTGAAAGCGCAAATCTCTTGCGGTTGGTCAAGGACCCGCCCAGAGGGCTTCTCCGCATCTTTTCGACAAAGGCAAAAACAAAAAAATATCCCTTTGATTTTCAGATTCCCGAGCGCTATGGCAGAAAAACCAAGAAGGTGCTGATTGTCAATCCCGTCTGTGCGGAAATGAAGACAAAAAGTCCGAACGGCGGTTACGAAACCACGGGCGACGGCGGAACTCAGTTCGGCTTTACCGTCCACACGGGTTCGGGATTTTTGAACGAGCTGGAGCGGGAAAGATAAGAGTGAAAGGAGAAAACAATGAAAAGAGAATTGATCAAGGGTGGCATTCGGTGGTTCCTGATTTTACTTGCCATTCATTTGGTGGGAATGCTGTTTTATGCGATTATCCTTTCGAGCTCGGTGATGCAGTTGATGGCAGAGGAAGAAGCAGGCAAAGCGTATTCTGCCGTGTTATGGTTTGGTATTGTTTTGAACGTGATCGTTTCGATTGCTTATACGAAGGTGGAAACCACGTACGTGGATTATCGCAAGGAGCTCAAGGAGTCGTTGCGTGCGGAAAAAGGTGTCATCGATATTTGGAAAGAGAAGCACCTTGGGGAGGATCTGATCAAGATAGGTGTTTATCTTGTTATGCAGATTCCGTTGGTAATCTTCTGTGCTGTGATTAAGTATTCTTTGACGGCGTCGCTCTTCTTTGAGGACTTCTACGTGATGAACGTGGGATGGTATCTTGTGACGGGTTCTCCCTTGCTTGGCGTACTCTTGGATACGGTGGTATTCGGCGCGATTTTCTTCGCGGCGCGACTGCTGTTTACCTTCCTGACCGTTCGCGACGTGAAAAAGGATATGGTATAAGAGCAAAAATAAAACAAACGGCGTAGCTGTGTGATGAACTGCTCCAAATTGTACGGACAGCACAAAAACAGCCTTAATGGCAGAAAATATAAAATTTAAGCAACGAACTGACATCGCTTTTCGAGTGGTGTCAGTTTTGTTTTGAGTTGGATACGTTCGTTGTTGTAGAAG
>JAZRLS010000025.1:0-4577 GCA_045646945.1 Eubacteriales bacterium | reverse complement strand
GAACGAATCTCCACCAAGCCTCCCTCCGAGAGGTGATGCCGCAAGCGGCGTCGAGTTTTCTTCGAAAACATCGAGGTGTCACCGTTAGGTGACGGAAGGAGTGAGCGTGACGGTGGAATTTGTACAAATATCATTCTGCCCGCAGGCTCCTTCAGTCGCCTAACGGCGCCAGCTTCCTCTCGGAGGAAGCCTTTGGCGGTGTACCGCCGTCGGTGCGGAGAACTCAGAATGTTTCGGTTTCCACCAAGGCTCCCTTGTGTAACATGTCGCAAGCGACCGTTGAGTTTTGCAAGCAAAACGTCAAGGGGAGCTGTCGAGCGAATGCGAGACTGAGGGATTGTTCCTTTTCTTTGTTACTTTGATGGGATAACAACCCCTCCGTCACGGTGTTGCCGTGCCACCTCCCCTTACACAGGGGAGGCTATGGCGATATGCGAGCCTTTCTGCGTCGAACGCAGAAAGATGAAAAATTCCAAAAAAACTGTAGGGACAGGCGTCCTCGACTGTCCGTAGAAAACAAACAATTAGCACTCGGTCAGCACGGACGACCAAAGGTCGCCCCTACGGTTTGCGGGGGAAATATCGTTCGTGCGCCGAACGACAAATCTCTCTCATTTCCCCTCTCTCATTTTGCACGTTCTTCTTGACATTCTTCTCAAATGATGATATAATAAGATGATATAATAACATAGGTATGCCTACTTCTCTTTGAAAAGAGGCAAAGGACGTTTATGAAACAATATTTTATTTCTCCCAAGAAAAAACAATACCGCGCAAATCTTCATTCACACAGCACTCTCTCGGACGGAAAGCTCTCGCCCGAGGAGCTGAAACGCATCTACCGCGCGCAGGGCTACTCGATTCTCGCCGTCACCGACCACGAGCACCCGAAGAGCCACGCGCATCTCTCCGAGCCCGACTTTTTGATGCTGACGGGCTATGAGGCATATATCCGCACCAATGCGAACGCGCAGTTTGACCGCTACGAGCCTGAGGTGCATCTCAATCTCTTTGCCAAAGACCCGAAAAACGAAACGCTCATCTGCTTTAACGAAGCGTACGTCAAGTATATCGACGATCCCGCCGAGCGCGCCTCGCTTCGCCGTGTCGGCTCGGAGCGTCCGAGAGAATACTCGGTCGCCTACGTCAACGAGTTTATCCGCACCGCCGTATCGCAAGGCTATCTCGTCTCCTATAATCACCCCACGTGGTCCATGGAGGACGAGGAGCGAGTGCTCGCCTATGAAAATATTTTCAGTCTGGAAATTCAGAACTACAGCTCCTACCGTCAGAACGGCATTGAGTATGCGGGCGCGCTCTACGACAAGATGCTCCGCCGAAGAAACCATCTCTTCTGCCACGCAGGCGACGACAACCACAACAAGGGGCCTCTCGATTGTCCGCGCTCCGACTCTTTCGGCGCGTTTACGATGATTCTCTCGGACGATCTTTCCTACGACTCGGTCATCACGGCGATGGAGACGGGCGAGATGTACGCATCGCAAGGACCGCTTCTGAATGAAATCTCTCTGGAGGACGGCATCGTTCACGTTGAGTGCTCGCCCGCGAAGCGCATTGTGCTCTACACGGGTTCAAAAGCACCGAAATACTCGGTTGCCGCAAAGGGCTCGACCATCACCTCTGCCGACCTAAAGCTCGATCCCATCGCTCCCTACTTCCGCGTTGCTGTGATCGACGAAGAAGGACAGATTGCCTCGAGCCGCGGATTCTTCCGCTCGGAATTCGATGCATAATTTTTCAAAGAAAGACAAACACCAAAAGGAGGTGAAGACCTATGGTAGCCATTACCGACGTACTGCCGCGCAGCCGTGCTGCCAAAGCAGGCATTCGGACGGGGGACGTACTCGTTGCGATCAATGACCACGAAATCTCGGACGTGCTCGACTATCGCTTTTATCTTGCCGAATGTAAGCTTACGATCTCGCTGCTTCGCGACGGAAAGCCGCTGACGGTGAAAATCAAAAAACAGGAATACGACGACATCGGGCTCGATTTTGAAACGCCGCTGATGGACAAGAAGCACTCGTGCGAAAACAAGTGCGTCTTCTGTTTTATCGATCAGCTTCCGAAGGGTCTTCGCTCTTCTCTCTATTTCAAGGACGACGACTCGCGTCTCTCGTTCCTGCACGGAAACTACGTGACGCTGACAAATCTGCACGACAAGGACATTCAGCGCATCATCGATATGCACATCTCCCCCGTCAACGTATCGGTACACACCACCAATCCCGAATTGCGTGTGAAGATGATGAAGAACAAGCGTTCGGGCGAGGTGCTCGGCTATCTCAAGCGTCTTGCCGACGCGGGCATCACGCTCTGCTGTCAGATCGTACTCTGCAAGGGACTCAACGACGGTGAGGAGCTGACGCGGACGATGCACGATCTTGCCGCCCTCTATCCCGCGATGGAGAGCACGTCGATCGTTCCCGCGGGACTGACCAAATTCCGCGACGGACTTTACCCTTTAGAGCCCTTTACCCCCGAGGAGTGCTCTGCCGTGATCGATCAGATCAACGCTTTTGGCAACGCGTGCCTCTCGCACTACGGTTCTCGGCTCTTCTTCCCTGCCGATGAATTTTACATCAAGGCAGGACGGCCTCTTCCCGACGACGAATTTTACGAATCCTACGCGCAAATTGAGAACGGCGTGGGAATGCTGACCGACCTTCGTACCGGCTTCGCTTACGAAATGGAGCACGCCGACGAATACGCGGAAGCTTTTTCCGCACCGCGCACCGTGTCGATTGCGACGGGAGAGGCGGCATACGCTGAGCTCCGCGCCATTGGCGACGAGCTCGAGGCGCGCTTTGAGGGACTGACGGTACACGTCTACCCGATTAAAAACAATTTCTTTGGAGAGCTGATTACGGTGGCAGGACTTCTGACCGCCAAGGATATCATCGAGCAGCTCTGCGGCAAGGAGCTCGGAGACGCGCTCCTCTTCCCTGCGACAGCACTCCGTGCCGAGGGCGACGTCTTTCTCGACGATCTCTCCCCCGACGATCTTTCATCGTCGCTCGGTGTCCCCGCGTTTTCGACACGCAGTGACGCTTGCGATCTGATCGAAAAGATTCTCGGGATCCACTAATCTCACAATGCAAAGAAAGAAGGTATCATTATGGCAAAACCCGTGATCGCGATTGTCGGCAGACCGAACGTCGGCAAGAGCACGCTGTTTAATAAACTCATCGGAGAACGCCGTTCGATCGTCGAGGACGTCCCCGGCGTCACGCGCGACCGTATTTACGGAGAAACCGAATGGTGCGGCAAGCACCTCGTCGTGATCGACACGGGCGGAATTGAACCCAAAACCGACGACATCATCTTAAAGCAGATGCGCTTTCAGGCAGAGGTCGCCATCGAGTCCGCCGACGTCATCGTCTTTATGTGCGACGTGCGCACGGGTCTGACTGCCGACGACCGCGATATTGCCATTATGCTCAAAAAGAGCGGAAAGCCGATCGTTCCTTGTATCAACAAGGTGGACAGCGTCGGCGCACTTCCCTTTGAATTTTACGAATTCTACGAGCTCGGCTTTGAAATCGAGCCGATTGCCGTTCCGTCGGTGCACGGAAGCGGTACGGGAGATTTGCTCGATGCCGTTCTCGACGTGCTTCCCGCCGAGTGTGCGGAAGAGGAAGAGGACGACGGCATTAAGGTTGCCGTCATCGGAAAGCCGAACGCGGGAAAATCCTCAATCATCAACAAGATCATCGGTCAGAACCGTCTGATCGTTTCGAACATCGCGGGAACCACGCGCGACGCGGTGGACACCCAGCTTGAAAACGAACACGGCAAGTTCACCTTCATCGACACGGCGGGCATTCGCCGTCAGTCGAAGGTCAACGACAAGATCGAAAAATACAGCGTTCTCCGCGCACATATGGCGGTCGAGCGCGCCGACGTTTGTCTGATTATGATCGACGCGGCGACGGGCATCACCGAGCAGGACGAAAAGATCGCGGGCATCGCGCACGAGGCGGGCAAGGCGTCGATCATCGTCGTCAACAAATGGGACTCGATCGAAAAGGACACGAACACGGTCAACCGCTTCAACGAAAGCATTCGCACCGCGCTTGCCTATATGCCCTACGCGCCCATCGTTTACGTTTCCGCAGTGACGGGACAGCGTGTCGGTACGCTCTTTGAGCACATCAACTACGTTTTCAATCAGACCAACACCCGCATCGCGACGGGTATGCTCAACGAGGTGCTCGCCGAGGCGACGATGAAGGTTCAGCCGCCCTCCGACAAGGGCAAGCGTCTGAAGATCTACTATATGACGCAGATCTCGGTCGCGCCTCCCACCTTCGTCTTCTTCTGCAACGACGTCGAGCTCTTCCACTTCTCCTATCAGCGCTATCTCGAAAACTATCTGCGCCAGACCTTCGGATTTTCGGGTACGCCGATCCGTATCATCGTCCGTCAAAAGGGAGATCAAGCGTAAGGAAAGCGAAATTTTTATAAAACTCTGTAGGGACAGGCGTCCTCGACTGTCCGTCCTGACCGAGTGAAGTCGGATCGTAGCCATGTCGTTCTGTGAGCCAAGGAGTTGG
>JAZRLS010000024.1:0-10785 GCA_045646945.1 Eubacteriales bacterium | reverse complement strand
CCTTTAACGCCGTTGACATCGAAAGATTGCCCGACGGCAAAACTCGCGTGATTTTACACGACAACATTGCGTCCGAGGTGCGCTCCGACGAAGGCGTCGTGCATACCGTTTACACCGCCGACGAGGTCGCGTTTATCACGTCCGAGGCAATCACGACCGAGTATGCCACCGAGCATTTTGCCGACCTTTGGTATTATGCAGAGAATGGCGAAACAAGGGACGAAAAGTATGCGCGACTCGTTGACGCATACGTGCGCGAGAAATACTCGCAAAGCGCGGTCGAGGCGATTATTAACAACTATCTCTCCGACCCCGAAAATGAGGAGTACAAAGCAGAATTTGCCGCCTTGCAGATGTACCGCGAGGAGTGCAAAAATAAAGCGAAAGCGGAGGTATAAAAAATGGATTGGCAGAAACTTGTAATTGACGTCGCGGTTGTTGTTTTAACCGCGCTCGGCTCTTGGGTATTGGCAAAGGTCAAGACCCTTGTAAACACGAAGGTCAAGAATGAAAAGGCGCGCGAACTCTTGGGCGCGGCAACGTCGGCGGTTACGTCGTCCGTGAAGGCGACTTTCCAAACCTACGTTGAAAGTATCAAGGGTACGGACGCTTGGACGAAGGACGCGCAGATTACCGCGCTACGCAAAGCCGCGGACACCGCAAAAGCGCAGATGTCCGAGGAAGTACGCGCATACATAGCCGCGAACTTTGGCGATATTGACGCGTGGGTCGAAAACTCTATCGAGGCGGAAATTTACACCCTTAAAAACGGCGCACCCGCACCCGCGGCAGAGGTGACAGAATGAGCAAAGTTAAAGTAATTTTGTTTTGGCTTATCTCTTGCACGTGGGGCGCGATTATGACGTCAATCGGCGCAGTTGTCGCCCTTGTCTTGATATGCACGGGACACCGCCCGCACCGTTTCCACCACCTTATTTATTTTGAGGTCGGGTACGGTTGGGGCGGAGTCGAACTCGGCGCGTTTTTCGTGGTAAGCCGCGGCGCGAGCCTTCACACCAAAAAGCACGAGGCGGGACACGCGATACAAAACATTATCCTCGGCGTGTTTATGCCCTTTGTTGTTTGTATCCCCTCCGCCGTCCGTTATTGGTGGCGCGAGTGGGTAAAGCACCGCGGACGCGGCGCGACGCTCCCACCTTATGACTCGATATGGTTTGAGGGTTGGGCGTCCCGACTCGGCGAAAAAATACTTTAATTGAATAGCAAAACACCCTCCACGTCGGAGGGTGTTTTTTATCAAAAAATATTTGAAAAAATTAAAAGAAATTTGCGAAAAACTATTGACATTATCATATAGATATGATATAATATATACAGTAAAGGAAAGGAGGTAAACGTTATGAAGAACATAACAAAAGCCTTGCAAGACTTGGCAAAAGCGGTTGAAAGTAACGACACCGTCGCAAGTGTAAAAGTTACAATCACCCTCAAAAAGCCGAAGGCAAGCAAGGCGAAAGCAAAACCCAAAGGCGATAAATAATCGCCGATAGGCAGAGCGGGCGGGCGCAACCGCCCCTCGTAAGTCCTATTATACCACAAATTTATTTTATTTGTCAATAAGGAGGACGCAAAAAATGAAAAAGGCAAAGTATGAAATTTGGATAAACGGGCATTATCTCGAAACGCTCCCCACCGAGGAGGCGGCGAAAATGCGCGTTGCAACCTATGAGAGGTTAGACCGTTACGAAATAGAAGTCGAGGGATATACAAACGCCCTCGCAACCTACGAAATAAAAGTCGCTTGACAACATCGCCGAGGGCGGCGGCAAAACCGCCCTAAAAATGGAGGTTTGATATGTTTAATTTTGAAAAAGCAAAACAAAAATACAACGACATAATGTACGATTGCGCCCTTGATTTTTTGACTATCGGCACAAAGGATACCGAGGACGCAGAGAATAAAAACAAGTGGAATATACGCGACCTTGTTGCCGAGTGTGCGTATCAATTAAGTATGTATAGCACCGAAGGCACGTTGCAATATAACGACCTACACGACCCGAGCGACGGAGGGGCGCGAAATATTCATAGTCCGCAAGGCACGGCGCGATACTGCCGCGACCGTTTGAGAGGGTTTGTCAATCAATATAAAAAATACGTCGAAGGTGTAAAAGCGCACGAGTCGCATTGTAGCGACGAGTACGATTAAGGAGGTACAATATGACTATCGAGAAAAACGGGACGGTTTACACCGTCAACGAAACCGCGTCGGGTTGGACGCTTACAACGTCCCTCGGCAACGTCGGCGTGTCGTTCAACATCACAAAGGCGGATTGTCCGACCTTTGACACGCTGAAGGAATTTGTCGCCGCGAGCGACGCAATATAAGGAGGTGCAACTGTGGCGAGGTGTGAGGCACAAAAGGCGGCGGACAAAAGGTACGCCGAGAAGGTCAAAGACAAACACAAGCAATTTGCGGTCAATCTTAAAGTGGACGAATACGAGAGAGTAACCGCCGCACTCGCGGCAGCGGGAATGTCAAAAGCCGATTTTTTGCGGTGGGCGGTCGATAAATTGCAAGGCAAATAAAAACGAAAAAGGCAACCGTTTTATCGGTTGCCTTTTTCTCTTGTAATGACAATGCCCGCGACGCCACGTACGAAAATATACCGTATTGTCGGCGTGTTCAAACATTGTCGCTCTTGGCGGAGGGAAAGGGATTCGAACCCTTGTGGGCGTGAGCCCAAACGGTTTTCAAGACCGCCTCGTTATGACCACTTCGATATCCCTCCGTATATGAACTGCCGTCAGGCAGATATCATCGGATATTCAATTTTTTTAGAAATATTTTTAGAAATGCTGTTTCCGGTTGCTTTCGGAGTGCCCGAAAAGTCAGTGTTTACAAGGCTTTTCTGCGTTTTTGCGACCGTTGTGCTCGCAAATTTTCAAGACCGCCTCGTTATGACCGCTTCGATAACCCTCCGAATGAATACTAGTTTATTATAACACTTGAAACGGGACTTGTCAAGTCCCGTTTCAAGTTCTTTTTTATTTTTCAATATATGGCGTCGTCACAATAATTTCATCGTCACCGATCTTTGCAGACAATTCAAAGTAATGTCCTACCATTTCATCAGTTACGGTAGCGTCTGCCTCTCCCTCGACAACGGAAAGCTCCTTCTTCTGCCACTCTTGTTGCATCACGACCTTTCCTGTCTCATTCGGAGCATACGACTGCCGCTCCGTAATATAGAACAGGCTGGCCGACAGCATCTCTGCCTCAGGCGACGAAATCTTCACCTTCCCTCCCTCGACTCTGATCTGCGGGAATGCCGCTCCGCCACGGCACACCCAATCGGCAAACGCCAACGGGTCGTTTCTCAGCCATGCGCGATAATGCGAATGTCGCATATTATACACGTTGCTCAATCTCGTCTTATCATTATTCTTCTCGGTATCCAAATAGGATTTCGTATTGACGATCAAGGAGAAGTTTGCATCCGCCGTATGGCACAGCCACAAAATCGGCATTTTCGCACGGTCAAAGCGGTCCTCTGCAAGCCAAAGCTCGGGATTCTTGCCCGAACGGAAATATTCTCCGATGCTTTGTGCCGTTTCTCTCAGGTATCCTGCACCGTAGATCGGCACGGCAAACGCAAGTTTCGAATTGTATCCCAACGTCAGCGACGTAATGACACCGCCCCACGAAATTCCGCAGATACCGATCTTCGTTGCGTCGACGCGCTCGTCGTTCTCCAGTACATTGTGTGCCAAGATCGCGCCCGAAATTGCGTGATACATCCATTGCTCGTCAAGTGGCTTTTCGGAATTTTGCATAAAATCGTCCTTCGGTGCCGCGACATATCCATCTTCCAAGAACTCTCCATACAGGTAAGACCATCTCTCTGCTCTTGGGCCCTCTTCACTTTCCGTCGTTCCCGCATTGACTCTCACGGGGAATTCTCCCGTCGTCGAAAATGCGATTGCAGCATATCCGCGATCATTCCACTGTTTGACCCATGTAAGATACGGAACACCACCGCCGCCGTGAACCAGCACTACTGCGGGCACGGGACCTTCTGCATCCTTCGGGAAGCCACGATATGCAAACACTTTGGTTTTTTGTCCGCCGCGACCTGCTCCGTCAAAGGTGATCGCTTCAATTCCCGTAAATTCCTCAATCGCATTAAAATTCGGATGACACCGCACTCTCGGAACAACGTTCAAAAACTCTTCAAGCTTTAAGCACATATTCTTTTCCTCCCTTAGGAACAAATGATAAATTCATTATATCAATTAATTTACTCTTTGTCAATCTCTTCAAAAAATAATTTTCAAAAACCTATTTACAAATGCAAAAAAAGTGTGTATAATAAATATAATAGAAATAAAATCTATGATCGGAAAGAAACCGACCACCGCTTTGCATCAGAGAGGGCTTGCCATCGGCTGAAAGCAACCCGCAAAGAGATCGGCTTGTGCATCCGTGAGATCTGTTGGCGAACGGGGTTCCCTATTAGTCTTCGGCGTTTTCCGCGTTAAGGATTTTGAGGAAATATTCCAAAATATTTCAAAGCAGAGTGGAACCGCATTTACATGCCTCTGTGCTTTACGGCACAGAGGCGTTTATTTTTTCATAGGAGGTTGCTATGAACCAAGCTACGCTGAAGCTGAAGCCCTATGCCGAAAAGGCGGGCAAACAAGTAAAAAATATGAAGCAGGTCGTTACCGAGACGGTGAGTGCCGTCCGAGACGACATCAAAGCGACACGTGAGCGTGACCCTGCCGCACGAAGCGACGCTGAAGTCGCCCTACTCTACTCGGGCGTACACGCGCTTGCCGCCTACCGTGTGGCACACCGTCTGCACAACAACGGCCACTATTTTGCCGCGCGTACGATCAGCCAACTCGCGCGCTTTGTGACGGGTATCGAGATCCATCCCGGTGCGAAAATCGGCAAGGGCCTTGTGATCGACCACGGAATGGGCGTGGTGATTGGTGAGACTGCCGAGATCGGTGACAACTGTACCATCTACCAAGGCGTTACTTTGGGCGGTACGGGCAAGGACGTCGGAAAGCGTCACCCCACGCTTGGCAACAACGTGCTCGTCGGTGCAGGCGCGAAAGTCCTTGGACCTTTCACGATCGGCGACAACACGAAGATTGCCGCAAACGCTGTGGTACTGACCGAAATTCCAGAGAGTTGTACTGCAGTGGGAATTCCCGCCAAGGTGGTCAAAAAGCAAGGTGTTCGCATTGAGAACGATCTTGACCAGATCCACATCCCCGACCCTGTAGCACAGGAGATCCGTCGACTCGAAGAACAGTTGGCACGGCTCGAAGAAGAGCTTCGCCAAATCAAAGAAGCTAAAAAAGAATAATCAACGAAAAGGAAAATCACGATGTTACTTTACAATTCCCTGACAAGAAAAAGAGATGAATTTATCCCCAACGAGCCGGGCAAAGTCAGCCTTTACACCTGCGGCCCGACCGTCTATCACTATGCGCATATCGGAAACCTGCGCAGCTATATTATGGAAGACATTCTTGAAAAGTACCTTCGCTATGCGGGCTACGACGTCACGCGCGTGATGAACATCACCGACGTAGGCCACCTGACGAGCGACGCCGACACGGGCGAGGACAAAATGCTCAAGGGTGCGAAGCGCGAAAAGAAGACGGTAATGGAGATCGCGAAGTTCTA
Source organism: Eubacteriales bacterium (assembly GCA_045646945.1). Classification (GTDB taxonomy): domain Bacteria; phylum Bacillota; class Clostridia; order Oscillospirales; family CAG-272; genus HGM12713. Next base: position 5,120 of record JAZRLS010000024.1, on the reverse strand, counting down.
TACCGACGCGTTCTTTGCCGACTGCGCCAAACTCAATATCAAGACCCCCGACGTCGTTGCTCCTGCAACCGGTTGTATCGACGAATTTATCCACGTGATCGAGGGTCTGCTCGAAAAGGGTTTTGCTTATGAGGCAGGCGGAAATATCTATTTTGACACCTCGAAGCTGAACCAATATTACGTCTTTAACGATTTCAAGGAAGAAGATCTTGAGGTCGGTGTTCGCGATGGCGTTGAAGAGGACGGCAACAAGAAAAACAAAGCGGACTTCGTGCTTTGGTTCACCAAGTCCAAGTTTGACGATCAAGAACTGAAATGGGACAGCCCTTGGGGCATCGGTTACCCCGGTTGGCACATCGAGTGCTCCTGTATCAGTATGAAGCACCTCGGTGAGAAGCTTGACATTCACTGCGGCGGCATTGACAACGCATTCCCCCACCACACCAACGAAATCGCGCAAAGTGAGGCGTTTTTGGGTCATAAGTGGTGCAATTATTGGTTCCACGTCCACCACCTCAACACCAACAGCGGAAAGATGAGTAAGTCGAGCGGCGAATTTTTGACCGTTTCGCTCCTTGAAGAAAAGGGATACGATCCGCTCGTATACCGTTTCTTCTGCCTCGGCTCGCACTACCGCAAGTCGCTCGTCTTCTCCTATGAGAACCTTGACAACGCCGCATCGGCTTATAAGAAGCTCGTTGCGAAAATCGTTTCCCTGCTCCGCGAGGACGCAGGCGAGATCGATTCGGCGGCGTTCGATGAGGGCAAGGCAAAATTCACTGCCGCGCTCGACAACGACCTGAACACTTCGCTCGCTGTTACCGCGCTCTACGACGCGCTCAAGCTCAAGACCACGCCCGCAACCAAGATCGCGCTGATCAATGACTTTGACCGTGTGCTTGGACTTGACCTCGTCAAAGCCGCTGAAAAGCAGATGGCTACCGAGGATGAGGCAAAGGCAACCGTGTCGGACGATCCCTTCATTCGCGAGATCGAAGAAAAGATTGCCGAGCGCATTGCCGCAAAGAAGGCAAAAAACTACGCACGTGCGGACGAGATCCGCGCCGAGCTTTCCGCCAAGGGAGTCACGCTCATCGATACCGCGCAGGGTACACAATATACGATTCAGTAATTCCATCAACAAACACGACCTTGTTCCGATCTGAACAAGGTCGTGTTTGTTATTTCACTGTTTCGATTTAAGCCACTCGCCACCCCGTCGCGTGGATCTGCGCGGGATAGGACTCCATCACACCGCCCCGATAGGTCACCGCAATGACACTTCCAACTTCGACACCGATCTCCTCAAAGCCTTGAATACCGAAGCTAATGAGATCGGCACTCTGCCGCTCCCATTCCCCTTCCAGCGGTGCAATGACCACCGACGTTTCGTTCAGCTCAACAATTTTACCGTAAACGAGCTTATCGATCGTTTTCTCTTCAACGGCAAATAACTCGTCCACCGTTTTCCAACGGTCAGCCCCGAAATAAACCTTTGTTTCGTCAAAGATTTCGCCCTCATACAAGCGGTTCCAAGCAACAATCTTGTAGGTCAGCGAAGAATAGACTTTCGTTCCGCCGTCCTTGAGCGTTCCACTCGGCATCGGAACAAAGAGAATCGCCAATAGCACGACGGCGGAAAGAACAATTCCCAAAATTTTCTTTTTCATTCTGAAAATCTCCTTTCCGCTTTTTAGTGATCAAAAAACAGTAGCATACTTGTACCAAACAAGGAGAGAGAGATCAGTGCTCCCACAAGCGAAAAGAAGCTCACGCCCAAAAGCAATGGGGCAAGCGAAAGGATTATTGCGATCACCGAAATCGAAAGAAGCAAGGATCGCATTTGCTTTTTCATTACCATAGATACGATCAAAAGAACGAGCAAGGCACAGGTAAGCAATGCAACGAGAAAGGGCGAAAAATTCGCGTAACCAAAGGGCGTCAAATCAAAATAGGAATAAGTCTGCCGCCATGGCGCTCCTTCGGGATTGGCAAAATTACATACCGCACCGTAGGGCAGAAGCTCCAAAACAAGTGCAAGCATTGCGATCGATAGCGCAATTCCTTTTTTCTTCATCTGGCTCTCCTTAAATATTTAATCCAAAACCACCGATTTTTTCTTGCCGTTTTTCTTTTTCGGATATTCCCGAATACGGATAACGAAATCAAGGTTGATCGCTTCCACCGTTCCGTTTTTCTCAAGCAAGATCGCTCCGTCGGTGACTTCCTTGATCACACCCTCAAACTGATGACTGCTGTCAAACGCGGAAATCAAGCACTCTTTTCCTATAAATTTCTTTGCAAGCTCTACCATTTCGGTGTTCTCCTTTACGTTTCTTTTTTGAATGATTTTTCTTGCGACGATCGCCTTGCGATTGCGATATAACAAAAATATCACGATCCATAAAACGACGATCGGAAGATAGAACGACGGATTCAAAGCGATCACTCCTTTACTAAAACTTTTACAATTTCATTATATCAAAAACGCCATCGAAAGTCAAGAAAAAACGCTGACGAGAACGAGGAGTACTCTTAAGGACAGTTTTAAGATTACTACAAATGTTATTTTATGAAAAATCTATTGGTCTGGGGATAAAATGCCCAGGCCAATATTTATTGCCGTAAAATATATTATTTTTCAAAAGCCTCTTGACATTCTTTAGAATTTGTGATAGAATTCTAATAGAATATACAAAAGATGAGGGAAAATTCTATGAATTACGAAAAGATTATAGTTGAATTGTTAGGAAGAATTCAAGTGCTTGAGGAGCAGGTGACGATACTGATGCAAGAAAAAAATCAAGTTCCCGAGCAGGATGCGAAGAAGATTTCTACAGATGACATTCGTCAGCATATTCTTGAATTGAAAATAGCAGCAAAAGATGAAGGAAAGAACTTTGTCATTTTGAAATCGGGTGATATTCACAAGGTGTTGGGGCTTAAAAGCGCAATGCCGCAGGTTTGCAATGCAATGCGGCAATCTATGAACGAGGGTGATATTGTATTGCACACTACTCCAAGTGGCAATTCGTCGACTATTGAAATTCAATACAACGTTTAATGGAGGCATGTTATGGCAAAGAGAAGCAGTAGACTTGGTAGACCAGCAGGTTTATTTATAGGCGGTGCAATGGTCGGCCTTATAAGAGGAATTTTTTTCAAAAACAAGTATTGAGGTAAGATTATGAGTTTATGGAAGTCAAATAACATTGACAAAGTGTGGACGAATATTTGCAAGCACGAGGGAGAAGTGTTTTACACGGTAACAAATAAAGAAATCAAATATGTTGTTAAAGATAATTACATTATTGTTGTTAGCATACCTTCTCACACGAGAATTTCAAAAACAAATTTTGAGAAAGCTTTGGAAATGAATGTTTCCAAACCTTCTGAAATCAATCTCCGTGGGCAAGCTTATATTTACGGCATTATAACAGATAGTCGAATAAAATAATTATACGAAATAATAATTCTATGACATAAGTAACGCAAATGCACTTTTGACATTGATATGGCAAAAGTTCTTTGCTCACCTTCCAGGAGATAGAAAAGCCTCCCTTGTGTAAAGGGAGGTGGCACGCGAAGCGTGACGGAGGGATTGTAATGCAGCGAAAACATAACAAAAACATCGTACCAACCGCAAGAATGTTGAGAAAGAATATGACCAAAGAAGAAAAACACCTTTGGTATGATTTTTTGCGCACATATCCAGTTCGCTTTTCTCGTCAAAAGGTTCTCGGAAGGTATATTGTAGATTTTTACTGCGCAGAGGCAAAACTTATCATAGAGCTTGACGGATCAGGGCATTATACCGAGCAAGGAAAGCAATATGATGAAGAAAGAACCGCCTTTCTTAAGGAATACGGATTGACAGTAATAAGAATACCGAATACTGAAGTACATAAAAACTTTCGTGGTGTTTGTGAATATATTGATCACCTCGTAGAACAATCCCTCAGTCAGCTTCGCTGATAGCTCCCTTTACACAAGGGAGCTTTTTGTTCACCTATAGCTTGTCAATTTTACTGACAAGCACTGCATTTGTGTCCACAAATGCAAAAATACGGCATACCTCTTTCGAGATATACCGTGTTTTTGAAAACTGTCCTTTATAGTGACGCTCTAATTCGTCAGCGTTTTTTGTTTATTCGAGATTTGCGTGATTCTGCATCAGAAGCACGTTGGGATCGGTAATGCCTGCCTTTTCGACCACCGCCATCACGATACCCTCGAGCAACAGCAGGACGCTGAGCTCAAAGCGCGCGCCGCCGAGCTGAATCGAGGGAGCCTGCGTCGAATTGTCGGCAAGCTTCGTGGATGCGGCATTGATCTGAATCACGAGGTCTGCGGCGCGTCCGATCGACGACTCGGGTGCGATGGTAATGCAAGCGACCTCGGCACCGATCTTCTTTGCCTTATTGGTCATCAGAACGATGGTTCCCGTCTCGCCCGAGCCCGAAACGACGATCAGAAGGTCGTCCTTGGTAATCGAGGGAGTCACTGTCTCGCCCGTAACGTAAGCGGTAAAACCAAGCTGCATCAAGCGCATCGCACAACACTTGACCATCAGAAGCGAACGGCCTGCGCCCGCCAGAAAAATTCTTTTTGCCGAAACAATCTTCTCTGCCAGAAGTTCTGCCTGCGCGTCGTCGATCTCGGCAACTGTTTCTTGCAATTCTTTGGTAATATCTGCGGAAAGATTGGAAATTTTCATTGTTTTTCTCCTTATGTGATTGGTATCTTCATTCTATCATAAAGCGGACCATTTTGCAAGAGAAAATCAGAAAAAACAATATTGGCTTTCGTCAGATTCTCGAACCCATGCGTTTGCTTTGCAAACGCCGTGTCGATATCAACACGGCGACAAAAAAGAACAGGAGCACTCTGTGCTCCGCCTTCTGTGCGGGAATCCGACTGTCGCTTCGCGACCTCGGCGGAATCTGCCGAGCCTCTCGTGAGCTAGCTCCCGTCGGCTTTCGTCAGATTCTCGAACCCATGCGTTTGCTTTTGCAAACGCCGTGTCGACATCGACACGGCAGCAAAAAAGAACAGGAGCACTCTGTGCTCCTGTTCTTTTTTGGTGACCCACAACAGAGTTTAAGCGAACATTCTCACAT
>JAZRLS010000023.1:0-13075 GCA_045646945.1 Eubacteriales bacterium | reverse complement strand
CTATTTACATTTTAGATGTTTTATGGTAAAATTACTTTGGGTAGTTATCTACTCGATAAACTTGAATTTGACGAGGAGGTTGTTTGCATGAAAAAATACACATCTTGTGCAACAAAATGGTTAGCAATCCTTACCATTATTAGTGTTGCAGTTTTGATTGCAGGAATTATTTGCATTCTTGCACATTTATCAAACATTGGATTGCAAATTGGACTAACAATGCTTGGTGGTCTAATGAGCGTTCTTTTTCTCTCTTGTTTTTTCGCAGAAAAAAGCCGATGCTTAACAATAGACGATGAAAAAATCATTCTGCCAAGGGGTGCAGACACAAACGGAAAGATTTCTTTTCAAAAAACAGTTATACATTTTGACGAAATTCACTCGATTAAGAGTGAGTTGTACAAAGGTGATGGAATAATTTCAAAGGATACACTTTTTCACACAATAAAACTAAATAACGGCACAACAATTAAATTCACCCTTTATGCATACGGAAAAGAAGCCGAAATAGAAATCTTAAAAAGCATAGGAAAACGCATTTAACCAATTCCAATTTGACGAGCAGAATAGGCGTTGAATGCCCGTGTGATCTTGGTGCAAATTTGGTGCAACACGTTATCGGGCGATATTCACGATATGGGACGGCGTTCTTAAAACTCGAAGAGATCAATACGCGGCGCAACATTTGTGCAAACAAAGCGTTGCCGCGAGCTAAGAATTGCAAGCAATTCTTGCAAAGCGTGTCGACAAAGCTCTCACTACGGTGGGAGCTTTTTTATAGGACGTTTTTCCTCTCCCCCCCCCTTGACATTTCTTTTCTTCGGTGATATAATAAGCATTTAGAAACTATCACTTGTGAGGTAGAGCATGTTACAAACATTTTTAGCAACGCTGACGCCGATGCTGACACTCTTTTTTTGTATCGCTGTCGGATTTGTCGCAAACAAAACGAAAATTCTCCCTGAAACGGCAAGCAAGACGATGGCAAAGATGGAGACGTGGATTTTCTGTCCTGCGCTGAGTTTTACGACGATGATACGCTTCTGCACGGTCGACAAGATTTCCACGCACGCCACAAATATTGTGTTAGGGGCCATTACAGTTGCTTTCGGAATAGCAATTGCAATTCCGCTTTCGAAGGTCTTTGTTCGTCAAAAGGGAATGGAGCGCGGTATCTATGCTTACGCGCTTGCCTTTGCCAACAGCGGATACGTCGGCGATCCCATTGTGCTCGCACTTTTTGGGGAAGAAGGACTTGCGTATTATAAGCTGTTTGGTCTTCCAATTACCTTGTTAATTTATACATGGGGTATCAGTGTGCTGACACCTCATAGCGCAGGAAAGGGCGGTGCTTGGAAGCGTCTTCTTAATGCGCCTACCATTGCGTTGCTTCTCGGTATTGCCGTCGGTCTGTCGGGCATTGGAAAATATCTGCCTACCTTTGTGGTTTCGTCGCTCGATACGCTCAAGGCTTGTATGGGCCCTGTTGCTATGCTTCTCGCAGGTGTAACGATCGCAAAATACGATTTTCTGGGAATGCTAAAAAAGAAAAAGGTATACGTTGCGACGGCACTTCGCTTGGTCGCTATTCCCGCTGTGTTGATCGCGGTGCTCGTTGGCGCAAAAACGCTTGCTAATCTCCTCTTTGGAATGGACATCGGCAACGAGGTGCTCTTCCTTTGCTTCTTTGCCACCGCCGCACCGCTTGGTTTGAATACGGTTGTTTTCCCCGAAGCCTACGGCGGAAACCCCGAAACGGGCGCGTCGATGGCAATGATTTCGCATACCCTTTGCGTCATCTCCATTCCGATTTTGTACGCAGTGATGGTTGCCCTCTTCGGCACACCGTTTTCCGCATAATTGAAAAGAAAGCTTTGCATATTTGCAAGGCTTTCTTTTTTTTGCTAAAAAGCAAGATTGTATCAAAGTTTTGCACGAATTTTCTATTGACTTTTTTGGGGTTTTACTTTATAATGAAGACAGTATGATGAAGCAGAATGTCTTCATTAAAAAACGTGTATTTGACACAGGAGGAAAAACGATGTTAATTGACATTCACGCACACGCGTACCGACTGAAAAGATGTGATGGTAAGGGTATGTGTACACTGGACGAGCTGATTGCCTCGCAGGATAGAATGGGCATCAATATGAGCTGTGTGCTCCCGATCGTCAGCCCCGAAATTTACGAGCCTCAGCACGCAATGGATATTGTTGAAATGGCACAGGCACGCCCCGACAGAATTATTCCGTTCTGTAACCTCGACCCCAGAGCGATGGCAAATTCGCCCCACGCAGAGCTCGAAAAGATTTTGCAGTGGTATAAGGACCTCGGCTGTAAGGGAATCGGTGAGGTGATGCCTCAGCTCGAAATGAAAGATCCCCTGATGCAGAATCTTTTCCGCGCGGCAGAGAAGGTTGGACTCCCTTTGACTTGGGACGGCTCGGATCAGCACGAGGGCGACTTCGGCGTTTACGACGATCCTGGACTTCCTCAGCTCGAGCTTTCTCTCCAGAGATTCCCGAACCTCATTTTCCTCGGACACGGTCCCGTGTTCTGGTCGGAATTCGCTAAACTCGAGACCCCCGGGGAGAGATGCGTCCATTTGGGACTTGACGGACACTCCTGCAAGCATCCCGAAACGAGAAGCTGCTATTTGATGTACGCAAATCAGCCCTTTACCGAGGAGGGTGTTATGCCCAAGCTGATGCGCCGCTACCCGAATCTGCACGGCGACCTCTCGGACGGCACGCCGCTCGCATCGCTCAAGAGAAATCTCGACTATACCGCAGAGTTTATCCGCGAATTTGAGGACAGACTCTACTTTGGTACCGATATCGTCGGTCCTTGGTTCACCGAGGAGCTCAGCTCGACGCTCGCGCAGTGGCTCAAGGACGGTGTTATCACCAAGTCGGCATATAATAAGATTACTCACGAAAACGCAATGAGATTGCTTGGTCTGTAAGGAGGAAACTATGGTTATTGATATTCACGCACACGCGTTCCGTCATAAGAATCACCGCATCTGTACCCTTGAGGATATGCTTTACGCACAGGAGCAGATGGGCATTGATAAGAGCTGTATTCTTCCCATCGTTAGCCCCGAAATTTACGAGCCTCAGCACGCAATGGATATTTTGGAAATGGCAAAGCAGTACCCCGACAGAATCATTCCTTGGTGTAACCTCGACCCCCGTGCCTTGGCAAACTCGGCGCACGCGCCGCTCGAGGAGCGCTTGCAGGCATATAAGGACCTCGGCTGTAAGGGAATCGGTGAGGTTATGCCTCAGATGGAAATGAAGGATCCCAAGATGCAGAACCTGTTCCGCGCCGCAGAGAAGGTAGGACTTCCTCTGACGTGGGACGGCTCGGATATGCACGAGGGCGACTTCGGTGTTTACGACGATCCCGGACTTCCTCAGCTCGAGCTCTCGCTGCAGAGATTCCCGAAGCTGATCTTCCTCGGACACGGCCCCGTATTTTGGTGCGAGATCGCAAAGCTCGAAACCCCCGGTGAGAGATGCGTCCATATGGATCTGTACGGTCACTCCTGCAAGATGCCCGGTACGAGAACTCCGTTCTTCCCGATCTCGGGACAGCCGATCAAGGAGGAGGGTGTCGTTCCGAAGCTTCTTCGCCGTTACCCCAACCTGCACCTCGACCTTTCGGACGGCACGCCGCTTGCCAATTTGCAGCGTGACGAAGAATTCTCGCAGGCATTTGTTCACGAATTCTATGAGAGAATGTACTTCGGTACCGACTGCATTAGCCGTAACTGTCAGGCGCCCATCCTCGATCTGCTTAAGGATTGGCTGAAGCGCGGTGTGATCACGCAGACGATGTACAATAAGATCACCCACGAAAACGCAATGGAATTGATGGGACTGTAATATGTTAACGAAAGAAATGCTTGTGGAAGCCTTAAAGGGCTTCCACATTGAAAAAGATTCGATTCTGCTCGTTCACTCGTCGCTCAAAGCACTTGGCCCGATCGACGGCGGTGCAGAAACCGTCATTGCCGCGCTGGAGGAAACGGTGAGCGAGGGAACGCTCGTTCTCCCCACGTTTGCACAGAAGAATTGGATGACGGTGTTTGAGGACTGGCATATGGATCGCCCGTCCGACGTCGGATACATCACCGAGGTCTTCCGCAAGCAAGAGGGAAGCCTTCGCAGCGATAATCCCACGCACTCGGTGGCGGCGCGCGGTAAGCACGCAGAGGCACTCACGCAGGGCGACATCAACGAAGGACCTCGCAGAGGAATGATGGGAGACTATTGCTTCTCTCACGGCTCACCCTGGCAGAGAATGTACGACAGCTGTGAAAAATTCGGTGTAAAGTGCTACGTAATGTTCTGGGGGGTTACGACGAGCCCGATGACCTTTAAGCACTTTGTCGAATACCGTTTTATGGAAGAGCTTTTGGGCAAGGTCAAAAACGAGCAAAAGCGTGAAGAGTTCCGTTCCAAGCACGGACAGTTCGGTGATACGCCTCCCTTTGTTTGGCCAAGCTTCAGTACCCGTGGCTTTGGTCCGAAGATGGTAGAGGCGGGAATTGCCAAGTGCATTTCCGTGGGAGAGGGCGAGATTATCTGTATCGACGCGCACGAGTGCGTGGACTATACCGACAAAACGCTTCGCGAGAATATTTGCACGATTACGCCTGAACCGTTCCATCAGTGGTATCGTGAAATCACGGAGTACATCGCATCGGAGGAAAATCGATGAAAGAAAAATTTATCAAATCGTCGACGCACTATACGCCCACTGAACAGGGATATGCCATCAGCGGTAGCTCTGAAATTTTCAACAGAACGCTCTACGGCTCGCATAAAAACGACGATAAAGTAGACCGCTTTTTCACCTTTGCGGGAGATGCTCCTCAGATTATGGGTGCGGTGTCCGACTGGATTCTCAGTAAGGTCACCTATTACGAAAAGTGCGGTATTCTCAACAGCGGACTTTGCATCACCCCCGGTCGCCGTTCTCGCTTCTATTATACCGAGGATATCGACCAGACCTCGCGTTGGTTCCACGATTCGGAGGACGTTCACGCTGAATTCAAGAACGGCTGGATGGAATATGAGTTAACGCAATTTTCCGCGTGGTTCCCGGACGTCCGCGTCAATATGGAAGCTTACCCCCTTCTGCCAGACGACGGTTATTTGGTTCACTATCGAATCACGACCGATCAAAGAGTCTTCTTTGCGGCAGGATTTGGCGGACTTACCGATACGATTTGCCGTTTTGAGTACAAGGGCGAGCCCAGAAGATATTTCTCGGTAGAGAACACCAAGGGAAACACCATTGAGCTTGGCAAAAATCGTGCTTGCGTCACGCATACCAATGGCAATACGATGAGAATTGCCACAAGCTTTGATGCCGACTTTGGCATCGGTTCAGCAAAGTCGATGACCGAGCCGTATCCGAGTGCTTTCCTTGGCTCCACGCCCGAAAACGAGGACGATCAGGTCGTCAAGATCTCGGCGCCCATCGAACCAGGAAAGGTGCTGGACGGATACTTGATCGCGCTCTATAACTCGGATGAGGAAACGCTCGACAAGTGGCTCTCTATGAAGAACCCCATCGCTTACGTGAAACAGCAGATTTACAAGAAGGTCGCTTGCATCGACGTTAAGACGCCCGAAAACACCATCGACCTTTCAGTACCTCCCACCGTTATGGCACTCGACGCATCGTGGCACGACGACTCCTTCCACCACGGTGCATTTGCCTACCACGCTCCGTTCTTGGGATGGAGAAACTGGTATGCCCCCACCGCGCTCGGTTGGGGAGATCGCGTCGAGAAGACGATGCGAAAATACCTCGCACTCATCAGTCGCGGAGACGTTAAGGACGAGAAGGTATGGTACGACGACACCCCCATCTCCGAGGGATTTAATAAGCTTGGCGGAAGAATCCACAACATGGAGAACCCCGTTGGAGCCCTGCCTTCCGACTTCCGTCAGGATCTGACACCTCGATACGGTGCATACAATATGCAGGAATGCGCCCTCGATATGATGCTTTATTACATCGAGTGGTCGGGCAACCTTGAGATTGCCGCAAAGTATTTTGACGAGCTCTGTATGATGGTCGATTGGGAAGAGAGAACCTTTGATCCCGACGGCGACGGACTCTATCAGAACAAGCTGAACACTTGGATCTCTGACGGGCATAACTATAACGGCGCGGGATGTAACCAGTCCACGGCAATGAACTACCGCGCAAACTACGTGCTCGCGCAGATCGCCAAGAAGATCGGTCGCGACGCCTCGCGTCTGGAGGCAAGAGCAGAGAAGATTAAGAAAGCAATGCTTGAGAAGCTTTGGATTGCGGACGAGGGCGTTCTTGCAGAATCGCTGGATACCATCGGCAACTGCCTGATTCACCCCTCGGTTGAGCTTCCCAGCGTCTATCACCCGATCGACTCGGATATGGTCGATGACCTCAAGGCATACCGAATGCTGAGATTTACCGAAAACCATATTAAGAGTATCGAAACGGTCAGCGGCGGAAGACTTTGCTACTCCTCGAATTGGTTGCCCAGACAGTATTCCAACTGCGGACTCTTCCCGTCGGAAAATGCGCATCTGGCACTGATGTACTTTAAGCTTGGTCTTAAGGAAGAGGGCAAGGAGATTCTGACGGGCATCTCGGATTGCTATTTTACGGGTAGAAATCCCGGTATGGCTCCGCACGTTCAGTCCAATCGAGGCACGTGTGACCTCGGTGACATGGACTTTACCGACGTGTCGAGTACCTATCTCCGTCTTGTGGTCGAGGGACTTTTCGGAATCCGAATCAATGCTCTCGAGAACCGCGTTTTGATCGCACCCGGCTTCCCGAGCGAATGGGAGAGCGCAAGCCTTGCGCTGAAGGATCTTTCGATCGATTACCACAGACGTGGCAACGAGGAAATTTTCAATATTACCTGCGAGCGAACCGAAACCAAGCGTATCCGAATTCCGATGCGTGCGGCAGACCTTGATGCTGTGATGCTGGACGGGGAACAGATCGACTACGAGATCGTTGCCGCACCGAACAACAGCTTCGTTGTGGTGAACGTCGACAAGGTTGGCAGATTCCAGCTCCGCGTGATGCACGGTAACAAGGCGATTCCGTCGGTGAAGTTCACTGAGACCGTGCTTGCGGGTAGCAGACTTGCGTTCGAGTTGGAGAACGCAACGATTGCCGAGGTCTATGACGTCTCCGAGACGCTCGAGAATATTACCGTCGTCGGAAATAAGGTCTATGCCACCGCCAAGGGCGCAGCAGGAGATTACACGCTCTTCTTCCGTGCTACGTCGGGCGAGTATGACGCATGGCTCGCGGCAGACTATCAGATTTTGAAGGAAGATCCACTTCTTGAACCGATCGTGGAGAATCCCTTTGAAACGGTCGATCTCTCAAGCTTCTTTAACTGCAAGATGACCGAGATTCACGAGCAGGATTACCTCAGCCCAAGACCCAAGGGATATTCAATGAGCATGAGCCGAAACGGACGCCATTCTCACACGTGGAATCAGTATGGAAGAACCGATACTTACGTGGATGATAGCTTCTTCAGAACCTCGGGCGGTACTGTGGTTTCGCCGTCGGGCATTCCGTTTGCAACCCCTGCCGAGAATGAGAACGTTGCCTGCGTTTCGATCTACGATAATTTCCCGACCGAGCTTACCGTTCCGCTGAACGGAAAGGGACAGGAGCTCGCCGTGATGTTCGTCGCAAGTGCGTGCTGTCTGCATACGGGCGTGGAGAGCGTCAGAATCACCGTCAATTATGCGGACGGAAGCAAGGTCGATACCAAGCTCGTTTATCCGATCAATCTCGACGACTGGCTGACCTCTGCAATGACGACAGAGGCAGAAATTTTCTATTTCAGCAATTACAACCACGCAACGGTGCAGAGAATTCGCGTCGATTCCCAGAAGGAGCTTGCAAGCATTAAGATCGAGGCGGTTGCCAACGAAGTCATTCTGGGTGTTGCAGGTATCAGCATCCGAAGATAAAAGGAGAAACAGTATGTTAACAAAGGAATATTTGATTGAAAGACTTAAGGAATTCGGAATTGAATCCGATTCGATCCTGATGGTGCACTCGTCGCTCAAGGCGCTCGGTCCGATCGACGGCGGAGCTGAGACGGTCATTGAAGTCGTGGAAGATGCAGTCAAGGACGGAACGATCGTCTTTCCCGCACTTCTGATAGACGAGTGGCGCGAAGTCATTGACGCAGGATGGCATCTGAACCGTCCCTCACAGGTTGGATATATCTCCGAGGTATTCCGCAATCAGAAGGGCGTGGCTCGCAGTATGAATCCGACGCACTCGATTTCGGCAAGAGGTCGCTATGCACTCGACCTGATCAGCGGAGACGAAAAGGCAAAGCCGCGGATGTCGTGGTTTGATGACTATGGTTTTTCTTGGGAATCGGCTTGGCAAAGAATGTACGAGAGCCGCGAGCGCTACGGTGTGAAGTGCTACGTGATGTTCTGGGGCTGTGATATGAAGAAGATGACCTTCAAGCACCTCGTTGAAGCTTGGACGGTGAATTATCTGATTGACCGCATCAAGGACGAGGAAAAGCGTGCCGAGTTTAAGGCAAAGATCACACAGGCGTACTTCAGAAAGCCTGAGGATCCGTACGTATTCCCGTTCTATAAGCCGAGTATTCCGTTTACCGAGGTGCTCATTGAGAAGGGCGCGGCAAAACGCATTACGGTCGGAGAGGGCGAGATCATCTGCGCCGACGTGTTCGAAACGCTGAATGCAATGATGGAATCGATCAAGGAAGATCCCTATTGGAATCTTTCTCCCAACTTTATGAAGATTTGGTATGAGGAAGCACTTCCGTATATGGACTAACCAAACAAAACATCGGCGTAGCTGTGAAATTCACGGCTACGCCGTTTTATTGTATAACGAACCCCCCGCCATAGTGGCGGGGGGTTCGTTATACAAGCAAAAAAGCAACCCGATTGGGTTGCTTTTGGAGCTGGTAATCAGAATCGAACTGATGACCTCGTCATTACCAATGACGTGCTCTACCGACTGAGCCATACCAGCATTTCACTTGACTATGATATTATACCAAACAAAATATCTTTTGTCAAGAGTTATTTTGAAATTTTTTGATATTTTTTTAAAAATTTCGGCTTTTTAAAATCTTTTTCATGAGAGGCTGTTTTTTCGTACGCTTCGACCAACTTCGTCATATACTGACGGTGAAGGAGGTGGTACTATGAAGACCCCAAGAAATCAAAAGCCTCCCACGAAAATTCAAGAAATGGGAGGCTACTTGTTTGCCGAGCTCGGCTCGCTGACTGCTGCAATGAAGGCGCAAGAAGCACTCGCGTCTGCGGCAATTCCTTCCGTTGTGGAAAAAATCGAATCCCCCTCCTCGCATCGCGGATGTGTTTACGGACTTCGCCTTTCGTCTCTGCAAGAATCAAACGCGCGCGCGGTTCTCTTGCATGCGCGTATTTCGGTCAAACGATGGACAACGGAGCACTGATCTATTTCGATCATGCCGCTACCAGTTTCCCTAAACCGCGCTCGGTGGTTGAGGAGACGCTGCGGTGTATGAGCGACTACGGTGGCAACGCGGGCAGAGGTTCGCACGCGCTTGCTATGGCGGCGGCGGAAAAAATTTATGAATGTCGTACGCTTCTCGCAAGACATTTCGGTGTGAGCGACCCCGCGAGGGTCATCTTTACTCTCAATACGACTACGGCACTCAATACCGTCCTCAAGGGGTTTCTCCGTCAGGGCGATCACGTGCTGATTTCGGATCTTGAGCATAATTCGGTGCTTCGCCCACTCTCCAAAATGAGGGTGGAGGGGAAGATCACCTTTTCCGAATTTCCGAGTATGGTGGGAGATCCACGCCGAACGACCGAGCGGATTTTGGCGGGAATCGCATGCTCGCTGACCCCAAAAACGCGAATGCTTGTCACAACGCATGCCTCCAATCTCTGCTCGGTGAGTATGCCGATTCGGGAGATGGGAGCATTTTGTCAAAGAAACGGAATTCTGTTCGTTGTCGATGGCGCGCAGTCGGCAGGGCACGAAACAATTCTCGTTGACGAAATGAAAATCGATGCCCTCTGTATTCCCGCGCATAAAGGTCTCTTAGGTCCGCAAGGATGTGGTGTGATTCTCTTAGGCAAGCACGTTTCCCCCGAAGAACTCGGAACGCTCGTGGAGGGCGGCAACGGAATGGCGTCACTCGAGCGGGCAATGCCATTTGTTTTTCCAGAACGCTATGAGGCGGGAACGCTTCCAACCCCTGCGATTGCGGGACTCTCGGAGGGAATCAAAATTATCGAGCGGCTTGGCATCGACGCGATTGCCGAGCACGAGCGTACGCTCTTTCGACGGGCAAGAGAAGTGTTGACCGATATCGAAGGTGTGAAGCTCTATGCTCCCGAATATGAGGGCGCGGTGCTTCTTTTTAATCTCGACGGAATCCCCGCCGACCGCGTCGGTCGTCAGCTTGCAGAGCAGGGAATTTGTGTTCGAAGCGGATATCACTGTTCGGCTCTCGGACACAAGACGCTCGGCACGCCCGACGGCGGCGCGGTTCGCGCCAGCTTCGGCATCTATAACGAGCTTTCGGAGGTCGAACGCTTTGCCTACGCACTCCAAGAGATCGCAAGAGGAGAATAAACGAAACAGCGCAACCGAAAAAAGTTGCGCTGTTTTTTCAAAAAACTCTTGACAATAGCAGAGGAGTATGCTATACTATATTTAACAATTAGGTTAAATGTTAAACAAGGAGAGAGACGATGAGCTTACAGAATACGCTAAAGGCACTGTCCGATCCGATTCGCAGGGAAATTCTGAACCTCTTAAAAGAGGGAAGAATGTCAGCGGGTGAGATTGTCGAACGCTTTGATGTCACGGGCGCGTCGATTTCAAGGCACCTTTCGGTGCTCAAGGACGCCGACCTCATTCGCGACAAACGAGAGGGAAAATTTATTTATTATGAACTCAATGCCTCGGTGCTCGAAGAAATTTTACTTTGGGTGAAAGATTTGAAAGGAGAAAAAGAAGATGGAACTGCTCAAAAGAAATAAAGGAAAATTGATCGCGTCGTCGATCGTGATATTGCTGCCAATGCTCATAGCACTCGTGGGAGAGAAGCTTCTTCCCGAAAAGATCGCCGTTCATTGGGGACTTGACGGCGCGGAGGACGGCTTTATGAATTCGTCGCTGACCTTCCTCGTGCTTCCCGCCGTGCTTTTGGCGATCCATTGGCTCTGTATGATCCTCACCGTCGTTCTCGATAAGAATGCCGAGCAAAACAAAAAAATGTTCGGGCTTGTTTTCTGGATCATTCCCGCCATCTCGCTTTCGTGTTGCGGAATGATCTTAGCGACCGCCCTTGGCTATATGACGAAGGTGTCGGCATTTTTGTTCCTGCTTCTCGGCTTGAGCTTTATTATCATTGGAAACTATATGCCCAAAACCACGCGAAACGTAACGATGGGAATCAAGCTTCGATGGACGCTTGCAAACGACGATAACTGGTACGCAACCCACCGCTTTGCGGGAAAGCTCTACGTTGTGATGGGACTTCTGTGCCTTGTCGCCATACCGCTTCCGCCCGCCGTATTTCCGTTCGTGGCAATCGTGCTGATTTTGGCTTGCGGAATTGTTCCGCCCTTGTATTCGTACCGCTTTTATAGAAAACAGCTCCGCGAGGGAACAGCAACCAAGGAAGATTATGAAAATTCCTTCGGAGAGGTGGTAACGCATAAAAAGGGCGCGCTGATCTTCACCGTCATCTTCACGATTGTTCTGCTGATCGGTTTGTCTGTTGTAATGTTTACGGGCAAGCTCAAAACGACGGCAGGGGAGGACGCACTTACCGTCAAGGCAAGCTTTTCGGGAGATCTTGTGATCAATTACGACGAAATTGATGCGGTAGAATACCGTGCAGACGGCGTGGACGGAGAGCGCATCATGGGCTTCGGCTCGGCAAAACTTCTGCTTGGAACCTTCGAAAACGAGGAGTTTGGAACCTATACGAGATATACCTATACGGGCAACAACCCTTGTATCGTGCTTCGTGTCGATCAGAAAATTATTGTCCTCGCCGCCGAGAATGCGGAGAGCACGAAAGAGCTCTATGAGAATTTGCTGGAAAAGATTGCTGAATAAAAAAACACAGTCCGAAGGGCGTGCACGGTTAGCGGAGAAATTATAGCCAGTTACTTAATAATTGCTCCGCTGTAAACAAATAAGTAACCCGGACAGATTTTCAAGGTCTGTCCGGGTTCTCATATCATTAAAAAGCCAAAACACGATATCATTGGTTTGTGTTGATAATAGTAGCGATCTCTGATATCAAATGTTCTTTTGAGGTCAACACGCCCTTAACTACAAATTTCTTTTTGTTAATTATTACAATAGTGCAATTCGTCTGAAATTTTAATACAATTCTTTTGGTTTTGTTTCTGCAAACGGCTCGAATTTTTCCATAAAACTTTCCACCGCCTATAAAAACGTACCCCGTTACTTCTTTCTTTGTATAACGGGTTAACTGATTGAAAAATTCATCATAACTACCAAGGAATATATCATGTAATACAGAACAATATACGCTATTTTTGCGGTAGGTCAAATAGAGAAATTCAATCTTTAAAATAGAGAAATCTGTGATATACGATTGTAACAAAAAGCAAAGGATTGCAATTGGTATAACAACCCATAATTCACGTTCAAAGCACATGGGAATCCAACATAACAACAAAATCAAATACTGGAATATAATAAATATTTTGCGCCCAAACTTTGAGGTAAGACCTTGTCCTTTGCGCCACGCTTCTTCACGTTCTTTTTTGCCCCAAATTATCTTGTCAGAAAAAAAGCGATTTGTTCTATTATAGTATCCGATATAAAAATCTTTTCTTTGCATTTAGCAACTATCCTCCAACTGTGTGATGTCTACACTTGGAATTGTATCGCCAGTTTCGCCTTTGTATTACAAAGGCACAGAGCAAAGCCCATCCCCCCTTGTAGGGGCGGATTCCATATCCGCCCGTATCGGGAGCATATGGATTGCTCCCCT
>JAZRLS010000022.1:0-79310 GCA_045646945.1 Eubacteriales bacterium | reverse complement strand
AAAGTATGAGTACGACGCTTGGGGTAATATTGTCGCAATTACCGACGGCAGTGGAACCGACGTATCGACTGTGGCAGATCATATCGCGAATGTTAACCCGATCAGATACCGTTCCTACTATTACGACCAAGAAACGAATCTATATTACCTCGAAACGAGATACTACGACCCCGAGACGGGTAGGTTTGTTTGCGCTGACGACACGTCTTATCTAGTACCTCTATATATCCAAGGAATCAATCTTTATGCGTATTGTATAAATAGTCCCATAATGTATATTGATCCAAGTGGGTGTTGGTTCGATACCGTGTTTGATCTTTTTTCTTTAGGTGCTAGTGTTGTTGAAGTAGTAATAAATCCTGCAGATCCTTGGGCTTGGGCAGGGCTTGCTGGGGATGCTTTGGATTTGATTCCGTTTGTAACCGGTGTCGGGGAGAGTGTCAAAGGGGTAAGAGTAGTGGCAAAAGGGATAGATATTGCTGACGATACTCTAGATACGATTAAAATTGCCAAAGCAGTTGATTTCACTGATAATGCGTTAGACACCATAAAAACATTGGATAAGGTTGGTGATTTTACGAAATCAACGAAAGTTGCTGGTAAAACAATTCACGAAGGATATAAGACATTTGATCTTACTAGTAAAGAGTATAGAAAAATTTCTGGTATTAGACCTGACTTCTACGATGAAACATTTTCGACAATATTTGAATTAAAACCATACAATCGAAGATCATTGAGGACAGGAGTCAATCAACTATTAAAATATGAGAGGGTTATTGGAAGAAAAAGTATTAAAATATTAGAATTTTATTAATTTTTGGAGAGAATTATGGAAAAGAATGAATTTAAAGAGTATATCAAAAAATATTTGTACCAACATGGATTTGAAAAAATTAAGAATAAATTTTATCGTAAGGAGAAGGATTTTGTATGCGTAATATGGGTTTTTAAATCAATTTATGGTGAATATTATCATTTTGATATTAATTTTTTCATTGGTTCTTTTGATAAGCCATATGTTTTTATTCAAAAAAGTGGGCACGAGTATACTCCATCGGTATATCCCAAAACATTTGTTTGTGAGTATTTAAAGTATGATGAAGAACAATTATTAGTCACATTGGAAGAACAAATGAACAATGTGATACTTCCTCCGTTTGAGTTGGGAAAAAAATACTTGCTAGATAATTTTGGTACGATGTATAGAACCGTTTTGGTTGATGAAAAGAGTGTGAAGAAACTATTATCTGAATAAAAGACACGATTCTCTTTAAACAAAAACAATGGTTTCCCCGAGGTGCTTGGGCGCCTCGGGGTTTTTCTTGACAAGTGAGGATATTTTTGATATAATCAATTTAGAAATACGACCGCTTGAACCGTTTGACTCGCGAGGATAATTACGAGAGTGGCAAGACGACGCTGTTCACGTATGATATGGGCGGCAATATTACCTCGAAGAAGGAGTATGCCGTTACATCAGGAACTCCTACGGGAAGCTACGTCGGCAGTGATTATACCTATGCAACGGAAGGTTGGAAGGATCAGTTAGTTTCCTTCAACGGAGAGCAGTGCGTCTACGATGAGATTGGAAATCCGACGACTTACCGTAACCATAATCTGTCTTGGACGAAGGTTCGCAGACTTGCAAGTTTTGATAATCATACGTTTGAGTACTATGATATAGAAACGAATCATTTGTTCAAGATGTTGCTGAAAATAAAGCGTATGATATAATTTCTGATCCAACAGGTGAGTTTGTAAATCGGTTAATCAAATGCTATCAAGGAGAATAATTCGATGAAAAAACAGTCAAAGCGACGGTCTTTTGTAAAAGAAATGTGCAAATATTTTTTCTTCCAAATTCTTTTGATACTCCTTCTTTTTGGTTTGCTTAATAAAAGCGAGCAATATACCATAAAAGATTTGAGACAGGAAACGATCGATGTTCATGATGTTGAATATGTGAGTTACGGAGGGGGTAGAAGAAGTAGGCCAAAGAGACATTTGGAGCTTTATACGAATGATAATACTTATCAATATTCGTTAAGCTTTAGTGATGAAGCTTGTGGATATTCCGTAGAGGATCTAAAACAAAAATTACAGTCAGCTCCTTTGAACATTCTTGTGAAGGAACGATTCCTTTATCATGATTATATTGTAGACGCATGTAATGAACAAGATATTTTTTATTCGCTTAATGATTATAATAAGGAAATGCAGGGAGATCGCATTGGTGTGTGGATTATATTTGGTATCCTTGAGTTGATATTTTTAGCTTTTTCAGGGTTTATGATATATCTAGAATACAGCACAACGTTCAGTCGATATAAGAAGAAAAAGAAACGCAAAAAAAATCAACCGTCAAAGACTGTATGATTTTGAGTCGAACTTTATTCTAAAAAACGATTTCCCCCGAGGTGCTTCGGCTCCTCGGGGTTCTTCTTGACAAGCGAAGATATTTTTGGTATAATCAATTTAGGAATCGACCGCTTGAACCGCCTGACTCGTGAAGATAATTACGAAAGCGGAAAGACGACAGTAGCAAACACTTCAATGTGAAAGGCAAAATGATTTTCATTTTGTCTTTTTTTATTTTCTTTGTATATTTTTGTTTATATTTTATTGATTTTCTTGACTTTTCAAGAAAAATCAAGTATAATTTGAATGATAATATTTTTAAGTGATTCAAGGAGTTTACCATGAAACAAGCAAAGTGGATCTGGGCACATAATGAAGACCGTGCGGACGAGTTCGTTCGCTTTGATCAGACGTTCCATTCGACGGGAAAATCGGTTTCTGTCGACGTTTCTTGTGACAGCAATTACGAGCTCTACGTTAACGGAACGCTTGCGGCGTTCGGTCAGTTTTCCGATTATCCGTATTATAAAGTCTTCGATCGTTTGGACATTACGAAATTCTGTCACGAGGGTGAAAATCGGCTTCAGTTGCTTGTATGGTATTATGGAAATATTAGCTTTACCTATTACAAAGGACTCCCCGGCGTGATTTTTGAGGTTTCGGAAGATGAGAATATCCTTGCGGCTTCGGGCAAGCATACGCTTTGCCGTGTTGCGAGCGATTACGTGTCGGGACGCCAAAAGCAAATTACGGAGCAGTTGGGATTTTCCTATACCTACGACGCAAACGGCTATGACGGTTGTTATGAAAAGAATTTTTCTGCCAAAGGCTATGTGAATGCCATCGAAGTATCGGACCGCCCTGAGGAGCTTCACGAAAGACCTCTAAAAAAGACGGTTTTAAAGAGCTTTACTAAGGCGGTTTTGGTTGATCCCGCGTTGAAAATTTACGACATTGGCGAAGAAACCGTCGGTCATCTCGGAATTCGTTTTCGGGCAGAGAAGGGAGCTAAGATCACCGTCGCTTACGGAGAGCATCTGACGATGGACGAGAACGGTCGAGAAGTTGTTCCGCAAATCATCAAGACGCGAGATTTCTCTGTGGAGCTGATCGCGAACGGAGAATGGTTTACCTTTGCCAACCATATGCGCCGTCTTGGCGGACGCTATTTCCAGATCATCAGTGATGCTGATGTGGAGATCGACTACATTGGTCTTTATCCCGTCGAATATCCAGTGACGGTGCTTCCATTTGATGCGGAAAATCCTCTGCGTCAACGCATTTACGATCTTTCTGTCCGTACGCTTCGTCTTTGTATGTACGAGCACTATGAGGACTGTCCGTGGCGTGAGCAGGCACTCTACGGTGTCGACAGCCGAAACCAGATGCTTTGCTGCTACGACGGTCTTGGGGAGTATGAATTTGCAAGAGCAAGTCTTCTGCTCTTTGCCTTGGATCGCAGAGACGACAATCTGACGCATATTTGTTCGCCTTCCGCGTATGAGCTTGTGATTCCGTATTTCTCTTTGGTATATCCGATGCAGATGAAAGAATATGCCGAGCATTCGGGAGATTTTTCTCTTGCAGAAGAGTTTTATGAGAGAATGCAAGCATTAGTCAAGACCTTTACCGACCGTATGGAAGACGGATTGGTTCCGAATTTTTACGAGGATCTGAAAACCTATTGGAACTTCTATGAGTGGAATCCTACGCTCGAGGGCCGTCCCCGCCTCGAGCAGGACAAGGAATTTGAGATTGTTCTGAATGCTCAGGTTTCGATCAGCTTGCAGTGTCTTGCGTGGTTTGCCGAAAAGTTTGGTAAAATCGAAGATATGAAAAACTATTCCGCAATGGTTGACGCATTGAATCAGAGGATTCACGAGGTATTTTATTCCGAGAAGGACGGACTTTATGTAACACAGGCAGGAAAAGACAGCTTCTCCGAGCTTGGTAACGCGTATGCGATTTTGTGCGGTGCCGCTCCTGCCGACATAGCGAAGCACGTATGCGAAGCACTTGCTTCGGATAACGGTATGATTGCGGCAACGTTGAGTATGAAAGCATTCAAATATGACGCACTTCTCAAGATTGACGAAGAAAAATATACGGAGCATATTTTGAACGAAATTGATAAAAATTATGCATATATGCTCAATCAGGGTGCAACTTCGTTTTGGGAAACGCTCAAGGGGGCAGAGGATTTCCACAATGCGGGAAGTCTTTGCCACGGTTGGAGTGCGATCCCGATTATTTACTATCGTCGCTTATTGAAAAAATAACGCTGTTTTTTGTAGTAAAAGATGAAGAAAATAATTGACAATATGCTTTTCTTATGATATAATATTATTAATAATTTTCTTTTATAATTTAAGAGGTGTTACATGAATCAGAACAAATTAAAGCTTGGCTTTGGTATTGCCGCTGTTGTTTTTGCAATTGCTGCAATCGCACTCTTGTTTGTTGGTATTTTTGCGGTTAATGCAACCTTGATTAAGGTATTGGTTTTCGTGATTGCGGCACTTTGTCTTGCGATTGCGGTAGAGCTTATCATATTCGGTTGGATGGAAATCGGCGGTGCGCCCAATTACTTTTTGTATGACAGCCAAACGAAGCGCAACATTCCCGTTCAGAAGCTGACCTTCCAGATCATTAATGGAAGAATGAACCGTTTTCTGGCAATGTATGCTCCTACCGAAGGAAAGCTTTGGTCTGATCGTGCATTGGATGATCCGTACATCAATATGCAAGACGTTTATAAGCCTGCCGTTGCGTACAAGCTTTTGTACGATCTGGCAGAAAAGGACGCTGAACAGGGTTGGAAGTGCTTTGAGCTTGCTTCGGAAGAGACGGTTGAGTTTATTTGTGTTGCTCTCGAAATGAATAACGATTTGGAAATGGCAAGTAATCTTCGTCAAATGAAAGCGTCTCAGCCTCTCAATTTGAAATACGTCAGAGATTACATTGTAAAGAATAGAAACTATCTTAAGAGCAAGCTGAGTCATTATATTTACGATAATATTCAGTCGTTCTAATGTTTTGATACAAGTACCATGCCATTGACGGGGCATGGTATTTGTGCTTCTCTTGTACCGTAGTGAATCTTGCTTTTTGGGGGAATTATGTTTGATATACGAATTGCGAATATTCACATCCGTATTGACAATGCCTACGAATACGTATTTCACCTTTGCCGAGAGTATCTTTTTGAAACGTATGAACTTCCTGAGCTTTACATTCGGGTAGACGAGCATGAAATCACGGAGGAGATTGAGGTCGCGGAACATCCCGTGACCAAGGATTATGCGGAGGCGGTATGTATTTACCGAAAAATTTGTCGCCAGCTTCCCGAACGTTTTCAATCTTTTTTAATGCACTCTGCGGTCATTGAGTATAACGGGGAAGGTTATGCGTTTGCCGCACATAGCGGTACGGGAAAATCCACCCATATCTCGCTTTGGAAAAAGCATTTTGGCGACGAGGTTCGTATTATCAACGGAGACAAACCAATTTTACGATTCCTTAACGATCGACTCTATGCGTTTGGTACGCCGTGGTGCGGAAAAGAAGGTTGGAACACCAATGCGGGAGTTCCGCTCAAAGCCATTTGCTTTTTAGATCGTTCCCCGGTAAATACCATTCGTAAAATGGATGCAAAAGAAGCCATCGGAAGAATTTTTCATCAGCTTTTGACACCGGACGATCTAACTACGGTAGATGCGCTCTTCCCGTTATTGGATCGAATGCTTTGCGAGATTCCTTGTTATCTGCTTGGATGCAATATCTCAGAAGAAGCTGCCGTGGTCGCTTATGAAGGAATGAACTCGTAATTCATATTTTAAAAGGAGCATTTGCTATGAAAATCAAAAATGGATTTGTTCTTCGCGAATTAGCGGGAGAATACGTGGTCGTCGCTTTGGGCGAGGCAAGCAAAATTTTTAACGGCATCATTAAGCTCAACGATAGCGGTCGTGCGATCTGGGAGCTTTTGAGCGCAGGCTGCGAGAGGGACGATGCAATTGAATCGATGCTGAAGGAATATGACGTGGACCGCAAGACGGTGGAAGCTGATTTTGACCATTTTGTAGAGGTTCTTAAAGGAGCGAACATTCTTGAATAACGGGGAGTTTTATTTATCCGACGCCATTGGAATTATTGAAGAGGTTCTGGAAAGCGGCGGAGAATTTCTTTTGTCACCGAAAGGAACAAGTATGCTTCCGCTGATTGTTCAAGGCGAAGATCGTGTAGTATTAAAGAAATACGATACACGCTTGCCCAAAAAATACGATATTGCTTTTTATCGTAGAGCAAACGGTGCATTTGTTCTTCATCGAATATTAAAGATAAAAAAAGACGGAAGCTACGTAATGTGTGGCGATAATCAAACACAATTGGAACACGGTGTAACATCAAATCAATTGATCGGATACGTTTCTTTGATTTATAAGAAGGATCGCACCATTGTGCTCAACTCGTTTCGCCATCAATGTTATGTTCGAATTTGGTGCTTTTTGCCATATAGGTACAGTGTCAGATGGATCCAACGCATTTTTCGCGGTGTAAAGCGAAAGTTATTTACTCGTTCATCTAATCAAAAATAGAAAGTTGCTTCGATGCTATACCGCAAACAGACTTCGGGCTTTTGCGGTATCTTTTTGTGAAAGAGAAGGGAGAATCTTATGATCACTTATTCGGATATTATCACAAATCAAGATATTCGGGAATATATCAAAGGCGCTGATGCATCACTGTTGGCACTCGGTTACACGGAGCACAGCTTTGCACACGTTGGCAAAGTAGCAAGTACGGTGGAGGATATTTTAAGAACTTTGTGTTTTTCCGAACACGACATTGAAATTGGAAAGATTGCGGCATATATGCACGATATCGGCAATCTTGTCAATCGCATTGATCATTCTCAAAGTGGAGCTTTAATGGCTTTTCGTATTCTTGACCGTATGGGAATGCCGTCAGAGGATATTGCGACCATCGTAACAGCGATTGGAAATCACGACGAAGGAACCGGTGTTCCCGTCCATCCGATTGCTGCAGCCTTGATTTTGGCAGATAAATCTGACGTGCGACGCTCCCGAGTTCGAAATCAAGATACTTCCACCTTTGATATTCATGACCGTGTGAATTATTCGGTGGTATCTTCACAATTAGAGATTTCTCTAGAACGCGGAGAAATTATGCTTTCCTTGACGATCGAAACCGAATATAGCTCGGCGATGGATTATTTTGAAATCTTTCTTGGGCGTATGATTCTTTGCAGAAAAGCTGCGGAAACACTGGGATTACAATTCAAATTAACCATTAACAATCAAAATCTACTATAATTATATAAAAATTTAAAAAAACTATTGACTTTAACGCTTTAGTGTGTTATCATAGTAAAGTATTAAAGTGATCGGGGGTTGATGATGGAAAATTTCAATGATCAAGGCTATGAATTATTGATTCAAGCGCTGATTTCTTTGGAGACCAGAGAAGAATGTGCAGCGTTTTTGGAAGATTTAATGACAAGAAAAGAAATGGATGATATTTCTCAACGCTTATTGGTAGTAAAAATGCTCTCGGAGCAGGCAGTATATAACAAAATTGTCGAAGAAACCGGCGCAAGTACGGCAACGATCAGCCGTGTCAATCGTGCGTACGTATATGGCGCAGGTGGATACGCAAAGGTGTTGGAAAAACTCAAAGGGGAAAACAAATGAATGTTTCGGAAAACGTATTAAAAAACGACGAACGCGCGATCTATCAATTGCGCGCGCTATATAAAAAATACGGATATTCACACTATAAAGTCAGTAAATTCGAAGAGTACGATCTTTATTCTCGTCACAAGAATTTTTTGGTAAGTCAGAACGTACTGACCTTTACCGATACCAACGGAAAGCTGTTAGCACTTAAGCCTGACGTAACGCTTTCGATCATCAAGCATATTCCGCAGAACGGCTTGGGAACGCACAAGCTTTGCTATAATGAAAACGTTTACCGGACCTCGGCAGATAGTGACGGTTTTCGCGAGATTATGCAGACGGGACTTGAATGCGTCGGAGAGATTGATCTTTATGCCGAATGCGAAGTTTTGATGCTTGCGATGCGTAGCTTAGAAACGATCAGTTCGAATTATATTTTGGATCTTTCTCACATGGGAATGGTTGAGGGGCTTTTGGAAGAGGCGATGGTGGATGAAGCAACCAAAGCCGAAATGATCTTCTTGATTGAAAGTAAAAACGTCAATGCCTTAGCTTTGCTTTGCAAAGAAAAGGGAGTAACTTTGGAAATGCAGACAAAGCTTTGTCAACTCACCGAGCTCTATCTACCTATTGCTCAGGCTTTACCATTGCTTTCGACCTTACTTGTGGGAGAAAAGATGGTAGCAGCGTACGAAAAGCTTCGTCAAATCCATTCTGTGATGAGCGAATATGGGCTTTCGAGTCGTCTCTACCTTGATTTTTCGATTGTTAACGATGTAACGTATTACGATAGTTTAAGTTTTAAGGGCTTTATCAATGGAATTTCTGAAAGTGTTCTTTCCGGTGGTCGCTACGATCGATTAATGAATCAATTAGGCAAGAACATGGGAGCTATCGGTTTTGCTGTTTATTTGGACCGCTTGGAACGTTTTGAATGGGTGGAAAAGCAATATGATACCGACGTGGTGCTTCTGTATGAAGATGACGTGGCATTGGAATTGATTTTAAAAACACAGGAAGAGCTGATTGCCAACGGATTTTCGGTGTTAACAACCAAAGCACCTGATCAAAGCTTACGCTATCGCAAGCTCTTAAAAATCACCGAGGGAGGTTTGCAAACTCTTGAAACCAATGATTAATATTGCTCTTCCCAAGGGACGTTTGGGAGAAAAAGCTTTAGGTATGTTTGAGAAGGCAGGATTTGAATGTCCTTCGATTCACGAAGAAAGCAGAAAATTGATTTTTGAAAACACCGAGCTTGGCGTTCGATATTTTTGGGTGAAACCCTCCGATGTAGTAATTTATGTCGAGCGCGGCGCAGCGGACATCGGAATTGCGGGAAAGGATATTATTCTCGAGTATTCGCCCGACATTTACGAGCTTGCCGATCTTGGCATTGGAAAATGCCGTATGGCGGTTGCCGCTAAAAAGGATTTTTGCGATCCTCGCGACAGAACTTTGCGCGTGGCAACGAAATTCCCGAATATCGCACGTTCCTATTACGCATCTTTGAGTCGTGAGATTGATATCATCAAACTCAATGGTTCAATTGAGTTGGCACCGATTCTGGGACTTTCGGACGTCATCGTGGATATTGTCGAAACGGGAAAGACATTATACGAGAATAATCTTGAACCCAAAAGCGATATTGTCCAAATCAGTGCTCGCTTGATTGCCAACAAGGTCAGCTATAAATTTAAAAACGAGAGTATTCGTGCCATCTGCGAGCAGATGAATCGAGTCTTACAAGAAAACAAGTAATTTGCGGAGGAAACTATGATTCGTCTGTTTCGTTATAATGAAATCGACCGATCGGAGATTTTTTCGAGAGACATTGCCAGCACAAAAAACGTAGAGGGCATCGTATCCGACATTATTTCCGAGGTCAGAGCAAGAGGGGACGCGGCACTTTACGAATATTGTGAAAAATTCGATCGTGCGACGCTAAGCTCGTTGGAGGTTTCGGAAGAAGAAATCGATGCGGCTGTCGCGTCGGTAGAACCGAAATTTTTGGACATTTTAAAGGAAGCGGCAGAAAACATTTACGCTTTTCATTCCAGACAAGTCAGAAACAATTTTATGATCAACGAAAAGGACGGGGTGGTCATTGGTCAAAAGATCCTTCCCATCGAAAAGGTTGGTCTTTACGTTCCCGGTGGTACGGCGGCATATCCATCATCGGTATTGATGAACGGAATTCCCGCAAAGATTGCGGGCTGTCGTGAGATTGTCATGGTGACACCGCCCTCAAAGGACGGAAGCGTCAATCCCGTCATTTTGGCAGCGGCAAAGATTGCAGGTGTCAAGAGAATTTTTAAAGTAGGCGGTGCACAGGCAGTTGCGGCACTTGCTTACGGTACCGCAACCATTCCTGCCGTAGATAAGATCGTAGGTCCCGGCAATGCTTTTGTAGCAGAGGCTAAAAAGCAGGTCTTTGGCAAGGTTGCCATTGATATGATCGCAGGTCCGAGTGAGATTCTCGTCATTGCAGACAAGACCTGTAACCCCGCATACGTAGCGGCAGATCTGCTTTCTCAGGCCGAGCACGATAAGATGGCAAGTGCGGTGCTCGTTACCGATTCCGCAGAATTAGCAGAAAAGGTCGCACAAGAGCTGGAAATTCAAATTCCTATGCTTGCCCGCGAGGAAATTGCACGCACATCCATTGACAACAACGGAAAGATCATCATCACCGACAGCATTATGCAAGCGGTTGAGGTTGCAAACAGCATCGCTCCCGAGCATTTGGAAATTTGCGTGGACGATCCTTTCCGCTATCTTGACAAAATTCAGCATGCAGGCTCGATCTTTATGGGCAAATATTGTCCCGAGGCGCTCGGTGACTACTTTGCAGGTCCGAACCACACGCTTCCGACCAGCGGAACGGCAAGATTTTCGAGCCCTTTGTCGGTGGACGACTTTATCAAGAAAACACAGTTTACCTATTATACCGAAGAAGCACTTGGCAAGGTCTGCCGAGATATTGAGTTTTTTGCAAACAAAGAAGGACTCGGCGCACACGCAAAGAGTGCGGTTATTCGATTTTCTGAGGAAAAATAACAACTATGAGCCGTTTTATCAACAAAAAATTTGCATCACTTGAAGCGTATACTCCCGGAGAGCAGCCCAAGGATATGCAATATATCAAATTAAACACCAACGAATCGCCCTTTCCGCCCTCTCAAAGCGTGATTGACGCGGTCAATTCTGCGGAAGTGGCGAAACTCTATCTTTACCCCGACCCCGTTTGTAGCGGACTTAAGAAAAAGCTTGCTGATCTTTATTCGGTCAAGCCAGAAAATGTTTTTGTGTCCAACGGTTCGGATGATATTTTGAATTTTTCCTTTATGGCATTCTGTAACGATGCGGAACATCCCGTAAAATTTCCGGCTATTTCGTACGGTTTTTACCGTGTATATGCAGAACTTTACGGAGTACGCTATGAAGCAATTCCGCTCGCCGAGGATTTTTCCATACGAGTAGAAGACTATTTTGGTAACAATGCCAACGTAGTCATCGCCAATCCGAACGCACCGACGGGCCTCACGCTTTCGCACTCGGAGATTGAACGGATTGTTCGCGCCAATCCTGATTTTGTTGTGGTGATCGACGAAGCATACGTCGATTTTGGAGCAGAATCCTGCGCCGATTTGATCGATCGTTACGACAATCTTTTGGTCGTTCGTACTTATTCAAAATCCCGTTCGATGGCAGGTGCCAGACTTGGGTTTGCCTTTGGTAACGCTGAGTTAATTGCCGATCTTGAAAAAATCAAATTTTCCACCAATCCGTATAATATCAACCGTCTGACCTTACTTGCGGGCGAAGCCGCAATCGATGAGGACGCATATTACATGGAAAACTGCAAGACAATTGCAAAGACGAGAGAGTGGACACAGGAAAAACTAAAGGAGCTTGGATTTACTTGTACCGACTCCTGCGCAAATTTCATTTTCGCAAAGCACGAAAGTGTTGGCGGTAAAGAACTTTACCTTGCGCTCAAAGAAAGAGGTATTTTGGTTCGTCACTTTGATTCTCCCACGATCTGTGAGTATAACCGCATTACGGTAGGAACGCAAGAGCAAATGGAAACTCTCGTGGCAACGATTTCTTCGATGATTACGAAAGAATAAGAGGAAGTAACAAATGAGAAATGC
The DNA here is from genome assembly GCA_045646945.1 of Eubacteriales bacterium. Taxonomy (GTDB): domain Bacteria; phylum Bacillota; class Clostridia; order Oscillospirales; family CAG-272; genus HGM12713. The sequence goes on along the minus strand of JAZRLS010000022.1, from coordinate 67,093 downwards.
AGAAATTATCAGAAAAACAGCAGAAACCGATATCGTACTTACCTTGGAGCTTGATGGCGAAGGAAACGCAGAGATTGATACTGGCTGTGGCTTTTTGGATCATATGCTCACGCTTTTTGCTTCGCACTCCAATATGAACCTTTCTGTTAAATGTGTTGGTGACGTAAAAGTCGACGATCACCACACAGTCGAGGATATCGGTATTTGCTTGGGTCAGGCGTTTGCCAAGGCAATTGGAGATATGCGTGGAATTACAAGATACGGAAGTATGATCCTTCCAATGGATGAGGCACTGATTCTTTGTGCCATAGATATTTCAGGACGCGATTATCTCGGCTACTGTTTGACCATTCCCACCGAAAAGGTCGGTAATTTCGATACCGAGCTGGTAGAAGAATTTTTCTTGGCATTTGTTCGTCACGCAGGAATTTGTCTGCACCTTCAGCAGATGGCGGGAACCAATTCGCACCACATTATTGAGGGGGCATTTAAATCATTTGCACACGCAATGCATGATGCGGTAAAGCCTGATCCCGAAAAAGCGGGAAAGATCCCCTCTACGAAAGGAATGCTCGTATGATCGCAATCGTTGATTACGGAGTAGGAAATCTATTTTCACTCAAGAGCTCCTTTCGTGCCATCGGCGCAGAAATTATTGTTACCTCGGATCCTTCGGTGATTCGAAGTGCTGATCGTATTATTCTTCCGGGAGTCGGTGCCTTTGCCGACGCGGCAGAAAAACTGCGAAAGAGTGGTTTGGATCAAGTGATTTTGGAAGAAACAAAGAAGGGAAAACCCTTACTCGGTATTTGTCTCGGTATGCAAATGCTCTTTGAGAAAAGCTATGAATATGGAGAACACAAAGGACTTGGCTTAATTCCAGGTGCGGTTCGTCCCATTGCCGATGTAATTTCGAAGAATCTGAAAATTCCTCATATCGGATGGAATCCATTGCATCTCCGCACACCAAAGGACGAATTGTTTTCCTATTTAAATGAAGGAGATTGCGTCTATTTCGTACATTCCTACTATGCCGCTGATTGTGATGATTACGTTATTGCTACGGCAGAGTATGGTGCCGAACTGACGGCAGCGGTGCGAAACGGAAACGTATGGGGGGCACAATTTCACCCCGAAAAAAGCGGCAAGATCGGTCTTGCGATTCTGCGCGCATTTTGTGAAATCTAAGGAGACTGTATGAATATTATTCCTGCCATCGATCTTATTGGAGGGAAAGCCGTCCGATTAATCAAGGGCGATTATAATCGAGTAACGGTATATAGTGATGCTCCCGTGGAGGTAGCTAAATCCTTTGAAGCACAAGGAGCAACCCTCCTACATGTCGTTGATCTCGACGGAGCAAAAGAGGGAAGTACCGCCAACTTTGAAACGATTGCTCAAATCGTAAAGCAAACAACGCTGTCAGTAGAAGTTGGTGGCGGTATCCGCAGCATGGATACGATTAAAAAATACGTAGAAATCGGTGTCGACCGTGTGATTATCGGAACGGCGGCAGTTACCGATCCCGCTTTTTTGGAAGAAGCGGTAAAAACTTATCCCGAGCACGTTACCGTAGGTGTAGATATCAAAGACGGTATGGTGGCAATCAAGGGCTGGTTGGAAGTATCCTCGCTTTCTTGCTTTGATTTTTGTCAGAAAATGCAGGATCTTGGTGTCAAAACCATTATTTGTACCGACATTTCCAAGGATGGCATGATGTCCGGAACCAACCGCGAATTGTACCGTGATCTGTACAAGCAATTTTCTTTGAATATTGTTGCATCGGGCGGCGTTTCCTCTATGGATGACGTTGTGGCGCTTTCTAAGATGGGGATTTGGGGTGCCATCGTTGGAAAAGCAATTTATATGGGCGCGGTGAATCTTTCCGAGGCAATTGTCGTAGCAAAGGAGATAGAATGATTACCAAAAGAATTATTCCTTGTCTTGACGTTCGAGACGGACGAGTGGTCAAGGGTGTCAATTTTGAAGGGCTCAGGGACGTATCTTCCCCTGTTTCTTTAGCGGAGTTTTATAGTGAATGCGGTGCGGATGAGCTCGTATTTTACGATATTACGGCATCTTGCGAGGACCGAGCACTCTTTACCGATATTCTTCGTCAAACGGCAGAGCGCGTATTTATTCCGCTTACTGTGGGCGGTGGAATACGCTCCTTAGATGATTTTGACCGCGTACTCAAATGCGGTGCGGACAAGGTTAGTGTCAATTCGGGAGCAATTGCCAATCCCGATTTGATTTATCACGCCGCAAAAAAATACGGAGATCAATGTGTAGTGCTTTCCGTAGATATGAAGCGTGTTGACGGTACTTTTCACGTCTTTGCCAAGGGCGGACGCGAGGATACCGGAATTGAAGCGATTGAATGGATCAAACGCGGTGTTGCCAACGGTGCAGGAGAGATCGTGGTAAACAGTATTGACACAGATGGTGTCAAGCAGGGATTTGATCTTGAAATGCTGGATGCGGTATGTCAGGCAGTCAACGTGCCCGTCATTGCCTCGGGTGGTGCCGGTTGTATCGAAGATTTTGTGAAGCTCTTCCACACGTTACCCAAGGTAGATGCAGGTCTTGCCGCATCGATCTTCCATTTTGGTGAGGTTGATATCAAAAACCTCAAGCAGAAGCTCGCACAAGAAAATATTAACGTCAGATTGTAATATCCCAGATAGGAGAAAATTATGTTGAATATCAATGAATTGAAATTTGATGAAAATGGACTGATTCCTGCCGTTGTGGTAGATGCGGTATCAAAAAAGGTATTGACGGTAGCATATATGAACCGTGAAAGCCTTGAAATCAGTATGAATGAAGGTACGACCTGCTTTTGGTCACGTTCTCGCAAGTGTCTTTGGAGGAAGGGAGAAACGTCGGGCAATCGCCAGCATATCGTAAGCATCGTAACTGATTGCGATCGCGATGCACTGACCGTAACCGTATATAAGGACGGTCCTGCTTGTCATCTTGGTACCGACTCTTGCTTCAACGAGCTCGTTTATGAAAGCGATGAACGCGAAGCATTTTCCTTGGATGCTTTGATGAGGGTGATTGAGGGAAGAAAAATCGAAAAGAAAGAAGGCTCGTACACCACCTATCTTTTTGAGAAGGGAATTGACAAAATTCTCAAGAAGGTCGGAGAAGAGTGTACCGAGGTCATTATTGCCGGAAAGGCAAATGATAAGGCAGAAACGATTTATGAAATTTCCGATCTTGTATACCACGTAATGGTACTGATGATCGAAATGGGAATTTCGATCGATGATATTAAAAACGAGCTTGCTTCGCGCCACGTCATTGACCACAAGGTGAAGCAGGAGAAAATGACGTCATGATTCCACGTTCTAATCTTCATACGCATACGACCTTTTGCGACGGAAAAAACACACCCGAGGAAATGGTGCAGGCGGCAATCGAGCTCAATATGGTAAGTCTTGGATTTTCCGGGCACGCAGAGCTTCCGTTTGAGGGATGCGACACATGGTGTATGGTCGGAGAACGACTCAAAGGCTACCGTTCGGAAATTCTTGCTTTGAAAGAAAAGTATGCGTCTTCGATAGAAATCGCGCTAGGCATTGAGCAGGATTATTTTTCCACCAAAATTACCGCCCCTTACGATTATATCATAGGATCGGTACATTACGTTATGTGTGATGGCAAAGAAATTGCGGTGGACATCAACCCTGACGATTTTTGTAAAGATCTTGATGAGTATTACGGTGGCGACGGCTTGCGATTGGCAAAGGATTATTTTGCATTGATGGCTAACGTTGTCAAGGAAACGAACTGTGATATTGTAGGGCATTTCGATCTTTTGACAAAGTTTAACCAAGAGCGCGGATTTGTCGATGAGAATTCTCCTGCCTATCAATCCTTGGCACTGGAAGCATTAGATGCAGTTCTTGAAGATGATCCCATCATCGAGATAAATACGGGTGCCATGGCACGCGGTCGTAGAACGATTCCGTATCCTCCTCCGTTTCTTTGCAAACGAATTGCAGAAAAAAAAGGAAGAATGATTTTTAATGCAGATGCGCATATGGCACAAAAAATTTTGTTTGGCTTTGACGATGCGCTCGAATATGCCGCCGCATGCGGAATTCATGAAATTTGGTATTATAGAAACGGTCAATTCAGAGCAGAATTGATTGTATAAATTATCATTTGAACACAAAAACACCCAATCGTTTTTTTACGGTTGAGTGTTTTTTGTTTTTGTTTTTCGCTCAAACTATCAAAGGGGTGATATGATGAAACAAAAAATTATTTCTGTTTTTCTTTGTCTCTTTTGCTGTTTATGGTGTTTTGAATTTATCGCGTCTGCCTCGGAAGATACCGTATATCACTGGTATTGTGTCAGAAATTCCGAGCACCAACAACCGATCGCAGACACTAATATACGATGGATAGAAAATTTTGGCGGATATTATATTGATCACAACCACGGAAACAACTGTGACGAAAAGGTTGTATATCTCACGTTTGATGCCGGATATGAAAACGGTAATGTCGAACGCATTTTAGACATTATGAAAGAGGAAAACGTAACGGGAGCCTTTTTTGTTTTGGGACATTTGATCTCGAAGAATCCCGAGTTGATTTGTCGTATGGAAAGGGAAGGGCATCTCGTTTGCAATCATACGGTACGACACAAGGATATGACCTCGGTCGATGACAAGGAAGCATTTACGAAAGAGCTGAGGGAACTTGAAACAATGTATCAAAATATTACAGGGAAGGAGATGGCAAAATATTACCGTCCCCCCGAAGGAACCTTTGATCAGCGTTCGCTTCAATTTGCTTCTGCGCTCGGATATCGAACGGTTTTTTGGAGTCTGGCTTATGCAGATTGGGACAACAATCGCCAACCCGATCCCGAAAAGTCCAAGGAGCTTTTGTTGAAATATATGCACAACGGTGCCGTGATTCTTCTACACCCGACCTCCAAAACCAATGCTTTGATCCTCAAAGATTTCATCACGGAGTTAAAGTCGCAAGGATTTCGTTTTGGAAGCTTAGACGAGCTGTGTCAGGTTGAGAAAAAATGATCAAACGGATATTTTCTTTCATCTTGATTTTCTCAGCATTGATCGTTCCGTTTCGCTTTTCAAGTACTGCGGAAGAATTATACGGGAATGTTTATTGTCGCAATACAAAACAAGCAGGAAAAATTGCGCTGACGTTTGATGACGGACCTCATCCAAAATACACCAAAGAAATTTTAGATATTTTGGAAGAATATCACATCACCGCAACCTTTTTTATCGTTGGAGTAAATGCAATAAATTATCCAAAAGATCTTCAAAAAATCGTTGACTACGGGTGTGAAATCGGAAATCACACGGATACCCATTGCCGCATCAAAAATCTTGCTCAGGAAAAATTGCAACTGGAAATCAAGCATTGCGAGGATACCATATATCAAATCTGCGGAGTACGCCCTCACGTATTTCGTCCTCCCGAAGGAATGATGAATTGCTATCTGAAAGACGTTGCAAAAGAAATGGGATACAACGTGGTTCTTTGGAGTATAGATACGAATGATTGGGCATTAAATCCTCCAACAGAAATTCTAAAAACGGTAAAATCTCAAATTCGCGGAGGCGATATTATTCTGATGCACGATTACGTTTCGGGTGGGAACACCACGTGTAACGCGTTGCGATTAATCATACCCGAGCTTCTTCAAAGCGGCTATGAATTCGTAACTGTGTCTGAATTAATTCAAGGGGATCACGAATAGCTTCGTGATCCCCCAGAAAATCAAATTATTCAAGCTCATCCTGCACACCGTCAGTAATTTCCTCTGTCGAGGTTTCATATGGCTGAATCATATAGCGGTCGATGATTGGATAGGCTGCATATGTGGAAATAAATCCAAAAAGCGCAAGAATGTAAACAAAAGGTAATACTAGCGGAATAGATATTCCAATGGGCAAAAGAAGAATAATCAAGAAAATATTGAGTGCGAGACATACAACAAATCCAAGTAATGCCATAATATTTCGCTTAATTCCAAGAACGGAAAAGATTAACGCGTTCTTAATAATCTTGAAATTAGAAAGCTCAAAGGTAATCAAAAGGTGGTACAGATAGAATCGCATCACAATGTAAATAATTCCCATGGCGAAGATTGTAAAATACATCAAATCCATACCAAAGGTCACACCGGTCCGATAATAGAAGAATATAAAGTCCACAATAAGAACTGCGGTAAAAATAAAATCAATCAGTCCCAAAAAGAACGCTTGCTTGAAATTTTTCTTGATTGCATGGAAATAATCAGAAAATACAAAGACGGCATCTCCACGGAAAAGACCACGTAAAACATACGTAGAGCCGACCGACTGCCATCCCCAGGTCAAAGCAAGAAAAAGTGCTAAAACAATGATCAGCACGTTCATCCAAGGACTAAGAACGGGAAGTTCCATCTGAATAGAGGAAAGATCCAATGCTGTCGTTAATGTGGGGGCAGGGATGATTTTTGTAATTCCCGAGATCGGAACATAAATCGCTTCGGTAACTGTCGGTGTTTTAGTTCCAAGCAAATAGAGACCAAGAATGATCAAAATCGGAACAATCTTGAAAAGCATCATCAAATTCAATTGTAACAGTTGAGATAATTTTCTCCAAAGAAGCACAAAAAAGAATTTTAACGTGGGTTTTCTGTTTTCTACTTCATAGACGCCCTTACCATCTCGATTCATGTCAAAGAGCTTAAATTTTTTCTTCGTTTTCTTTTCAGTATCCAATGTTTTTATTCCTTATCTTTTTTATTATATGAGATAAATCAGTCCACAGTATATGGCTGTTGAGAGTACAATAATTCCGGAAGCGGTGATTGTAAAAAGTATCAGTGTCCCCCATTGGACACGCCTTGATGGATAAGAGCAAAGAGCAATTCGATACAAATGGATAAAAAAACAAATGACCATCCAAATGCGAAAGAAAGCCAAGAGAAAAAGCTCTCCATTGTGGCAGAAGGGGGATAATTTGGGAAGCGTTGTAATTAAAAATCCCAGTGTCAATCCTTGATATAAAAGAATAACATCCGAGACAAAATAATGGAAAACAGTAAAGGCAGACAAAAAGGAGATTGCTATACAAATCAAATCCGAAATTGAGTAGTAAAAAAATTTCCAAAACAGCTCCGCGGCAGTCGTGCAATAAAGAAATGGGGAAGAAAAATGCTTGATAGCTCGTTCATGTAATAATAAAGGAGAAACATAACGTGAAAGAAGCATCCCAAAAAGGATAGAAAAAGCAATCACTACAAAATATTGAAACAATATTTTTACTCGTTCAATTTCATATGGATCAACGTTACTTTTTCGATGCTTTGACGTCCAATGAAACTGCGAAAATCCTCTTGCTTTGAATACCATCATCTTTTCCTTCCGCTTTATTGATCAATTGTACTACCAATGTATGCGGATTTTTCGATGAAAATTACCGAGAAAGCTTGCCAAGCTCGTCTGCACGTGCTGTACATGCTTTCATTGCTTCGCAAATTGCTTCAGAAAAATGATAATTGTTGAGTGTGGCTAACGCGCGTTCGGTTGTTCCGCCCTTAGATGCTACGCGCGAGATCCATTCTTCGGGAGAATCTTGAGACCCCTTCAAAGTGAGTGCCGAACCGATCACAACGTCGCAAATGGCTTCTAACAAACCATCGTTTGAAAGTCCCTGCGCCAAAGCACCTTGGTACATCGCCGAAATCAATTGAAATACGTAGGCAGGAGAAGATGATGTGACACCAATAATAGGGTTCATATCTTTTTCATCGATCAGGAGAATACTTCCTGCAGAGCGGAAAAGGGAACAGACAAAATCAAAATCGTCCTGTTGCACGGAAGGATTTTGACAGATGACCGAAACGCCCTGACCGATCAACATCGGAACGTTTGGCAACACCCGAACAACATTCGCACCGTTCAACCGCTCGGAAACGCTCTGAGAGGAAATTCCTGCGCCAATGGAAATATACAACTTTTGATCAAAATCGGTCGCGGTTTGAATCTCGCTCAATACCTCGTCGTAATTTTGCGGCTTGACCGAAAGTAAAACGATATCTGCAGAACATACGGCGTCCGCAATGCTTTGTGCTTGTACAAAGAGCACAGAGCTTGCAAAACTTCCATATTGCGCTGAATTACGATCGAAAAGGAAAATTTGAGAAATAGGAAGCTCGGAGGACAAAACTCCACCGAGAATTGCCTTTGCCATATTTCCTACGCCAATAACGGCGAATTTTTTTGAAACAGTTTTATTATTCATGGTTGAATGCATACCTCAAAAGCAAACGTAAACTTTTTTTAATTATAGCATAATAATTTTAACAAAGGATAAATAGTTATGGTTTATTTTTTGAATTCACGATGAACCCTCAAGATTTCAAAGGCAAATACGGCAGCTGCCGCAGAGGTAGATAGCGAGCCGCCAAAATCCGATCCGTAATCAATCCGAACAATTTGATCGGCTTCATCCAAAAGTGCTCTTGAAATCCCGCGTTTTTCGCCCCCCAAAATAACAAGAAGAGGTCCTGAAAGCTCGGCATCATACAAAGATACGGAATCGCGAATTCCTGCACAAATCACCCGATATCCTTTTTCTTTCATCAATTTTACTGCATTTGTGGGGTCACCTACAAAGATATTCATCCGCTCGGAAGCACCCGCCGACGCACGTGCAACGACACCTGCCGCCCCCATCCAGTTTCTTGGCGGAAGCAAAAGTCCATCTACACCGGCAGCAAAAAGCGAACGGACCGCATATCCAAAATTATAAGGATCTTCTACGCCATCCAACAGAAAATACACACCGTTTTCTTTTATGAAAGACGATTCTAACTCGGGCAAATTCCGTGGTGTACATTCCGCAAGAACACCGCCATGCGTTGTTCCGATACTGATTTGTTGGATTTCTTCTGCAGAAACCAACTCGATTTCAAACCCTAACTGCACAGATTTTGCACGTAAAAAGCCGAGTTCCGCTCGTTTTGATTTGCATTTTTCACGATCAAAAAAAATCTTCAAAATTTTTCTTTCGTTGGTACCGGCCTCAATTGCTTTGATTAACGCCGATATCGATGTCATGCCTTCTAAACGATCAGAGACGATAAATTTTTCTTCCTCTGATTTGATTTGTTTGATTTGTTTCATAAAAAATCCTTTGGATATAAGAATTGGTTCTTGCCAGCCGAGCTTCTTCATATATTGATAAGGAATAAGCGAAAATCAATCCATGAGAAGAAGGGGTAATGGTATGATGTATATTTCGTCGGGAAAAGAAAGGTGCGTCCTTCTTGCCGCATATTTGGTGGAAAACAAAGCCACCGTGCGTGCAGTTGCCGCGCGTTTTGGGATTAGTAAGAGTACAGTACATAAGGATATTACACAAACGTTAAAACGAGTCAATAAATCCTTATATGAACAAGCCAAAGAAGTGCTCGATCAAAATAAAAAGGAAAGACATCTTCGCGGAGGCGAAGCTACCAAACTCAAGTATCAAAAAAATAAAGTTTGATTTTTGTATAATTATGGCTATTTTGTGGAATAATGATTTTAATCAATAAAGATTTTTTCCGTTTCTAAAAAATTACGGGCCAACCGAGTATATGCGGCATTTCCCACACGTTCTTTGAGATCGGAAAAGGCTTGCGTAATTGCAACATAATTCGACACGTCGTGTGATATTGATGGTAATAACGAAATTTCCCGGGAAATAATTTGCTTGAAAAGAAAATCCGAATTCAGTGCGGTAAGGTAATTCAGATCCAAAGAAAAACGATATGCTTGAGAGCGAAGCATTTGAGCAATTCTAGCTTGAGAATTGGTATGAATATTTCCTTCAAAGGAAGTAAGAATCGGAGAAATTTTCTTTTTAAACAAAAGATAATTTAAATCAGAATCAATCCAAGAGTCATCGCAAAAAAGTGGTATTTTAACAAAAAGAAACGGCGAATGATTGAGAATCAAACGTTCTACAGCTGGATCATAAACGATTCCTTCAGAGAGCTCGAGATTTAGAAAAGAGCAAACAATAAGCCCCTTAGGATGCACATCACGCAGGGATTGATCAAGTAACTTTTGACGATCCTTGATCCAAGAAACGGTGTGGCGTGTGCGGTCAAAGTTCAAAAGAAAGATAAATTTCCGAACTCCGCATTCAGAGAAAAAAGAAATAGTGTCCTTCAAAGAAAGAGAATCAAAGGATTGATAAGAAATTACCAAATAATCAAAAGGAAGAAAGGGCACGAAAAAACACCTCCAAGGAGATAAATCGATACGGGGGAGCGTATTTTATGGCAGAAACAAAATTATACAAAATGCAAATTTTGTATAATTTCAAACAGGCTTTTAGGTGGATTCTCGGACAAGAAGCATTGATCAAAGCAAACTCTCTTCATCAGTGATTTATAAATATATACTATTGTAACATATCTCTTACTTTCCGTCAAGCAAGCTTTTAGAAAATATTTGTTATTTTTTTAAAAAGCTATTGATTATTTTTCTTTTTCTTGATATAATGTGTATATCATATTATTTTTTGGAGGCTTAAGAGACACATTATGGCATTGAAAATGAGATTTTTGTATTACTCCGGCAAAGCTAAGATGAAAGCAATGGCTGAGGTCGTAAAGACCGAATTTGATCTTTCTCAAAATCACAACGCGATTGATATTATTCCCCCTGCCTATTCTTGTGAAAACGAACGTTTGGTCATTTTGGCTGTTTCCGGCAAGGGCGAGCCTGATGACGTTCTTCGTCGTTTCTGCTTTGAGCTTGATAAGAAAAAGGCACAAAACGTAGCGCTCTTCATTGACGGCGATGAAAAGATGGCAACAAAACTGCTTGAGGTTTTGAAGGAAACCGGTACAAACGTAATCGAAAACGTAAAATACGTAAAGTTTGGCGGACTCCCCTTCTTCGGCGGCAAGGTTACCGAGGAAGAAAAGGCAGAGTTGGTTGCTTGGGTAAAGGATATCATCGAAAATCTGAAATAACTTGTGTAGTACGGTCGTTTTTAAAAAACGACCGTACTTTTTTTAAAAATCCATTGTAAATATTGAAAAAATATGTTATAATAAATAGAATATTAATTGATACTAAAAAGATGAGGTGTTCTTTATGAAATATTTAGTTTTGATTCCAGATGGTATGGCTGATGAACCCATCGAGGTACTTGGCAATGCAACGCCGATGCAAAAAGCAAATAAACCGATGATGGATGCTCTTGCGGCAGAAGCAATTGTGGGAACGGTTTCTAACGTTCCTGAAGGAATGGTTCCCGAAAGTGACACGGCAAATATGGCGATTCTTTCTTTTGATCCTAAGATTTACTCCAAAGGACGTTCGCCCCTGGAAGCTGTTAGTATGGGCATTGAAATGCAGCCCGATGAGACGGCATACCGTTGCAATGTTGTAACATTAACCGAAGATCAGGATGCTTATGAAGATCGCATCATTCTCGATCATAGTGCGGATGAAATCACGACGCCCGAAGCGGATCTTCTGATCAAGTCTTTGGAAGAAAAGCTTGGAAATGAATATCGTAAATTCTATACGGGTGTCAGCTATCGTCACTGCTTGATTTGGAAAAACGGAAATGATAAATATAATTTTATGCGCCCGCACGATATTCTCGGCAAGCGCATTGGAGATTATCTTCCTAAGCTGGAAGACGGTGGCGAAGAATTCTTGAAGCTGATGAAAGCAAGCTACGAAATTCTCAAGGATCATCCTGTAAATCTTGACCGAAAAGCAAGAGGTCTGAAGCCTGCCAACTCTGCTTGGCTGTGGAGCCCCGGTAAAAAGCCTCAGCTTCCTTCATTTAAGCAGAAATGGGGTTTGAATGCCGCCGTTATTTCTGCCGTAGACCTGATTAAGGGTATCGGTCTTTGCGCTGAAATGGAATCGATTGACGTAGAGGGTGCTACGGGTAACGTACATACCAACTACGACGGAAAAGCAAATGCCACCATTGATGCCTTCCGTCGCGGTGTCGAACTTGTTTACGTACACGTAGAAGGTCCGGATGAATGCGGTCACCGTGCAGAAATTGAAAACAAGGTCAAGTCGATCGAACGGATTGATCAAAAGATTCTTACCCCCGTATATAACTACCTCAAAGCTAGCGGAGAAGACTTTAAAATTATGATTCTTCCCGATCATCCCACGCCGATCCGTATCAGAACCCACAGCATGGATGCAGTTCCCTTTATGATCTATTCTTCCAAGGAAAAGAACAACGGAACTCTTGGATTTGATGAAGCAGTAGCGCGTACGACCAATCTTTACGTTCCCAACGGATATACTTTGATGGAACAGTTGATTGAAAAATAAAAAAACGAGGTTCAAATTTATGTCTGATCATCGTCAAAACGAAACGCTTCCCGAGAACGAAAACACCTTGAAAAACGAAGCTTTCAATTCGGTTTCGCCATCTCCTATCAAAACATCCTTTCTTTCTTCTATCTTGGATATCCTTGAGATGTTTGTGTTTGCGATGTGCGCGGTTATTTTGATTCTAACCTCGGTTTTTCGCCTATGTACCGTCAGCGGTGCTTCGATGGAAAATACTTTCTTTGCGGAAGAAAAATTGATCATTTCGGATTTCTTTTATACCCCAAAGCGCGCAGATATCATTGTTTTTCATCAAACGGGTAAGGATGCGAGAGATTTGAACGAACCGCTTGTAAAGCGCATTATTGCTACCGAAGGAGAAACCGTATCCATTCAATACGCGAGTGATCAAATGATCGTTACCGTGACCGATATCAATGGCAATGTCTTTGAATTACAAGAAGATTACGCAAAATACGAAGGAATGCCTCCGTACGCGGCACAGACCGTTACTGTTCCGGAAAATCACGTATTTGTTATGGGAGATAACCGATACAACTCCAAGGATAGCCGACATCCCCAAGTGGATTTTGTCGATGAACGAAGAATTCTTGGGAAGGTCGTTTTTCGCCTGACACCATTTTCTCGTATGGGAGTTGTTTCTTAACACAAGGAGGAATTCTATGCCATCTCAAAATATTCAATGGTTTCCCGGGCATATGGCTCGGACGAGACGGCTGATTACTGAAAATTTAAAAAACGTGGATGCTGTCATTGAGCTTTTGGATGCTCGCATTCCGTACAGCTCAAAAAACCCTGAAATTTCGCGATTGACGGCGAGTAAGCCTACGATCATCTTGCTAAACAAAGCATCTCTCGCAGATCCTCTCATCACAAGAGAATGGGCACAGCGGCTAACCAATGAGCATACTGTTTGTATTGAAACCGATTGCGTCAGCGGTCAAGGTCTTTCGCAAATTATGCCCGCGCTTCGTAAGCTATGTGAAGAAAAACTCGCACGCTATGAACAAAAAGGAATGACGGGACGATCCTTGAAGGTAATGGTTTTAGGAATTCCCAATGTGGGAAAATCTTCCCTGATCAACAAGCTTTGCGGAAACAAAAAAGCAAAGGTGGAAAACCGTCCCGGTGTCACCTTAGATAAGCAATGGGTATCTACCAATATTGGAATATTGCTCTTGGATATGCCCGGAATTCTTTGGCCAAAATTTGAAGATCCCGTAGTTGGCGAGAATTTGGCAATTACCGGTGCGATTAAGGATGATGTTCTTGATATTGAAACGATTGCGTGCATGCTTTGTCACCGTCTTCGTAACCAGTATCCTAAGCTGCTTTGTGAGCGTTATAAATTAGAATCACTTCCCTCTTCCGACGAAATGGACGATTACGATCTTTTGTGCCTGATTGGCAAAAAGCGCGGTTTTCTTGTTTCGGGCGGTGAGGTCAATACCGAGCGTACGGCAAATATGCTGATCGATGAATTTCGCGCTGCAAAAATCGGACGGATTTCATTGGATCAAACAAACGGGTGATCGATATGGCTGAACTAGATTATCATTTGGAGCAAGAATGGATCGATCGCGGATTTCCAATTGTTTGCGGTGTAGATGAGGCTGGACGAGGACCTCTTTGCGGTCCCGTAGTCGCCGCTGCCGTCATTCTTCCTACGGGACTTGTGATTGATGGCTTGAATGATTCCAAAAAACTGACGGAAAAGAAACGCGAAAAATTATTTGATGTCATTTGTCGTGAAGCAATCGCGTATTCCATTGCAGAAGCAAGTGTCGAAGAGATTAACGAAACGAATATTTTAGAAGCAACCCTTCTTGCGATGCGTCGCGCGATCCTATCCCTTCCCCTCCCCTCAAATGCCGCGCTGATTGACGGAAACATATCACGTGACTTTCCTCTTCCTGTGCAGGCAGTGATTCACGGAGATGCAATCTCACCCTCCATTGCGGCAGCCTCTATTCTGGCAAAGGTTACGCGAGACCGTCAATGCATAGAATTGGATCAAGCTTATCCTCAATACGGAATTTTAAAGCATAAGGGCTATGGAACCAAAGAACATATGGATGCACTTCGCACCTACGGTCCTTCTCCGATCCATCGCAAAAAATTCATTCGTTTTTTAGAGGATGAAAAGAAATGAAAACCGTAGAAATCGGTCGCCTTGGTGAAGCCCACGCGGCAAAATTTTTAAAAAAGCAGGGCTATCGCGTTTTAGAAAAAAATAAGCATCAATCACATAACGAGATCGATTTGATTGTGAGTGATAAACACTACCTTGTCTTTGTAGAGGTAAAGGCAAGATCGGTCAGTGAGAATCTTTATCTTACCTACGGCTCTCCCGCCTCTGCCGTCGACCGACAAAAGCAACGGCGTACTGTCAAAGCGGCGCAGGCGTATCTATCTTCTTGTAAAGAGCGCGAAAAACAAAAGCAACCGCGGATGGATATAATCGAGGTTTTTCTTGAAAAAGAAACTCACCGTTTATTGAAGATCAACCACATTATCAACGCATTTGGTGTATCGTAACAAAATAAAAGATTATGCAATATCATACAGAAAGGCAACAATTATGAAGTTTTACAGTACCAGAGACACAAAAGAAACGAAATTCGAATCGGCACAGGTCATCAAGCAGGGCTTGGCAAACGACGGCGGATTGTTTGTCCCCGAAGCAATCCCTTCCTTGACCAAGGAAGAAGTGCTTGACCTTTGCCAAAAATCCTATCATGAGCGAGCAGCTTACATTCTTGGTAAGTTTTTAACCGATTATACGGCAGAAGAGTTGCTTTCCGATTGTACTGCGGCATATAGTGAAACCTCTTTTCAGGGAGGCGCAGCTCCTCTGAAAAAAGTAACCGACAACCTCTTTTCTTTGGAGCTTTGGCATGGTCCTACAGCAGCATTCAAGGATATGGCGTTGCAAATTATGCCCCGTCTCCTCTCCCGTGCACTCGTAAAGACAGGCGAGGATAACACGGCACTCATTCTGGTAGCAACCTCGGGCGATACAGGAAAAGCCGCTCTTGAGGGATATAAGGATATCGATCGCATCAAAATTATGGTATTCTATCCCGTAGACGGTGTTAGTAAGGTTCAAAAGCTCCAGATGGCAACGCAAACCGGATCGAACGTCAACGTATGCGCCATCAAAGGAAACTTTGACGATGCGCAAAACGGTGTAAAGAAGATCTTTTCGAATGCAGAAGCCAAAGCAAAGCTTCTTGAGCATTCCTACGTTCTGTCGAGTGCCAATTCCATCAACTGGGGACGTTTGGCTCCTCAGATCGTTTACTACGTTTCGGCATACTGTGATCTCTTAAATGCAGGTGAAATCTCTTACGGAGAAACTGTTAACGTATGTGTCCCTACGGGTAACTTCGGTAACATTTTTGCCGCATATATCGCTAAAAAGATGGGCTTGCCTCTCAACAAACTCGTCTGTGCATCAAACGCCAATAACGTACTGACCGAATTTTTGAGAACGGGCACCTATGACAGAAACCGTGATTTCCATCTTACTATGTCGCCCTCTATGGATATTTTGATTTCCAGCAACCTCGAACGTCTGCTCTATTTTGCTTCGGATGCGGCACAGACCGCAGGCTATATGGCTGAGCTTGCAAAGAATGGGAAATATACCGTTTCTGATGAAATCAAACAGATGATCGACGAAACCTTCGTAGGCTATTTTGCAGATGAAGCAGAAACCGCAAACACTCTGAAGAAATTCTACGAACAAGAAGGATATCTTGCCGATACCCATACCTCTGTCGCATTAAATTGCGCTGAGAAGTATATGGCTGAAACCGGCGACACAAAGAAGATGATTGTTGCTTCTACCGCGAGCCCCTATAAGTTTGCTTCTGACGTATATAAGTCGATTACAGGAAATGAAGCTTCGGCAGAAACAGGAGCACTTGACGATCTTTCGGCTCTCACCTCGACCGAAATTACGCTCCCCTTGCGTAATCTTGCAGAACGCGAAATTCGTTTTAATAAGGTGATCAACGCAGAAGATATGCTAACGGAAGTATATCGCTTTATGTAATAAAAACATGGAGATTGGGTTGCCACACCTTGTGCGGCAACCCAAATTAACAGTCTACTTATTTTCTTTCCTTAAAGGTTACGCATACCGTGTCGGCACTACTACAAGCACTGCTAGGACCGACTTCGATCTGTTTTGCCGTACAATGCGTATCGCAATCGTGATAAACGCAGTTCTTTACGTCACAGCAGATACCCTTGATGTGCTCCTTCGTAATGGGGCAACCTTCCTTGTTGGTACTACAATCCATCTTATTTATCCTCCTTTACAAGATTACTATTATTATTCTCAAAAGCATCGCATTCATACGCTTCTTGCGTAACGAAGAAAGGATCTTTCATGGCAATTTTTGTGATTGCGGATCTTCATTTGGACACCAAAAGTAACGAAAAATCCATGGAGGTCTTTGGCAACCGATGGAAAAATTACGTCAATAAACTTCAAAAAAATTGGCAAGCAATCGTAAAAGACAGTGATACCGTGGTTGTTCCCGGTGATATTTCTTGGGCATTAACTCTGGAAGCAGCACTGTATGATTTAAAATGGATTGACGCTTTACCCGGAAAAAAGATTTTGATGAAGGGAAATCACGATTTTTGGTGGAGTACCGCATCAAAAATGAAAAAATTCTTTTGTGAAAACTGTATAAATACCATCGACATTTTGAACAACAGCGCAATCGAAGCAGAAGATTATATTTTAGCAGGCTCTCGCGGATGGTTTACCGACCGTTCTATGCAAACAGCGTCTCAGGATGTTGATTATGCCAAAATTATCAATCGAGAAATCATTCGCCTAGGTATGTCATTAGATGCCGCACATAAGCTCAGAATACAAACAGGAAAAGAAATTCTTACCTTTTTGCATTTTCCGCCTGTTTGGGGAGATTTTCGCTGTGAGGAGATCCTTGATCTCTTGAAAAATCACGGGATTAAACGCTGTTATTTCGGGCATATTCACAGTTCGTACCAACTTCCCTCCTCTTTCTTCGAGGATGACATCCGTTTCCAACTGATTTCGGCAGATTATCTTGATTTTATTCCTCAAATTCTTTGATATTTTCAAAAAAGCTATTGACAAAATTAACAAAAATTAGTACAATATATACTGTATGTAAAAAATTATTTTAACATCGGAGGTTTAAACCAAATGAGTTTAACAAAATCTGAACTTATCGAAAAAAACAGATACGAGCTGCAGATCTCGATCGACAAGGCAACCTTTGACGCTGCCGTTTCCGCTGTTTATCGTAAGCAGGTCAAGTCCATCACTGTTCCCGGCTTTAGAAAGGGCAAAGCTCCCCGCTCCATTATCGAAAAAATGTATGGCACGGGCGTTTTCTACGAGGACGCAATCAATGATTTGATTCCCGCGGCTTATACCGATGCTGCCAAGGAATCGGGACTTGACATCGTAGGTCAGCCTGAGTTTGACGTTGTTTCGATCGACGACAACGGTCTTGTTCTCTCCGCAAAGGTTTACGTAAAACCCGAAGTAGAGATCAAGGACTATGCAGGCATTGAGGTTGAAAAGAACGTTACTCCCGTCACCGACGAGGAAGTTGAAAAGGAAATCGAAACCGTACGTGAGAGAAACTCCAGAGAAATCGAAGTTACCGATCGTGCCGCTGAAATGGGCGACACCACAGTTATCGACTTTGAAGGCTTCTGCGACGGCGTTGCTTTTGAGGGCGGTAAGGGTACGGACTACGCGCTGAAGCTCGGATCCGGTTCGTTTATCCCCGGATTTGAAGAGCAGATCGTCGGCAAGAATATCGATGAGGAATTCGACGTAAACGTTACCTTCCCCACCGAGTATCACGCAGAAGATCTCGCAGGCAAACCTGCTGTATTCAAAGTAAAGATTCATGCCATCACCCGCGTGGAGCTTCCTACGCTGGATGATGATTTTGCAAAGGATATTTCCGAATTTGATACCTTTGATGAATATAAGACTGATCTCAAGGCAAAAATTGAGAAGAGACATGAGGCTGCTGCAGAAAACGCAGTGGAGGATCAGCTCGTTGCTACCTTGATTGAGAAGCTCGAGGCTGATATTCCTGAGGCAATGTACGAGGCTGAAACCGAAAACTACGTTCGCGACTATGACACTAGACTCCGCGCACAGGGCTTGGATCTCAAGACCTACTTCAAGTACACTGGTATGAATCTCGATGCTCTTCGTGAGCAGATGAGACCTCAGGCAGAGCGTCAGGTCAAGGCAAGACTTGCTCTTGAGAAGATCGCTGCGCTCGAGAACCTTGTAGCTACCGAAGAGGACGTTAATGCTGAATATGAAAAGATCGCTTCCGCTTACGGCATTGAAGTAGATCAGGTGAAGGCAAGCATTGATTCCGAAGCAATTGCCGAGGATATGAAGGTTCAGAAGGCAATGGATTTCGTTAAGGAGAAGGCTGTCATTAAGGCAAAGGAAGCCTAAGCAGTTCCCTTTTGCAACAATTTTTGGAGGTGATTTGAATGAATAATTCCGAAAGAAATATTTATAGCGCGTTGGTTCCTATGGTTGTGGAACAGACGGGCAAAGGTGAGCGTTCTTACGACATTTTTTCTCGTTTGCTCAACGACAGAATTATCTTTTTGTCCGATGAAGTGAACGATACGACGGCATCTCTGGTTGTTGCTCAGCTTCTTTTTCTTGAAGCTCAGGATCCTGATAAGGATATTTGTTTTTACATTAATAGCCCCGGCGGTTCTGTTACCGCCGGCATGGCTATTTATGATACGATGAATTATATCAAGTGTGACGTTTCTACGATTTGCATTGGTATGGCTGCCAGCATGGGCGCATTTTTGCTCTCTGCAGGTGCTAAGGGCAAGCGAATTGCTCTTCCCAACAGCGAGATTATGATTCATCAGCCCTTGGGCGGTGCAAAGGGTCAGGCGACCGACATCAAAATTCAGGCGGATTTAATTTTGAGAACGCGTGATAACCTCAATCGAATTCTGGCAGAAAACACAGGACGTCCGATTGAAGAAATTGCACGTGACACCGAGCGCGACAACTTCATGACCGCACAGCAGGCACTGGATTACGGCTTGATCGATAAGATCTTTGCCAAGAGATCCTAATTCACGTATCAAACTTGAAAGGAAAGACTTATGTCTTCAAATTCCAACAACAATAATCCCCCTTCTAGATTTTGCTCCTTTTGTGGACGAAAGGAAAATCAGGTCAACTTTTTGATTCCCTCCCCCACAGGCGCATATATCTGCGATTTTTGCGTAGACGCTTGTCAACAGCTGATTTATGAAACTACGGTTGCGACCGAAACCAACGTTGACGATATTTCTTTTGACACGCTTCCTAAACCCAAGCAGATCAAAGAAACCCTTGACGAATACGTTATCGGACAGGACGAAGCGAAGGTTGCTCTGTCGGTTGCCGTATACAATCATTACAAGCGAATTCTCTACAAGAGCGCAAAGGAAAATGAGCGTGCCGAGGATGCAACGCCTGAGGTCGATCTTCAAAAAAGCAACGTGCTTTTGATCGGTCCTACGGGTGTTGGAAAGACCTATTTAGCGCAAACTTTGGCAAAAACCTTAAAAGTTCCCTTTGCCATTGCAGACGCTACAACACTGACCGAGGCTGGATACGTAGGAGAAGACGTAGAAAATATCCTTCTCCGATTGATTCAGGCAGCAGATTATGATATTGAACTTGCGGAAAAAGGCATTATTTATATCGATGAAATCGACAAAATCGCACGTAAGAGCGAAAACCGCTCTATCACCCGTGATGTATCGGGAGAAGGCGTTCAGCAGGCACTGTTGAAAATTCTCGAAGGTACGGTAGCCAATGTTCCCCCTCAAGGCGGAAGAAAACATCCGAACCAAGAATTTATCCAAATCAACACCGAAAATATTCTCTTTATTTGCGGTGGCGCATTTGACGGTTTGGATAAAATCATTGAAAAGCGTCAAGGAAACCAAACGATTGGATTTTCGAGCGAGATCAAGAAGAAATCCGAACGTAGAAGCACGGGAATTTTCCGTGACGTCGTTCCCCACGATATCGTAAAGTTTGGTTTAATTCCCGAGCTTGTTGGTAGAATTCCCGTCACAGTTGCATTGAACGATCTCGATAAGGATGCATTAGTTCGCATTCTCAGCGAACCGAAAAACTCACTTGTTAAGCAGTATATCAAGCTCTTTGAGATGGATGGTGTAACGTTGAATTTTGACCGTGAAGCGCTTGAAGCCATTGCGGCACAAGCAATTGAACGTAATACAGGGGCCAGAGGACTTCGTTCCATTATGGAAACGATGATGCTTCCGATGATGTATGACATCCCTTCCCGCGAAGATTTGGCTGAAGTTCGTATTGATAAAGATTGCTTACCGCAATACGTCACCAAAGAAGTTATCTCGTTGGACGAAACAACGCCGATCTCCGGGGAACTTTCTTCCAATAAATAGTAAAAAGAGACGCATATGTTTTGTATGCGTCTCTTTTTGATTTTAAAAAGAAGATCCCCTCAAGGATTTTCCTTGAGGGGATTGACTTTAATTAGTTAAAGTAGTAAGGCTTGCCGCTCTTCGAGGACTCGTAGATACCCTCGAGGATCTGCGTTACGCAGTAGGCCTGCTCAGGAAGCGTAACGGGGGTCTTGTCGTCGCGAACAGCTTCGATCCAAAGACGCTCTTCCATATCAGCAGCCGATTCGGGCTTCTCACCGGGGTTGAATGCAACGCCGCCTGCCTTGAAGTCGGGCTTCGTAACGTACTGTCTATTGTTCTTAACACCGTTAATACGAAGACCATCGTTCATATCAGCACCTGCCTTGGTTCCGCAAATCGTAGTTACAGCCTCGCGAACGTCAAGGGTATTCAGTGCCCAAGAGGACTCAAGAACGATCGTAGCGCCGTTTTCCATAACGATGAAACCGAACGCAGAATCTTCTACCGTGTACTCATCGGGATTCCACTGACCAAAGGTGTTACCCTGATCGGTGTCCTTGTTGAGCTTGTGGTAAACCGAACCAACACAGTACTTCGGCTTGTAGTTGTTCATCATCCAAAGGGTCAGGTCAAGTGCATGGGTTCCGATATCGATCAAAGGACCGCCACCCTGCTCATACTCGTTGAGGAACACGCCCCAAGTAGGAACTGCGCGACGGCGAAGTGCCGTTGCCTTTGCATAATAAATTTCGCCAAAGGTTCCTGCTTCTGCTTCCTGCTTCAGATACTGAGAATCCGCGCGGAAACGGCTCTGATAACCGATCGAAAGCTTCTTGCCCGTACGAGCAGCAGCATCCAGCATCTTCTTTGCTTCTGCCGAGTTGATTGCCATAGGCTTTTCACACATAACGTGCTTACCAGCTTCAAGTGCATCTACCGTAATGAAGCTATGTGCGCGGTTCGGAGTACAAACGTGAACAACCTCGATCTCGGGATCCTTGAGGAGTTCCTTATAATCGGTGTAGGTCTTCGCACCAGGGACGCCGAATTCTTGAGCTGCCTTTTCAGCGCGCTCGGGAATGATGTCACAGAATGCAACCATTTCGCAATCCTTTACTCTCTTCAGCGAAGGCATGTGCTTGCCGTTTGCAATTCCGCCACATCCAATGATACCAACTTTAATCAGTCTGGCCATTTTTTAATCCTCCATAATATAAAAATGTATTATATAGTTCAATATATAATTTTAGTGCAGGTAAGGTCCATCATCGGTGATCTTACGAACCTTGGGACAAGTGATAAGCTGTCTGTAGGTAGGAGCTATGAAGCGAACCGCATTCTTGATAATGGTTTGCACCTCAGGAACACGGAAGGTCGGATACGACTCGTGTCCGGGCTGGAAATAGAAGACCTTTCCGTTGCCACGCTCGTAAAGCACGCCCGAACGGAAGACCTCACCGCCGGAATAGTTTCCGATAAGAAGCACCTTATCGGGATTCGGGATCACAAAGGGCTCGCCGTAGGTTTCTTCTGCGGGAAGCGTAAAATAACGGTCAATGCCGCGGGTAATCGGATGTGCGGGATCGATAACCCAAAGCACTTCCTTGTCATCGGATTCTCTCCACGTAAGATTGCAGGAGGTACCCATCAGATAACGGAAGGGCTTGGAACGATGTGCGGAATGAAGAAAAATAATTCCCATTCCCTCAAGCACAGCATTACGAACCATAAATGCAATCTCATCAGGAACCTTATGCTGAGCAATATGGCTCCACCAGATCAAAACATCGGTTTCATCCAAAAGCTCCTTGGTGATTCCGCAATTTTCGTCGTATAACGTAGCGGTTTTTACGGTAATATCTTCTTCCTGACCAAGAAATTCAGCAATCGCACCGTGAATACCCTCCGGATATACAGCAGCGATTTTTTCGCTTTCCTGCTCGTGCTGATACTCGTTCCAAACCAATACTCTAATCATAATACCCTCCTAAAAAAATGGTGGAGACATAGGGACTCGAACCCAAGACCTCACGGATGTGAACCGTGCGCTCTAACCAACTGAGCTATGCCTCCATATCTTGTTTTTTATTATAGCATAAGAATATAAGAAATGCAAGTGGTTTACTTATTTTTTTGTGCTTTTTATAAAAAGTTAGATGATTTTTTAAAAATTGCACAACTCTCTTTGTTAATATTATAAAATATCTCTCAAAAAATTTCAAGAAATAAAGAAGATAATGTCAGACATTTATTGTCCTTTTTTGAGAAAAATATGGAAAAGAATAAAAAATTTCCAATTCCTACTTGAAAAAAAAACGATTTCGGGGTATACTATATAAGATTAAAGTTTTATCTAAATTCTTGGAGGTTAATATGGCTGAATCTTTGAAAAAATTAACGAAATTTGAAGGCATTTCCGGTCCTGTTCTGACGATCGTTATGGATGGTGTCGGTATTGCCCCCGCAACTGAAGCAAATGCGGTAACGTCTGCATATACGCCCACGCTCGATATGCTGATGGCAAACTATCCCACAGTTTCCTTGAAAGCACATGGAACGGCAGTAGGTCTTCCCTCGGACGATGATATGGGAAACTCTGAGGTTGGACATAATGCACTCGGTGCAGGTCAGGTTTTTGCTCAGGGCGCAAAGCTTGTTTCGCAATCTATTGAAAGTGGAAAAATGTTTGCCTCAGAAACATGGCAAACGATCGTTGCCAATGTAAAAACCAACGCAAGCACCCTGCACTTCTTGGGACTTTTCTCGGACGGCAATGTACACTCGCACATCGATCACCTCAAAGCAATGCTGGTAAGAGCCAAAGAAGAAGGCATTACCCGTGTTCGCATTCATATTCTGATTGACGGTCGTGACGTTGGAGAAACCAGTGCGCTCGAATATATTGATCCTTTCGAAGCATTCCTCGGAGAGCTTTGTGACGCAAGCTTCGACGCGAAAATTGCTTCTGGTGGCGGACGTATGAAAATTACAATGGACCGCTATGAGGCTGATTGGTCAATGGTAGAGCGCGGTTGGCAAACACACGTACTTGGCGAAGGACGTGGCTTTGCAAGTGCTGCAGAAGCTGTAAAAACCTATCGTGAGGAGTACAAGGTCATTGACCAGGATCTCCCTCCTTTCGTGATTGTAGAAAACGGTGCTCCCGTTGGAACGATTGAGGATGGCGACAGTGTCATCTTCTTCAACTTCCGCGGTGACCGTTCAATTGAAATTTCCAAGGCGTTTGATGCTCCCGCAGGTTCCTTTGACAAGTTTGACCGCAAGCGCGTACCTTCGGTCGTATACGCAGGTATGCTTGAATATGACGGAGATCTTCATATTCCTCAGAGATATTTGGTTTCTCCTCCCGAGATCACCAATACGATGAGTGAATATCTGACCAACACGGGGGTCTCTCAGCTTGCTATTTCCGAAACACAGAAATACGGACACGTAACCTATTTCTGGAACGGAAATCGTTCGGGCAAATTCTCCGAGGAGCTCGAAACCTATATTGAAATTCCCTCTGACGTTGTTCCCTTTGAGCAAAGACCTTGGATGAAGTGCGCTGAAATCACCGATAAGCTTATTGAGTGCATCGAATCCGGCAAATATCAGTATCTGCGCGTGAACTTCCCGAACGGAGATATGGTTGGGCACACCGGTTCTCTGCTTGCAACCCGTTGCTCGATGGAGGCACTTGATCTGCAGCTCGCAAGAATTCTTTCCGCAGTAGATAAAGCAAAAGGTGTTGCTCTGATTACCGCTGACCACGGAAATGCCGATGAAATGTACGAAATCGACAAGAAGACGGGCCTCCCGAAAGCAGACAAGAACGGCAAGTTCAAGGCAAAGACTAGCCACACGCTCAACCCTGTTCCCTGCATCGTTTATGATAATTTCTATGCAGAAAACTATTCGGTAAAAGCTGACGAAGGAAAATTTGGTCTTTCTAATGTTGCCGCTACGATAGTTAATCTTATGGGCTATGAAGCCCCCGAGATGTGGGACGAAAGCATTTTGAAATTCTAACCAAGCAAACAAAAAACCGTTATGCAAATCGCATAACGGTTTTTTGTTATGAAAGAGATCTGCGTCCCTCCAATGCGCGTCCCAATGTCACTTCATCCGCGTACTCAAGATCCGAACCTACAGGGATACCGTATGCCAAGCGAGAAACCTTGAGATGCTCAAACGGGCGCAAGGCACGAGAAAGATACATTGCTGTAATTTCTCCGTCCGGTGTCGCGTTGGTTGCAATAATTATCTCGTCAATATCTTCGGTATTGACGCGTTTCATCAGCTCAGCAAAGCGAATTTTATCAGGGGTAATTCCATTGACAGGAGAAATCACACCATTTAATACGTGATAAACACCGCGATATTCCCTGACCTTCTCAATGGACATCAGAGATTTAACATCCTCCACCACGCAAATGAGCTTTTGATTTCTGGTTTCATCCTGACAAACGTAACAAATCTCGTCTTCAGTAAAATTTCCGCAAATCGGGCAAGGATGAATTTTTTCTTTGGCATCAAGCATTGCGGAAGCAAACTCCGCAACCTTTTCTTCATCCATTTCCAAAACAGCAAATGCCATTCTCATCGCTGATTTTTTGCCAACCCCCTGCAAACGGCCAAACTGCTCCGCCAAACGTTGTAATGATTCGATATGTTCGCTCATAGCGGATTAAAACATTCCAGGGAGACCAACGCTTCCCGTAATCTTTGCCATTTCTTCGTTGTTGGTATCTTCTACACGCTTGATTGCCTCATTAACAGCGGCAACCAAAATGTCGGAAAGTGTTTCGATATCATCAGGATCTACAATTTCAGGCTCGATATTGATCGAAAGAATTTCCTTCTTACCGTTGATCTTCACGCCAACAACTCCGCCGCCTGCCGAAATATCGTATTCTCTTGTGTCCAAATCTTCCTGCAGAGCAGCCATATCTTCCTGCATTTTCTGTGCCTGACGGATCATAGCGTTCATATTTTGGGGACCGCCACCCATTCCCTTCGGAATATTTGCTCTCATTGTTATTCTCCTTTTTCTTCGTTAAGATAATTATAATAATTCAAATTCGTCAAGGTCTGAAAAATCTTCATTCACCGAAAGAATTTCCAAAATCAATTGATTTGGCTCAATGGATTTTTGAAGTTCCAGACAGATGGCTCCACGGATGCTTTCAATCATCGACGGACGGTCGACCATAGATTTCGCAAATTCATTGGGGAATTTCAAATGAATGGATCCGTCATCCGAAATCAACGCTTTGGCAGTTTTTAAAAAGCCAAGAGCAGCACCGTCACCCAAGGCGGCTCTCTCTGCAATCTCGTTCCAACCACGCAACACCTTAAAGGTCGGTGCTTGATTTTCGGAAATGCGGAGAGCGTTTTGTTGTTCGTTTACAACGCTTTCCTCGACAATCTCGCTTACCATAGTTTGCTCTGAAGCCTCATTACTCGTCCTTGTGTGAAATATTGCCCCCGATGCTACCATAGTTTCCAGTTTGGAGATGCGCGAAAGAAGTGCATCAGGAGAGGTATCCAACGAAACGTCACAAAGCTTCAAAAGTGCCATTTCCGCGAGCATACGATTGCTTGCTGTGGAATGTTGCATCATATATAAGGTCTCTTCCAATACCCGACAATGATACAGTAATGTTTCCTTCGAAAACAAATCTGCCGTTTTCTTTAAGTGCTCGGTTTCGTTCTTTGTCAAATCCAAATACTTCTCTGCCGCCGCAGTAGCCTTGATCACCAACATATCACGATAGAAGGAAATCAGTTCTTGCCAAAAAACGGAAATGTCTTTAGAGGAACGCACAATGGTATCTACTGTTGAAAAAATCGCATCAAAATTGGCAGACGCAATGGCACGAACCGTTTGTTCCAAACCATCTCTACCGCCGGAACCAATCGTTTCGTTGACGAGTTCCGGCGTAATTTTTTGCCTTGCACCTGCACAAAGCTCCAACAAACTGATCGCGTCACGCATACCGCCCTGGGCAAGCTTTGCTAAAAGGCGAAGTGCCTCGGGATCATACTCGATCTTTTCAGCATCCGAAATATGGGCAAGTCGATCACTGAGAACTTGCGTACTGATTCTTCGAAAATCAAATCGCTGACATCGGGAAACAATGGTCGATGGTAACTTATGCAGCTCTGTTGTGGCTAAAATAAAAACAACGTGTGCCGGCGGTTCTTCCAAGGTTTTGAGCAATGCGTTAAACGCGCTTCCGCTCAACATATGAACCTCGTCTACGATGTAAACACGATATTTTAGCGCAGAGGGAGTATAAACCACTTCATCGCGAATATCACGAATATTATCCACACCGTTATTGGAAGCAGCATCCATTTCAAGAACATCGGTTGCCGTGCCTTCGTCAATTGAACGACAAGAAGCGCAGCAATTACAGGGACTGCCCCCCACGGGTGCCTCGCAATTTACAGCTTTTGCTAAGATCTTAGCACACGTGGTTTTTCCTGTTCCGCGAGAACCGCAAAAAAGGTATGCGTGGGAGAATTTCCGGTGCTCTGTTTCATATTTTAAGATTGACGTAATATGTTCTTGACCGCATACCTCATCAAAGGTTTGCGGACGCCATTTTCGATAAAGTGCCTGATGCATTCCCGAAAAAATTCTCCTCCATTTCATTTTCATTCAAAATAAAAAGCAGACTGCAAAAGAAGACCATACACCTTAAGATCGAATCTCACCTTTACGCGATCTTCGCTCCTCCTGCTCCAAGCAGGCTACCTCGCGGCACATCGGGCTTACTGCTTAATGCTGCTTGGTTCCCCACCTGACATGGTTCACAGCGCCCAATTGCGCAAGACCCGCTCTTCAACGCAGCAGGACACGACTCAGACCGTATCGGATCAACCCTCAAAAAAGGAATGCACCCCTGCTGTAGCGGATTTCAGGTACAGGGCTCCGCTAATTCCCCGGCTGGTATGGCCTTATTTCACAGTCTGCATTTCCCAAAGGAAACTTACTTATATAGTATAGCAGATTTTTGTTATTTTTTCAATAGGATTTTGAAATTTTATCGAAAAAGAATCCAAAGAAATTATGGAGATCGAGTCATACCCGATCTCCATAACTTCCAAGCCATCATCAACTTTAGCGATTATTGTTCTGCTTGTTCTGAGAATTATTCTGGTTCTGATTGTTTTGCTGATTTTGATTGTTCTGCTTATTCTGATTCTGGTTGTTCTGGTTGTTTTTGCTGTTTTGATTGTTCTGAGAGTTGTTTTGGTTCTGATTGTTGTACTGCATCTTCAGCTCCGTTTCTCCGTCGACATAAAAATAAGAATAACAGTCGTAGGTCGACGGAACAGGACTGTTAAAGCACGTCAGTGTGTGACGTTGTAACTTCTTTGGGAAGTACGACGTTAGTATGTGCCACAATCCACGCCAATATACCGTCGAGAAAATAAAGTTTATTCCAACATATATTTTTCTCGAATAGCCAATAAAATATAAGACATTGCACGAATAAACAATCCAATACAAATTGCGAGAATCAGGATATTGGTTGTTTTGAGCCAACCGTAATGATTTTGGATGTTGCTAAACGTACCAAAGACACCGGAACCGTCCATATAAATTCCACTGAGCATCGGTGCAAATATATCATAACATATATCCGAAATACCGTAAAGAATTGCAGAAATCATAGCCAAAAAGACGGGACGACGAAGCTCCTTATGCAATTCTTTTTCCATCGACACGACTCGCTCGTCAATGTATTCTATCCCGAGTGTTGTTCCCGTATGTATTTGAATGATTTGATAGAGTGCACGAAGAATCAAATACAATGCCAACAAAAAAGCAAGAACCTTCAAAAAGTTACAAAGTACGTAAGCACTGTAAATCATCATCGCCGTATCGTTTTTAAGGATCGTTGTAAAAGAATAATGAAAGAAAAATCTTTGCTCAAGCACAAAAGAGACAATCGAAGTCAATAAGTAAAATCCGGATGCGATGATCCACGGTGCTTTTTTTAGCGAAATATTATGCGATAGCGTCAAAAAAACAAAGATCACGGCAATCGCGGAAAGAATATCCGGAAAAAGCGTAATACCGTCCAAGCGATAATCCATACTGAAAATCAAAGCAAGAACCAAGAAAACATAAGAAATTTTAAATCTTCTTTGAACAAACTTTCCAAGCTGCGGTTGAACATTTGTTTGATACGAATTGGAAAGTGAAAGAACCAATTCGTGATCGTGTCGCAAACGATAGAAATACTGCTGTAGACGGAAAAACCAAAACAGTCCGACAATCAAAACGACCAAAATAGCGAAGCCACGCATCAATCCAATATATCGGTAGAGACTGACAAAGCCGCTGTCTTCTTGATATGCCGCATTCGACAAATCAGCAAATTCGGGAAGGACCGTAAAAATTGCTTTAACACAAACAAAGATAATCGTTGCTCTCTTTGCCCGATCTGTGGCACTTTTTCCTTTTTTCATCCTACCGAGAATTGCGGTGTTGCTATGAAAGTATCCTAATTTTGCTATTCCTTCAAAGAGTTTTGTATAGGTCGGAAGCAAAAAGATCAGTTCTATCGTAGCAAAAACAAACGTCCAAAGCAATACCGAGGAATTTTTTTCTCCCGAAGCCGACATAGTAAAGGTAATAAAGATAGCGAGCCATTTTGCAGCATCGACCCAAATCATTTTACGAAAAACAGCAACAGTGCTTTCAATCTCGTCATTGAGATCCGCCAATTTGGAAAATGCCAAACAAAGGAAAATATATCCGATAAAATCAGGAAGCGGATCGATCAAGTGTAAGGTGGGATTGAATAAAAAACAAAGTGCAAAAATGATCCATGAAAGTCCCAAAAAATCTTTTTTTTGTTTCATCTTTTTTTCCTTTTATTTCTTTTTTCAAACTTTTCTTTGCGATATGCTTCAGTTTCCGCTCTTGCTTTTTCTTCTCTGCGATCAAACTCTTCGCGAAACTGATTGATCCACGCAAAGCGAGAGGGTTTTCTCAACATTTCAGCATCTTTTTCATCACAAATATTGGCATAACATTGTCCCAAAAGAAGCATATTCAAGAGGATACAGGAGAAATACAAAACCAAGGAAATAATTCTCAGTTCTCCTCGTATGTTATCAATCACAGCAAAAGGAAGATATTCTAAAATACAAACAGCATAGTAAAAAGAAATGAAAATAAAGTTCCGTATCGAGGAATCTGCCAATTTTTTTACGCCCGTTTCTTTGGAAATTTTCCAAACTGCATATAAAAGCAACGTGAGAAATAGAAAGGAACTGCCCTGCTCTATGTAACCGATGATATTCCGATAAACACCCGTAATATCAGCAAAAACAAATGCTCCCGCAACCAAAAGCATCCATAGCGTTGTAAAGACGGATAACAGAAACGCGTGATGGTATTTTCGAAGCTTTAAAATCGATACAAGAATGATTCCGTATCCAAGAATTCGAAAAATTGATCCAAGCGGATTTAACGTCATCAAATTTGCAACGAAATATCCGATAAAAAGCAAGCCGAAGCCCATAGATTTTCTCCTTTTTGAAGCGACACGGTCTTAGTTTTAAAACCGTGTCGCCATTCGGTTGGTTATTGATTGTTTGCGGGGGCACCGCAACACTTTTTATACTTTTTTCCCGATCCGCAAGGACATAGATCATTTCTACCTGTAGATTCCTCCGCACGGTGAACAACGCTAATCTTTTTCGGCTTTTTTTGTTCGTTCCCCTCAAAACCTTCCTTGAGAGGTTTTGCCAACTGAACGCGTTTCACATCGGGTGTATGAATGGTAACCGAGAGAATCATACGAGCCGTACGGTCACGAATATCGCTGACCATCGCGTCAAACATATCCGCGCCTTGAATACGGTATTCGTTGACAGGATCACGCTGTGCGTAAGACTGCAGGCGAATACTGTCTTTGAGATCCTCCATCGCATCGATATGATCCATCCAATTTCGATCTACGTTCTGTAAGAGTACCGAGCGCTCCAATTCGCGGAAACGTTCCTCTCCGACCATTTGCTCTTTTTCGTGATACAGTGCAAGCGCACGCTTTGAAAGCTCCTCACAAACATCTTCACTCTTCAGCTTTTTAAGCTCGTTTTCTTCGTATTGGAAATCCTCGGAAGTAGTCAAAATTCCTTTATACGCCTCGCGCAGACCCGTGAAATCCCAAAGCTCCACTTCTTCACCGTGCAAATAGGTATCCACATTTTCACGAATGGTTGCCAAAATCATCTTTTGGATGGTATTGCTGATATCTTCGCCACGAAGAACGTCGTTTCTCTGCTTATAAATAACGTTTCTCTGCTGATTCATCACGTCATCATAAGTCAGAACGTGCTTTCTGCGCTTGAAGTTCTGATCTTCAATTCTCTTCTGAGCCCCCTCGATTCGATTGGAAAGGATCTTTGCATCGATCGGCATATCATTGGGAAGCCCAAGGCGATCGACCATTCCCAT
This sequence comes from Eubacteriales bacterium, assembly GCA_045646945.1. Taxonomy (GTDB): domain Bacteria; phylum Bacillota; class Clostridia; order Oscillospirales; family CAG-272; genus HGM12713. The sequence continues at coordinate 35,746 of JAZRLS010000022.1, read as the reverse complement.
CAGATGCTCCGAGCCAAACAGACGCATCAGATCGTCTTCCAACGAAAGATAGAATTTCGACTCACCGGGGTCACCCTGACGTCCCGAACGACCGCGCAACTGATTGTCGATGCGTCGGCTTTCATGACGCTCGGTACCGAGAATATACAAACCACCCGCTTCACGAACCTGCTCTGCCTCGGGAGCAATCTCCTGCTTGAATTTTTCATACAGCTCGCGAAAAATCTTTCTGGCATTTTGTACGTCCTCGTTGTCGATCTCCGCCGTACCTGTTGCCATTGCGATCAGATCGTCATCTATTTCCATCTTGCGCATTTCTTTTTTTGCCATATATTCGGCGTTTCCGCCAAGCATAATGTCGGTTCCACGTCCTGCCATATTGGTAGAGATTGTAACCGCGCCAAGCTTACCTGCCTGAGCAACGATTTCTGCCTCTCGGTCGTGATATTTTGCATTCAGAACGGTATGCGCGATTCCCTGACGCTTCAATCTACGGGAGAGCTCCTCCGACTTATCGATCGAAACCGTACCGACAAGCACAGGCTGTCCTTTTTCGTGACACTTGATAATCTGCTGAATCACGGCATCGTATTTTCCCTCCACCGTTTTGTAAACGGCATCCGAATGATCTTTGCGAATCATCGGACGATTGGTGGGAATCTCAATAACGTCTAGTCCGTAAATTTCACGGAATTCTAGATCCTCGGTTAGCGCCGTACCCGTCATACCCGAAAGCTTCGAATACATTCTGAAGTAGTTCTGGAAGGTGATGGTTGCAAGCGTCTTATTTTCTTTCTCAATCTTTACGCCTTCCTTGGCTTCAATCGCTTGATGGAGTCCGTTGGAATAACGTCTGCCGGGCATAAGACGGCCTGTAAAGGCATCGACGATCATAACGCCCTGGTCATTGACCACGTAATCCACGTCGCGCTTCATAATACCGTGCGCGCGGATGGCTTGATTGATATGATGTGCAATTTCGGAGTTTTCGGGATCGGAAAGATTGTCGATTGCAAAGAAAGCTTCCGCTTTCTTTGCTCCGCTCGGCGTCAGAATTGCGTTGTTTGCCTTTTCGTCCACGATATAGTCTGCATCAATCTCGTCATAGCTCTCCTTGGAATCCATTTCCTTAATGACGAATTTGCGCATTTTTCTGGCAATCGTATCGGCACGGTCGTACATATCAGTTGACTTTTCACCAGCACCCGAAATAATCAAAGGTGTTCTTGCCTCGTCAATCAAAATCGAGTCCACCTCGTCGACGATGGCAAAATTGTGTCCGCGCTGTACCATATTTTCCTGATAAACCACCATATTGTCACGCAGATAGTCAAATCCGAATTCGTTGTTAGTTCCGTAGGTAATATCAGCAGCATAGGATTCTTTCTTTTGCGCAGGAGTTAGTCCGTGAACAACAAGACCTGTACGAAGTCCCATAAATTCATAGACTCTGCCCATTTCTTCACTGTCACGACGTGCAAGATAATCGTTAACTGTAACGACGTGAACCCCTTTTCCTGTCAGGGCATTGAGATATGCGGGCATCGTAGCCACTAGGGTCTTACCCTCACCCGTTTTCATTTCAGCGATTCTTCCCTGATGAAGAATGATACCACCAATAATCTGCACACGGAAGGGACGCTTTCCGAGAATACGGTCGTCCGCTTCACGAATAGCAGCATACGCATCCGCCATAATGTCCTCAAGCGTTTCACCATCGGCAAGACGTGCCTTTAAAACCTCCGTCGTGCCGGCAAGCTCCTCATTGGACATTGCCGAATACTTCGGTGCCAAGGATTCAATGTAATCTACGAATTTATCTATTTTCTTTAACTGTCTTTCACTGTACGTACCAAAGAGTTTATCGCCAAGTCCCATACTAAGACCTCCAAAAAAATATATTCATATTATTATACTACATTTTTGACTTTTTTTCAAGGGTTTTATGGTGGTAGTGGGGGGAAATGATTGTAAACTTTTTTCTTTTTCCTTTTTTTCTTGACAAATCTCTTGCAAAGATGGAAAAAAGGGACTATAATATTGGTATATTGAGAAAAAAGAGTGGTATTATGAAGAAAATCAACATTGTTTTACACGAACCCGAAATTCCACAAAATACGGGAAATATTGCAAGAACTTGTGCCGCAACTGGGGCGGCTTTGCACATTATCCGTCCAATGGGCTTTGAAATTGACGACAAAAAGCTCAAGCGTGCGGGGCTGGATTATTGGGACAAGCTTGACATTACGTATTATGACAGCTACGAGGATTTTCTCGCAAAGAATCCCGATGCGCTGGAAAAAATTTACTATTTTACAACGAAAGCACCGCGTGCCTATACCGAGGTTTCTCCCTCCCCCGACGGCGTATTCATTATGTTTGGCAAAGAGTCTCGCGGAATTCCGGAAGAGATTCTTTGCAAAAACTATGAGCGATGTGTTCGCATTCCAATGCGAAACACCATTCGCTCACTCAACCTTTCTAATTCGGTTGCAATTGCCGTCTTTGAAATCCTTCGCCAATGGGATTTTGAAGGACTTCGCGAGGACGGCGAGCTTGCAAGACTCGAATGGGAACGTTAAACGAGGTAGTTATGACGAAAAAAAAGGTGCTTATCGCAATGAGTGGCGGGATCGACAGCTCGGTCTGCGCTCATTTGATACAAGAAATGGGATATGACGCTATGGGGATTACGATGCAGCTTTGGGGTTCTGATCCAACAAACTCCAATGATGCCAAGCGAATTTCCGATCGCTTATCGATGTCCCACGATACGGTGGTTCTCAATGATGATTTCCAAGCTTGTGTGGTAAACCGCTTTATTTCTGACTATATTGCGGGATTGACACCAAACCCGTGCGTAGAATGCAACCGATGCTTGAAATTCGGAAAGCTTTTTGAGATTGCTATGGAGCGCGGCTATGATTTTCTTGCTACGGGACATTATGCCAAGGTGGAGCAAAACGAACGCGGTGAATGGCAGCTCAAAAAAGCGGCAGATGCCTCAAAGGATCAATCCTATTTCCTATGGTCGATCAAAAAAGAAATCCTTCCCTATCTGATTCTTCCGCTTGGTAATTACACCAAAGCCGAAATTCGAAGCATTGCCGAAAAAGAACATTTTGAGAACGCGCACCGCTCGGACAGTCAGGACATTTGCTTTATTCCCGATGGAGACTATGCGTCGTTTATTCAAGAACAAACAGGACGTAAATTTCCAAAAGGTAATTTTGTTTCTCCCGACGGAACAATTCTCGGAGAGCATCAAGGCTTAATTCATTATACGGTCGGTCAGCGAAAAGGTCTTGGGATTGCTTTGGGGCATCCAGCGTTTGTCGCAACCAAAAAACCAAGCGAAAACACGGTCACCTTAACCACCGATGCCGAGCTTTATTCCAAGGAGCTGACCGCAACCAAGCTCAATTTTCTCTATAACAACTTTGACGAAAGCTTGCGTGTCATGGCAAAAATTCGATACCGCCATACCCCTGCGCCCGCCACCTTGATTCGCTTGGAAAACGACCGCATCAAGCTCGTCTTTGACGAACCGCAACGCGCGATCGCCCCAGGCCAATCGGTGGTATTTTATGACGGTGACATCGTCCTCGGCGGTGGCATCATCGAACCGAAAAATTAAGAAAAGTATATCAAAAGAAAAGGATAACAAAGTGTCAGTAGTTTCTATTGATAGTCATTATCAAAAAATGACCCAAACGCCCGTATCTCGCTTGATCGTCCGTCTCGGCATTCCGACGACCATCTCGATGCTGATCACAAGCATTTATAATCTGGTCGATACCTATTTTGTCGGTACGCTTGGTGAAAGCCAACAAGCGGCAACAGGTATTCTCTTCTCTCTGCAAACCATCATCCAGGCGATTGCGTTTATGCTTGGACACGGTTCGGGCACCTTTGTTGCAAAAGCGCTTGCAGATAAAAACAAAAAAGAAGCCACAGAATACGTATCTAGTGCCTTTTTCACGGGTGCAATTGCGGGACTTGTTCTTCTATTGAGCGGTCTTTGCTGTTTGCGTCCGCTGATGCGCTTGCTTGGAAGCACCGAAACGATTCTCCCTTATGCCTGCGATTACGGATTTTGGGTACTCGTCGCGTGTCCGTTTTTGATCTGTTCCATGATCCTCAATAACAATCTCCGTTATGAGGGCAAGGCATTTTACGCAATGATCGGTTTGACGGCAGGCGGTATTCTCAATATCTTCGGAGATTATCTTCTCATTCGCGTTTTCGGTCTCGGTGTCTTTGGTGCGGGAATGGCAACGGCAATTTCACAGATGGTCAGCTTTGCCATTCTTTTGATTCTGTATAAACGGATGGCGCAAGGCTCGATTTCGCTTTGCGCAATGAGCCGAAAGGCTTCGGTTTATATTTCGATCGTCAAGGTCGGATTTCCGTCGCTGATCCGCCAAGGTCTGACCTCGCTCTCCAACGGACTTCTCAATAACCTCACAAAGCCCTTTGGCGACGCCGCCATTGCCGCGATGAGTGTGGTCGGACGCTTCTATTCCCTCGTCCTCTGCGTAGGACTCGGTATCGGACAAGGATTCCAACCTGTCGCCTCCTTTAACTATCAGGCAAAGAAATACAAACGTGTCAAGCAAGGACTCATTTTCACCTCGGTGCTCGGTTTTATCGTGGTAGCGGTACTTTCTACACTCTCGCTCGTTTTTGCGGAAGAGATCGTTTACCTCTTCCAGCCGAGTGATGCCACAGTTCGGATCGGCGCGCCCGCCCTTCGCTATGCAAGTCTTGGACTTCTGGCAATGCCGCTGTCGGTTCCTATCAATATGCTCTATCAAAGTATCCGAAAAGCAGGAACCGCCTCCTTCTTATCGATCTTACGCTCGGGACTTGCTTTTATCCCCGTACTCTTTATCGGCGTGCATTTCTTCGGAATTCTCGGAATTCAGATTGCACAGCCTGTTGGAGATATCCTCACTGGTCTCATCTCTGTTCCGTTTATCATATATTTTATGAAAAAAACGCCAAACGAAGATTTATAAAAATCACCGATGACTGCATAAGTCTGTTAAGAACGGACTTGTGCAGTCATCGGTTGTTTATTCCTGCAAGCTCTTATAATACAGCATACAATGGCAATAGCCCTCGAAATTCGGATCTTTGATCTGCTCTTTGAATTCGCGGCACATACATTTATTTTCTTCGGTCTTTTCTCTGCGGCAAGGACAGTATCCTCCGCTTTGCTCCAGACCCGTTTGAATCATACGAACAATTCCCTCGTCGGGATTGAGTGTAATTTTCATTTTCTCACCTCACGTTAAATAAAAAATATCAGTAACGACAGCACCGATGCGACCACAACGATTCCCGAAGAAATCTTTGGAATACAAGACAATGCAATCGCAACGATCGCACCGACAGCACCGACATACCATCGCGTAGGATCGACCGAAAGGACGCCGGGAAAGATCAATGCCGCCATCGCGGTATATGGAATTAAGCGCAAAAAACGATCCACGTAGCGGTTGAATTTGAGCTTTTCAACGAGAAATGCGGGAAGGACCCTCGGTAAAAAGGTCACCGCCGCCATTCCAAAAATCAGAAGCGGAATCATTTTGCATCCACCTCCGTTTCATTCGATGGCTTTTGGCAAAACATCCTACCTTCCATCAGCCAAACGCCAATTGCCGCTCCAAGAAGAGTGCAAAGAATAATTGCCCAACTACTCTCCATCAAAAAGGAAAGCATCGTATTGAGAAGAACGGTAAGAATGACACAAACCAACAAGCGAAGATCTTTTTTTACATCAGGAACAATCAGTGCCAAGAAAAGCGCATACAGTGCAACACCGAAGCTTGATGCCAAGCTTGGTGGCAGAATATTGCTTGCGACGATTCCAATGACCGCTCCAAGTACCCACGAAAGATAGGAAACGGTAATGAGTCCGAGCATAAAAAATTCATTACAGTTGTTTTCATCCTCGGTCGTATAGAGCGCAAAGGTTTCATCGGTCACGCCAAAGCCTGAAACGATGCGAGCGAGCCAATTTTTGGTTTTGAGTCGGTGAAAAACACACGTACTCATAATAATATGCCGCAAATTGAGCACAAAGGTTGCTAAAATAATCGAAAAGCTCCCTGCTCCGCCGGCAAGCATTCCCACTGCCATAATCTGACTTGCTCCTGCAAAGACAGCGGCAGACATTCCCACCGTTTCACCCGCGGTAAGACCTGCCCCGCGCGCCATAATCGCATAAGTAATTGCTACGGGCAAAAAGCCGATCAACACAGGAATGGCTTTTTTCATTCCATAAAGATAACTTTTTACTTTTTGATTTTGCATACGTTCTCTCTTTGTTCTTTAAAAAAATCTTGTAAGATAGTCCGACATTCGTCCTCACAGATACCGCCTTGCAATTCAAACGAATGATTGAATGGATAGTGATTGAGGTTTAAAATGCTTCCGCAACAACCCGCGACTGCATCCTTTGCCCCATAAACAACACGGGCAATCCGCGAGTTTACAATGGCCCCCGCACACATTGGACAAGGCTCAAGCGTTACATAGAGGGTACAACCGCAAAGATGCCAATCGCCAAGAATACGACAAGCTTCTTCAATTGCAAGCAATTCAGCGTGCGCGGTCGCCATTCCGTTTTTTTCGCGCAGATTGCACGCACCGCAAAGAATCTTTCCGTCCTTTACGATCACCGCACCTACGGGGACTTCCCCCATCTCTTTTGCCTGCTTCGCAAGAAGAAGTGCCTCCTGCATAAATTTTCGATCCATAAAATTCTTCTTTCTACGATTAAGAATATAGAATTATTGTACCATATTTCAAAACGCTTGTCAACAAAAAAACGGAGCAAGGAAAATCCTTACTCCGTTTTCTTGAGTGATATTACAAAATAATACAAATCAGTCCACCGCTACCTTCATTGATGATTCGCTCCAAGGTTTCGGAAAGCTTGGTACGAGATTCTTCGGGCATGTGCTCGAGCTTCGTATGCAGCCCCTCGTTGACAAGCTCATAAAGACTCTTGCCGAAAACGTTCGATTCCCAAATTTTTTGTGGCTCTTCCTCAAACTCTCGAAGCATATAGCGAACGATCTCTTCCGACTGTTGCTCCGTTCCCACAATCGGATTGATCTCGGTTTCAATATTAGCACGAATCAAGTGAATCGATTGCGCTGAGGCACACAGACGAACGCCGTAACCGCCCGATTGCTTTACGATCTGCGGCTCTTCCAGATGAAGCTCCTCAATGCTCGGCATCACAATGCCGTATCCTTTTTCTTCCGCCATAGCTAGAGCTTCCGAAACGCGTTCGTACTGTCCTTTCATCACGGAAAGCTCTTTCAGAAGATCAATCAGCGCGCGCTCTCCCGTAATTTCAAATCCACTCAGCTCGCTGAGTACCGAATAATACAAGGCATCATCGAAACTGAGGTGAAGCTTTGCCTTTCCCGTACCGAGATCGATCTCCTCCATACGGACTCCGCAGACATATTCATTGTTTTCGAGATCGCCAAAGCCATTCTTCAAGTCGCCCGTTTTATGAATTTTATCGGCACAAGCACAAAGCGAGCTCTGCAACGAGGCTTTGATTTTATGATCCGCTTCCAATGCCTCCATCCAAACAGGCAATTCTACCGAAATCTCCGACACGGGAAATTCGTGCAACACCAACTCAAGAATATGACGAATATCCTCTGCGTCCAAATCAATACAACTCACAAGTGCTACAGGAACGTCATATTTTGCTTCTAACTCGTAAGCAAGTGCGATTGCCTCCTCCGATGAAGGATTGGCTGAGTTTAAGATCATCGCAAACGGTTTTCCGATGCTTTTGAGCTCGTTGACAATTCTCTCCTCGGCAGGAACGTAGCTGTCTCTCGAAATCTCACCGATGGTTCCGTCGGTCGTAATCAGCATACCGATCGTTGAATGTTCTTGAATCACCTTCTCCGTTCCCATTTCCGCGGCTTCCACAAAAGGCATCGGTTCTTCCTGCCACGGCGTATGTACCATACGTGCCTGACCGTTTTCAATCGTACCGAGTGCTTCGGAAACGATATATCCCACACAATCGATCATTTTGACACGCAAGGAGGCACAATCGTCAATCTTAATGGTTACCGCCTCATCAGGCACAAATTTCGGCTCGGTAGTCATCACCGTTTTTCCTGCGGCAGATTGCGGCATTTCATCGCGCGCACGATCTCTGGAATAATTATCGTCGATATTCGGCAACACCAAAGATTCCATAAAACGCTTGATAAAGGTTGATTTCCCTGTACGAACGGGACCAACAACGCCAATGTAGATATCGCCCCCCGTTCGTTCGGCAATATCCTGATAAATCGAATGCTCAGCCATAATAAAATCCTCCCGATATATTTTTCAATAAAATATATGGGAGGATTACGTGAAGTAGAACACGGCAATGCGTGCTTGTATTTATTTTTTTAGGACAAGTCTTTGGTTTTATACGGTGATCGGAAAAATTTTTTGGATTTCGTCGATTGCCTCGCGCGGCAATAGTTCAGAAAGGTCTTCATGCGCTAAAATCTTCGTTCTGACGATTGTTGAACTGATGTTCAGGTATTTTTCCTTCGCAGGCAAAAGAACTGTTTCTGCCGCAGAATAGTGTGCAGAATTGTATTCCGCCATCGTTTTCTCGTAGGAAAGATCGATGTCATTACGAACGCCTTTGATAATCGCAACAGCTCCAAGCGCTTTCGCAAGCGACCAAAGCATTCCTTCGGAAGAAATCACTTTTACGTTCGGACGGTTTCCCACCGCCACTTCGGCAATACGTTTTCTCTGCTCCATAGAAAACATATAGTTTTTTTCAGAATTAACCATCACGGCAACGTAAACGAGATCGTAACGTTCTGCGGCTCGTTCGATCACATCCAAATGTCCCAATGTAATCGGGTCAAAGCTTCCCGGTACGATTGCGATTTTCTTTTTCATTATTCTTCTCCCCTCAGTGAAAGAACGGTAATCACCGTTCTACTGTACCGAGATTTTTTGTGAACTTTAAAAGATTCCGAAAGCATCGTATCACCTGCAAAAATCTCATCCGTATCGCTTTCACAAACAATGAGAGAGGTCGGCTTTAAATTTCCGCACTCCATCATCAGACGAAGAATCGGTGCATAAAGCCCTGCCGCATACGGGGGATCTAAAAAGATAATATCAAATTTTTCTCCTCGATTTCGGCGAAGATAGTCCATCGCATCCAAAAGCTTGATCGTACACTCAAGTGCTAGCTTTGTTTTAATGGCATTTTCCTCAATAATTTTTACCGCCGCCTTGGATTTATCCACCAACACAGCATGTGCCGCACCACGACTAAGCGCTTCCAAACCAAGCTGTCCGGAACCTGCAAAAAGATCCAGTACTTCACGTCCCTCTAAATCAAATTGAAGCATCGAAAACACCGCTTCTTTGACTCTTTCCGCCGTAGGTCTTGTGGTGTCTCCCTCTAGCGTCTTTAAGCGAATTCCCTTCGCTTTTCCCGTAATAATACGCATCATATTTTATTCCTCACGAATGTCTTTTCCCGTTTCGGGATGAAAATAGTTATAAATCCGTTGTGCATCTGTTTGCGTAATGCCACTAATGGCTACCAGTTCCGCAGCCGATGCCTTTTTGATTGCTGCAAGCGTCCCCATGGCACCCATCAATTTCCTTGCTTTCACCGCGCCGATTCCTTCAATCTTTTCAAGTGAAGAATGCTTCATTGTTTTCCTTTTCGCATTCGTCGTCTGCACCACGGTAAAGCGATGAACCTCTTCCTGAATTTTATAGATCAGCATAAAGATCGCTTTTTCACGGGCAATATTGATCTCTTGGTCTTCGGTACAAAGGGCTCGTGTTTTATGATAATCGTCCTTGACCATTCCAAATACGGGAATATCAATCCCTTCTTGTTGAAGAACTTCTCGTACCACACCGACGTGTCCGCGACCGCCGTCAATCAACAGCAAATCAGGATACTCCGCGAAAGAACCATTCTGATCTTCTTTCAGATGCTTAATACGGCGTGTGATTGCTTCTCGCATCGAAGCATAGTCATCGGCATGAGAAACCGATTGGATGCGAAAGAGGCGATAATCGCTTTTTTTCGGCTTACCATTTTGAAAAACGATCATCCCCGCTGTAATATTTTCGTTTCCGATATTAGAAATATCATAAGCTTCAATTCGTTCTGGAATCGTTTCCAAAGATAAAATTTCTGCCAAAGAAAACAGTACAGCATCATCTTTTTGTGCCTCAAGACGGGTTTGCCGCACTTTTTCCTCTGCGTTATCAAGCACAGTCTTGCAAAGTGCGAAATACGTTCCTCGCTCAGGACGTTTGACAGTTACCTTGCGTCCTGCACGCTCAGTTAAAAAGTCTTCCAACAAGCTTTGATCGTCATCCTCTAAATCAAAGGACAACATCACTTGCTTTGGAATCGAATCTTTTCGCAAATAATGCTCTGTCAAAAAGGCACTCATCGCCGCACTATCGGTCAGAACGTCGTTCTCCAACAAAAAATCCGCTTTATCGGTAACGGCACCATCGCGAACGTACATCACGGAAACACAAGCAAATACTTCGTCGGAATATAATGCAAAAACGTCCATATTGGTATCGGGAGATGCTACCACGTGTTGCTTTTGGTTCAAATTGCGAAGCGCCATAATCGTATCTCTACATTTTGCCGCAGATTCAAATCGCTCGTCTTCGGCAAAGACGTTCATTTGCTCTTCCAACCGTTCGATTGCTCCTGCGGTATGGCCACGCAAAATATCGGTAGCACAACGAATCAATGCGCTATATTCTTCTGTAGAAACCCGCCCTGTACATACACCGCAGCACTGTTTCATTTGATAATAAATACAGGGACGCTCTTTTCCAATCTCTTTGGGAAAATTCCGTTTACAGCTAGGGATTCCCAAGGATTTATGGAGAATATCCAATACAGAAAATACGGTAGAGGTTCCCGAAAATGGGCCGAAATATTTTGCGTTATCCGAAAGTCTGGATCTGGTATAGATAATTTTTGGATACTCGCCTGCCGTAATTTTGATATAAGGGTAGGATTTGGCATCCTTCAACCTAATATTATACTTTGGTAAATATTGCTTGATCAGTGTATTCTCAAGCGTCAGTGCTTCCATTTCTGTCCGACAAAGAATATATTCAAAATCATCAACAAGTCGTACCATTTTTTCGGTTTTCGAGTTCTTTTGATTATTTTGAAAATACTGAGAAACACGGTTTTTTAGTTTGCGCGACTTTCCAACGTAAATTACTTTTCCGTTTTTATCGCGCATCAAATAAACTCCAGGAGAAAGAGGCAACGTATTTGCTTTTTCTAACAATGCATCAAAATGTTTTCTATCGTTCGGCATTTGTGCTTCTCCTTTCGCCAAAATAACAAACGGGCTGTACGAAACAACCCGTTGATTTTTTATTCCATAAATCCGGTCTGGATCAAATCAATCAATCCGCTAATTGCACCGTCTTCGTCTTTTCCGTCTGCAATCAATGTCACAGTCATTCCCTTTGCAATACCCATAGAGAGAACGCCAAGCAAACTTTTTGCATTCACCTTGCGATCATCCTTTTCAATCCAAATAGAACTTTGAAAGCTATTTGCCTTTTGAATAAAAAAGGTGGCAGGTCTAGCGTGCAAACCAATATTGTTCGTAATTACAACGTCTCTTTTTACCATAAATATCGCTCCTGTTCTTCGATCGACAGTCCATGGATTCGACAAAACAATCCATGAGGTCATTTCTATATATAATAGTATATCAAAAAATCTGTTTAAAATCAAGAGTGAAATATTGGTGAAAATGAACAAAATTTTCATCAAAAAAACCAATTTTACTCTTCATTTTACACACATTTATCAGAATTCTGAAGAATTTGGAGAAAAAGTAGCTTTTTATTCTGACAGAATGATTTCTTTGACAGTCATTGTCAAGCTGACCATTTCCGTATATATCTCTACGGTCTGTCCGGGTGCCAAATAACGAGTTCCGTTCACCAAAAAGCCGCTTTCGTCGGAATACGTACCTTCGCACAGAAGTTTTCCTTCTACATCCACACGAGCATCCATAGATTCACTGTTTGGATAAAAAACCTGCACGGTATTTCCATTTTGATCCACAAAATATTCGGAAGCAGGAGTGGGGCGCAATGCGTTAAAAGATTCTGCCGCATATCCGATCAGCTCACCCAACTTTTCTCCATCTTCTTCATAATAAACGACATCGTCAATATCAAGATAGTTTGTAGTAGATCTTCGAATATTTTGAACTGAGAAGGATACAACATACTCCTTAATATCCTTTTGATTTTTCAAAGATTCAAATACGTTATAGCGAAAGTAAATACCAACAACCGAGGTAATTATCAAAAGAATAATTACAGCGTCTAGTATTTTAAATCTGGGCCCATGTTTGAGGTTCTCTTGTTGCTTGATTCTTTTTTCTTTCATAAACACTTACCTCTTTTCAGTCTACGTCGGTATCTAAACCGATACAATATCCTTCAGAAACATAGTCAGGGAAACGAAGATCAAGTTTTTCTCCTACGGCAATTCTTGTAGCATTGACAGAGTATCCATTCTCTTTCACATAATCTGCCGTCGCAGAAATGGTTACGAGCAAATTATACCTATTGGGATATTCCGAAAGAATACCTTCGCCTTCTGTTCCGTTTTCAACGTATTGAAGCTCTGAGTATTTTGTATTGTAGTCTACAGCAACCACGGTTCCCATATTGTTTTTGGTCACAGAATTGATCACAAGGTCATCTTCCTTAATTCTATCGATAAATTCCTGATCCACTCCTAAAAATTCCACCGTGTATTGAATCTCCTTCGTTTGATTGGAAGCAAGATTTTTAATCAAAGAAATCGGTGAAAATACCTGAATGAGAATTGCGATAACTAATAAAATCAATACGACTAAAATCAAATCGATAAAATTAAACCGACCGTTTTTGTTTTTCTTCTTGACTTTACCGAAAGTAGACGTTCCATTGATTGAATGATTCATTTATTCAAAATCCTTTCTGTAATATCAGATCAAAAATCAAGATCCATTGTTGCGCTGTTTTCTTCATATTCAGCGATACAAGTCTGTCTGCTTTCCTCTGCTCGACCTACGCGGATACAAGCGCAGGCAAGTCCGAGGACTGCCCAAAAGAGGAAGAAAATTCTGTAGTTATACCAAATAAAATCAAAAAGTCCCATCACAAGCGCTCCAATGATTGAACACATACAAGCGATTACAAAAATCTTTGCCCGAACATTTTGGCTCTGCTTTAGATATTCGAAATTCATTTGTGCCGCAAGGAAAAGAATACAGAAAAAGCTCAAAAGACCGCCGATTCCAAGCCCAATAAAAATTTGCAAGAATAAGCTGTGACTATGCTCTGCCGCTTCAATTCCAGCATACGCAAATTGAGGATAGACGGTTTGGTATGCGGAAGTTCCGTAACCGATTCCTCCCATAAAATATTCCTGAATCAAATTCCACGAACCCTTCCACGTATAATAACGGTATGCGGTCGAAGAATCCGCAAGATTTCCGATGCTTAAAAATCGTTTTGTAATCGAGCTTGGTATGAGAATCGTCCAAAAAGGAATCGTCAATGCGAAAAGGAAGATTGAACGTAATGTTTTTTTGGAATAAATAAATCCAAAAACCAAAAGGCAAGCAATTGTCGCAAGCCAAGCACCTCTCGACCACGTCAAAACAATACACGTAAGAACCGCGAAAAGCGAAATAAAGTACAGAGTTTTTTCTCTTCCGCGTTGTGCATACAAAAACATCAACAAGACAAACGGAAGAACCAATACCAAATACGACGCAAGTACGTTGGGATTTTCAAATAGCGAAACGGCTCGACGAGAAATATCGGAAAAATATTCACGATCGACCCAAGCATCAACCAATACGGAGGCAAAGAAATATTGAACAATCCCCCAAATCGCAACGGCAGTCCCAGAAAAAGTGAAAGCTAACACGCATCGTTTGAGCCACAGCTCTGTTCTGATCAGGTTTACCGTTAGGAAATAGCCAAGCATCAAACAACAAGAGAGCAACACCTCTTCCAGTCCCTTTTCTCCCCCCGCCGTAATTGTTCCCGAAAAGAAGAGTAGTAGGAAAAACAGCAACACTGCAAGATCGATTAATTCAATTCGTAAAATTCGCTTGCCTCGAATTAGCTTGATAAAATAAGAAATTGCCGTTAGCAATACCTCGATTCCCAAAATTGTAGCGGGAATATCAAAGAAAGATAAAAACGGTAGGAAAAATAACGCAAACAACACGCCAATTTCAGGCGTATTCAAAATAATAACAACCGCAAGAATCAACAGAAGGGATAACAGAATGAGCAGAGGGTGAATAAAAAGCGTAAACATTCCCAAGATCATTCCAAGAAAAATAAGAATATTATTTTTGATTCTGCTTCCCTTTTGCGCAATTTCAAAGCATTCCTTGCGATATCCCAAAAATTCGGAACAAAGCATATTGGTAAGAATGCCCGAATCTAACGCTTGAGCCAAACTATCTTTAGAAAGGAATGTGGGAAGTGCTATGATACATATCGACAGTCCCGTGATCAAATATCCGATATCACTATGAGGCAAACTTGGAACGACCAAACGAATCAAATAAACAATGACGGTATACACACCGAAGAAAAACAATGATTTGCCATATGATCTTAGTGAAACACCGAGCCAAGAACGAGCCGTGTTTTTCGTTTTATTTAAAAACCAACTGGTCTCAAACGCTTTCGAAATATACTGACGAATTTTCCAGAAAAACGACTTAAATTTTGCACTAATAAAGTGATTTCTGAGAAATCCGTTTTCGAAAGTCTCCTGTTCCTTGGAATATGCCGTAAAGATTTTTGCAAAAAAGCCATTACAGAGAGCGTGATAGATTGCATTGGAAAGCTTATCCAACAAAAACAAAATCAACCCAAGAGATGCCGTAGATTTTTCGGACTTTCGTTCCTCAGAATCGATTCCCGCATCCGCTGTATGAATTTTATTTTTCTTCAATCCAATCACTCCTTTCCGTATTTTTCTAAAATATCAGGCCGATTTTTCAGTGTCAGCACCATCGCTTGTTCTTTACGCCAACGGTCTATATTTTCATGGTGCCCGGAAATCAATACATCGGGAACTTTGACTCCGTGAAATTCATAAGGTCTCGTGTACTGCGGATATTCCACAAGTCCGCTGGAGATACTTTCCTGCTCATAGCATTCGGGGTCAGACAATACGCCATCGCAAAGTCGAGCCACACTATCCACCAAAATACATGCGGGAATTTCTCCTCCGGTTAACACATAATCCCCAATCGATATCTCTTCATCTACAATTTCGTCAATAATACGACGGTCGACACCCTCGTAATGTCCACACAAAATCACAAGCTGATCGTAAGTTGCAAGCTCTTCTGCCTTTTTTTGCGTCAGCAAAGAACCCGACGGAGACATAAAGATTACTTTTTTTCTCAAATTTTGATCCGAGCGCTTCTCACAAATCGCCTCATAACAGCGAGAAATAGGGGGCGCCATCATCAGCATTCCCTTTCCACCGCCATACGGCGTATCGTCTACGCGGCGATGTTTGTCCTCAGAATAGTCTCTAATCTGGTAAGTTGACACCTCGATCGCCCCACGTTTTTGTGCACGTCCGAGAATGCTCTCTCCCAATACGTATTCCACGAGATCGGGAAACAGCGTCATAATATCAAAAATCATAGTGCCCTCTTGTTAGTCCAGCATTCCTGAAATCGGACGGACAAAAATGCCGCGCTCAATCTCGATACGGTCGATAAACTCAGGAACCGCAGGAATCATTCGTTCTCCATCCTCGGTTTTTACTACGTAAATATCCGAAGCACCTCGATTTATGGTCTCAAGTAACGTGCCGTAAATCTTTCCCGTGTCAGCATCGATCACCGAAAGTCCGACAAGGTCAGCAACGAAATATTCTCCCTTTTTCAAATGGAAATCCTTTCGATTTGCATAAACGGTCTGCCCCTTTAGGGCAAGAGCAACATCCATATCATTCACCGTATCCAAAGTAACGATGACAAATTGCTTAAAGACCGATGCTTTTGTAACCTTATATTCGGTATAGCTTTCTCCTTTTTTGAGATACAGCCGACGAAGCTCCGAAAGCTCCTTGGGCGTATTACACCAGGATTCTAATTTTAAAGCGCCAAAGCAACCGTGGGTATTAATAATTTTACCGCATTCAATATAAGGATTTGATATCATAAACAATCTCCAAGACTTTTGATTATAAAATGCCATAATACATAATTATATATATTATATCACAAGTTTATCATGATTTCAACACTTTTACGAATTAAATTCCGTTTTCAGGCATTTTATCCATAATTTATTTACAAATACCCCTTGCTTTTTTGAAAAAAATATGGTATGATATGGTATATTTGAAATTTGGAGGTTTTTATTTATGGGAGGCACTATCGGAACCATTATTTTCATGGTAGTCATTTTCGCAGCAATGTATTTTCTGATGATCAGACCTCAGAAAAAGCAGGAGCGCGAAGTCAATGCAATGAGAAACAATCTGCAGGTTGGCGATGAGATCACGACCATCGGCGGAATCATCGGTAAAATCGTTAGCATCAAGGAAGAAACCGTAATGATCGAAACGGGACACGACCGCACAAAGATCAGAATTCTCAAAACTGCTGTTCGCAACGTAGATGTAAAAGCAGAAGATGCACAAGACTAATTAAGCGAATAACAACAAAAAGGATCGGAAAATTCCGATCCTTTTTTATTTGTTCCATTATAATACTTTTTGCAAAAATTGCTGCAAGCGAGGGTTTTTGGGATTTGTAAAGAATTCCTCAGGCGGTGCTTCTTCTGCGATCACACCATCACACATGAAGAGGATTTTATCGGCAACTTCACGAGCAAATCCCATTTCGTGCGTTACAACCACCATGGTCATTCCCTCACGTGCCAATTCTTTCATCAAATCTAACACCTCTCCAACCATTTCAGGGTCAAGTGCCGAGGTCGGTTCATCGAAAAGAATGACCTCAGGGTCCATCGCAAGAGCACGCGCAATTGCTACACGTTGCTTCTGACCACCGGAAAGCTGCGAGGGATACGCGTCAGCCTTATCGGGAAGTCCAACCATTTGAAGAAGTTCTTTTCCCCGCTCGATTGCATCTTCCTTGGTTTTCAGCTTCAGCTTTACAGGTGCCAAAGTCAAGTTTTCCAGTACAGTTTTGTGAGGAAAGAGATTGAAATGCTGGAACACCATTCCCATCTTTTTTCTCACCTGATTGATATTGCATTTGGTCGCGGTAATCCGCTCTCCGTTAAAATAAATTTCTCCTGAAGTCGGCTTTTCCAAAAGATTCAAGCAGCGAAGAAACGTACTTTTTCCACCGCCGGAGGGACCGATAATAACGATCTTTTCACCTTTTTTAATGGAATAATCAAAGCCTCTGAGAACTTTAATTTCTCCATCGTTAAAATCTTTTACGAGATTTCTAACCTCAATCAAAGCATCGGGGTTGCAAGGAGCATCCGCAACGAGCTTTTGTTCCTTTTTACTTCTCACTCTTACGCAACCTCCTTTCCAAAAGCGATACCAGATACGACAAGCCAAGCACCAAAATCAAATAAATTACGGCAATCGCAATCAAAGGCATAAAGTTACTGTACGTAATGGCACGAATCTTCAATCCACCGAGTGTCAAGTCTGCTACACCGATATAGAATGCAACAGACGTTTCTTTCAAGAGTGCGATAAACTCATTCGCAAGCGACGGCAAAATCGCCTTAAATGCCTGAGGAATGACAATATGCCACATCGTAGGAACGTATCCAAGCCCTAAGCTTCTACCCGCCTCAATCTGACCGTCATCGATTGACATAATACCGCCGCGCACGATTTCGGAAACATAAGCACCCGAGTTGATACCAAAGCAAAGCACCGCCGCAACGAATTTATCCACGTTCAACGGAAGCAAAATAACGAAATAAATAATCAGAAGCTGTATCATAACGGGGGTTCCGCGCATGATGGCAAGATACACCTTACAGATACCGTCCAAAATCTTCAATTTACCCGTTTTTGCACTGGTACAACGAATTGCAGCAACAAGGAAACCGATAGCGACACCAAGAATCAAAGCAAGTGCTGTAATTGCAAGCGTGTTTCCAAGTCCCTGTGCCAAATAAGTCCAACGGTTTTCTTCAATAAAGTTTCTGTGAAATTCCTCTTTAAACTCATTGAAGGCACGCTGTATCTTAGAGGATGTATCGGGTTTTGTCATGTCGTAGTTCACGAGTTTAAAGCAAGCGATACAACCATTGCGAAGCGAATTTCGGTTGGTAATATCTACGCTCTCACCGTTCACCGTTAACGTGGTAGTATTTTGTACCACCTTTTGAGCATCAAGAATTCCACCGAAAGCCGTATTAACAAACTCATCCGCAAGATAGAGTTGCAGTCCTTCTTTGGTTTCATAAATATAAACATCCATCTCACCACTTAACGTGGGAGCATTTTCCAACAAATCTTGGATTTTATCCGCAACCTCAAGCTGAACCTTGGTTGCGTTTTTGGGCTTTCCCGTTTTCGGGTCATTGATCGATATGCTTCCCAAAACATCGTTGACATTCTCCTCGATGGTAGTACGAACGTCAATCGTTTCATAAGTACAGCTCAAAATGATATCCTTCTGCGTGCCATATTTAATGTCATTGACCGTGACACCACTGCGAGAACGAATATACTTTGAGGATAGTGCCACATTGTTTGGTAAAGAATCCAACGTAGCATCGACCATTTCTTGTGCCTGCGCAATATCTATTTCCTGCTTTGCACGGTTGTTGAGTCCATCGATCAAGATGATCGTTGCAAACACACCTACCAAAACCACAACAGCAATCAGAGCAATCAAAAAATTGCGAAGGTGTTTATTTTGTTTCATAAAAAATGCCTTCCTAAACGGCAAAAAAATAGGAAAGTCGAAACGTTCCTATTTTTTTGCTTTTTCATTTATCGTAACTTCGAATTATTCTGCGGGAATATACTTTGCAACGATTTCGTCAATCGTTCCGTCTGCCGTCAGAGCAACGATTGCTTCGTTGATCTTCTCAAGCAGTGCGGAATTTCCCTTCTTAATGCAGATTGCGTAGTCCTCATCTGCGTAAGAGGTCTCCAGAATCTTCAAACCATCATTTGCGTTTACCAGTGCCTTTGCAGGCTCATTGTCGATAATTACGCAATCAACGTCACCGCCAAGCAGCGCAAGAACCGCACCGTTACCGTTATCGTAGGTTGTTACCTTCTCTGCTCCGAAATCATCGGTTGCATAAATGTCACCGGTCGTACCGCGCTGAACACCAACCTTGTAGTTTGCGCCAGCAGCATACAGGTCATCAACATGGGTAATAGGAGAATTTTCAGGCACGATAATCGACTGAACACCGGTTGCATAGCTGTTGGAGAAGTCGATCTCAAGGAGTCTCTTCTCGGTAACGGTCATACCCGCCATACCGAAGTCAACGGAACCTTCCTTGACCGCAGTGATAATGGAATCAAATTCCATATCTACGATCTGGAGCTCATATCCCATATACTCGGCAATAGCAGCCGCGATTTCAGCATCGATACCAACGATCTTTCCATCCTTGTAGAATTCATAGGGCTGGAAGTATGCATTGGTTGCCATCTTCAATACAGGCTTTTCCTTGTTGTCATCACCGTCATTATTGTCATCAGCGGGAGCCGTGGTGGTTTCGGACGTATCATCGGCCGTATCCTCGGTTCCGGCGCATGCAACGCATCCGATCATAATCAGAAGCAAAGCCAAAACTAAAGCAAGAATCTTTTTCATTGTTTTTCCTCCATAGAAAATAATTTTAATGATTACATGCATCATTATATCGCATAAATATTCAAATGTCAATACTTTAATTAAAAATTTTTTGTTTATTTTTCTTTTTGAATATTCATAATCTTGTTTAAATATACACCCGTATACGAATTTTTATTCATTGCAACTTCCTCAGGAGTACCCTTTGCCACAATCGTTCCTCCCCCATCGCCGCCCTCGGGTCCGAGATCGATAATATAATCCGCGGTTTTAATTACGTCAAGATTATGCTCAATCACAATCAGTGAATTCCCCGCGTTACACAGACGCTGAAGAACGTCAATCAGTTTTGCCACGTCATCGCTGTGAAGTCCCGTGGTCGGCTCGTCAAGAATATACATCGTCTTTCCCGTCGGACGTTTGGAAAGCTCCGTGGCAAGCTTAACTCTCTGCGCCTCTCCACCCGAAATTGTCGTCGAGGGCTGACCAAGCTTGATATATCCAAGACCCACGTCAAAGAGGGTTTGCAGTTTGTTTTTAATTCTCGGAATTCCGTCAAAGAACAAGAGCGCTTCTTCTACCGTCATATTGAGCACGTCGGAAATATTCTTCCCTTTGTATTTTACGTCCAGGGTATCGCGATTGTATCGCTTTCCGCGACAAACGTCGCAGGTTACGTAAACATCGGGCAAGAAATGCATCTCGATCTTTTTGAGTCCGTCGCCCTCACAAGCCTCACAACGACCTCCCTTTACGTTGAAAGAAAAGCGTCCCGAAGCATATCCCTTTGCCTTAGCATCAGTAGTTTTTGCAAACAAATCACGGATATCGGTAAAGAGTCCCGTATAGGTAGCGGGATTGGAACGCGGAGTACGTCCGATCGGACTTTGGTCAATATCAATCACCTTATCCAAATGCTCAACACCGATCATTTCTTTAAACTTTCCGTGCGAGCGAACAGCTCCATTCAGCTCTCGCTCTAACGTCGGATTGATAATTCCGTTGACCAGTGAAGATTTACCCGAACCGGAAACTCCCGTAACGCAAACAAAGCATCCTAAGGGAATCTCCACGTCAATATGCTTTAAATTATGCTCATACGCATCCTTGACCTGAAGCATCTTTCCGTTGCCTGCACGGCGCATTGCGGGAATATCAATCTTCTTTCGTCCCGAAAGGTAGGCTCCCGTAATCGAGTTCTTGTTTTTCATTACCTCTTGGGGAGTACCTGCGGCAACGATTTCACCTCCGTGGATTCCTGCCCCGGGGCCAATGTCAATCAGATAATCTGATTCCATCATCGTTTCTTCGTCATGCTCGACGACGATGACAGTATTTCCGAGATCACGAAGCTTTTTGAGTGTTTCGATCAACTTGGAATTATCCCGCTGATGCAACCCGATACTCGGCTCGTCTAGAATATAAAGGACGCCCACGAGTGCCGAACCGATCTGCGTTGCCAAACGGATTCTCTGTGCTTCTCCGCCTGAAAGTGAGCCTGCTTTTCTTGCCAACGTCAGATAATCAAGACCAACGCTGACAAGGAATCCGAGTCTTGCACGAATCTCCTTGAGAATTTCGGCGGAAATGATCTTTTCCATCCCCGTCGGTTCAAAATTTTCAATAAATTCCAATGCGGATGCCACTGACATACGACAAAGATCATCGATATTTTTTTCACCCACCGTGACGGCAAGATAGTTTGGCGAGAGACGCTTTCCATGACATTCGGGACAAGGGGCTTCTTCGATAAATTGCTCATAATACTCGTCACTTCCCGACTGTGTCATTCGGTTTTCAATCATTTTGACAAGTCCGTCAAAATGAATTTTCTGACGGTGCGCTTCCCCGCCAAACCAACGCTCAATATCATATATCTCGTTTCCCGAACCGTAAAGAAGAACGTGATACGCCTTTTCAGAAAAATCCTTGATCGGCATATCCATATCAAATCCAAAACGCTCTCCCACTGCCTTAAAGAGAGGTCCGTTCCAACTTTGCTCTTCCAACGATTTAAATCCGTTGACGGCAATCGCGCCCTGACGCAAAGAAAGCCTTGGATCGGGAATCAGAAGATCTACGGCAATGCGGCGGATCTCACCAAGTCCTGCACAATGTGGACATGCGCCCGCGGGATTATTGAAAGAAAACATTCTCGGCTCAAGCTCACCAAAGGAGATGCCGTGCTCCTCGCAGGCATAGCTTTGCGAAAACTCTAGCTCAACATGGTCGCCCTCTCTCGGCACGGTCACGATCAAAAGATGTCCATCCGACAAGCGAAGCGCATTTTCGACCGAATCGCCAAGGCGTGAACGAAGATCGGGCTTCATCACAAGACGATCAACGACCACCTCGATGGTATGCTTTTTGTTTTTGTCGAGCTTGATCTCCTCGGAAATATCGTACAGGCTACCGTCCACACGAACACGAACGTATCCGCTTTTTTTGGTCGAAGCGAACACCTTTTCGTGCATTCCCTTTTGTGCTCTCACCACGGGAGAAAGAACCATAAACCGAGTTCCTTCGGGAAGCTCCATAATCTTATCAATGATCGTATCTGTCGATTGACGACGAATCTCTTTTCCGCAAATCGGACAGTGCGGAATACCGATTCTTGCATACAAAAGGCGCAGATAATCGTAGATTTCCGTAACAGTTCCGACCGTAGAGCGGGGATTCTTTGAGGTTGTTTTCTGATCGATCGCAATTGCGGGAGAAAGGCCTTCGATCAGATCCACATCGGGCTTGTCCATCTGTCCTAAGAATTGTCTTGCATAGGAAGAAAGCGACTCGACAAAGCGTCGATGTCCTTCTGCGTAGATAGTATCAAAGGCAAGAGAGGATTTTCCCGAACCCGAAAGTCCCGTCAAAATCACAAGCTGATCTCTGGGAATCTCCACGTTGATATTTTTCAAATTATTCACGCGTGCACCGCGTATCACAATAGATTTCGGCATACTATTTTTTTGTTTGTTCCTTTCGTAGCTCTGCAATTCGATCACGAAGATATGCGGCCTGCTCGAACTCAAGGTTTTTCGCGGCACGCTTCATTTGCGCCGTCAATTCCTCGATCTTGCGGTCGCGCTCCTTCGCGCTCATCTTCTTTTGCTTTCCGTCAACGGATTTTTTCTCGTTCTTTTCGGAGCGTCCGATCTCAATAATGTCGCGAACGTCCTTGACGATGGTTTTAGGAATAATGCCGTGTGCTTCGTTATATTCACTTTGAATCTTTCTTCTGCGTTCTGTTTCACGAATTGCCGCCGCCATCGATCCCGTGACGGTGTCGGCATACATAATGACCTTACCTTCTGCGTTTCTCGCCGCGCGTCCGATCGTCTGAATCAAACTGCGCTCCGCGCGCAAGAATCCTTCCTTATCGGCATCAAGAATTGCCACAAGCGATACCTCGGGAATATCCAAGCCCTCACGCAAAAGATTGATTCCGACCAATACGTCAAACTCACCCAAGCGAAGATCGCGAATGATTTCCATACGCTCGATTGTATCTACGTTAAAGTGAATATATTTTACTTTAATTCCGTTGTTTTGCAGATATTCGGTCAAATCCTCTGCCATTTTCCGTGTCAGCGTCGTCACAAGAACTCGCTCATTTTTTTCAGTGCGAAGCTTGATCTCTCCCATCAGGTCGTCGATCTGTCCTTCGATCGGTCGCACCTCTACCGCGGGATCTACCAATCCCGTCGGACGAATAATCTGTTCCACGATCTGTTCCGATTCTGTGATTTCATAATCTCCCGGGGTAGCGCTGATATAAATCGTTTGATTCAGCTTCGACTCAAATTCATCAAAGAACAGCGGTCGGTTATCGAACGCCGAGGGGAGACGGAAACCGAAATCCACCAAATTTTTCTTTCTTGCCGTATCTCCGCCGCTCATTCCGCGCACCTGCGGGAGTGTGACGTGCGACTCGTCCACAAAAAGCAAAAAGTCTTCCGGAAAATAATCGAGCAAGGTATACGGTGTCGATCCTGCGGGACGACCTGCCAATACGCGAGAATAGTTCTCTACGCCCGAACAAAATCCAACTTCACGAAGCATCTCCATATCGTATTTGACGCGTTCTTCAATGCGCTGAGCTTCGATCAGCTTTCCTTCCTCACGGAAGAACTCCGCTCGCTCATTCATTTCCTTGAAAATTTCGGCAATTGCCTTTTCTTTCTTTTCCTCAGAAACCGCATAGTGCGTTGCGGGATAAATTCCGACGTATGCGAGAGATTTGATCACCTCTCCCGTCACAATGTTGATCTCGGCAATCCGATCAATTTCATCGCCAAAAAATTCCACACGGAAGGCGTGCTCCTGCATATTAGCAGGAATGATATCCACGGTATCTCCCTGCACACGGAATTTGTCACGCTCCAAGGAAAAATCATTTCTGTCATAACTGATGGCTACCAAGCGCTGAATTAATTCGTCGCGTCCCATTGCCATTCCGGGACGAAGCGCGATCACGAGATTTTTATACTCTACGGGATCACCCAAAGAATAGATGCACGAAACACTCGCAACGATAATCACGTCGTTGCGCTCAAACAGCGCCGAGGTCGCGCTGTGACGGAGCATATCAATCTCGTCGTTGATCATCGCGTCCTTTTCGATATATACGTCCTTCCCTGGGATATATGCTTCGGGCTGATAATAGTCGTAATAGGAAACAAAATATTCTACCGCATTATCAGGAAAGATCTCTCGAAATTCCGAGCAAAGCTGTGCCGCCAAGGTCTTATTATGTGCTAACACCAAGGTAGGTTTGTTCACGTTTGCGATTACGTTTGCCATCGTAAAGGTTTTACCCGAACCTGTAACACCGAGAAGCGTCTGCTTTCGGTCACCGCGAAGAACTCCCTCGGTCAGCTTTTCAATTGCTTGCGGTTGGTCTCCGCTGGGAGCATACTCCGAGCGAAGATGAAATTTTTGTTCATTCAAAGAAATACTCCCCCTTTTCAAAAAAGATTTCAATATTGATATTATAACATATTTTTTTAAAAAAATAAATAGAGAACCTAAAAAAAGAGATTTCGTTTTCACGAAATCTCTTTTTTCTTTCATAAACTCAAAAGAGTTTTTTCAATAGCAACCGAATCAACGCCTGCTGCCTCATAGATGGCTTGTCCAACCTCGCGATGCTCCACAAAAGAATCATCCACAGCGAGAATTTCAAACGAATCGGAAGCAAGTCCGTGGCGACGAATCATTTGGTCGGAAAGACTCATTCCCATACCGCCGCTTCGCACCTCTTCCTCTAAGAACAAGATCTTGCAGTCTTTTGTAGGAATCATCTCTGCAAGCAAATCCGAAAGCACGTCGTACGGTTTTAAAAATTCCAACAACAAAATTCCAACCGAAATTCCCTGTTCACGCAAGCGTTCAGCAGCAATCATTGCTTCTTTGACAATTTTCCCGTGAGTAACGATCACCATAGACAGCTCGTCTTGATCGGAATAATTCTTAGCAATTCCAAGTCGACGGGAACATCCGTTGGGATAGAACGCATTTACAATTGCGCTATCCTCTCCAGAATTCGGATAACGAATCGCACAAGGAAGACTCGATTCATACGCTTCTGTGATTGCTACTCGAAGTGTTTCAAAGGTAATCGGCGTGAAAATCTTCAGATTCGGAATTTGCGACAAGAACGCTACGTCAAAAATTCCGTGATGTGTTGCTCCGTCACCCGAATTCAAGCCTGCACGGTCGACTAAAAGGACGCAAGGCAGTTTTTGAAGAGCAATATCGTGGATCACCTGGTCGTATCCTCTTTGTAAAAACGTAGAATACAGCGCAACAAACGGTTTCATTCCGTTCGCACAAAGTCCCGCAGCAAAAGTCAGTGCGTGTGGCTCGGCAATTCCTACGTCAAAGAAACGCTCGGGCGCAATTTTTTTGATGGTATCTAATCCAGTAGACTCTCCCATTGCCGCCGTGATGGCACAAATTCTTGGATCTTTTTCTGCCATCTCAGCCAAAATTTTTCCCATTTCCTTGGAAAACGTCGTTTGGCAAGCATTGGATGCCTGCGGACTGATTCCGTGATAAAAATCAGGAGCTTCTTCCGCAGGAGCATATCCTTTTCCCTTTTTCGTCTTCAAATGAACGACAACGCTTTCATCCAGTTTTTTTGCTTCCTGCAACAAATTTTGAACGGCCTCGTAGTCGTTACCATCGATGGGACCTAAATACGTAAGCCCCATACTCTCAAAATAATTCGATCCGTAAAGAACGTTTTTAAACATTTTCTTGACGCCTCGAACGATTCGGAAGGTTGGCTTTCCGATCACGGGAAGTCGTCTGAGAAACATTCCCGTCCATCGTTTCGTTTTAAAATATCCCGATTTTGTACGAAGCTTGGAAAGATTCTTTGCAAAGCGTCCGATGTTTTTGGAAATCGACATCTCGTTTTCATTCATAATGATTACAAGACGAAGCTTCTTTTTGCAGTTATTAAGTGCTTCGTGAACCATTCCGCCCGTATAAGCACCGTCCCCGATCACTACCACCGTATAGGCATCCGAATCATTCAAAGAATCGGATACAGCAAAGCCCAATGCCGCCGAAAGCGACGTGGAGCTATGCCCCGCGCCAAAACAGTCGTGCTCGCTTTCAAAGCGATTAGTAAAGCCGCTAAGACCTCCTGCTTGACGAATTGTTTCGATTCGATCATAGCGTCCCGTCAACATTTTATGCACATAACTCTGATGTCCTACGTCAAAGATGATATGATCTTTGGGTGTATGAAAAACGCGGTGAATTGCCATCGTCAATTCTACCACACCAAGATTCGATGCAAGATGTCCGCCATTTTTCGAGATTACTCGAATGAGTTCGGTACGAATCTCCTCTGCAACATCCTTCATTTTATCGGAAGGAATTGCTTGAAAATCTTCGGGAGAATGAATTCCTGTTAAATATTGCACTGTTTTATTCTCTACCGTATCCACGGAAACATCCTCCTTTTTCTAAAATTCTTTTTTATTATAACATATTTTTTCTAAAAAGGAAAGTCTTTTTTTAAAAAAACTGCCACCGATATCGGTGGCAGTTAACTTTTTTTTAGCAATCCTTTTCAAAGGTTTCTCTCATGACCGCAAGCTTTGCGTCCGCTTCGGTGGGCGTGGGAGCAACCACGCTGAAATAGAACTTACACTTCGGTTCCGTACCGCTCGGACGAACAGCAACCCAGCTACCGTCGGCAAGAACAAAGCGAAGAACGTCGGAAGACGGAAATCCCGCATCCATCATTTCCTTAGAAGCATAGTCCTCCATCTTCAGAACCGCTATGTTGCCTGCCTTGGAAGGCGGTGCTTTGCGAAGTCCGTTCACCAACGCCTTAATTTTTTCTGCTCCGTCAAGTCCCTTAAAGGTAAAGTTATCCAAAGCGTCACGATAGAAGCCATATTTCTTATAAAGTGCTTGCAGCGCGTCAATCAACGTCATACCAAGCTTATGATAATATACGGTTGCTTCACAAAGCATCAAGGAAGCCTGCACCGCATCCTTATCGCGAACGCAGTCGGAAATCAGACAGCCGTAGCTTTCCTCATATCCGAAGACAAAAGTCTTATCGCCCTTCAATTCGTGACGATAAACCTTATCGCCGATAAACTTAAAGCCCGTCAACGTCTTCTCTACGCTCACACCGTAGTTTTCACAAATACGGTCACCTAGATCCGATGTAACGATCGTATTAAACATTACACCATTTGCCGGAAGCGTTCCCATCTCCGATTTTTGAGAAAGAATGTATTCCAGAAGAACTGCCGCAGATTGATTTCCCGTCATACGAATATATTCTCCGTTGTGCTTCACGGCAACGCCCAAGCGGTCACAGTCAGGGTCGGTCGTAATTACGATATCTGCGTTTGCCTTGTTGGCATATTCCAATGCAAGAACGTAAGCATCAGCTACTTCAGGGTTCGGATTGAGCGTTTTGGAAAACTCAGTATCGGGAACACACTGCTCTTCTACGGGAATTACATGATATCCCAAGCGAGAAAGAACGGTTCTTACGGGAACATTACCCGTTCCGTGCTGAGGAGAATATACAATTTTCACGTCACTCTTGTCAAGATCGTTATTGAGCGTGATCTTCATGACAGCATTATAGTAGGTTTCATCAATCGCAGGATCGACTGTAAGAATCAAAGCCCCAGCTTCTTCTTTGGAGAGGGATTTCACTGTCAACGGATCGGCAATACGCTCAATCTCTGCCACAACCTCATCATTGACATCAGGAACCAACTGGCATCCGCGCTCATCATAAAGTTTATAGCCATTATATTCTGGTGGATTGTGCGACGCCGTAATCATAACACCGCCAAAGGCTCCAAGTTCTCTGACCGAGAACGAAAGCTCCGGCGTAGGACGAAGCGAATCAAACAGATATGCCCGAATGCCGTTTGCGGCAAGTACGCCTGCCGTTTCTGCGGCAAATTCAATACTAAAACGACGGTTATCATGGGCAATTACCACTCCTCGACGGCAAGCCTCAGCACCTGCTTTCTTCACGTATTCGGCATAGCCCTGCGTCGTTTTTCGAATGATGTACTTGTTCATACGGTTGGTTCCCGCGCCAATCACACCGCGCAAACCGCCCGTTCCAAAGGCAAGATCACAGAAAAATCGCTCCTTGATCTCTTTGTCATTTCCTGCAATGTCGGCAAGCTCTGCCTTTGTTGCCATATCTGCGTTTTCAAACCAATGTTGATATTTTGCTTGATAATCCATATTTTCACCTCACAAGTTCAATAGGTTTTACATTTTTATTATAGCATACTTCCCTCCTCTTTTCAAGAACAAAAAAGAAAAAAGCGACATTACCGATTAAAAATTTTCGACATAATTTTATGTTATACATAATTTATATAAAAAATAAAAAAAGACTTGACAAACGAAAGGTTTTGTGGTATGATTATAATACTTTATCAAAGTAAAGCACTAAAGTGGCTTTCTCTTTGAAAAACATTTTTATTTTATGACCGTAATCATCACGGTCGGGAGGTATTTTTATGAAAAAGATTCTCGCTCTTGCGCTCGCTCTGCTGATGCTGGTTGGCGCATCCATTTCCTTCACCTCTTGCGGTGAAAAGCTCCAGTTTGGTAAGAAGTACACCCCTCTCTCCGCCCAGATGGACGTTCTTGCTCAGTTGAACTCCAAGTCGATTGACGTTGGCGTAATGGACAGCATTATGGCTGGCTATTACCTGAATCAGGACGACTCTGATTACAAGGATAAGCTGATGATCGTTGAAGACGTCAAGTTCGAGGCTGAACAGTACGGTATCGCTGCCAGAAAAGGCAGTGCCCTGGCCAAGGCAATCAACGCAGCTCTGATCTCGCTCACCAAAGCAGGTATTGTTGAGGATATCGCGGAAAAGTACGGCATTGCTTCTGAAGTTTGCATTGATGAAAATATGGAAATCGAAGAGCCCACCGAAGCTGAACTTGAGGACTGGAACTACATCCTCGAGCAGGGCAAGTTCATCGTTGGTTACACCATCTTTGCTCCTATCGCGTACAAGGATGATTCCGGTAAACTGATCGGCTTTGATATTGAGCTCGCTGAGGCTGTCGCTGACTACCTCGGTGTCGAAGTAGAATTCAAGGAAATCGACTGGGATGCAAAGGAAGCACTCCTGAACAACAAGACCATCGACTGCATCTGGAACGGTATGACCATTACCGAGGAAAGACTTGCAAACATGGAAATTTCGATGCCCTATCTGAACAACAAGCAGGTTGCAATTGTTCGCGTTGAGGATAAGGATAAGTACACCAATCTCGATTCGATGTCCAAGGCTATCATCGGTGCAGAAGCAGGTTCTGCCGGTGAGGCTTGCGTAAAAATCGCAGAAGAAGAATAATCCTTAGCATCTACTCATGACATTATTTTTCAATGTTACGCTCCAATTATTAGAAGGGTTGCTTTATACCCTTCTAATCTTTGGAGTAACACTTCTTGTCGCGCTCCCTCTTGGACTTTTGATTGCCTTTGGTTCTAAATCAAAAATCAAGATTATCAGCGCAATTACCCGTGCATTCGTTTGGGTCATCCGAGGAACGCCTCTGATGCTTCAAATCATTTTCTTTCTCTTTCTCCCTACAAGCTTTTCTAATATTATGCAGGCAATCGGAATTCCGATCGATCTTGCCCTGCGTGGTGAGGTCGCGCTTCTGACGATGGTCTGCGTGGCTTTCAGCATTAACTATGCGTGCTATTTTTCGGAGATCTACCGTGGAGGCATTCAAAGCGTTCCACAAGGTCAGTACGAGGCGGCGCAGGTGCTTGGTATGACGAAATCGCAAACCTTCTCTAAGGTCATTTTCTTGCAGGTAGTCAAGCGCATCGTCGCTCCGATGTCCAATGAGATCATTACGCTCGTCAAGGATACTGCTCTTGCCAGCGTTGTGATTCGACTGGATCTCTTTACGGTGGCAAAGGGTATCGTCAATACCAAGGCAATCTTGTGGCCGATCTTCTATGCGGGTCTCTTCTACCTGCTGATCAACGGTCTCTTAACCATCCTTCTTGGAAAGCTTGAGAAAAAATTGGGATATTTTAAGGTGTAACTATGGCGTTTTTTGAAGTTTTAAATATCAAAAAAAGCTTCGGAAAAACCGAAGTCTTGAAAGGAATTGATTTTTCTCTCGAAAAAGGTAACGTCCTTTCGATCATCGGTTCGTCGGGAAGCGGTAAAACCACCCTGCTCCGTTGCCTGAATTTTTTGGAAACACCCGATGTAGGAACGATGTCGATCGACGGCAAGGTGATTTTTGACGCATCCAAGGATAAGGCAATGAAGGAAGCGGAAATCCGCCAAAACCGTTTACATTTCGGTCTTGTGTTTCAATCCTTCAATCTCTTCCCGCAGTATACGGCGTTTGATAATATTACGCTGGCTCCGCTAATGCGACTGACCGAGCAAAAACTGACGAAGGAAGAACATAAAGCAAAAGAAGAAGAGATCAAGAAAAAAGCTTGGGAGCTTCTTGAAAAAGTCGGACTTACCGATAAGGCGGATTTTTATCCCTGTCAGCTTTCGGGCGGTCAGCAGCAGCGTGTCGCAATCGCGCGTGCGCTTGCCCTCTCCCCTGATATTCTCTGCTTTGACGAACCGACTTCGGCACTCGACCCCGAGCTGACGGGAGAGGTTCTCCGAGTCATCAAGAGCTTGAAATCTTCGGACAGTACCATGATCGTCGTAACACACGAGATGGAATTTGCGAAGAACGTTTCCGATGAGGTTATCTTTATGGCAAACGGAGTCATTGAAGAACGCGGTACTCCCGAAGAGCTCTTCGAGAATCCAAAATCTCCTCTGACCCGCGCTTTCCTCAATAAATCGCTGGAAAGCTTTTAATCAAACACCAAAGCCACGGAGCAAAACTCCGTGGCTTGTTCTTTATTTCCTTTTTAAAATCTCTTTCCACGATTTTCTTCTATCAGGATAGAAAGTATTTTTTTGATACAATGCGATAGAGATTTTCCAAGAGAGTACGTACAATGCAAGAATAATGGCGCCAATGATCCAAAGAATTGCGGGAGTAATCGTCGGCATCGAGATTGTATAAGAAGCTTTTCGAAAAGCACCGTATGCAAAGGTGAAACCACAAACTGCGGCAACACCAATGAGAGAAACCATTCTTCCCCTTTCTGTGCCAAACCGAAAAACAAGCGGCAAAGAAAATGCAGAAAAAAGAAGCGGTAAAAAGAATCCTACGAATAAGACAGCACCCAGTTCCGAGAAAGAAAATTGATTTTCAATCTGTCTTGAAATTCCATATACAAGAGAAACTAATACCGAAAAAATCGTCGTTGGAAGCAATCCGACCAAATACTTTGCCGAAACAACCTTATCTTTGGAATACGGCAAGGTCTGAGAAAAAATTTTCCATCGACTATGCTCGTCATACGCTAAAAGATTGATTGGAATCATACCAAAGAGAATCCCCGGATAAAGAATAAAAAGCCAAGAATCCGTAATGAAAAAGAATAATGCCAAAAATACAACCGTAATTACTAAATACATCTTACAATATTTCCAAGCCATCAAAAAATCTTTATACAAAAGTCCTTTCATTAAAAGCTCTCCTTTACCATAAATACAAACAGTTCTTCAATCGTGATCGGAGATACGTTATACTCCTCGGAAATATCCTTTCGCAGCATCACCACATCCATTCCGTAGGGCGTTTTCCTTTGATATTTTACCGTATTGGGATCCATAGAAGAAAACTCCTCTTCGGAGCAATGAATCATTCCATATTGCTCCAAAAGCGCGTCCTTCTCTTCGCAAAGCAATAAATTTCCCTTGTGCAAAAACGCAATATAATCACAGAGCTTTTCGAGATCACTAACAAGATGCGAAGAAATTAAAACGGAATGATTTTCATCTCTGGTAAAATCATAAAGTAGTGAGAGAAAATCGTCACGGGCAATCGGATCAAGACCGTTCATTGGCTCATCCAAAATCAAAAGCTTCGCTCCATGGGACAATGCAATTGCAATACCGAGCTTCATCTGCATTCCACGGGAATAATTCAAAAAGGCAATATCTTTCGGGATCGAAAGCTTCTCAAGCAAGCGCGAATATTCGGCATCATCCCAAGCGGAATAAATCCCCTTCATCATTTTCCCCACCTGAATTGCCGTCATACATTGGGGAATCCCCACTTCGTCTAATACCACACCGATCTCTTGTTTTGTTAAATTCAAATTCTTTTTTCGTCCAAAAATCGAAACACTTCCGCGGTCTTTGTGAAACATATCCAGAATCAAATAAATCAGCGAGGTCTTTCCTGCGCCGTTTTTTCCCACAAGTCCCATAATACAGCCGCCGGGGAGTGTCAACGAAAGCTCTCCCAAAACGAAATTTCCGTTTTTAAAATATAAATCTTTGATTTCCAACGCATTCATTTTTCTTCCTCCCATTCAAATCGAATCATTTCGATCAAATCCTCTTCGCTCAGCTCACATACCAAAGCAAGATTTTTGATTTCCGCCAAATGCTCTTCGATCTTTTTCAATTTTTCTTCGCGTACCAGTTCTAAATTTTGAGGTGAAACGTAACACCCTTTGGCAGGAATCGTATAAATAAAGCCTTCCCTTTCCAACTCCTCATACGCGCGCTTGGTCGTGATAAAACTGATACGAAGATCCTTAGCAAGCCCTCGGATCGACGGAAGCATTTCATCGGACTTTAACGTGCCGTTTAAAATTTGATGTTTGATTTGTGAATAGATCTGATTATAAATCGGATCTCCACTCTTATTGTCAATAAAAATTGTCACATCATCACCTCCACCAACTGTATATATCATATTATACACAGTCAATACAGTTTTGTCAATAGTTTTTTTAAAAATTTACAAAAAAACATTGCCGAGCATTACTCGGCAATGTTTTTTATAAATATACAATTTTTGCTTTTAAAAGATATCCTTTTCCGCGCACGGTTTCGATCAGACGAACGCCAAACGGAGCTTCCAGCTTTTTTCGCAAATGGCAGATATGAACGTCGGCAAGATTCCCTTGTGTTCCTTCAAAGAGCGCAGAAAGCTCTGCACGGCTGACTGCTTCTGGACGGCGGTCGGCAAGCAAATTCAGCACGAGACACTCGCTACTCGTCAAAGCAATCGTTTGATTTCGATATACCACCGTGTTTTCTTGTTCTGACAAAAAATAGATGGTTGGATTTGATTCGGACGACACGACAGTTTCTTCCTTGACCGAAGTAGTGCCCTCGTACGCCTCTTTGACGGTTTCTACCGAGATCGGCCACTCCCACACGTAATCAAATCGCTGGACTTCAATCTTGCGTTCTCCCACACAAAGTGCGGCGATTTGGCACGCATCACTTTGAGAAAAGCAAATTCCTGCCGTAAGGTCGAGCACAACAAGATCAAACGCCGAAACGTCTTCGGGTGGGGCGAAAAAGGTCTGCACGGGACATCCGCAAGCGGTCGCTTCCAATTCAAAAAACAGCGAAATCTCACGGTTTGCGGAAATCACGGCAATTCGTTTTTTGCAAGAATTTTTATGTTTCATACTCTCTCGTTTTCTTTCAAAACAGATTCTAAAACCGAACGAATCGCTTCGGACGAATCTGCCGTCATAATGGCGGCACGTGCCGAAGCCGCACCACGAAGCCCATTCAGATACCACGAAACGTGTTTCTTTCCCTCAGCAAGACCTACGCGGTCACCCTTATGCGCGATCATTTCCGCCAAATGGGCAAGTGCCGTTGAAATACGTTCTTCGACCGTCGGACAAATGAACTCACGCCCCTCCAAACGAGCCGCAATTTCCTCAAAGATCCACGGATTTCCCATGGCACCTCGTCCGACCATCACGCCGTCGCAGCCTGTTTTTTCCATCATAGCAACCGCATCATTCGCAGAAGAAATATCTCCGTTTCCAATGACGGGGACAGATACAGCACGTTTGACGCGTTCAATCACCGAAAGATCAATGCCCGGCGTATAAAGCTGTTCCTTGGTTCTTGCGTGAATACAAATGAGCGACGCACCGCTTTGCTCGAGAATTTTTGCCATTTCGGGAGCATTGACAGAGGATGCATCCCATCCCGAACGAATTTTCACCGTCACGGGAAGCTTTACCGCTCTCGTCATTGCCGCAATAATTTCTCCCGCAAGGCGGGGATTTTTCATTAAAGCACTTCCCTCTCCGTTTCCCGTAATCTTTCGTACGGGACATCCCATATTGACGTCAATCGCCATGGGAGCAACCTCAGAACGGCAGCCACGATAAGAAGAATCTTCGAGCATTCTTGCCGCTTCTGCCATAAAATCCGGCTCGGAGCCAAAGATCTGAATTGCCATCGGTGTTTCTTCCGCAGAAATGGCGGCAAGCGGCGCCGTACCCATCAGCGCCGCTTCCCTACGTTTGGCTTTCTGTTCATAACAAAGTGCTTTGGCTGACACCATTTCGCTCACAAGATATTCCGCACCGTGTGCTCGACAAAGCAAACGAAAAGAGCGATCGGTCACTCCCGCCATCGGTGCGAGCATCAGACCGTGAGGTAAAACAGTGGTTCCTATTGTCACGCTCATTTGTTATTTTGCGTTCTGTTGACCAGCACTTCCGCCGCGCTTTCGAGATAGGTGTTATCCATCATTTCGATCCAACCCTTATCTACCAGCGCCGTCAGCTTGGGATCCATCGGAATCTGTGCCAACAGATCATATCCGAATTCCTCTGCGATTTTGTCAATATGGCTCTCGCCAAAGACCTTGATTTCCTTGCCGCAGTCGGGACACTTGATATAGCTCATGTTTTCAATCAAGCCATATACGGGAATATTCATCATCTGTGCCATATTCGCCGCCTTGGCAACAATCATCGAAACGAGCTCCTGAGGACTGCTGACGATCACGATACCGTCAATCGGAATCGACTGAAATACCGTCAGCGGTACGTCGCCCGTTCCGGGAGGACAGTCGATAAACATATAGTCAATATCGTGCCAGATCGTATCGGTCCAGAACTGCTTTACAACACCTGCGATGACGGGGCCGCGCCATACGACGGGCTTGGTTTCATCGTCGACAAGAAGGTTAAGGCTCATAACCTCAATGCCCGTCTTTGTCATAACCGGGAACATACCGAGGTCATTGCCCTCGACCGTACCGGGCTTAAGTCCGAACGCCTTGGGAATAGAGGGACCGGTGATGTCGGCGTCAAGGATCGCCGCCTTGTATCCGCGTCTCTGCATAGTAACGGCAAGCATAGTGGTGACAAGAGATTTACCAACTCCACCCTTACCGCTTACAACGCCTATAACGTGCTTTACTCGGCTCGATTTATTCATAGG
>JAZRLS010000021.1:0-36320 GCA_045646945.1 Eubacteriales bacterium | reverse complement strand
CAAACTGGCGACCTGAAGGGGACTCGAACCCCTGACCTCTAGCGTGACAGGCTAGCGTTCTAACCAACTGAACTACCAGGCCAAATGGTGGGAACAATAGGGCTCGAACCTATGACCCTCTGCTTGTAAGGCAGATGCTCTCCCAACTGAGCTATGCTCCCATTTGTTTGTCATCTCTTCGCGACAACGTTGATATTATATCACATCGATTCGCATTTGTCAATAGCTTTTTGAAATTTTTTTTGAAAAATATGAAAAAATTATTCGTCCGCGTCCTCTTTTGCGAAATCGTTGCGTTCGATGAGTCGGCGCGCAAAGCCAATGAGCTTATCGCGCAGCCAATCGGGGGAGATGATGCGGATGTCGGCATCGGCGGACACGATGATGCCAAGGAAGAGCTCGACGCTCGGAAATTCGCAACGGTAGCGGTGGTGCGGCTCTTCCGCGACGATAAAGCTACGCAGATTCATCACGGTCATACGGTCGGTGATCTCGAGCGTTGCCGTGTAGGGGAGCTGCATCTGAAGCACGCTTCGCTCCGCCGTCAGATCGCTGAAGGCGCGAAGTCCCGACACGACTGCCTGATAGTCGGCGTCGTTCTCGGTTTCGAGCAGAAGCGGCAATGCGAAAGCTTCGGTATAATAATATCCCTTGCGCGTGGAGCAATAGCCGAGCGGCGCGCCGAGCTCCCGACGCATAAATTCCACGTCGCGCTGTGCCTGACGGTGGGAAATCTCAAAACGCTCGGAGAGGTGGGACGCGTTTGGATAGCAGTTTGCCGATATTTTTTTGTGAAACCATTGGATGCGGTCGTTGGCGCTCATAGCACTCTCCTTATTCGTTGTCGGTTTCTTGAGTCTCTTCGAGAGGTTCAGCTTCTTCGGATTTGTCGGGTGTTTCGCTTTCTTCGACAGTTTCTTCGATCACCTCAGGTGCTTCTTTTGCTTCTTTCGGCAGGGGATTGATTGCCATAGTGAACAGTCGCATGATGCTATAGAGGCCAAGCTCGAAGAGGAAGAATGCAAAGATCAGTGCGGACTTGGTGATCGGCTGATAAAAGACGCCTTCGCGGCTTCCTTGGATCAGAATCAGCGAGGAGGGCCAAAGCACCGCCACCGCCGTTGCGGCAGAGAAGAACCAAATTGCCGTGTAGGGCTTGGTGACCAGTGCGCGGATTTCGCACACGAGGAAGAACATCGCCGCGACCACCGCGGTGGAGAGCCAAAGCTTCTCGGGAGAGTTCATTGGCAGATAGAAATCGACGTAGGAAGCGGCAAGCGCGCTCAGGCATCGCAGAATGGCGCAGAAGCCAAAGGCAAGGTAGAGTGCGGGCGTTCCCTTGGAGGTCATGACCAACAGGAAATAGAGGCACATGCCGAAGCAGAAGAGCAGTCCGAGGATCGATGCGCCCGATTTCAGATCGGTTATGCCAAGCAGGAGGCTGAGCGCGGCACAGATGGCAGAGGCGAGCTTAACCGCGGGATGGGTGGTTTTCGGATATGCCGCTTCTTTTTTTCGGAAATTCAGAAAAGAGAAGACGGCGAAAAAGAGCACCGATGCGATGGAGAAGAGCGCGGCGATGATCGGCAGAATTGCACCGTTTTGAAAATAGCCGATCTCCGCGTCGTAGAAGAATGCGAGCGAGAGCATCTGCAAAATTATGGAGATGGTTGCCGATGCGAATGCAGCGACGGTATACCAAAATTCCTTGCGGGAGGAGGGCGTGTTTTGTTCCATAAAAAGTGTTCCTTTGTGCGAAAATTTGATCAATACTTTTCCATATTATATATATTATATACCCAATTTTTGAACACATTGTAAACAACCGAAAAATAATGGGAAATTAATTTTGGGAACTGGGCTTATCGCTGTGTATTTGGCAAGGAAAATCAAGGCTTTATGGGATATCACAAAAAAGGAAGAAGATGTTTGTGCAAGGTGACAAAAGCTAGGCGTTCTTTGAAGTTTTTATCTATTTTTGATTGACAAATTGAGCCAAAATTGATATACTAAAATCAATCAAATCACAAGGGGAAGGAGAAAATAGTGATGAGGATGGAACTAAAAAGAATCGTAGCGATCATGTTGGCAGGATTGATGCTGTTTTCGTTCGCATCGTGCGGAGCTTCGGAGGAGGGATCAACGGAGGAAACACCCACCGAAACGACCGAACAGACACCTCCCGAGGAAGATGAAAAGGATTCGAATTCGCAAGAAGATTCCAAGGATCAGGGCGGAGAGACAGGGAATGGAAATGAGAATGAGAACGGAGGAAACAGCACGCCCGAGGAACCTCGTATGATTGAGTTGGTGGCGGGCTCCCGCGCGCAATATACGATCGTCAGCACCGCACCGATTTACGATAAGATGGCGCAAAATTTTGCCACTCAGCTGACGCAGGCGTCGGGTTTTTCCTTCTTTGCAAAAAATTATGAGGACCGTAAGTCAGCCTCGGGCAAAAAGATCATCGTAGGAACCAATCCCTCGAGTCTCTTGGACGACGATTCGGTTCTGACCTACAACGGCACGCTTTCGATGGAAGACGGAAAGCACATTCAGATTACGGGAGCACACGAGGATTCGGTGCAGTTGGCAATCCATCAATTTTTAGACGTCATAACGACGGAGAAGCAAACGGAAAAGGAGAGTAGTGGCTCCTCCGTGAAGGTTCCCGCATCGTCGCTGTTCTGCCTCAGAAATCCCGAAAGCTATCCTTATTCGAATGCGACCTTGCTTGGCGCAAGTCTTTCGGAATACGTGATCGTTCTTCCCGACAACTTTACGATTTACGATCGCTTTATTGCCGATGATCTTATCGGTGGCATCGGTAATGACACGGGATACAGGCTCAAGTACATCGAGGCATCGAAGACAACCGACGCAGAGTAC
Organism: Eubacteriales bacterium; assembly: GCA_045646945.1. Taxonomy (GTDB): domain Bacteria; phylum Bacillota; class Clostridia; order Oscillospirales; family CAG-272; genus HGM12713. Next base: position 33,431 of record JAZRLS010000021.1, on the reverse strand, counting down.
CGCATTGTCGTCGGCAAGACGAACTACGCGTACAGCACGACGGTGTACGAGAACGTCGCAGAGGACGGATATTTCATTCGGAATGATGGCAAGCAAATCTACGTCGCTTATGACAGCTATCTCGTGGCAAGCGAAACACCGAAGAAGCTGATCGAGCTTTACCGCACGAATGCGACGGCGGTCAATGAAGCGAAGAGCTTTGACTATTCGGCATATCTTTTCGAGCGATCCGAGGGAACCAACCTGCGTTTGATGTCCTCGAACATCACGGTGATTGCGGATGCGAAAAGCTACGAGATCGCAAACAGCATCAACTACGTCGATCGTATGGAAATCCTATCGCAGATGTATCTGAAGTACCTGCCCGATTTTATCGGCTTGCAGGAGGTCGAGTACGGTTCTTCGGTGAATATGTTTGAGGCGATTATGCAACGCGTCGGTCACAAGTATTCGATGTTGAACGAGTATGACCTCGACACTTGGATGTTTGGCTCGCCCAACAAGGAAGCGATCCTTTATCTGAAGGACGTATGGCAGCTCGAGGCAAGCGGACAGGGAAGATACAACCCGATGCACTTCTGGTACTGGGGACTGTTCTCCCGTATCGACGATCCCGACTCGAAGGTGATAGTGATGGACGTGCATTACGCGGGATATAAAGTACGTGTGGACGGAATCTCGAACGGCGATAAGATCAACTCGATTTACGACGAGCTCTCCGTGCAGTATCCCGACGTTCCGATCTTCGTGATGGGAGATTTGAATGCAAAGTATCACCAGTCGACCTTCCTCCACACCGTCGAGGACACGACGCTGGATTCGGCAAGCAGACTGACCGACAACTGGGGGGATCACTATACCGCAGAATCGCTCAATCACTCGATGTTTGCCAACCCGATCGACCACATTCTCGTTCCCACCGACAAGGCGGAGGTGCTTGCTTATCGCTTTATTAACGAAGCACGGATGAACATCTCCTCGGGACACCGTCCGATCATGGCGGATATCAAGCTCAAATAAATTTCTTAAAATCCCCCTCTCTTGTCTGCGTCAGTCCTTGATGAAAGTGACAAAATCGAGAAGGGGGATTTGTTTAATATGTCAAAAATAGGTGTGCATATTTGGTTTTTAAGTATTTGTGATTGACAAAAACAAAGAATTTTGGTATACTAGGAGCATCCAAAATTATCAAAGCAAAAGGAGAAACAGCTATGAGTATTGGAATGAAAAGAATCGTAGCACTGATGCTCGCAATCCTGATGGTATTTGCGATCGTTGCTTGCGATAAAGGCGATGAAGAGCCTTCTGAATCCGAATCGTCCGAGACGACCACCGTGCCGACCGACGATAACGATGATAAGAATGATGATGAAAACCAAGGTGGAGAAAACCAAGGTGGAGAAAATCAGGGCGGTGAAAACCAAGGCGGTGAAAACCAAGGCGGCAGCCAGAATCCTCCTCCTGCCCCTGTTCCCGCAGATTTCGAGCTGACGAAGGCGGGCATAGCAAAGTACGTCATTATCAGCAAGGATTATCATTATGACACAATGGCAACCAAGTTTGCCGAGGATCTGACCGAAAAGACGGGTGTTCTCTTTATGGTCAAGGAGAAGCTTTCGTCCGGTGAAAAGGCACTGTACGTCGGTACGACGCCCTCGACCATTCTCGGAAGCAAGCTTACGAACCTGACCTACAACGGTTACGTGATGCACGATATGAGCTCGAACGTTCACCTGACCGCGTATACCAAGGAAGGCGTTCAGGCTGCGATCGATGCGTTCCTTGCGACGATCACTCCCGATATCTGCACCTCTGAGAACGGCAAGCTGACCGTTACGATGCCCGGTGCGATGCTGAAGATCTACAATCCCGAAGCGGGATATGCGTACAGAAATGCAACTCTGCTTGGCAAGAGCATTTCCGAGTTTGTCCTTGTGCTTCCCGCAAACTACACGGTTTACGATCGCTTCGTTGCTGACGAGCTGATCGCAAGAATTGGTGCGGACACGGGTTACAAGCTCGAGTACATCAAGGACTCGAAGATGACCGCAAACCAGAACCAGATCGTCATCGGTAAGACCAGCCGTGCATACAGTGCAACGGTATACGAGGGACTTGCTACCGACGCATACCTCATTAAGAGTGAGGGAACGGGCGTTTACGCAGCATACGACAACTACCTCGTATCCACCGAGGTTGCTGCTGTCATCGCGGCAATGTATCGGGAAAATGCTCAGACGGTAGATAAGGCGCAGAGCTTTGACTATTCGGGTTATCTCTTTGAGCGCCCCGAAGACACCAGCATCCGTATTATGTCCAACAACGTCACGGTTGTTCAGGACGCATACAGCTATGAAAGAGCAAACAACATCGAGTGGCGCGACCGTATGGAGATCCTCTCGCAGATGTATCTGAAGTACCTGCCCGACTTTATCGGCTTGCAGGAGGTACAGTACACTAAGGCCCTTGAGGCAGATTACTACGGATCGGGTTATTCGGTTGATATGTACGGATACCTTCAGGACCGTCTTGCTCCCAAGTACTCGATGTTGGGCGAGACGAGCAGAATGACCGCAATCTTCTATCAGTCCGACGTATGGAAGCTCGAAGCGAGCGGTGAGGGTCAGTTTAACGCAATGCACCCGTGGTACTGGGGTCTCTTCTCGAGAATTGACGATCCCTCGGTACAGGTCATCGTCATGGACATTCACTACGCAGGCGAGGGTGTTGTATTCGACCACAACAACAAGTACGCTGACGGTCCTGCTGAGTACGACGGCAAGACCAACGGTCAGGTCATCAATGCGATCTACAACCAGCTGGCTGAAACCTACGCGGGTGTTCCGATCTTCATTATGGGTGACTTTAACTCCAAGTACTCCGGTGCAAATTTCAACGCAACCATTAAGAATACGACGCTCGATTCGGCAAGTAGACTGGTAGAGGATTGGGGAGATCACTACAGTGAGGTTTCTCTCAACCACGGTATGTTCGCGAACCCCATCGACCACATTCTCGTTCCTACCGATAAGGCAGATGCAATTTCTTATCGCTTCATCAACGAAGCGTTGATGGGTATCTCGTCCGGACACCGTCCGATCATGGCGGATATCAAGCTGTATCCTGTTGTGTCCGGTTCGGGTAACGGTATGGATTGGGGCAACGGCGTTGCTCCGAGCAACTGATACGACACGACACGAAACGAAAGGAAGGAATCGTATGAAAAATAGAATTCAAAAAATTACGTCCTTGGTTCTTGTGCTCGTAATGCTCGTTACGATGATCCCGATGGGCTTCCTGACGGCAAGCGCAGAGGGTGCTGACTATTCGATCGCTTCGGCGGACGATTGGAATGCTCTCGCAGCACAGAATTTGGATTTTGACGGTAAGATGGTTATGCTTACCGCAGATATTGACGCAAACGGTGCGGCTCTGAAGACGCTTTCGCCGGACTTCAAGGGTACCTTTGACGGAAACGGCAAGACGGTTTCCAACGCACTCGTTGAGGGCAAGGCACTCATCGCAGATACGATGACCGCAAGCGCTACGGTAAAGAACCTCAACCTTGTCAACGTAGACCTGACCTCGGTGAAGACCGCAGGTATGATCGTCGGCGCCATCAGCGGTGCAGGTAAGATCGAGATCACCAAGATCTCGCTGGATAGCGCATGCTCGGTCACCGGTAACAATACCGCGGGTACGGTACTCAGCGCGGACAATGCGGGCGGTATCATCGGTACGGTAGAATTTAACGATGCAGCGGCTTCGCTGACGATGTCCTATATTTTGGTTGAAGCAGCCGTAACGACGAAAAGCGGAAACGCAGGCGGTCTGATCGGTTACGATAAGTCGACCAAGGGTACGATCAACGTAGAGCAGGTGGCAGCACTTGCAAACGTATCTTGCCCCGATGAAAATTCCAAGGGTAAGGCAAACGGTCTCTTCGGTTACACCTACGGTGTTGGCACGAAGGGCGTTGTAACCATCAATCTTCAGAGCGTTCTGATCGGCGGTACGCAGGATGACTATGCCGTATTCTATATGTGGAACGGTACCATTAACTATTCGGCACTCTACGTCGTAGACGGTACGAAGGCAACCATCTTCGGTGCGGCGGCGTATGCTTCTTGGCTGAATAACGTTCGTACCAAGGGTCTTGGCGTGGATACCGACCGTAATTTCATCACCATTGAGTCTCTCAATGAGCGTCCCGGTATTATGGACGACGACCCGCCCGCCTCCTACCGTATGGAGCTTCCGAAGGAGGTCGCGCAGGCAACCGACGTCATCACGATGGACGGCGCATTCCTCTACAAGATCGGTAGACCCGAGGGGGTTCCCACGCTCGATCTGACGAACTATGACACGGAAACCACATTTACCGTAAAGAACCTTGCTGACTGGGAGCTGATTGCAAAGTCGGGTAAGGATTTCGCAGGCAAGAAGGTTGTTCTTGACGCTGACCTCGACGGTTGGGATGAGAGCATTTCGACGCTCTCCGCAAACTTTGCAGGTCACTTCGACGGACAGGGACACACGATCAAGAACGTCGTCGTTTCGGGCGGCGGTTTGATCGCAACCAACATTACGGCAAGTACCGACGTGAAGATCGAAAATCTTTACGTTGACCGCATTACTGTCAACTACACTGCCGACAGCGCAGGCGCACTGGTCGGTAAGATTGCTACCACCGATGCAAACGTCACCATTCAGAAGATCACGATGAAGAACGTGATCGTTACCAGTGGCGGAACCACGGGCGGTCTGATCGGCGGTATGGCTGTGAAGGCGCAAACCAAGCCTGTTACGGTAGACATCAAGCAGGTCTACGTTGCGGGTATTGTTGAATCGACGGTTGCACAGAAGCAGGCAGGCGGTCTGATCGGTAATGACTCCTCGAACGGAACGAGCAAAACCAACACCGTAACGATGAATATTTCGGACACGGCAGTGCTTTGCAGCGTTACTGCAATCAGCTATGCAAACGGTTTGATTGGCTACTACGGCGGCGGTAATAAGTCGAACGGTGACGGAGTTCTTGCAAATGCGGAGAACTGGGCATACCTCAACCTCAATAACATCGCTGTCAGCGGCGGTAGAGACTTTGAGATGTTCTGGATGAACAACGGTGTTGTCAATGCTTCGAACATCTACCTTGCAAACTTCGGCGCGAAGGTATTCGGCGCTTCGGCATACGGCTCCTGGATCAACGGACACGTTACCAAGACCATCGGTGCTCCCGCAGATGAGCCCGGTAAGGATATGGGTCGTGGTGCGATTACGGCAACAGAGCTTGCAACTTCGAAGCTGATCAATATTCTTCAGCTCACGCCCATTGCGATCGATAAGATGATCGCAACCGACGGAAACGGTCTTGTGAAGACGGTTCCGGATTACGTTCAGGTACTCGCAGTACAGCGCAGCCTTGAGATCAAGGACGGCAAGTACGCGATTCGCTTCATCGCTCCCTCGCAGCTCAAGGCAGAAGAGATGACCGATCTGCATATGACGGTCACCGCAACCTATAAGGATGCGAACGGTGTGATGCAGACGCTGGTATTCAGCACGGCAGATCAGAAGGCTCACGACGACAAGGGCAACCTCGGCGCAACGTGTAAGCTTTACGATTTCCTGACGGTTTACGGCGAGCACGGTGTTGGTGATAAGAACGTCACCGCGCAGGCTCTCGGTGCTTCGAAGATCGCGGCATTTACCATCTACAACATTCCCGTAGATGCAACGAATATGCCTGAGGGTGTTACCTTCACGGCACAGATGAGCTACACCAACTCGTTCGGTCAGAGCGTTACGACGCGCGCAATGACCGTTTCGGTGGATGCGGCAGGCAACGTTGTTGCATAAGACAAATTGAATTTGACGCGCTCCGCCGAAGCGGAGCGCGTTCTTTGTATACCGTCCTCCCGCGATCGAATCGGAAGATCGTGCGTTGGGGGGACAAAGGGTGCGGATTTCCACAAACTCGGTAGGGCGGGGGCTTGCTCCCGCTGTTCTGATTGTCGTGTAATATCCATCCTCTCCAATAAAGTAACATCGTATCGTACCCTCTCCGTCGCCGTTCGGCGACACCTCCCCCAAAGGTGGAGGCTTGGCGGAAATTTCCACCTTGATACGCTTACCGCATAAACGGCGCTATTCCCACCCAATCCGTAGGGCGGGGGCTTGCTCCCGCTGTTCCAACCGACGTGTAAACTTAGAAGCAAGGGGCGCTCTGCCCGAGGGCAGAGCGCTTTTGTTATTTGCGGAAATATTTTTCCTTGATTTTTTCGAGCAAAGCGGGGATTTCCTGCCAGAGTGCGGTCAGCTTTTCGCAGTAGCGTGCGTACAACTTGTCCGACGTCTCTCCGTCCTCGTCGAGGATCAGCATTGCCGCAAGATAGAGGCAGGCAATGGGGGCGAGGCGGTCAATCAGAGGAAAGCTTTCCTCCAGCGGAAGCCAGACACGTTCAAAATCGGTGATGGGCGTTTTTCCGAGTGCTTCGCAGAGATGGCGGTTGATCTCGAGTGCCTCACTACAGAAGGAGGCAATCAGATAGGGCGCACGCTCTTCAAAATCCTCGTTTTCACCCGTCACGGTGCTTTGCGCCAGAATCCGCAGGGCGGTTTCATAAATGTCTCGATTTTTCAAGCGGGGTCACGCTCCTTGATTATCCCTCGGGGGGCGTCAATACCGAGAGGTCGAGTAGGATGACCTCGTTCGGATATACCATCTCGGCACCGTAGAGGTGCAGACCCTTGACGGCATCGGCAAAGCGTTTTTCGGGACGGTATGCCTCCACCTCGGAGAGCTGCTCTGCAAAGGCGACGGCGCGCTTGCTACGCAGGACGCATTTCGACATCAGATAGAGTCCGTCACGCGAGGTGGTCAGATTGTTGGACGAGAAGACCTCCATGCCCGCGATTCTTCCGAGGGAGCCGTTATGCAGCGACTCTGCGTTGTTGGTGTCGAACTTGATTTCCGCCTGCATCAGAAGCGTTGCAATCGCGGGAGTGACCTCCAGAACGACGTCGGAAAAATCGCTGACTCCCGCTTCCGCGAGCATCTGACGACCCTGGAGAATCGTGCTGATCAAGGTGTTTTCGTTGACCTCGGTAGTGATCTTACGGCTGGACTCAAGGCAAAGATCATAAATATATTTGTCAGCTTCGTCTGCCAGCGAGGCGGCGGCAACCTTCATGGCGGCATCCATCAGACGGGGGATTGCCTGTGCGCGGTCGACGTCGTCGATCTGAAAATTGAAGTACTTGGCGCGATTGATGGTCAGCTCACGCACGGTGTCGGAGAGTGTCTGAGGTGCGCTCATATCGGTGTTTTTGGTGTAATCTCCGACGGTGATGTCACCGACGCCGCAGATCTTGACGACCGAGCCCTTCGAGGCGATGTCGCCCTCAAATTCGCGGTTGCAGTTCGCAACGCCAATGTATTTCTTGTCGAGTGCCTGATAAAGATTTTCGCTCCAAACGGTAGGGATAAAATTGGTAATAGCCATAAGTTAAAAATTCCTTTCTTTCTTTAAAAAATTTAAATTTGTTTTTGGTGTATGTTACCACTTTTTCATTGATGCGCGGATTTTTTCGTAATTTTCACGCACCTCGGACGGGGACATCGCGCGGACCTCGTCGGGGGTGTAGTATTCGGGGGCGACGTTCGTCCCCACGCGACCTGCGGAGAGCGACGCGTTGCGGCGATTGACCTCGTCGGCACGGCGACGAAGGTCCAGCTCGCGGCGAAGCTCGCTCAGCTCGGAACGGAGTGCTGTGACCTCGGAGAGAATCGGATCCATCTCCGCAGGGGCAGCGTCTTCCGAGGATTCGGTTTCGCAGGGAAGCTCGTCTTGCAGTTCGTCATTCATCATCGCTTTCCTCGCTTTCTTTGAGTTTTTCATTTGCCGCAAGCTCCTCCAGCAGTGCCTGACGGTCGCAGACAAGTCCCGAGGGCAGACGGCGAACGTACGCGGAGGGAGAGAGGTATCCGAGCTCCAACAGCTTATCGAGCATATTCTGAGCACTTGCGGCGGTGTAGCGGCTGAGTTCTGCCACGTCGATGCGAGCACTGAGGAAGCCGCGCTTGAGCAGATCGAAGTCAACGGCATCGGCACGTACGCCATCCTTCGTGTGGTAGGGGAGCAGACGCTCGGAGGGGTAGTAGGCGCACATCATATCCGCCCAGATGTTGGCAAGATCCTCGATGCAAGCGTGGAACGCGGTGCGGATCTGCTCCAGCGGAATGCGCGAGGTCTCTTGCAGAGCAAGAATTGCGCTGGTGTTGCTCGCCTCGGTGTTGCCGAGTGCCGATTCGGTCGCACCGAGCATTTCCTTGGTGACCGAAATCGCGCTGTCAATGAGCTCCATATAGCCGGTCTGCATCTCTCCTACGCCGATCACTGAAACGGCGTCCGAGATGTTTCCGCCACCGACGGCGGCAATGGCTTCTCCCACCTCGTTGCTCCATTCGGGAATCTTCGACTTGTCGTAGACGATCTTGGAAAAGGCGGTGCTTTGCATGTGCTTCATCGCCATCGCATAGGCGCGGTTGATGAATTTCTGATTGGGAATCAGATAGGTGATGGGCGAGGTGCCGTGGAAGCTGTTTTTGCTCGCTTGCCAGTTGAAGTACGCCACGGGATAGCGGCGACATTCGGTGCGCGCACGGCGAATGAGGCAGTCGCGCGTCGATTTTTCAAAGAGCACGCGTCCGTCCTCCCGCCAGAATTTGACGAGGTAGGTTGCCTTGGCTTCGTCGTCGCCGTCGAGCTCCACGCCGCCGAGCGAGCCACTCTGCGCGTCGTAGTCGGTGTCGGGCAGAATTTTCAAGAGATCACTATCGGCAACGCCTGCTTGCCGTGCCTCCTCGCGGAGCGACGCTACCGAGGCGCGTCCCGCCAGAATGATGTATTCCTGCGATTGCAGATCGGCACGGTTGACGTCCGAAACAAAGAGTCCGACGTTGTCGATGACCTCGGTCACGACGTCACCGCAAAAGAGCTGTGGGGAGCGCGCGTCGGGATCCCAGTAGCAGTAGAGGACACCGTCGCCCGTGATGGCGGCGTCACTCAGCATGCGAAACAGCTTTCGATCCATTGCCGATTGCTCCCAACGGTAGGACGCGTTCGAGGAGAGTACCTCGAGTCCCGCACGCAGTCGCTCGGCTTCTTTCTCGTCGGTCAGGAAGGGAAGATTCTCGTCGGTATAACGGATCTGAAGATTTCCCGAGGCAACCGAGCAGATCAGATAATCCACCACACGGCGGATGATGTTGAAGACGGGACGGGGAAGATCTCCTCCTTCTCCCTCCTTCCACTGCTCCCCGCGGTAGAAACGCTCGTTTTCACGAATGGTTTCGTACAGACCGATGCGCCGTTTGTATTCCTTGCCCGCTTCGTATTGTTGCCAGGTTTTTTGGATAGAAGTTACTTGGTTCATAGAGTTCCTTTCTTAGATTTGATGATAGCTTGCTTAGTGTGCCACCAGAGTGAGCGAATGGATCACGACGTGAGAGAAATCACTGCTCGTGATACAAAGCTTGGCATTTTGGAAACGCCCCGAGCGAAGCCTCTTTTGGAAGGTGGCATGCGTTCGCTGTTTGGAATCCTTGAGGGTGCACGAGACGCGTTTCGTTTCGTCAGAGATGAGCTCCAGCGTGATCTCTCCCGCGCCAAGATCTCCGACGAGTCTCAGATGCGAAAGATTTTTCGGTTTCGCGCTGTCAAAATCCAGCGAGGCGGTTTCGTAGGTGGCAATGATGTTGCGCACGCGATTGAGATGATCAATGTCGCGCGTCATATCGGGATCCATCACGAAAATGCGTGAGTCGCAGACAAATCCGAGTCTGCCGTCGGCGTCAAACAATTGATCGGCAACAAGTCCCGTAAAGCAGTACCAGTCCCCCCGTTCGGGAGAGACAATCCAAATTTCCTCGAGGGTTTTGACGTTCAGTAAAAGCTCGTCGTGCAACGCGTCGTAAAAGAGGGTGCTGTTCCGAAGATCCTCGGGACTGAGTCGGTGATCGAGTACCGACGAAATGCGTTTGGCATCGAGCTGCGTTTGATCACTCTTGCGGCTCCAACGGTATAACCCGTGATGTGAGATCGTGATGGGATCGTTGGGGCAAAGAACGCAGCCGTGACTTGCCACACAGCCGATTTCCGCATGCACGGGACTCGTCATCATACGATCCGTATCTTCGGAATCCATATTCGCCACCCAGGTTTCCTTGTCGGTAAAAATGAGCAGGGAATCTTGATGTCGGATGGCACCGCGAATGGGAAAGCTTCCGTCTCCGACCCGAAATTCGTAGCCCTCGGGAAGATAGAGGGGATCGGAATCGTAAGAAAGCTGACTTTGGGTGAGTGATTCGGGGGAGACGTATTTGGAGCAGAACATCATATCCGATCCCTCTTTGCCGAAGAAAAAGGTTCGGCTTTTTTCCCCCGCACAAAAGAATACCGAATCCTTCATCGAGCAGAAAAGGGGAAGGAGGGGAGATTCTTCCTCAAAGGTCACGCAAAGCTCGATGCGGTCGCCCTTCTGTAGCCCCAAAACCTCAATGGCACAGAGACCGTTGTTGATCTCGTATTGATCTTCGGAGAGCGGGGTGCCGTTGAGCACAAAGCGTTCGACCGAAGCCAAGGGTTTGGGAACCTTGACAAAAATCGACGGTGAATCTCCCACCAGATAGCTGATGCGAGCATGACGGTTGAGAAGATTGATCGGCTCGTGAGGCTCGCCCATGACAATGTTGTCCCAATCCTTTCCAATCAGAGGAACGTAGCCAAGTGCGGTCGTTACCGAGTCCGACTCGATCAAATAGACGTTTTTTCCGCCGTCGGCAAGGTAAAGATGCCCTTGCAGACAGAAGAAATTTCCGTCACCGCGGGAGGAAGTCACGGTACCGATGGAAGTAATGTTCTTTCTCTCAAGATCGGCAGTGTAGACCGTGTTTCCCGCCAGAAAATACGTCTCGAACTGACCGTGAAGATGACCGCTCCAAAGAGCGCGGATCGATTGATTGAGATGGAAGAGACAACGCGAGCCGCAACGCTTTTCGAGTGCGCCGTCCTCACGGATGCGGAAGTTGAAGACCAAGTCGGCAAGCTGATGATTTTGGTGCGCCTCGGTATTGATTCCGCCAAAGCCGTCAAAGGAAACGGTGCGTGGCGCACGCGAATTGAAATTTTTGTTGGTCATAATAGTCCTTTCGGTAGATAGTTTTGAATGGAAAAAGCTTGATCAAAAACTTTTAAAATAAATCGCCTCCCAAAACCGTTGGGACGTAGGCTCCAACGGTTTTGTTCCTCAGAAAGCCGAAGTCTGCATAGAGCATACGGCGACATAACACAGAAACTTCGTGTTGCTTTCTTTTGGATACTTTTCTTTCCCGGCAGAAAGCCGAAGTCTGCATAGAGCATACGGCGTCATAAGCCATAAATTCCGTGTTGCTTTCTTTTGGATATTTTTGTTTGCCGAAAGAAAAGTATCAAGCCCACTCCTTACTAGCTCTCTTCCTGAACTTAAACTCATGTGCCATGGGAGGGGGACAGCGGGACATGAGGGCATAGCGGAGAGCTTCGGGGGCGTGGGTAATGCTGTGCGGCTCGCCTGAGGCGTCCTCGGGACGATTGGGGTCACAGAGGAGGGCGGGCAGGGAGCGAATCAGCTCGTGACAGGTTGGGAGAATGCGAAGCCGTGGCGGCTTTCCTCCTGTGGTCGAGAGGTATTCTCGCACAACGCGCCAACCGGGGATGCGGCGGTCGTCGGCGGGAATCATCGGAGGCATTCCGACGACCGACTGCATGATCTCAAAGCCGCTTCGACCGCTGTCCTGACGGCGATTCCAAAGGTCGGGCGAGGCGACGACAAACTCGACGGGAGTGTTCCCGCACAGAGAAACCACGCGCCGTGCCGCCTCGGAGAGCGTTAGATCCGCCTCACACAGCTCGGAGAGCACGAAGATATTGCCGTCCGTGTCGATACCGAGCAGAAGCGCGGCAAGCATATCGAAGCCGTAATCAAGAGAAACAAAGTATTTGAGCGTCGCAGGGAGCTCGGAGTGCTTGGCAAGGTGGACGGCGGTATCGAATTCGGGGAAGAACTGCCCCTCAAAGACGTCCCAGCGGCCGAAGAGCCACGCGTCGCGCAGACGGTCGGGGAGCGATTCGAGCGATCGCACGTAATCGGGGTCGGAGCGCGTCAGCACCGTGTTGTCGTAGACGAGGGCGGGAATGAATTCATAGTCCGCGGGATTCTCGCCCGCACGGAAACGACGGTCGACAAAGAGCCGCTTGACCCAAGCGTGACCGACACCGCCCGGATTGCAGGTCAGGTACATTCGACGGGGATAGTCGCCCACGCCGCGCAGACACGCCTTGAAGATCGAGAAGCGGAATTCCGAGAGCTGAGTAGCTTCGTCGATGGCGATGACGTCGTATTCCTGCCCCTGATAGCGAAGCACGTCGCGGTCGGAGTCGCAGTAACCGAAGTCGATGCGACTGCCCGAGCGAAAGAGAAGTGCCTTTTCGGAATCGGAATAAGAAAGGAGCGCTCCGTATTCCCGAAGAAAGGGGTAGAGGTGATTTGACTTGAGCTCGGCGTAGCTTCGGCGTACAAGCAGACAGTGAATGCCGGGGTAGCGCAGGCAGAGAGCGACGAGCTTCCGTCGAAGTGCCCACGACTTTCCGCCGCCTCGCGCACCGCCGTACGCAATGAAGCGAGCACGCGAGTCGAAGAACTGCTTTTGCCGCTCGGAGGGAACACCCGCGACGGTCAGCGAGCTTCCGCGGGGGAGGGGAGTTTTTTTGCTTTTCATTCGCCGTCCCCCAGAATATCGTGCTCAAAGCAGATTTGTAAGGGCTCGGCGGAGAGCTCCTCCTCCTCACGCTCGTAGCCGAGTCTGCGCTTGAGGTATGCCGAGAGGACGGCAGGGGGAAGGGCGGAGTTGAGTGCTTCGTCCTCGAGGATCGCAAAGAGCGGACGGACCTCGTCGGGGAATTCCTCCAAAACACGGCGGAAATCCTCGGTTCCGATGCCGAGATAGCGGCAAAATCCCGCAAGGTTGGGAAGTCGGCGCGTTGGCTTGGCGGATCGCTTGGCATCGGAGGGCAGAGCGTCCGAGGTTTTATGACAGAGTTTTACGTATTGTTCGAGCAGGCGGCGTGCCGTTCCTTTCGAGCAAGCCGAGCGCAGACGCTCGATGCCACATCGTTTGCCCATGGGGTAAATTCTCCTTTCGTTTGGATGATTGTCAGAGAGCTTCTGGGTGGTCGCGACAGCACCCGTTCGTCCTCTGCACCCATATTATACCATGACACCCCAGTCTCAAACAGTATCACCTAGTCTCAGTTAGTCTCAACTTTTCGAAAAAATTTGAAAAAATTTTTGTTTTTCGGAAACGGGAGGCGCACATATTTCGCTTCGCTCCATTGCAAGTTTGCTTCGCAAACGTTGGCCCCTCCCCTACCGTTTTTGTGAAAAATTGCACGTTCGTGCGTTCGACGCACAATTGATATCTCCCCCGCAAACCCGTAGGGGCGACCTTTGGTCGTCCGTTCTGATCTTTGTGTCAATTCCATCGTCACGGGTCGTCGTGGGCGCCGACCCCTACCGTGTTTGTGGAAAATTGCACGTTCGTGCGTTCGACGCACAAAAAATCGCACCCCTCAAAATCGTAGGGGCGACCATTGGTCGTCCGTTTCGACTTTTTTAAAATTTCCTAAAAAATCTTGACAAATCTCGCACGCGGGTATATAATAAGGAACGATAGCAAAAACTATCTAAAAAATATATCGTACAGAAGAGTAAGAGCACGGGCGTCAAGTGCCTTGCGGACGGGGAGTTGCCGCAGGGACGAAAAGCGTAGCGAAAGCTATGGTTTGCGGTCCGCGTTCTGCATCCCGCTTCATACGGCAAAAGATTCGTATGCCTTCTTTCTTTCGCCTTATGTAAGTCGAGAAAAGGAGGATTTTTTATGCCAAATACCAAACAGAGCCACCGCGTGGCGGTCTTCGGAACGCTCCGCATTCTCACCATTTCCGCCGTGCTTTGCGCAATGAGCATCGTGCTCGGCAAATACCTTGCCATTCGCGGCGGCGACATTCTGCGCTTCAGCTTTGAAAATCTGCCCGTGATCCTCGCGGGAATGATGTTCGGTCCGCTCGTTGGCGGTGCGGTGGGAGTCGTTGCCGACCTCATCGGTTGTCTGCTCGTCGGCTATGCCATCAACCCCGTTGTCACAATTGGCGCGGCACTGATCGGAATTGTCGCGGGCGGTGTGTATCGACTTACCCCGAAGCTGTCGTATGGATTTCGCGTGACTCTTTCGGTGGTGCTCGCGCATCTTTTCGGCTCGGTGCTCGTCAAAACGCTCGGACTTGCCGCCTTTTACGCGATGCCGCTCGGCGTGCTGATGCTCTGGCGGCTTCTCAACTACGCCATCGTCGGCGCGGCAGAGACACTGCTTGTTTATTTCACGCTTCGCCATAAAGCACTCGACTCGCTCGTACGCAGAGAAAACGAAAGGAAAGCAAAATGACCTACGAAGAAGCTCTTGACTATATCCATTCGGTCAGCTGGACCTTCTGCAAGCCGGGACTCGACCGCATTACGCGTCTCTGTGCGGCACTCGGAAATCCGCAGAACGATCTGCGCTTTATTCACGTCGCGGGCACGAACGGCAAAGGCTCGTTCTGCGCGATGCTCGACGCGATTTTGCGCGAAGCAGGCATTCACACGGGACGCTATACCTCGCCCTATCTGCGCTTCTTTAATGAAAGAATGTGTGTAGACGGCGAGCCGATTCCCGACGACGAGCTCGCGGAGCTGACCGAGCTTGTGAAGCCCATCGCCGACGCGATGGAAGATAAACCCACCGAATTTGAGCTGATCACCGCGATCGGCTTTGAATATTTTCGCCGCCACGGCTGTGAGGTCGTGATTTTGGAGGTTGGCATGGGCGGACGGCTCGACTCGACCAACCTCATCAGAAATCCGCTCCTGTCGGTCATTACGGGCATCGCACTCGACCACACCGCCTTTCTCGGCGACACCGTCGAGGCGATTGCCAAAGAAAAGGCGGGGATCATCAAGGACCGCGCGCCCGTGCTCTTTGGCGGCGACGATGAAGATGCCGCACGCGTGATCGCAGAGGTGGCTCGTGAGAAGGGCTCGGACTTTTTCCGTGTCGACTACGAAAAGCTCACTGTGCGCTCGATGACGCTCGACGGTACGGAATTTGATTTCGGAGAGCGCAGGGAACTGCATCTCGCTCTGCTCGGCGCATATCAGCCACGCAACGCGTGCGTCGTGCTGTCCGCTGTCGATCTGCTCCGCCGCCGCGGACTCGCAATCTCGGAGGACGCTGTGAGGGCAGGACTTGCCACCGCAGAGTGGTGCGGTCGCTTTGAAAAACTGCTCGACGATCCGCTCTTCCTCTTTGACGGGGCGCACAATCCGCAGGGTGTCGCGTCTGCGGTCGAGAGTCTGAAGATTTATTTCGATGAAAAGGTGTACCTGCTTTCGGGCGTGCTCCGCGACAAGGACTACACCGCCATCGCACGTGACCTTTCAACGGTTGCCGAGCGCGCGTTTACCATCACGCCCGACAGCCCGCGTGCACTTTCGTCGGACGAATATGCCGATGTTTTGCGCGAACAAGACATGAAGGCAGAGCCTTATTCTAACCTCCACGATGCCCTGACCGCCGCCCTCACCGCCGCCAAGCGCGACCGCAAACCCCTCGTTTGTATGGGCTCGCTGTACGTGTATGCGGAGTTAGTTCGGGAGTTGGAAGGGGACGCGCGTTACTTTTCTTTTGGAAAAGAAAAGTAACCAAAAGAAAACAGCACGTAAGTTATTTGCTAAGTAGCCGTTTTCTCTGTGCAGACTTCGGCTTTTTGAGGAACAAAACCGTTGGCCCCTACGTCCCAACGGTTTTGGGATGCGATTTATTTTAAATTATTTGCTGTGGTCACTCAAAGTAAGCCTCGCCCTTTGGGAGAGGTGTCACGCTTGTCGTGACGGAGAGGGTATTTTACCATCAACATATTTTTGGAAGGATTACATACAAAATGAAAGGACTTGGAACCATCGTCAACGTTTTGGCGATTCTTGCGGGAGCAGGCATCGGACTGCTCTTTGGCGCAAAGCTAAAGGAACGCTTTCGCACGATTATGATGCAGGCGTGCGGACTTGCCACCGTCTTTATCGGCATGGCGGGCGCATTTGAAATGATTTTTACCGTCGAGGGAGTCTCTCTTGCGGCAGGCTCGACGATGCTGATCGTCATTTCACTCGTCATCGGCGGACTCATTGGCGAGCTCTGCAAAATCGAGCAGGGAATGGAATCGCTGGGTGAGAAGCTCAAGAAGACCGTTCGCGTCAAGGAAGGGGCGGGCGATAACCGCTTCGTCGAGGGCTTTGTGACGGCGTCACTCGTCTTTTGCGTGGGTGCAATGGCAATTTGCGGACCGCTCGAGGAAGGACTCACGGGCAACTCGAACACCCTGTTTATCAAGGCGATTCTCGACGGTGTGATGGCAGCCGTGTTTGCCTCAATCTATGGCATTGGCGCAGGCTTTGCGGCACTCTCGGTGGGGGTCTACCAAGGTCTTATCACGCTCTTTGCCGCGCTCATCGCACCCTTTTTGTCGGATGCGCTGATCACAAATCTTTCGGGTGTCGGCTCGGTACTCATCTTTGCGGTTGGTATCAATCTGCTCTGGAAAGGAAAATTCCGCGTCGGAAATCTTCTCCCCGCACTTCTCGTTCCCGTCGCCTACGAGGGAATCCTGCTTCTGATCGGTCTGATCAAATAAAAGAGCCAAAAGATATCTTGATATCCAATAACGAAAACAGCGTAGCTGCGAAAAAATCACGGCTACGCTATTTTGTTGGAATTTTGCCTTACTTTTTGTAGGGACAGGGAGATTTCTTCCTGGTTTTTTGCACATTTCACAAATCCCACTTTTTCGAGAAAACGAAAATTGTGGGATTTTTTTCTTGATTTTTGTCGGAGGGAGTGATATAATAGTGTTAAATTTATATCAATGTAAGGTTCCCGCCACCGTTTGGCAGGGAACGGAAAGGAAAAAGGTAAATTTATGCAAACTGTAAAAAAGTATCTCCACCGTTATTTCATTGACGCGATGGGCGCAATGGCACTCGGACTTTTTGCGTCGCTTCTGATCGGAACCATCTTCGGTACGCTCTTTAAGTACACCGAATGGGAACTCCTTAATACCATCGCAACCTATGCTAAGGCGGCAACGGGTATGGCGATCGGCGTTGCGATTGCTCACAGACTCGGTGCGCATCCCCTCGTGATGTTCTCCTGTGCCGCCGTTGGCGCAATGTCGAACGCGATGGGCGCGATCGTATCGGACGGATCGATTCTTAAATGGGCGGCAACCGCTGGCGACGGCTCGGGCGTGTTCTATGCCGCAGGTCCTGCGGGCGCGTTCTTTGCTGTCATTATCGCGTGCGAGATCGGTCAGCTCGTCTCGAAAAAAACCAAGGTCGATATTCTCGTGACTCCCGTCGTGACGCTTCTCGTCGGATTCTTCGGCTCTTGGCTCGTATGTCCCCTTGTTTCCTACGTCATGTACTACCTCGGCACCTTCGTATCCTACGCAACCACCTTCCAGCCGCTTTTGATGGGCATTGTTCTGTCGGTGGTGATGGGTGTAATCCTGACGCTTCCGATCTCGTCGGCGGCAATCTGCGCGATGATTTTCTCCGAGGCGGCATTCGCCGTATCGATTCTCAACGGCACCTCCGAGGGCTTCCTCCTCGCAGGTGGCGCGTGCGTGGCAGGCTGCTGTGCACAGATGGTCGGCTTTGCTGTCGTTAGCTTCCGCGAGAACCGCTGGGGCGGTGTCGTGTCGCAGGGACTTGGTACCTCGATGCTCCAGATGGGCAATATCGTTAAGAAACCCGTGATTTGGCTCGCTCCGACGCTTGCCGCTGCCGTTACGGGACCGATTTCGACGATGGTCTTCGGGCTCAAATGCTCGGGCGTTGCCGCAGGTATGGGTACGTGCGGACTCGTCGGACCGATCGGCGTGATCGACGCGGCAGAGAAGACCGACGCTATGTTTTGGGTCGGACTCGTGCTCGTCTGCATTGTCCTGCCCGCCGTTCTTTCCTTTGTCTTCAACGAAATCTTCCGTAAGCTCGGTTGGATCCAAACCGGCGATATGAAGATCGACGCATAATCGCACCTACTTTTCTTTTGGAAAAGAAAAGTAGGCAAAAGAAAACAACACAAACAAGCAAAACAAAATCATCGTGGGTGGCAGAAAGCCGTTTGCACTCAAAAACATCGAGTTTGGCAGGCGGCACTGCCGCCTTCTTTTGGAAAAGAAAAGTAGGCAAAAGAAAACAACACCAATAAGAAAAACAAAAGGGACTATTCGTAGTCCCTTTTTTGCTGCACGTTCTTCATTTTTGACGGTAGGGGTCGGCGCCACGACGACCCGTTCCAAGGTTGGTGGAATTTCACGGCTTTCTACGTTCGACGCACATTCTTCATTTTTGATTGTAGGGACAGGCGTCCTCGACTGTCCGTTTCGATTCGGGGCATTCACGACCCGTTCCGATCTTTCAGAATATTTTTCTTGCATTTTGTTGAAAAATGTGCTACAATGTTTTTATATCAATCCAAGGAGGCTACCGATGAAGAAAATCTTCCACGAAAAAGAGATCGTTAGGCGAAAAAATTATTCCAAGCGCGTGGCAGCGGGCGTTCTGACCTTTATTTCGGTCGCCTCGGTCATCTTTGCCGTACTCGGATTTTTCTGGATCAAAGCCAAATTCGGAGATACCAATCTGTTGCGCGAATGGGCACTTGAGCATCCGATTCTTGGTGCGCTGACGATGGTCGCCGTTACGGCGGTGCAGGTCGTGATCGCGCTGATCCCGGGCGAGCTCGTCGAGGTGGCGGCAGGCTATATCTTCGGCGCGTGGATGGGCGCGGTGTTGTGCCTTGTGGGAGTAGCGATCGGAAGCGTGGTGGCAATTCTGCTGGCACGTCGCTTCGGACGCAGACTCGTCGCCTCGCTCTATTCCGAGGAAAAATTGGACGAGCTCCCGATTTTGAACGATCCCAAGAAGCGAAACGCAATGACGGCAATCCTTTTCCTCATTCCGGGAACACCGAAAGACCTCATTACCTACCTCATCGGACTGACCAAAATGAGTATTCCGCAGTACCTCGCGCTCACGCTTGTTTGCCGCTTTCCTTCGGTCATTATGTCTACCCTCAGCGGGGACGCGCTCGGAGATGACCGACTTGTGCGCGCACTGTGGTTTTTCGTTATCACGGGCATCGTCAGCGCTGCGGGATATCTCATTTACCTCGCCATTCAAAAACGGCAGAAGAAAAAATAGGCTTGTGTATGTTGCACAGAATGAGTAAAAGTTTTTTGTGCAGTTTTACAATCCGTCTATGAAATGTTCATAGTTTGTCTATAAATATATTGTAAAATGATGGTGTTCAAGGGAAAACTTCCATTGAAAATAAAAAATAAATTTGATTAATCATAGAAAGGGTATGACAATGGCGAAAAACGCAAACGAAAAGAGATACGTATACCGTGTTGAAATCAATACGATGGCAGACGCGAAGGAGCTGGTTGCCATCTCTACGAAACTGGACGGACAGATCACGCTGCAGAGCGGCAACAAATTTGCCGTAAACGCAAAGAGTCTGCTCGGAGTCCTTCTGGCAAAGAAGCTCAACTGGGACGATTTGAGAATCGTTATGGAAAACGATCACTATCACGCATTTGATAAGTTTATCAAGAGCTGAGAAACAACCGAAAAGGTAAAAAACTCCCGACCAAATGGTCGGGAGTTTTTTTGTGAAATCAGTCGCCGTCCGTGCGCTGAACGAACATGCAATTTCTCACAAACACGGTAGGGGAGGGGTTCCCCCTCCCGCAGGTTCGCACACGGCAAGAACGGGAGACGAAACGTCTCCCCTACGGGTTTGAGGTGGAAATATCGTTTGTGCGCTGAACGCTCCCGCCAACCTTGTAGGGGAGGATATTATCCTCCCGTTTCCGAAAAACAAAAATTTTTTTAATTTTTTTCGAAAAGTTGAGACTAACTGAGACTAGGTGATACTGTTTGAGACTGGGGTGGTATGGTATAATAGAGGCAAGAAAAAAAGGAGAAAAAAGAAATGGAAGAAAAGAAAAGTTTTATTTTATATCACGACCTTGCCGATATGATCGCTTTTTTGACCATACCGCAAAGAGGCGAGCTTATGACCGCCATTCTTGAATACGTCAAAGAGGGGAAACCGCAGGTTGCCCTTGACGTTCCGACGCAGATCGTTTTTACAAGCGTTCGTCAGAATCTCGATCGCGACCGCGAGAAGTATCTTGAAAAGTGTCGGATCAATTCTGAAAAAGGCAAAAAAGGCGGTCGTCCCAAAAAAGCTACAGCTTTTTCAGCTTTTGAAGAAAAAGCCAAAAAAGCCGATAATGAGAATGAGAATGAAAACGAAAACGACAATGATAATGAGAATGGAGGTGAGAATGAGAATGAAAACGAGAATGAGCGTGAGAGCCGCAGTGGAGCTGCAACTGATCTCGCTTCGCGAGGAATGGTTCCTCCTCCTCCGCCGCCTCCCAAAGAGAATGAATTTCTTCTTTGGGAAGATCTGAAAGGGCTTGGTGTTCCTTTGTCCTATGCAGAGGAGCGACGCGAGCGAGCTGAGTATTTTGCATCGATCGAGCAAAAGAGTGTTGCCGAGGTGATTTATGAATGGTGGCAGACCGATCGGCACGGTACACCGCCGAATAAACGCACGGTCACGCCTTCTTCCTATTCTTCCTATTCTTCCTATTCTTCCTCAAACAAAACCTACGACGTCGACGAATTCTTTGAAGCCGCGCGCCGTAGAGCCGAAGAGGAGTTTCTGTAAATGAACCATAAAAACTTGGGGAGTGCCGTCAATCGCCGTATCCGCTTCGGCTCGCGAAGCGTGCGCCAAAGCCATTCAAGTCCTAGGCGTTGCCAAAGCCGCGGGGCTCTCTCTACACGCCCCGACCAGACGTCGAGTGCGCCGCCAAGTCCCATACATAAGCGTAGAGATGGAATCTCGTCCGCGTTCTCCGAGATCCATTTTTCTTGCGCGGGTGCACCGAAGCAGACGAAAAGAAGATCGGGCTTTGCCTCGCGGAGCAGGGCAAGGACGGCTTCATTTTCGGGCGAGTTTTTCGCCTTGTCGAAATATCCGTGATGCGTGCCGCAGACCGTCAGAGCGTCAAAACGCGCCACAAGCGTACGCGCCGCGTCCTCGGCAATACCACGCTGTCCGCCGAGCAAAAAAACACGCAGAGAGTGTTTTGCCGCAAAGGAGAGAAGCCATTCGGCAGAGTCAATGCCCGTGGCTTTTTCGGGGAGTCGTTTGCCCCCAAGACGCGCGGCAAGCAGAAGTCCGATGCCGTCGGGGAGCAATAGATCTGCGGAGGAGAGCGTCGAATGAAATTCGGGGTCGTTCTTGGCAAGCAGGAGCATTTCGGGGTTCGGCGTAAAGACCGTCGCGGCGCGTCCAAAGAGCGCAAGACGCGCCAGCCGCGCGCGGAATTCGCGCTCGGTCAGCGGCAGAATCGGGACGCCGAGAAGTGAGATGGGAGTTTTTTGTTTCATACGCAATATTTTCCCCCAAATCCGCAAAATTATCCTGTCCCGCTCTTGACAAAATTTGTGAAATGCTTTATAATATTAAGTTAGAGTATTATGTTTTTTCATCGAAAGGAAATGAAAATTATGGCGAACGATAAAAAAATGGTAGAGCAGATCACGGCGATGGACGTGGACTTCGCGCAATGGTATACCGACGTTGTCAAGAAAGCAGAGCTCGTTGACTATTCGGGCGTGAAGGGTTGTATGATCATCCGTCCCTACGGCTATGCCATCTGGGAGAACATTCAGCACGACCTCGACGCGCGCTTTAAGAAGCTCGGTCACGAGAACGTCTATATGCCGATGTTCATTCCCGAGAGCCTTCTGCAAAAGGAAAAGGATCACGTCGCAGGCTTTGCCCCCGAGTGCGCAATCGTAACGATCGGCGGTCAGAACAAGCTCGCAGAGCGTCTCGTCGTCCGTCCGACCTCGGAGACCCTCTTCTGCGACCATTATAAGAATATCATTCACTCCTACCGCGACCTGCCCAAGCTCTATAACCAGTGGTGTAACGTCGTTCGTTGGGAGAAGACCACCCGTCCCTTCCTGCGTACCTCGGAGTTCCTCTGGCAAGAGGGTCACACGATGCACGCCACCGAGGAGGAGGCAAGAGAAGAGACGCTTCGTATGCTCAAATGCTACGAGGACTTCTACCGCGAAACGCTTGCCATTCCTGCCGTGACGGGACGAAAGACCGAAAAGGAAAAGTTTGCGGGCGCGATGGAAACCTACACCATCGAGCCGATGATGCACAACGGCGTGGCACTGCAGGGCGGTACCTCGCACTACTTCGGCGACGGTTTCTGCCGCGCGTTTGATATTACCTTTACCGATAAGGATAATCAGGTGCGCTATCCGCATCAGACCTCGTGGGGCGTTTCCACGCGTATGATCGGTGCGATCATTATGACGCACGGTGACGACAACGGTTTGATCCTGCCCCCCAAGGTTGCTCCCATTCAGGTGGCAATCATTCCGGTTGCTCAGCATAAAGAGGGCGTGCTTGAGAAGGCAAACGAGCTTAAGAACCTGCTCGCAGAGAACTTCCGTGTCAAGCTTGACGACAGCGACAACTCGACGGGCTGGAAGTATAGCCAGTACGAGATGAAGGGCGTTCCGCTCCGTCTGGAGCTCGGTCCGCGCGACATCGAGAACAACTGTTGCGTGCTCGTCAGCCGCGTCACGCGCGAAAAGAAGATCGTCTCGCTCGACAATATCGTCGAAGAGGTCAAGGCGGCACTCGCTTCGGTACACGACGAGCTGCTCGCACGCGCTGAGAAGAACCTCGAGGAGAAGATGAGCGTTGCAAGAAGTCACGAGGAATTCCTCGACGTGGCAGAGAACCACCCCGGCTTTATTAAGGCAATGTGGTGTGGTGACGCAGCTTGTGAGGATCAGCTCAAGGACGAAACGGGCGGCGTGAAGTCGCGTTGTATTCCGTTCGTGGAGGAGCATCTCGGCGACACCTGCGTCTGCTGCGGCAAGCCTGCCAAGCATATGGTCGTCTTCGGAAGACAGTATTAAAAATAAGACAACGGCGATGTATTTCGCCGTTTTGTCGTTGGAACGCGGTCTATATTAGAGGCTCGCCCTTTGGGAGAGCTGTCGCGGAGCGACTGAGAGGGGGCATACCGTAAATGCCCTCTCCGTCACGGCAAGCCGTGCCACCTCTCCCGAAGTGAGAGGCTTTGGTGCGAACATATCAGTTAAATTTTTCAGAAAGGAGAAACGGTATGAAATTTGTTGAAAGCTTCAAGAAACTTGATCCGATTTTACTGATTTGTACGACGGTACTGTCGCTCATCAGTATTCTGACGATTTTCGGTGCGGTGGACAATTTCGGACGGAGTAAGCTCGTAATGCAGATTGCGATGACCGCGGTGGGACTTTTGGCACTTTGGGCGCTTGCGAACCTCGACTACCGTTTTCTCATCGATCGATTTTTCTGGGTGTTCCTTATCGGCTCGGCAATTCTGCTTCTCATTACGCTCATTTTCGGAAGCACGGGAGAGAACCGAGAAACGGCGAACACCTCGTGGCTGACCATTCCGATCATCGGCATTGCCGTACAGCCGTCCGAGTTTGTCAAGCTCGCCTTTATCTGTACCTTTGCCAAGCACCTTGAGAGCGTTGGAAACGAGGTCAACCGACCGAAAAAGCTGCTGCCGTTGCTTCTGCACGCAGGACTTATCGTCGGACTGATTCTGCTTTCGGGTGACCTTGGTGTCGCGCTCGTCTATCTCGGCATCGTTCTGCTGATGCTTTTCGCGGCAGGACTGTCGGTCTGGTATTTCGTCGGACTCTTGGGGGCGGTCGCCGTTTCCGCACCGATTCTTTGGCAATTGCTCGCGCCCTATCAGCGCGAACGTATCATCTACGGCTTTCGCCCTGAGCTTGACCCCGAGGGCGTTGGTCATCAGGCACTCGTCAGCCGTGGCTGTATTGCCGACGGCGGTCTCTTTGGCAAGGGACTCTTCGGTGGCGGTCATTACGAAGACCTCGCCGCGTCGCATACCGACTTTATCTATGCCACGGTGTGTGAAAAGTTCGGCTTTATCGGTGGCTTTCTTGTGGTAGCCGCGCTTGTCGTGCTCGCACTGCGCCTTCTGTGGATTGCTCATCGCGCCAACGACGTCGCAGGAAAGCTCATTTGCTTCGGTACGGCGGCAGTCCTCATCGTCCAAACGGTCGAAAATCTTTGGATGTGCCTCGCCCTCGTCCCCGTCGTCGGAATTACGCTCCCCTTTATGAGCTGCGGCGGCTCGTCCGTCCTCGCAAGCTACCTCCTCCTCGGCGTCGCCCACAGCGTCACCGCACGGGAAAAGAAATTTGCAAGGAGATAGGGATTGGTTTTGTACCTTTTCTTTTGAAAAAGAAAAGGTACCGAAAAGAAAACAGCACAAATAAAAATGAAGGGACTTTTTTAGTCCCTTTCTTTGTGCAGATTTCGGCTTTCTAAGGAACAAAGCCATCGGACACGCAACGTTTTCGAAGAAAACTTGCAGTTGAGCGAAGCGAAACATCCTACCGATGGATTTGAGATGCGATTTTATTAAAACATTCTTTGTGTGAAAGTTTTTGAGATTCCAAAGAACTTTTTTCAAAAAGTTCTTTGGTGGGGTGCGGGGCAAGCCCCGTAAAAAGCGCGTCCTTACTTCTCAAAGCCGTGAATAAATCCGGTGGTATCGGCAGAGCAGAGATCGCCGCCGATGACGCGGTTACGGTAGACGAGGAGATTGGCGTAGACGACGCCGTCCGCGCCCTCGTAATTTTTAATTTCGTATGTATAGCGGGTAACCTTTTTCTTTTTATAATCGGAGAGATCGAGTCCCTGACGCTTCTGAATTTCGTTATAGCCGGTAAAGACCTTATCGAATTCGGCGGGGATGGTGACCTCGGCGACCTTCACGGGGTCGCCCGTGACCTCCCAACCGAACTGACGCAGAAACTCGACGCGGTCGGCTTCGGTTTTGATGCCGTCGTAGACGATCTCAGTGTCTTCTTCTTTGGCGGTGGGGGTAGATTCTCCGTAGGCGGGAATAAAGGCGATGAGGGTAATGAGGGTCACGAGTGCCACGCAGATGACGGCAAAGAATTTGAGGGTACTTGCCCGCAGGGTATAAATGAACATATTAGCCTCCCGTTGCTTGAATTTCTAATTCATTCTATGCGGGAGGAGAGGGAGATATGATATTTTCTGAGGCAGGAGCGTGCCGTGTTTATAAAAAATTAAAGATTTTTTGAAAAATAAAACAATAAGTCGAATGGCTTTTGTGGTACAATAAAAAAAGTACTACGAAAAACGACATAGGATAGGTTTGGGAAAAATGCTTCGATTTATTTACGTGATCATCATGCGTATTTTTTCCATTATGTATTTCGTGCCGAAGATGGCGTATTACGCAAAGCACCCCGAAAAATATTCGGAGAAGGACTGCTATCGGCTGGCGCAGGACGTAATGGATCGCGTCAGACGGACGGCGCGCACCACCACCGAGTATTTCGGTGTAGAAAATCTGCCCCAAGAGGGTGGCTATATGATGGCGGCAAACCATCAATCGAAATACGACGGACTCGGCATCCTGCTCGGACACGAAAAGCCCTGCTCGGTGCTGATGGACAAAAAACGCTCGAATATGTTTATTGCCAAGCAGTTTGTGGATATGCTGAAGGGAAAGCGGCTGGACCGCACGAGCCCGCGTCAGCAGATCAAGACGCTTCACGATATGGCGGACGAGCTTCGCGCGGGACGCAATTTTCTCGTGTTCCCCGAGGGCGGATACGGCAAGAAGAGAGACAATTCCTTGGCAGAATTTAAATACGGTTGCTTTACAACGGCACTTCGCGCGGAATGCACCATCGTTCCCGTGGCGATCCTCGACTGTTGGAAGACCTTCTCGATCAACAGTTTACGCAAGGTCAGAACGAAGACGGTGTACTGCAAGCCCATTCCTTATGAGGAATATAAGGATCTCAAGGCAAAGCAGATTGCCGAGCTGGTCAAGAGCAGAATTGCGGACGCAATTGCGGAGTATGAAAACAAATAAGAAAAGCGTAGCTTGGCGTACCTGCGATAAAGCAGGTACGCCATTCTTTTTGCGAACTCAACCACAGGTTGCGTCACAGTTCGAAAAACAAGTTATTGTTTTGGCATTTGATGTGTGTTATAATAATATCAGAATCCGGATTCAATAAATTTCAAGAGGTGATTCTAATGACAATAGGCGAAAAAATTAAAGAATTACGAAAAAAGAATGATTTGACACAGGAGAAGCTTGCGGACTATCTTTGCGTGTCCTATCAAGCAGTTTCAAAATGGGAGTGTGGATTATCAAGTCCCGATCTTTCGTTGATTGGTCCTTTGACGAAATTGCTTCACGTTTCAGCTGATGAATTATTAGGACTAAAAAATGACGGTATAGATGCGCGCCGAGAGGAACTCGAAAAAGAAGAGCGTGAAACTTGGATAAGCGGCGATCTTGCCAAACGATATGAGATTGCCTGTACTGCCGTGGCTGAGTATCCCGGAGAAATGAAATATCTTAATTGGCTTGCGTGGTGTGAGGCTATGCGTTCCTTTGACTTTAAGGATGATAAAGAGTATATTGCTGAACAGGAAAAAGCGATCAAGCATTTTGCTACTGTTATAGAAAATGCAACCGATACGAAGATTAAAACAAGTGCAGTACAAGGTATTGTGCAGCATCTTTGCTTTAGAGGAAGGCACGATGATGCCAAAAGATATGCCGAAATGTATCCGGATAGCAGCGGTGTAAGTAAAGACCGCGTTCTTTTAGATTGCTTACAAGGACAAGAAAAAACAAAACATTATCAAAAGATGTTAGCTAATATGCTGTCAGAAATTTTGGATCATATAGGCAATGACGATATGGCAGCTTGCGAAGCGCAGGAGCAGTTATTAAATTCGATAATTACAGATGGCAACTATCTCTATTATAATGATTATCTCGCACATAATTATCGTAAAAGAGCAGCCATATATACATCAAACGAAGAGTACGAAAAGGCTATTTGTCATTTGCAGAAAGCTCTTGAATATGCGACAGCTGCCGATGATTCTGATAGGGAAAATACTGTTTATCGCTTTACAAGTCCTTTTCTCAATCAACTGGAATATAATCCTGATAATTTTTGGAGAACTGGCGGGACAAAATATGTGGAAGATTTTTATGAAGCTATAAAACGTAGTCCATTTGATAAGTTACACGACAGAGAAGATTTTCAAAAACATTTTAATATCTGATCCTCGCCCCGCCTTGCGCGGGGCTTCGCTTTTGTGTCCACAAAAGCAGTGCTTGTCAGGAAAAGAAGACGGACTTTCGGGGCACACAAACCAAAGGCTCCCTTGTGTAAAGGGAGCTGACGCCGAAGGCGGCTGAGGGATTGTTTTACGATGAAATTTTTGCTTTTACAATCCCTCCGTCTTGCTTCGCAAGCCACCTCCCTTTACACAAGGGAGGCTCATTACCGCCCGAAAGTACACCTAAAAGGTGTAACACACTATACCTTGCAGGGCAAGGCATGTGAAAAGGAGTACGAACAAATGCCCGTACTCCTATTGTTTTTTCGGCGGGTAAAACCTGCTTTATGGAAGGCACCTCTTCGGCTGCGCTTTTTTGGTTGGAGTGATTGAGAAAGAAAATTACACAACGCTTGGAATGGGAGGATAATATCTTCCCCTACCATCAAAGATAAAAATGTGCGCTAAAAAAGGGACTGTGAAAAGTCCCTTTTGTGTTGCTTTCTTTTTGGTTACTTTTTCTTTCCCGAAAGAAAAAGTAACAGTTCCTCCCAAGACCCCTTCGGGCAATCGGGGAGCGTTTCGGATTTCGACATCAGGCAATCGGTGAGAAGAAAGGTGGAAAAGCCTGCCGCTTTTGCGGGAACGATATCCTCGTCAGCATTGTTTCCGACCATCAGACAGCGGCTCGGGTCGAGGTGAAGCTTCTCTGCGATCTCGGTGAAATAACGCGGATTCGGCTTCGACGAGGTACAGTTTTCGTAATGCGTGACGAGGTCGAACTCGTCCACCGAGAGTCCCGCCCACGAAAGACGCGAGCGCACCGCGACCTCGGGGAAGACGGGATTGGTCGCAAGGACGACACGCTCGGCGCAAGCTCGCGCCGCGGCGACGGCTTCCTTAGCCTTGGGCGTCGGTTGCGTCAGTGGCTTCGCACCGTGGAATTCGTTTTCGTAAAACCTGTCAAAGAGGGGAATATGGTCGTACGCCTGCTTGCCTTCGAGAGAGGCGAAGACCTCCCAAAAGACGTCGAAATTCGTGCGCGGACCGCAGTTTTTCGTCATAGCGGCAACGCCCTGCCACATCGAGCCGATCATCTTCGCTTTCTCGTAGCCGAGCGGTGCGACCGTTTTTGCGAGCAGGGAAAAGTATCCGCGGGTAAATTCGTCAAAATCCATCGGCAGCAGCGTGCCGTCAAGATCAAAAAGAACGGCTTGGTAGTTCATCGGTTCTCCTTAAGGCAAAAATTGAATATTTTCGACTCCGTGCGAGGTGACAGCATCGGTCAGCGACTCGATGTCGGCAGAGGGCAGAAGCACGCGCATCGCGTAGCGGAGCAGATAATAGAGATCGGCTTTCACACGCGCGTCAATCTCTTCCTCGTCCGAAAGATCGATCGAGAGCAGAGAAAAATTCTTTGCGAGCGTGTCGATCGTCTCGACGTGTTCCTCGGTGAGGAAGGACTGCGGCAGAGCGAGCCCGACCGTGGCGTTCGGTACGAGTCGGCGCAGATCGTTCAGAAAATCGGAGAGCTCCTCGAGATGCGCCTCGGAGAGAGCGGGAGCAATCAGCATCACCTCGTCCAGTCCCGCGCGAAGATCTTCGGCAAGCGTGACACACTCGTCGGAGAGCTTCTCAAAGCGAAGGAGGTCATCCTCCTCCGAGAGGGAATGCAGGTAAAAGACGCCTGACAGATAGATGCCTTGCTTCTTTGCGTCCGAGGCGATCGAAGCGATGGTCGAGACGGAGCAGAGCAGCGTGCCGTCCTGCTTGTCGTTGAGGGCAAGCGAGGCGGCGAGCTTGCCGTCTTCGCTGAGTGCCGCGAGCGACGCGTAGGGTGCATCCTGCGCTAAGGGGTAGGCGATGACCGACGGTGTGCTCGGTGTTTCGGGCGTTAGAAGCTCGCTTTCGGTGCTCGATTCGCGCTCCGCGAGCGCAACGCTCTTTTTGTGCATCCGCGCGCCGACGATCAGCATGACAGTGACAAGGAGCAGGAGGGTCACACCGACCACTGCAAGAATCGCGGTGATTTGCTGACGTCTCCGCAACCGTCGCCGCTGTGACGGGCGCGGTTGATGCTTATGATGATGGTGGGTATGACGGGGAGTTCCGTTCATAAGTACCTCCAAAATGGTGAATAGAAAGGGGAAAGGAAGGACAGTCGAGGACACCTATCCCTACATTGTAAAATAAACAATGTGCGTTATCCCTTTATATTGGATTACCAAACAATCGTTTTTTGTATCGGTTTAGACTTTTTACTTTCTTAGTTGTAGGGACAGGCGTCCTCGACTGTCCATTCTTATTGCGCCTTTTTCTTCTTTCTTCGGATGAGGAAGAATGCCGTAAGACCGCCGCCGACGAGCAGAGCACCGCCGACCGAGCAGAGAACGACAATCAGAGCCGTGTTGCTTTTCTGCTCCACAGGGGGGAGAAGATCGGTCAAATCAAGAGACGCGTAAAACTCGTTCGCCTCAAAGGAAACAGAATCGCGCACCTCTTGGAGGTCGGTGTAAATCACACTCGCGTAGTATTCGTCCTGAAGCGTCGAGAGATTCTTGTCCACGTAGTTTTCGTCGAGTTCGGCGCGCTGAATGACGTAGTAGGTGGGAACCGTCGCGCCCGTCTTGGGGCTCTCGCCCGACGCGAGAACCACCTCGCTGACCTCGCCGACCTTTAAGGAGAACGCCGCTTTCTCATACGCCTCGTCCCACGTGCCGCGCGTCAGATAGTGACCCGAACCCGAGACGTCGGAGTAGTCCTCGTTGATCTTCGAGCCGATCAGATCGCGCATCGTCTTCTTGCCAAGCAGAAGATCGCGGCGCGCCCTCGTAGCCGCGTCAAGATTTGCCGCATTCTCTTCGGGGGTGTCGTTGAAGAGCGCGATGTGATAGGTGCAAATGAAGTTTTCCAAAACGTAGGCACGGAGGGCGGGAGTTGAGGTGATGACAAGCTCCTTTTCGGGATAAACGCTGGTCAGTTCACCGTAGAGAATATCCAGTCCCGTGGTGTAGCGCAGATAGTGTTCGGTCAAGCCGTGTTCTGCCATCGACGCGCGAAATGCTTCTTCGTCACCGTCGAAATCGCTGGTCAGAATCGATTGAAGTCTCGTGTCCACCTCGTCGGCGAGCTTGCGAGGCTTGTATTTCAGACCGTGCTCCTCGCAGAGCAGACGAATGGCGGCATTGGCAACAATTTCTTTGTCTACCAGCTCGTCGAGTGCCTCGGCAAGTGCCGCGGAGTCATCCGCGTGCTCTGCCTTGAGAGACGCTTCGTAGGTCTTAATGAGGAAATAGAGCTCATCATAGGTGATTTCAATGCCACCGACCGTACCGACTACCGTTTCGGCGTCGATCGCGGTGGGTTCTTCCTCCTTCGCACAGGCGAGCAAGGTGGGGCAGAGCATCGTGAGCGCCAAAAGAAGCGCGAAAAGACGTAACAGAGTTTTCATAAAAACCTCGCATAAACATAAATATACATTTTATATTATACTATCATTTTGTGACAATACTGTGAATATTTCGCTCACCACCAAGGATTTTTTAAAAAAATCAAAAAAATTCTTCCATTTGTTGGGGGAATGTGGTATAATGGATATAGAAAAAATTGCAAATTTTAAGATACGGAGCTTCCCTCTCGGAGGAAGGCTTAAAGTGCGTATCTGTTCCTTTGCGAAAGGAGATTTTATGAACTCTACGTATTCGATTCCGCTTTCCAAGCTCATTGAGGAGTTCTCGCTGGAAAGCATCGTCATTCCGCGTCCTGCCGAAGAAATTATGATCACGAGCCCCGAGGTTTCGCGTCCCGGTCTTGCACTGACGGGCTTTATGGAGATCTTCGAGCCCTTCCGTATTCAGATCATCGGACGCGCGGAGCATCAGTATCTTTGCGAGCTCTCTCCCGAAAAGCGTCACGCAAGACTTGAAAAATTCTTTGAGAAACAGCCGATTGCGCTCATCATCACCTCTGCCCTTGAGATCGACGGCGATATGAAACGCCTTGCCAAGCAGTACGAAATTCCGCTGCTCCGTACCATCGAGCGTACAAGTGCGTTTATGGCGGCGCTGATCGGATCGCTCAATACCCAGCTCGCACCCAGAATTACGCGCCACGGTGTGCTCGTCGAGGTCTACGGTGAGGGTATGCTGATCCTTGGCGATAGCGGTATCGGAAAAAGTGAAACGGCAATTGAGCTTGTCAAGCGCGGACACCGTCTCGTCGCGGACGACGCGGTAGAAATCAAGCGAGTGTCGGCGAAAACGCTCGTCGGTACGGCACCCGACCTCATTCGTTACTACATCGAGCTTCGCGGCATCGGAATCGTCGACGTCAGAAGGCTCTTCGGTATGGGTTCGGTCAAGGCAACCGAGCGAATCGACCTTGTGGTCAATCTCGAGCGTTGGGATTCGAACAAGGTCTACGACCGCTTTGGACTGGACGAGGAAACGATGAACATTCTCGGCATCGACGTCCCCTCGATCACCATTCCCGTCCATCCGGGACGAAATATGGCGATTATCCTTGAGGTTGCCGCGATGAACAACCGTCAGAAGAAGCTCGGATATAACACCGCCGAGGAATTCAATAAGCGTCTGATGGAGCAGATGGAAGAAGAGTAAGCCGTAACATATCAGAAGGCTCTCCCCTCGGGAGAGCTGTCACGAAGTGACTGAGAGGGCATCGTTACCAAGAACCCTCTCCGTCTTCGCTACGCTCAGCCACCTCCCCCAAAGTGGGAGGCGAAATTACAGTTGCGTTAAAAAATTTAGATTACATAAAGGAGAACCATTATGAAACTTAGCGTACTTGCGAACCTGTACGGAGCAAAGACTCTGGATGAAACCCTGAAGATCCTTTCGGGACTCGGCGTTCACACCGTGGAGATCGGTGCAGGCGGATACCCCGGAAAGGCACACTGCAACCCCGCGGAGCTTCTCGCCGACGAGAAGAAATACGACGAGTTCGTTGCAACCTTTAAGAAATACGACGTAGAGATCTGCGCGCTGGCTTGCCACGGAAACCCCGTGCACCCCAACAAGGACATTGCCGACGGCTATGACAAGGATTTTCGTGAGGCAGTTCTGCTTGCCGAAAAGCTCGGCGTGGATACCGTCATCACTTTCTCGGGCTGCCCCGGTGATCACGAGGGCGCAAAGCTCCCCAACTGGGTTACCTGCGCTTGGCCCGAGGACTACATCGAAATTCTCAACTGGCAGTGGGAAGAGAAGCTCATTCCTTACTGGAAGAAGACCGCCGCATTTGCCAAGGAGCACGGCGTTTCTCACATCGCGTTTGAGATGCACCCCGGCTTCTGCGTATATAACCCCGAAACGCTTCTGAAGATCCGTGCTGCGGTCGGTGACGTGATCGGCGCGAACTTCGACCCCTCGCACCTCATCTGGCAGGGAATTGACCCCGTAGCGGCAATCCGTGCCCTCAAGGGCGCGATCTACCACGTCCACGCAAAGGACACGAAGATCGACAAGTACAATACCGCGATCAACGGCGTGCTCGATACCAAGCATTACGGACTTGAGCTCGAGAGATCGTGGGTCTTCCGTACGGTCGGCTACGGCAACAACGAAACCTACTGGAGAGATCTCGTCTCCAATCTGCGTCTGTGCGGCTATGACAAGGTTCTTTCGATCGAGCACGAGGATAGCGTGATGTCGATCGACGAGGGACTTCGTAAGGCAGTATCCTTCTTGCAGGACATCATCATCGTTGAGGAAAAGCCCACCACAATGGCTTGGGCGTAACCATAAAAAGAACCGTGAACGAAAGTTCACGGTTCTTTTTATGGTGAAACGGAAACCACCAGCACTGCTGGTGGTTCTAAAAAGCTTTAGCTTTGCACAGTTTCCGCCGCAGCGGCAGGCTCCCCTGTGTAAGGGGAGCTGTCAGCGAAGCTGACTGAGGGGTTGTACTCGTGGAAAATCAGAAAAAACAATCCCTCCGTCACGGC
>JAZRLS010000020.1:0-31926 GCA_045646945.1 Eubacteriales bacterium | reverse complement strand
TTTGGATATTCTGGAAGAGGTTCATGCGGCAAGCTCGGGACACCCCGGCGGATCACTCTCGATCACTGACATCATCACCTACCTCTACTATGAGGAAATGAACGTCAATCCCGCCGATCCCAAGTGGGCAGATAGAGACCGTCTGGTTCTCTCCAAGGGTCACACCGCTCCCGCACTCTACGCGGTTCTCGCTGAAAAGGGATATTTCCCCCGCGAAGAACTCAAGAAGCTCCGTCAGGTAGATTCTTTCCTGCAGGGACACCCCGATATGAAGGGAACGCCCGGTGTTGATATGACAACCGGCTCGCTCGGACTTGGTTTCTCTGCCGCTTGCGGTATGGCTCTGTCCGCAAAAATCAACGAAAAATCCTACCGCACCTACGCAATCATCGGTGACGGCGAGAGCGAGGAAGGTCAGATTTGGGAAGCTGCTATGTTTGCAGCTCACTACAAGCTCGACAACCTCGTTGCGATCTTTGACTGGAACGGTCTGCAGATCGACGGTCCTGTTGCCCAGGTTATGAACCCCACTCCCTTTGACTCGAAGCTCAAGGCATTCGGCTTCCACGTCATTATGATCGACGGTCACGATTTCGACCAGATTGCTGCCGCTTTTGCGGAGGCAAAGACGGTTAAGGGACAGCCTACGGCAATCATTGCAAAGACCACCAAGGGTAAAGGTGTTTCCTTTATGGAAAACCAGGTCGGCTGGCACGGCGCTGCTCCGAATGACGAGCAGTACGCAACTGCGGTAGCCGAGATCAAGGCAACGATGTAAGGAGGATTCACATCATGGCAGAAAAATTAGCAACAAGAGAAGCCTACGGCAACGCGCTTGCTGAGTTTGGCGACAAATATGATTTCGTAGTGCTTGATGCAGACCTTGCGGCTGCAACCAAGACCGGCACGTTCAAGAAGAAGTTCCCCGAGCGTTTCTTTGACTGCGGTATTGCTGAGGGCAATATGATCAGCGTAGCGGCAGGTATCGCTACCACAGGAACCGTTGTATTCGCATCGTCCTTCGCAATGTTTGCGGCAGGTCGTGCATTCGAGCCGATCCGTAACTCGATCGGTTATCCTCACCTCAACGTTAAGATCGGTGCAACCCACGCAGGTATCACCGTCGGTGAGGACGGTGCAACCCACCAGTGCAACGAGGATATCGCTCTGATGCGTACCATCCCCGGTATGACCATCATCAACCCCGCAGATGCAACCGAGGCAAGAGCTGCGGTTGAGGCTGCAATCAAGTTCCAGGGTCCCGTCTATATGAGATTCGGCCGATTTGCCGTTCCCACGCTGTTCGATAAGGACACATATAATTTTGAGATCGGCAAGGGTGTACAGATGGTTGACGGTAAGGACGTTACCATCGTTGCAACCGGTCTGATGGTTCATATGGCAATCGATGCCGCAAAGGTTCTCGCGGAACGCGGAATTTCGGCTCGTGTCATCAACATTCACACCATCAAGCCCATTGACCGCGAGATCATTCTCAAGGCAGCGGCTGAAACCGGTGCGATCGTTACTGCGGAAGAGCATTCGATCATCGGCGGACTTGGTTCTGCCGTTTCCGAGGTTGTATGTGAAGCCTGCCCCGTTCCCGTCGTTCGCGTTGGCGTAGAGGACCAGTACGGTCACTCGGGTAAGGTTCCGCCTCTGCTCCAGATGTACGGTCTGACCACCGAGAATATCGTAGCAAAGGCAGAAGCTGCCTTTGCTTTGAAGAAGTAAGTAAAAATCAAATAAAAATACCGTCGAGAGCAACTGCAACTGTCGCTCTCGGCGGTATTTTTAATATTCAATTTCAAGTTTCACGTCACCGACGGACGCTTCAACATTTTTTATTCCTTTAAATTGTTGCATTTTCAAATAGGTATCCAAAAGCAATTCGGATTGACTGATTTTAATGCAAATTCGTTCACCGTCGGAAAGAGAAAATCTTTTTTCCATACAAGGCTCTAACAATTTATCATCGATAGAAATTAAATTAAACATACTGATCTTTCCAACTCTTACACTTAAAACAATTCCCTGTTCAAAACTTTCTTCTTCGAGAATTCCCTTGACGTAATATCTGATTGTCATATCATCAATTCTCCTCTATGGAGATCGTTACTCTGCATTCCTCGGTATCTACGTTCAGCAAAGTTCCTCTTGTATTGTTTTCGAGCATAGATAGCAATGCTTCAATTTCGTCCTCTGGCAAACAATCTTTTAGCAACGCGTTTCCAAACATCGATTGAAGCGCAACAACAGGCAATCTTGTTTTTACGTCGACGCCATTCGTTTGAACAGAAATTAGCAGAATTCTTCGGTCCTCTACTCCTACATTCTCGGAAATCATCTTATCTTCATCTGTGGCTTCGGCATATAATGCGTCGATACCTACGTCAAGTGCTTTCGCGATGTCAGGTAAAAGCATTACGTCGGGCATCGTCATTTCTGTTTCCCATTTGGAAACCGCTTGATTGGAAACACCAAGCAAAACACCTAACTCTGTTTGTGTGAGTCCTTTTTCTTTTCTAAAATGAGCAATGTTTTTTCCAATTGACATTTTTAACCACCTTTAAAATAACTCAAAAGTACTTTTGTAGATTTATTATATCACAAAAAATTGCTCATTGTAAACATACCAAATAGAGATTCGATTTTCAAAAAATCTCCAATTGGTTGGAAAAAGCGGTTCAACAATCAAAATCTCTGTGATAAATCGTATCTTGCCATTCCTCAACCGTTCCGTTTTTCAAAAAGCATCTGGGAACTCGACCGGTAAGCGCGCAAACGACTTCGTAGGAAATCGTTCCATTACGTTCAGCGATGGCTTCGGCAGAACATTTTTTATCTTTTCCAAATACGATGACCTCATCTCCTACCTTACAAGGAAGATCGGTGACGTCAAGCATCGTCTGATCCATACAAACGTTGCCAACGATGGGTGCAAACCTTCCCGACACGAGCATTCCTCCGCCCGATGGTCGGTTAGCTCTCCAAAATCCATCGCCGTAGCCAATCGGTACGGTAGCAATTTGTCTTTGCTCCGTGGCAATAAACCGTCGTCCATAGCCGACACTTTCCCCGATCTCAAGCTTTTTGAGGTGAGACACCACCGATTTCAAGGTCATCACGGGAGAGATTTGAGTTCCCCGGGACATTTTGGAGGCAAGTCCGTAAAGTACAATTCCCAAGCGTACCATATTGAAAGAAGAGGTGTTTTTTCCAAGAGCCGCCGCGCTGTTGGCACAGTGACGAAGTTCAAAGGTAAGACTTTGACTTGCAAGAATTTCGATCGCATTCTCGAACTGCACGATCTGCTCTTCGGCAAAAATTTTCCCTTCTTCACTAGGATCATCTGCCGTTGCCAAATGTGTAAAAATTCCTTCGGGCAAAAGTTCTTTTCGTTGACAAATCTCGAGCACCTTGTCGAGCTCATCGTCGCCGCCTTTGCGGCAAAGAAAACCGATACGCCCCATTCCCGTATCGAGCTTGATATGAATTTTGATACGAACGCCTGCCGTTTTGGCGAAATTCGCAAGATTCATTCCGTATTCATAAGAAAAAACGCACTGCGTAATATGATATTTTGCCAAGAGCGTTGCCGCTTCTACGGGAGTATATCCCAAAATCAAGATGGGACAATGGATGTTATTTTCACGAAGTTGCAATGCTTCCGCAAGCGTAGCAACCGCGAGATAATCCGTTCCCAATGATTCGTACAGCTTTGCCATAGGGACTGCGCCGTGTCCATAGGCATTTGACTTTACGACACAGCAAATTTTCTGTTTCGGCTTGATAAAATCCCGCAGAATCAAATAATTTTGCTTTGCCTGATCGAGATCAATTTCCGCCCAAGTACGGCAACGAATGGCAAAGTGAAGGTGTTCTTGATACTCCAACATTAAATCCCTTTCTGTTGATGTTTTTCATATGCAAGCAATACGATTCGTTCGGTCAGCTCTTCAAAGGAAATCCCGACCGATCTTGCAGAATCGGGGAACAGACTCATTTCGGTCATTCCGGGCAACGTGTTGATCTCAATGATCATCGGCTCATCATTTCGGGACAAAATAAAGTCAATTCGCGCAAGACCTGCACAGCCAAGTATGCGATATGCTTCTCTTCCGATCTTTTGAATCTTCTCAGTTGCCGTTTTCGAAATTCTGGCAGGAAGAAGATGGTGGCACATGCCTTCGGTATATTTTGCCTCGTAATCGTAAAACTCGTTCTCCGAGGTAATTTCAATGACCGGAAGCACTGTCAAGTCATCGTTTCCGAGAATGGGAAGCGTCAACTCCACGCCGTCTACAAATTCTTCTGCGAGAAGCTCATGCCCCAAAGCAAAAATTTCTCGGATAGCAGGAAGAAGCTCTTCCTCTTTTTTTATGATGTAAACCCCGACGCTTGAGCCCTGCGAGGGAGATTTTACCACCATAGGCAAGCCGATACCTTGCAAAAGCTCTTCTTTGATGATTTCCAATTTCTTGAATTCAGCGCGTCTTAGCGTCATAAATCGCGGGGTTGGAAGTCCTGCAACTTCAAGAATTTCCTTCGTTCGGATCTTATTCATACAGATCGCGCTCGCTTCGACCGACGACCCCGTATAAGGGACCCCCATCAAATCAAGTACGCCTTGAATTCTTCCGTCTTCCCCACCCCAAC
Organism: Eubacteriales bacterium; assembly: GCA_045646945.1. Taxonomy (GTDB): domain Bacteria; phylum Bacillota; class Clostridia; order Oscillospirales; family CAG-272; genus HGM12713. The sequence continues at coordinate 27,267 of JAZRLS010000020.1, read as the reverse complement.
CGTGCAAAGCGAGATAGGCAAGATCCATCGGAAGAGTGAAAAGCTCAGAAAGATTCCGGTCGGTCAAATCAAAGAGTCTTACGTTTCGGTATCCGCACTGCAAAAGTGCTTCAAAAACGGCTTTACCGCTTCGCAAGGACACCTCACGCTCCGAGGAAACGCCGCCATAAATCACAACGATATTCAAATCTTTTTGATTCATTCTATTCTTTTTTCTCCTAAGAGTAGTCTACTGTTCAGTATATGCGCGGAGGGATACGTTAGTTCCCTGTCTTGTCCTTAGCAATCGCGGAAAGTCTGTGCATCACGTCGTTTTCGCCTCTGCCAAAATAATCGTGCAATTTCTGATATTCGGTATAAAGCAACTCATATCGCTTCACGTTTTCTTCGATGGGACGGTAGGTCTTTCCCGATGTCACGGCAAGTGCGCGTACTGCTTCGTGAATATCTGCATAAGCCCCCCCTGCTACTGCCGCGTAGATGGCACTACCGCACGATGCCGACATTTTGGCATCGGAGACGGTGATCGGACTACCGAGCACATCGGCATAGATCTGAACGAGCATCTCGTTCTTTTCGGCAATTCCACCCGAAGCAACGATACGGTCAACCCGCATCCCGTGTTTGATAAAATTATCAAGAATCACACGCGTACCGTAGGCGGTTGCCTCGATCAACGCGCGATAAATCTCCTCGGGACGCGTACGAAGCGTCATTCCGAGAATCATTCCTTTCAAATCAGAGTCGGACAAAATACAGCGATTTCCGTTAAACCAATCGATGGCAAGAAGTCCGCTCTCACCGACCGAAAGCTTTTTTGCTTTTTCGGTCAAAAGCTGGTGCAAGCTGATGCCTTTTTCTTTGGCTTCGGCATCGTAAGAGGCAGGAACAGAATTTTTGACAAACCAATCAAAATGATCTCCGCAACAAGCCGAGCCCGCTTCATAGCTATACAGTTCGGGAATAATTCCGCCCAATACCGAACCCGATGCTCCGCGAACAGACACTCGATTCTTGGAATGAAGCATTTGTACACCCGACGTTCCGAGAATCAGCATCAGCGTTCCTTCCTCGTCAAGGCCAAGGGCAGGCATCGATGCGTGCGCATCAAGAAGCGGTACCGAAACGGGGGTACCAACATTCAGTCCCGTCAGTTCTGCTCCCTTTTGGGAAAGCTTTCCCGCCACCTGATCCAAACCGATCAAGTTCTCGGAAAGTTTTGTTCCAATGATATTTTTCATTTCGGGATGCAGGGCGGCAAAATATTCTTTCGATGGGTATCCGCTTACTTCATTCCAAAGTGCTTTATATCCCACAAACGGAATACTATGTACCTCATTTCCCGTCAGAAGCCACGTCAACCAATCGGCGGCTTCGAGAAATCTTGCCGTATCACGGTACACTTCGGGAGACTCGCGAAGAATCTGTAAGATTTTGGGAATCATCCACTCGGAAGAGATTTTTCCGCCGTAAATTTCAAGCCACGGTTCATTTCGTTCAGCGGCAATTCTCGTGCAATCGTCGGCTTCCGCTTGAGAAGCGTGATGCTTCCAAAGTTTAACGTAGGCGTTTGGTTCATTCTGATATTTTTCCAAGAAGCAGAGCGGTGTGGCGTTTTCGTCCACGGGCAAAATGGTACAGCTTGTGAAATCATAGCCGAGTCCAATGATTTCATCCGGCGAAATATCTGCCTCGTTCAAAACAGAACGGATTGTCGTCCGAAGCACGCCAAGATAGTCTTCCGGATTTTGAAGTGCCGTGTTCAGCGGTAAGTTTTTTCCGTTTAACGTTTCGTCAATGACGGCATGCGGATAGGTATAGACCGAAGACGCTACGACCTCGCCCGTTTGAATATTCATAAGCACAGCTCTGCCCGAAAGCGTTCCGAAATCAATTCCTATCGTATATTGCTTCATTTCTTGCTCCTTATCTGAATCTGGTAAAATCGGCTTTCATCACCGAGGTACGAAGAATCGTATACCACTCGTTCATCGGATTGCCCGACAAGATACCACACTCTCGTTTGAGGGCGGTAATGAGCATCTCGGGATTTAAAAATTCACCTGTCGTTGCACTCAAGGTAGCAGAAATACCGATCGTCGCATTGCTTTCATTCCATTGGATTTCCACCTCGTGAATGAGCGGAACAATATCGATCTCTTTCTCTCCTGCTTTGGTACGTTTGGTTAGCAGCAACGGTGCAGTCGTCAGAGTCTTCTTCATTTTCTCGGCAAGCTCACTCGATGCGTTTTCGGTACAAATGTTAATCTCATAGGTTGCCCAAGCAATCTCCGAAAAATCACTTTTTGGAAGATAGGCTTCGGTAATCTGAAGTTCATCGGTCAGCTCTCGATTCAATCTTGTCATAATTTCCTCGGGCGACATTTCGCGGTCGATACGAAGATCCAAAAACTCGTATTCACTCTGTGCTCCCACACTAAGCGGTGTGGAAAATACGAGTTTTGCGTGCGGATTAAATCCTTTGGTATACCATACGGGCAAGCAAGCACGCGTAAGTACACGCATAAACGTACGCTGAAGATCAAGATGAGAAATATACTGGAGACTTCCTACCTTGCGGAACTTGAGTCGAACCGTTCTCGGACGCTCAAGCTCGGGCAGAGCGAGAATTCTCTTTTTCTTTTCCAGCTTGCTTAATTTTTCGCTTTGGGACAACACGTGCGCTCACCTCCCATTTTATTTGCACCGCAACCGCTGCATTTTTCGCGGCAGTTGGGCGTTGTCGACTCGGCATACGCGCGGTCTCTCTCTTTTCTCAAGAACTCCTTGCTTACACCGCAATCGATAATATCCCACGGAAGAACTTCATCGAGTCCCCACGCACGGTTTGCGTAAAAGGCGGGATCAATTCCCGTGCGCTCCAGCACCGAAATCCATCGGTCGTAATCGAAGCACTCATCCCAAGAGTCAAAGCAAAAGCCTTCTTTACAAGCAAGCTCGAGTGCGGGTGCCAAACGGCGGTCTCCCCGGGCAAGCACCGCTTCAATACGGCTGACCTTAGCATCGTGGTGGGTATAACGGATTTTTTTATCGGTAATTTTGCTACCGAGATATTCCTGCTTTTCGGCAAGCTGATCAAAGGTATCCTGTGCTTCCCATTGGAAGGGCGTAAAAGGTTTGGGAATAAAGCAGGAAACACTGATGGTGACCTGCGGTTTCTTTGCTCGATTGCGATTCGGCGTTTGATAATATGCGTCAATTACGTGCGAAGCAAGCTCGGCAATTCCCGCGATATCGTCCATCGTTTCGGTGGGAAGTCCCGACATAAAATACAGCTTGACAGTATTCTTTCCCGCTTCAAATGCCACTTTTACCGCGCGAAGAAGATCTTCCTCGTAAACGTTCTTATTGATGACGTCACGCAAACGCTGTGTTCCCGCTTCGGGGGCAAAGGTCAAAGAAGACGAACGCACTGTCGCAATCTTATCCATCAGCTCCTTCGTAAAGCTATCGACGCGAAGCGATGGCAAGGAAAGGCTGACCATATTTTCGTCGGTCCATTCCAAGAGCAAATTGCAGAGTTCCTCGAGCTGTGTATAGTCGCTGATCGACAGCGAGGTCAGCGAAATTTCATCGTATCCCGTTGCCTCGAACAAGCATTTTGCCTGCTCGTTGAGCACCTCGGGAGATTTTTCACGCACGGGACGATAAATCATTCCCGCCTGACAAAAGCGGCAACCGCGAATACAGCCGCGGAAGACCTCAAGCATCACTCGGTCGTGTACCGTTTCAATATACGGCATTACCACTTTTTCCGGGAAATACGCCTTGTCCATATCCTTGATGATTCTTTTGTGAATCTTCGTAGGAATATCATCGTAAATCGGCGTATACTCCTTGATTGTTCCGTCGTCATTGTAGGAAACCTGATAGAGGGACGGCACGTAAATACCTTCGATCGAACGAGCAGCCTCGTGCAGATATTCGGCTTTGGTATATCTGCCTTCTTCTTTCATTCGAATGTAAAGACGGCAAAGCTCTGGAAGCATTTCTTCGCCCTCCCCAATATTGAAAAGATCAAAGAAGTCTGCCACAGGTTCAGGATTATATGCACAAGGTCCGCCACCGATGACGATCGGCATACTGTCGTCGCGCTCACTCTGACGCAACGGCAGTCCCGCCAGAGCCAACATATTGAGCACGTTGGTATAACTCATCTCATATTGTAGCGTAAATCCGATCATATCAAATTCCGAAATCGGATCTCCGCTCTCACACGCGCAAAGCGGCAGGCGGTGCTCTTTCATTTTCTCCTGCATATCCAACCAAGGATCGTATACGCGTTCGCACCAAACGTCTTCTTCACGATTCAAAACACCGTAAAGAATTCGCATACCAAGATTGGACATACCAATCTCATACGTATCGGGGAAGCAAAACGCAAAGCGCGCTTTCACCTTGGTTTTATCCTTGATAATCTGCCCATACTCTCCCCCAGAATATCTCCCGGGTTTAGAGACGGCTTTTAGAATATTGCTAATATTTTTATTCATAGTACTTTTCCTTGGGTTTCCTTTTTTCTCTTATTTCTCTTGTTTTTTTGCATTCTTTGGCTGTTTCTTTTGCCATTCGGTACGACAAGAATCCAAAGAAAAATATTTTTTCTTCGGAAGCATCAAAAGTGTTATCAATACAATACTCAAATTTGCAATAAGTGCCCAAAGAATCAACCAATACTGATGGATTCTGTGCATTTGTTCAAATCCGATCAAAAGTGCAAACGCAACGATACCAAGGGTACTGAAAACACCGAGAATCCATTGATTGACCCGACGAATTCTCAAAAGTGCCCTGCCCCAGATCAAAGCTTCTACCAATTTAAAGCGAGAAGCAACCGCAAGCACCCAAGTAGTTTTCGGCTCTTGGTTCTTGATTTCTTTGGACGGATTCACTGTGCTATGTAATTCCGAAATCGATTGGTGAATGACACTGATGGGTGCGTTCCCCAAGCTTCTTTGTGCGGCAACCATCGCTGCGCTGATCATCGGATCAAAGGTTTTGATGACACACTGAATTTTATTTTGATTCATCCGCTCCACGAGCATTTCAAAAATCGGTTCCGGCTGATAACGAACACTCATTTTTGCAGAGATTTTTCCATTCAATGAAATATATACCGTGGTTCGTCCTTCTTTTTCTTCGGATGCGGGAAAAACCAAACCATAACGATTCATAAAGGCGGCATCACCCACAAGAAGCATATATTTACGATCCACAAAGACTTCCACACCGCCTTTGATCAATCGACGAATACGAAGCTCTTCCATACGATACTCTTCGGGAATGTTGGCAAACGCACCTGCCAGCGGTCCGCCAATTGTGCGATATAAGCGCTCCAAGCATCCCAATATCGTTGCGGCTTGCGATTTCTCATAAAAGGCAATTCCCGTATCTGTCGTCGTACATTGACGGAACAAATGACGATCCTCAAATATGAGCACGTCGATATCCGAAACTTCTTCGATCATCGCTTCTCCCATCAGTGTCGTTTGACGCTTCAAGAGACGATGGGACGAGATCCATAGCGGGAAACATACGGCGAAAATTGCCCCTATCGGAAGGCTTGCCATCAACAACGACATCGCAGTCAAAAGAGCGATAGAAGATTCGAAATGCAACAACATCGTAACCACAGCCGCTATCATACTCAAGAGGAGTGCAGGAATCAAGAAGAAGGATACCGTGGAACTTCCAAAGTTCTCTTCTCTCCGAATGGAAGCGAAAAATCCATTCGGAAAATCACAAGCTTCCGCAACGGCAACCTTTGCCTCGTCCGATAAGCCACCACGCTTCATTTTTTGCACACAAGGATCTTCCGTATCGTAAGTACGCAGGGTATATTTTTTCTGTTCAGGATCGAACGAACATACGGAAAATGCGTTGATATCCACAGAGAGCATCCAATATTCCCCCACCGAAAGCAAAACGAGTAAGAAAGCTGTGATAAAGTGGAATGGAACCACCCGTTCGCGTATGGTAAAGAAAACGATGATATCATACACTCCCGTACAAAGGACTGCAAGTGCCCCCAAGGAATAAAAATTCGGTTGCAAACTAAACAGGCGTCGTACTCCGTTCGCCATACGCTTTCCAAACATCAGCGTACAAATCAAAAGAATTTGAAATCCGATCAAAAGATAGGCACCAATGTACTCTTGATAATCCATGACACCGGAAAACGGAACCCCGAACATCGGAAGCGTTTCATAAAAGAACAAAAGTAACGCTCCCAAAATTACACCGCACAGTTGCACAAGCTTTTGAATTTTTTTCTTTCGATACAAAGCAAGCACTTTTTCGGTTTGTGCGTAATTTTCGTATTCTGTCACTTCTTCGGGGAGTTCTTCTTGGGGAATTTTTTTCTCTTCCCACTCGTCCTCACAGCCGAATTGACACATCAAATCGTAAGCGGATTCTTCTTCCAAGTTTGGATTGGGATTGAGGGCAGGCATCGTATAGGTCGCTCCCGAAAGAAGCTTTTCCTCGTCCGATAATTCATGATCTTCAAAATACTCCACCTCATGATTTACGGGAACGGCATCGGTGGAATAGTCGCGCAAAATCAAAGCACCCAACTCTTCTTCTGCCAATTTGGGAAGAATCTCATACGTTAGTTCTTCCTCTTCTTCGTTCATGTAATCCAACGCAAGCACGGGCAAATCCGTTGCTTTCTCTGTCACAAAGAAAGATTCCTCCGCTTCTTCTTCCAAAACGATTGCTTCTTCCCAAGGTGCAGGATCATCCTCGTCCACAGTTTCGTCCGCCTCCTCAACCGATTCCAAGCCATTGGAAGGTTCTGGTCCCTCAATCTCCGACGACTGAGAAAGATCTTCCACAATATCAAGCTCATCGGGAACGGAGGAAACGTCTACCGCTTCCTGCAAAAACTCATGATCTAAAGCATACGGATCCTCTTCGATCTTTTCCTTGTTCTCCGAAGCTTCTCCATACTGTTTTTGAAGCTGTGCTTTCAACATTTCTTCCGACAAAGGAGCTACGGTATCTTCCGAGATATCCGTTGTCTGATTTGACACCGGTTCTGCGTTGACAGAATCCTTTAACATTTTCAAGATGTCATCAATCGTTTGCTCTTGCTTCATTCTGCTCTCCTAACTCCCTGCTGAAACAATCAATCAGCAAGTTATTTTTTGCGATGTTGTCTGGAAATTTCGGCAAGCAAAACCGCTGCCGCAGTAGATACATTAAAAGAATTTACTTTACCGTACATCGGAATGGACACGATAAAATCGGCTTTTTCTTTGATTAAATGCGAGACGCCTTCGCCTTCACTTCCCATCACAAGGGCACATGGGCAATCAAAATCGGTATTATAATAGGAGCTACCACCGGCTTCTGCCGCAAAAATCCAAATACCATCTTTTTTCAAACGATCAATCGTTGCGGCAAGATTGGTAACTTTAGCTACCGCCAAGTGCTCAATGGCACCGCACGATGCCTTGGTCACCGCAGGCGTTAACCCCACGGCACGACGCTTAGGAATAATCAAGCCGTGCGCACCAACGCCCTCGGCACAGCGAATCAGCGCACCGAGATTATGCGGATCGGTAATCCCGTCAGCAATCAAAAGAAACGGTTTTTCACCGCGCTCGGCAGCAATGTTCAGCAGATCGTCGACCGTACAGTATTCCTTTTCCGCCGCCATCGCGAGAATTCCTTGATGTACCGCAAAATTAGACATTTTATCCAGCTTTGCGCGATCGGTTTCAATGACGGGAATATGGCGGTCAATCGCTTCACCAACGAGTGCAACGATCGATCCCTCACGCTCTCCGCGCTGTACGAAGATCTTGTCGATATCCCGTCCCGATTTGAGAAGCTCTCGCACGGCATTGCGTCCGATGACCATTCCTTCTGAGGTCGTTTCCTCCGAAACATCATTCGACGTATTCATCGGTCGGCGAGGTTTCGAACGATTATTTTTTCCGTAAAAATCCTTCTTGTTTTTTTCCATGGTTTCTCTCCATTTTATCAATAAATATACTTATTATAAGTATATCATAAAAATGATTTTTTGTATATAGAAAATTCACGCTTTTTCTTCTTTTTTTGTGCTTTTTACAAGAAAAACGGACACGGCAAGTTGCCGTATCCGTTTTTTATCATTCGGATTAACCCATCGTCGAGTAGTTGGGAGCTTCCTTCGTAATATTAATGTCGTGAGGATGAGATTCCTTCAGACCTGCACCGGTGATGCGAACGAACTTCGCATTGTGACGGAGTGCCTCAATATCGGGCGTTCCGCAGTAACCCATACCAGAACGGAGACCGCCCATCAGCTGATAGATGGTGTCAGCCAATGCGCCCTTGAAAGGTACGCGACCCTCAACGCCTTCGGGAACGAGCTTCTTGTTACCTTCCTGGAAGTAACGGTCCTTCGATCCGCTTTCCATTGCGGCAAGCGAACCCATACCACGGTAAACCTTGAAGCGTCTTCCCTGATAGAGCTCTTCGCTTCCGGGGCTTTCCTCGCATCCTGCGAACATCGAACCGATCATAACCGCACAAGCACCTGCGGCAAGTGCCTTAACGATATCGCCACTGTACTTCAAACCACCGTCGGCAATGACGGGAATGTTGTATTTGTCCGCAACCTCAGCCGCATTGCAGATGGCAGTAACCTGAGGAACACCGATACCTGCAACAACACGGGTCGTACAGATCGAACCGGGACCGATACCAACCTTAATTGCGTCAGCACCCGCGCGGATCAGATCCGCTGCGGCTTCGCCCGTTGCAATGTTACCTGCAACCAATTGGCATTCGGGGAATGCGTTCTTTACTTCGTAAATCTTATTCATAATTCCCTGCGAATGTCCGTGTGCCGAGTCGAGAACGAGATAGTCGGCACCTGCGGCGAGAAGCTCGCTTGCACGATCAATCGCGTCCTTGGTGACACCGATTGCCGCGCCGCAAATCAATCTGCCGCGAGCATCCTTGGCAGAATTGGGATACTTCGATGCTTTTTCAATATCCTTGATGGTAATCAGACCCGTAAGGACGTTGTTTTCGTCCACAAGGGGAAGCTTTTCAATCTTGCGCTTACGAAGGATTTCCTGTGCCTCTGCGAGCGTCGTGCCCGTAGGAGCGGTTACGAGATTTTCCTTCGTCATTACGTCTGCAATACGTCCGCTGAAATCGGTCAAAAAACGCATATCGCGGTTGGTGATAATACCGATCACTCTCTTTTGATCGTCACAAATCGGAACACCGGAGATTTTGAATTTACGCATCAACTGCTCTGCTTCGTAAACATAGTTATCCGCACCGAGGAAGATCGGATTGGTAATAACTCCGTTTTCGCTTCTCTTAACACGGTCAACCTGATCCGCCTGATCTGCGATCGACATATTCTTATGAATCGTTCCTGCGCCGCCCTCACGTGCGATTGCAATGGCAAGATTGGCTTCGGTAACGGTATCCATCGCCGCACTCATCACGGGGACATTAAGAGTGATTTTGTTGGTCAAGCGAGTCTTCAGGCAAACGTCTGCAGGAAGAACGTCACTTTTTGCGGGCACCAACAAAACGTCGTCAAAAGTCAGCGCCTCGGGTAAAAATTTCGAGCTGTAATCCATAAAAATTCAAACCTCCCTTGTTTTTTGTCTTCTGATTTCATCATCAAGCATCATCAACACTATGATTAACAAATATTATATCAAATTTCGCAAAAAATGTCAACCGTTTTTTCTTGCATTTTTGAATTCTTTAAAAAATTTTCATACCAATAAAAAAAACACTACCTTATTTCCACAAATTTGTGATTTTTGCGCATAAATTCTCATATATTTTTTGCAACGAAGCATATTTTACGGGAGAATAGGAATGAAAGCGTGTATTTCTGACAAACGAAGATATCTTCCCCGTTTTTTTCTTTTTCTTATAATATTTCTGCTATTGCTCTGTATGTTAATATTCCTCGGACGCTTTCTTTTTCCCTCCACCGAAGAAGTGATCGAAAGCGAGACGCTCCCTGCGCCGCGTCCGATCGTTGTCATCGACGCAGGTCACGGCGGGGAGGACGGCGGTGCCATCGGAGTCAACGGAGTTTATGAAAAAGATCTGAATCTCCGTATCGCCTTACTTCTTGACGGATGGCTTCGTGCCGAGGGAATCGAAACGGTTCTCACGCGCTCCGAGGATATTCTTCTTTACGACAAAAACTCCGACTATTTCGGTCAAAAAAAGGTTCAGGATCTTGCAGCACGCAGAAAGATTGCCGAGCAATACGAAAACGCCATTCTCGTAAGCATTCATATGAACGCATTCCCCGAATCGAAATATTCGGGACTTCAGGTTTATTATTCAAAAAACAATCCCTCCTCACAAGCACTTGCCGCAGAAATACAGACCGTCACACGAGATCTTCTTCTCCCCGACAATGCAAGAAAAATCAAGCCTGCGGGTGATAATATTTATCTGCTCGATCGTCTTTCATGTCCTGCCGTCCTCATTGAATGCGGATTTCTTTCCAACCCCGAGGAATGCGAGAAACTTTCCCACGAAGATTATCAAAAAAAATTGGCTTTTTCCATTTACATCAGTTTAAAAAATTATTTGAATGACTCTCTAAAAAATCCATCGTAAATCCTTGATTTTTCTTATTTTATATTGTATAATAATAAGCAAGAATGAAATCTCGGAGGTACCAATGAAAGGTGTAAAAACCGTTTACGTTTGTTCCGAATGTGAATACGAAAGTCCCAAGTGGCTCGGCAAGTGTCCAAAGTGCAATTCGTGGAATAGCTTTGTCGAGGACGTCGTAGAAAAAGAAACTGCGTCTGTTGCGACCGTGCAACGCCCGTCGATCGCTCGGAGCGGAGAAAATCACGCGTCCCCCTTTTCCGAGCTCGAAGCCGTGGACTATCTTCGTTCCGATACGGGACTTGGCGAGCTTGACCGTGTCCTTGGCGGTGGCCTCGTTTCCGGCTCGGTCGTCCTCCTTTCGGGAGAACCCGGTATTGGAAAATCCACGCTTCTTCTGCAGATCTGCGATACGCTTGGCACGGATAAAACCGTACTTTACGTATCGGGAGAGGAATCGCGCGGACAAATCAAGCTTCGTGCCGAACGCTTGAACGTCAAAGGCTCGAAACTCTATATTCTGACAGAAACCAATTTGGAACACATTTTGGAAGAGGCAAAGAAAATCAAGCCCGACGTCATCATTGCCGATTCGGTGCAAACCCTTTATTCCGACCATATCACCTCAGCACCCGGAAGCATTTCCAACATCAAAGAGGTCGCGATGGCATTGATTGCCAAGGCAAAATCCGAAGGGATCTCGGTGATTCTCGTCGGTCACGTCAACAAAGAGGGCGGAATCGCAGGTCCGAAGGTGCTTGAGCACATGGTCGACGCCGTCCTCAATTTTGAAGGTGATCGCCGCCAATCTTACCGAATTATCCGCGCCGCCAAAAACCGTTTTGGTTCAACCAATGAAATCGGCGTTTTTGAAATGACCGACACGGGTCTTCGCGAAGTCCCCAACCCCTCGGAAATGCTCCTTGCTGACCGTCCCGTGGGAAGCTCGGGCAACTGTGCCGTATGTACCATCGAGGGAACGCGTCCGCTCGTTGCCGAAATCCAGGCACTTGTCACGCAAACTGCCTTCCCCGCTCCGCGGCGTACTGCCAACGGAATGGATTATAACCGCGCGTATTTGATCTTAGCCGTGCTCGAAAAGCGGCTTGGCTTGAAATTTTCTGCCAACGACGTGTATCTCAACGTCATCGGCGGAATGCACTTGGACGAGCCTGCCACCGACCTAGGTATCGCCTTAGCGCTCATCTCTTCCCTGACCGACAGAGCCATTCCCGACGATCTGATTGCGATTGGAGAGCTTGGTCTTTCGGGCGAGGTACGCGGTGTTGCGAACGTTGAGGGACGTGTCCGAGAGGCGGCAAGACTTGGATTTACCCGTGCGCTCGTTCCGCAGCACAATCTCCCTGCGTGTGAGAAAATCAAGGGAATCGAAATCATTTCTGCAAAAAACGTATATGATATTTTGAAATTTTTAAAGCCGAAGACAGAATAAAAAAAGAGGTAAACGATGAAACTTAAATTTCCGAATCATTCTTTCGTCCTCATGGGACAATCCAATATGGCAGGCAGAGGACTTCTCTCCGACGTCGAAAAAATTGACAATGATCTTTGCTTTATGTACCGAATGATGCATTGGATCAAGATGGAAGAACCGATCAATCTCGATGCTCTTTTGGACGACGAATTCGCCAGCGGCGTTGGTCTTTCGGCAAGTTTTGCCGATACTTATGCAAAAACCTACAACACCTCGGTGGGATTGATTCCCTGCGCCAAGGGCGGTGCCAAGCTGACCTTGTGGATGCCCGGTTCTCCTCTCTTTGAACAAGCCGTTCTTTTGACGAAATTTGCAATGCAGGAAACCGAGCTGAAAGGAATTCTTTGGCATCAAGGCGAGAGCGATTGCCGTCTGCAAGAGGATTTCGACGCATATCCCGAGCGTTTTTTGACCATTCTTACCGAGTTCCGTAATCGTATCGGTCGCCCCGATCTTCCGATCGTCATTGGAGAGATTTCCAATCATATCTCCGACCGTTGGGGACGCCTTGCGGGATACCAAAAGCTCAACGAAACGCTTCACGAGTTGGCAAAAGAGTTGCCGAATTGCGCCATTGTTGAGTGTGGAGAATTCCCCTTAAAGCCCGATGGAATTCATTTCAACGCGCAGTCTCTGCGCAAAATGGGAAATATGTATTTTGACGAATATCAAAAGTTGATTCAAAAATAAAACTAAAAAGACCAAGTCTTTCGGACTTGGTCTTTCTGTTTAACATTTTATTTTTTCTTTTCAAAGCCATCGCAAAGATGCATAACCAACGGAAACAGAACGCCTGCAATAACGAATGTCAACCATGAAATATACCAGCCGTTTCCGTAAAAATTCCAAAAAAGGAAGATTGCTACCGTGATTCCCCAATACGCAAACCCGACCGCTTCTTTGAGCGAATTTTTCTGTATTTTCTTCGGTCGATATTCCTCATCCTTCAAAAGCTTTTGCATACTCCCCCATGGAACACCGACACGAATAAACAGAACGACGGCAATACCGACGGTAATAAATAAGAAACACAGCATCCAAAGGCAAAGCAATTCGTTTGCAAAAAACGACGAAACGATCAACGGAATCGGTGAGAGAATGCACAAGCAGGTGGCAAGAATATTGTTTTTTCGATAGCTACTCTCAAATTTTCTTTTCCTCTTTTCTACGATTTCGCAAGCATCACGCTCCAGCAGAAAATCCTCGCCCGTTTCAAGAAAACGATACGACTCGTTTTGAAATCCGCAAACCAAATACATCGGCACGGCACAAAGTACGAAAAGAAACAGCGCTACCAGTCCCACAACGCCCTCCACCGTTTCCGAAATCCCAAAGCTTGGAATTTCGCTCAGCATTCCCAAAACCATCAACGGAATGGGAGCAAGAATACATAAAAAGGTCGCGATTGCGATCTTCCGCGATGCCCGACGGCGAAGTTCCATATATTCCTCGGCATCCTTTTTGGAGATACGACGAACTGTTGTCGATACGATTGACTCTTTTCTTTCTTTTGTGGACACGTTCTCTTCTTTCAAAAGATAATCGGTCGTCACGCAAAAGAGCGAAGAAAGAAGGATGATTTTGTCGACCTCTGGAATTGTCTGCCCACTTTCCCATTTGGAAACGGCTTGACGTGAAACGTCCATTTTTTCCGCGAGTTCTTCCTGGGACCAATCGTTCTTTTTTCGCAATTGAATAATTTTATCTGCCAACATTGCAAGGTTCTCCTATGAATTTCGTTGTCATTATTATAGCACGAATCTTAGGCAAAATCAAGCAACCGTCGGCTATGTTTTTGTCAACCGAGAGTTGCTTTTTTGTTTTTTTGCAAGTTTTAGAGAAAAATGAAAAAGGACAAACCGTTAAGATTTGTCCTTTGACTGTTATGTCCTTATTGGGGATCTTCTTAATCTTAATCGATCACCGTAGTTCCGTAATCGGAAAATGTCCACGCAACGTCTACGGTAACGTAAGAGGAGTCTAATGTTTTATCCGTCTTTTTGTCTATGTATGTCGTAGAATCAATATATGTGGCAAAAACCTCAGATATCCTTCCCTCTTCGTTAATCTTCACAGTAATTTTCGTTCCCGACACCATCCGAATTTTCGTTGCACCTTTGAATTCCGGGGCTGAAACGGAATAACGATCGCCAAAAACCGGATCGACAATCGGTTGATCGACATAAGAACCTGCGAAAAACAGTGCATCCGTTTCCCCGTCAATAATCTCAAATCGTTTTTTAAGTTCGTATACGTCTTTTTCTTCATTATAAGTGAAGTCATCAAAGCCGGATAATATCCTTTGATAGATCTGAATATAAATACCTTTTTGTTTTGTTATTTCGGCGACATCCTCATTCACATCGTCGATTTCATCGGCATTTTCTTCGGATTTGAATACCTTGTTTTGATCTCCATCCATCTTAAAAACAAGCTCGATCTCGGTCGGGTCTTTGTGTTTTTCTTCCGGAACGACGGTGTGCGATATTGCAATCGTATAATTTTCAAAATTTTTGCTATGAAGCATCTCTTTCCACTCTTCTTCGGTCAAAGGCTCCTTTTCGGGAGTATCTTCGCCACACGAAGTAAAAATCACGATCAAAGACAAAGAAAGAGCAAAAACAATAAAAAGAGAAATCAGTCTTTTCATAAGCAACCTCCGGGAAAATTATTATTGCTAAGCTCATTATAGCATAAAATTCTTGTTTTGTAAATGATTTTTGGGAATTCAGTGCGAGAAACGGGACTTGGTCTCGCCTGCGGGCTCGGTCACTCCGCGGCTCTGACACCACACCGTGGTGTCATTCACTACCGCTCCGCCTTCAAGTCCCGTTTCTCTAATGAATAACCAAACAAAGAAGCGATACACACTTCGGTGTATCGCTTCTTTGTTTGGTGCGAGAAACGGGACTTGAACCCGTACGGTGTGAACCACACGCCCCTCAAACGTGCGCGTCTGCCAGTTCCGCCACTCTCGCGTCTGCCACCGCATTTGCGGCAACAGATAATATTATACACTATTTTTCGAAAATGTCAATACCTTTTTTAAAATTTTTTAAAAAAGTTTTTTCTCCATATTTTTCGCCACAAATTCATATACTTTCATAGCTCTGTTTTAGGAGGTTCTCTTGAAAATCAAAGTTGGCTTTTTTGCCATTCTTCTTTTTGTCTCGCTTTTTCTGACACATTCTCTTTTTTCACTCGCTTCTCTTCTTGCCGCGCTCTTGCACGAGCTTGGACATTTGCTCGCGGCATTCGCGTGCCGTATCCGTATGAAAGAAATCTCAGTCGGACTTTTTGGCGCGGGACTTACCCCAAACGATGGACTCTATTCCTATTTTAACGAGATTGTTCTTTGTTTGGGAGGACCGCTTTCCAATTTTTTCTTTGGATCACTTTCGCTTTTCTTTCTCCGCTTTATTTCTTCCCCCTTTCTTCTCTCTTTTATCTTTTCCTCGTTTGCGTACGGTCTGCTCAATCTCCTCCCCATTCAGGGGTTTGACGGAGGGCGAATTTTTCGTGCTCTTCTTCTTTATTTTCTCCCTCTCCCCCTGACCGAAAAGCTGATTTCCATCCTTTCTTTTTTCTTTGTTTTTTCGTTATGGACACTCTCGGTTTATCTTCTTCTGCGCGCCACCTCCGCCCTTTCGCTTTTCGTTTTTTCACTTTCTCTCTTTTCTCGTCTCTTTCTTTCCGAAGAATAAAAAATGTATTTTTGAGGATTTGGAAGATTTCCGAAGATTTTGGGAGAAAAAGAGAGATTCCCAGCTTTTTTCCTCCAAAAAACTCGATTAACTCCAAATAATTGAATTTTTCGACGAAATTTCAAGTTTTTTTGTAAAATGTATTGCATTTTTCTTTAATATCTGTTACAATATTCGCATCGGCTGATGAGGGTGGCATTTGATGCTCTGTGAAGAGTATTGGATTCTGCCCCGATTCAATCTGTTTCTAAATTTATTTTTTATCAAAGGAGTATTTCTGCGGAATGAAAAAAAAGCTGATAGAATTGAGAAATATTTGTAAGTCCTTTGACGGAGAGCAAATTCTCTCCAATGTGGATCTCTACATCAACGACCATGAGTTTATTACTCTGCTCGGTCCCTCCGGATGTGGTAAAACGACAACACTCCGTATCATCGGAGGCTTTGAGTCTCCCGACGTCGGTGACGTTTATTTTGGCGGTGAGCGAATTAACGACGTTCCCCCTTACAAGCGCTCGGTCAATACGGTGTTCCAGAAATATGCGCTTTTCCCCCATCTCAACGTATACGATAATATTGCCTTTGGCTTAAAGCTCGCCAAAGTCAACAAGGATGAAATCCGTGCTCGCGTTTCCAAAATGCTGGAGCTTGTGAATCTGCGTGGCTTTGAGCGTAGAAACGTTAATCTTCTGTCGGGCGGTCAGCAACAGCGTGTTGCGATAGCACGTGCTCTCATTAACGAGCCGCAAGTACTTCTTTTGGACGAGCCTCTCGGTGCGCTCGACCTCAAGCTCCGCAAGGACATGCAAAAGGAATTGAAGTCGATTCAAAAGCGCACGGGAATCACCTTTATTTACGTCACACACGATCAGGAAGAGGCTCTCTCGATGTCTGATACCGTTGTCGTGATGGCAGATGGAAAAATTCAGCAGATCGGAACGCCCGTCGATATTTATAATGAACCCGAAAACGCATTTGTTGCCGACTTTATCGGAGAAAGTAACATTCTCGACGGTACGATGCTGAAGGATTATTCGGTCAAGTTTGCGGGACACACCTTTGAATGCCTCGATAAGGGATTTGCTCCGAACGAAGCGGTTGACGTTGTCGTTCGTCCCGAGGACGTGGATATCGTTCCGCTCGACCGTTGTATGCTGACGGGCAAGGTAACCTCCATCACCTTTAAGGGCGATTATTACGAGATCATTACCGACGTATGCGGCTTCAAGTGGATGATCGAAGCCTCCGATGCCGTCGCAGACGACGCCGTAGTAGGTCTTTCCATTGATCCCGATGCTATCCACGTAATGAAAAAGTCGGAATATTCCAATATGTTCGGTGACTACTCTACCTTCTCCGAAGAAATTGAGCATCTTTCCGACGTTACGACGGAGGATGTGGAAGAATGACCAATACGACCAAAGTACCGAACGTCAAAAGAGACAATCGTTCCCTTTTGCAGAAATACGCGGCGGCCCCCCACATTGTGTGGTCCGTCCTATTCGTTCTCGTGCCTCTGGTATTCGTTGCATACTACGCCTTTACCGATGCGGAGGGCGGATTTACCTTTGCAAACGTCGCAAAATTCTTTACCGCGACCCATCTGTCCATCTTTTTCCGTTCCTTAAAGCTTGCTGTAATCGCGACCGCGATTTGCCTGCTCGTCGGATATCCGATTGCATATGCGATTTCCCGCTGTAAGCCGAAAACGCAACGCGCGATGATCCTTCTTCTGATGGTACCGATGTGGATGAACTTCTTAATCCGTACTTATGCAATTATGGTTCTCATTCAGGATACGGGTATTATCAATACCTTTCTCGGAAAGCTTGGCGTTGGACCCTTCCACATGCTTGGTACAGAGGGTGCGGTGGTTCTTGGTATGGTATACGATTACCTGCCCTATATGATTCTTCCGATCTATTCTGTGATGGCAAAGATCGATTACCGATTGGTCGAAGCTGCCGGCGACCTTGGCTGTAACAGCTGGGGTGTGATGCGTAAAGTGATCTTCCCCCTAAGCCTTTCGGGCGTCATTTCGGGCGTTACGATGGTACTCGTTCCTTCGATCAGTACCTTCTACATTTCGCAAAAGCTCGGTGGCGAGGATACGCTGATGATCGGTGACCTGATTGAGCAAAATTACTATTCGGGTGATTACAATATGGCGGCATCGCTCTCGCTGGTTCTGATGCTGATTCTTCTCATTGGTCTTGCCATTGCGAACCGATTTTCCGACGGGGATGAGGGAGGAGGTATGGTATTATGAAAAAGTTCTCCAATCTTCTCATCATTCTCACACTCGTCTTTCTCTTTGCACCGATTGCCGTATTGATTTTCTTTTCCTTTAATGCGGGATCGAGTACGGCAGTATTCAGCGGATTTTCGTTGAAATGGTATGCAGAGCTCTTCCAAAACAGCGAAATTCTCGATGCGCTGAAGAACTCTCTGCTTCTCGCCATTTGCTCCGCGCTCGTTGCCACAGTTCTCGGAACTGCCGCCGCGTTTGGCATTCATCATATGAAGAACAAGCACGCGCGCCGTTCTCTGATGACCGCAACGAATATTCCTATGATGAATCCCGAGATCATTACGGGTATTTCGATGCTCTTCCTTTTTGTTTTCGTGGGAACACTCCTGCACAAAAAGGATATGCTTGGATTTTGGACGATGCTGATTGCCCACGTGACCTTCAGTCTTCCCTACGTCATTCTCAACGTTCTGCCGAAATTCAAGCAGATGGACAAATCCCTCCCCGAAGCAGCACTCGACCTTGGCTGTACGCCGATTCAATCCTTCTTTAAGGTTCAACTGCCCGCCATTCTCCCCGGCGTTCTGACGGGACTGATTATGTCCTTTACGCTTTCTCTTGACGATTTCGTCATCAGTTACTTTACGACGGGATCTGATTTCCAAACCTTGCCCGTTTATATCTACGGACAGACCAAGCGACGCGTCGGCTTGGATCTCTATGCGCTCTCCGCAATTATCTTTGTCGTCATCCTCGTGCTGTTGCTTCTTTCCAATTTGGAAAAGAACAGTGACGAGCGAATCCGCGCGAAGAAAGAAAAAGAGGAAAAGAAACGCAAGGCAGCAATTTTGCGTGCTCAAAAGCAAAGAAAGCAAGCAAAATCGCCTCAAAGAGAACCTTCCGCAACGACTCGTTTTCCCAAGAGAAAACAGTCCTATCTGCTCAAAGCCGTCTGTGTCTTGCTTGCCCTTGCCATTCTCATCAGTGTTTGTATTATTCTCAGCGTCTTCTCTGAAAAGACCTTGACGCTCAACGTTTATAACTGGGGTGAATACATTTCCGACGGCTCGGAAGGCTCGCTCAATACCAACGAGGAATTTGAACGCTATTGCGAAGAGGTGCTCGGAATGAAGGTCAAGGTCAACTACGCAACCTACGCCTCCAACGAAGACCTTTACGCGAAGGTTTCCAAGGGCGCGGTCAGCTATGACGTCATTATTCCCTCGGATTATATGCTTGCACGTATGGCGAACGAAGGACTCCTTGAGGAGCTTGATTTCTCTAACATTCCGAATTATGAGGAAGCGATCACCGAGGAGTTCCGCGATCTTTACTACGACTCCGACAACAAATACTCTGTTCCCTACACCTATGGAATGGTTGGTGTGATCTACAATGCCAACGTCGTCGATGAGGAGGATGCGGGTGACTGGGATCTGATGTGGAATCCTAAATACGCAAAGCAGATCGTTCAGTTCAACAATCCTCGCGATGCCTTTGGTACAGCGTTCTACAAGCTGGGACTTGACGTCAATACAACCGACCACGAGGCATGGGATCAGGGGCTTGCCGAGCTGAAAAAGCAAAAGCCGCTTCTTAAAAAGCTCGTAATGGATGAAATCTACAACATGATGGAATCGGGAGAAGCTGCGATCGGTACCTATTATGCGGGCGACTATCTGACGATGCTTGACAATCAGGCGGAAAACGTTGATCTGCAGTTCTACTATCCCGAAAGAACCAATCTCTTTATTGATGCGATGTGTGTTCCCAAGGGTTGCCAGAACAAAGAGCTCGCCGAAATCTACATCAACTTTATGCTGAGCCGTGAGATTGCGATTGCCAATGCAGAGTATATTTGCTATGCATCTCCCAATGCCCTTGTTTACAATGACGAGGGTTATCAGGAGGATATGGGTGAGGAGGCATATGAAATTCTCTATCCCGAGGATTTTGATTTTGCCGCCGCTTACGACCAAAACTGTTACAAGGATCTTGACGTCTCTACGAAAACCTACTTGAATGAAAAGTGGACCGATTTCCGCACCTCGGGTGGAACAACCATTCCCGAAGAAGGCGAGGAGGAGGAAGAATCCGACGGTATGGTTGCCGCAATCGTAGCCACCTCGATTGGCGGTGCTGTCCTTGTGGGATTTGGTGCCTACGCCATCTATTCTTACCGCAAAAAGCGCAAAAAGAAAACCTAAACCAATAAAAAAACATTGCCGCCACGGTGTTCCGTGGCGGCTTCTGGTTTTTAGTTGCTTTTAATAATAGAAATTCGGAGCGACACTCTTCATATCCGCGCGCTCAAGAATTGCTTCGTCGAGCTTAATTTCTTCTATATACGGCTTGACGTATTCCGTAAGAAGATATTGCTTGAGGGCAGGCAGGAAGGTATAGGTTCCTGTTTTGGTACTGATAAAGAAATCGGAATTTTCGGATTTCTCGTAGCCCGACTCTTCGAGCTCATAACGCATTACGATATGAATGCCAAAGTCCGATTCCACTTCGGCGATCTCGCCCTCTTCCATCGTAAATACCTTATCGCGAATCTTGTTCCACGCCGTATCCGACGTTTTGGTGATATAATAACCGTTTTTATAGGTTTCCTCGGGATAATAATCTTCCATTAACGCGTCAAAACCGGAATAATTTCCTTCGATCGCCTCGCTGTGTACGAGTTTCACGTCGGTGCGAATCTGATCGATTCGCTCCTGAGAAAGAGGCTTTGTCTGATAGGTATTATCCTCATTGGTCAGGCGTCTTCTCTGCCCGTTGACCTTGTCATATGCGATCTTGCCGTCTTCGGTCAAATAAATCGTATCGCCGTTGACGTCCTTTTTATCACTGGGAATTCCCTTTGCGATATCATAAGAAATTTTCGTGGAGTCATTGGTTTTGTAATAAATGGCGTCTTTGTTTTCATCCTCTTCGTAAACATACTCAAACGTTGTAAAGAGAATATGCTTAAAACGGGCGTAATTTTCCTGATAATATTTTTCGTAAAGCTCTCCACCGATCTTACCGCCGTTCTCGCCGTAGAGGTGATCCTTCAAATAAGCAATCTTTGCTTCCACAAGATATGCCTCACGAAGGACTGCTACATTCGCACCAAACTCGGCAAGCATTTTATTAAACTCTTTCTTGGAGCCGTTGGCTTCATTCTCGATCATACGCTCGATTTCCGAATCGATCTCCTCAACGTAAGAATCAGGAAGCTCCAGCCCCAGCTCATCAAACGCATGACAAGCGGCAAGATAGCTCTTTGCCTGTTCCAAAACAAATTCGGTGTAATGTTCATTATAGGTTTTTCCCGATGCATCCATCACCGTATCCCAATGTGCATCATCCTCGGCACCGATTCCGTAGGTTGCACAGTAGGTTCCCTTCATACGGGAAAGATAGAGATAGAAGAGATTGAGCGTAATTTCGGAATCTCCCAGCTTCATCATCTTCGGTCCCTTAGAGGAGCATCCGACGAAGCAAAAGAGAAGCAGAAGCACGGATAATCCAAGTGCTATCAGGCGTTTCATCATTTTCATTTTATCGTTCCTTTCATTTTGAGTTTTCAACTCTTGAACTTTTTACATATAATTTTTGAGCAACTCTGCGTAACGGCAGAAAAGTCGGTACAAGAAATTCAGAACATCCTCGTCTTTTTGCTTACGAATCACTACCGTAGGATGCTCCGACATCACCACGCGGATTCTGCCGCGATACTCCTCGGAAAGATCCGACCACACCTCAAAATCAAAGACGGACGGAGTCACACGAATCTCGCTTTGTTCTTCAATAATCGTACTGATAGAGCAACGCATTGCCGCCGCACGGACAAGCGCCACCATTAAAAGACTTTGTGTCGGCTTCGGTACGTCACCGTAGCGGTCAATCAGCTCGTCGATAATATCGTCGCGATCCTCGGGAGTTTCAATGAGCGCGATTCGCTTATAGAGTCCCATTCGCTGTGCCGAAGAAGTCACGTATTTTTCGGGGATATACGCGTCACTTCGCAAGGTCACAATACACTCGATCTTCTCGGGAGGCTTTTCTCCCTTTTCTTCGAGCACCGCCTCGTTGAGAAGCTTGATATAAAGCTCGTAGCCGACCGCGTCAAGATGTCCGTGCTGTTCTGCACCAAGCAGATTCCCCGCCCCACGAATTTCGAGATCTCGAATGGCGATCTTAAAGCCTGCACCAAATTCGGCATATTCACGAATCGCTTCGAGTCGTTTCGTAGCAACCTCGTTCACCGTTTTATCCTTGGGATAGGTAAAGTAAGCATACGCGCGGCGCGCTGACCGTCCGACACGTCCGCGAATCTGATGGAGCTGAGAAAGTCCCAGTCGATGCGCGCCTTCTACAATCAACGTATTGGCATTGGGAATATCGACTCCCGTTTCAATAATCGTCGTACAAACGAGAATATCGATCTGTCCCGCAAGCATCTCGCCCCAAATATCTTCCAGCTGTTCCTTGTCCATTTTTCCGTGTGCTACAGTAATTCTTGCTTCGGGAATCGCCCTTGCCAGCTTTGCCGCACACGCATCGATACTTTCGACAAAATTGTAGAGATAGAACACCTGCCCTCCGCGGCGAAGCTCGCGACGAATTGCTTCAATGAGAATCAGCTCGTCGTATTCAAGCACGTAGGTCTGTACGGGAAGACGGTCACCCGGAGCTTCATCCAACACCGAAATGTCACGAATGCCGCCCATTGCCATATTGAGTGTACGCGGGATCGGCGTTGCGGTCAGTGTCAGCACGTCGACGTTCGCGGCAAGCTGCTTGAGTTTTTCCTTTTGTGCGACGCCAAAACGCTGTTCCTCGTCAATGATCAAAAGACCGAGATCCTTAAATTCAATATCTTTTCCGATCAATCGGTGCGTTCCGATAATGATATCGGTTTCGCCACGCTTGAGCTTTCGCAAGGACTGTGCTTGCTGTTTCGGCGTACGGAAACGCGAAATCATATCGACGTTTGCCAAAAAAGGACGCATACGACTTGTCATTGTTTGATAGTGTTGCAGGGCGAGCAGTGTCGTCGGCACGAGAATTGCCACCTGCTTTCCGCCAATCACCGCCTTATATGCGGCACGCATTGCGACCTCGGTTTTTCCGAAGCCAACGTCACCGCAAAGCAAGCGATCCATCGGAACGGGCGACATCATATCCGCCTTAATTTCTTCAATCGCGGCCAGCTGAGCGTCGGTTTCTTCAAATTCAAATGCCGCTTCAAAATCGGCTTGCATATCGTCGTCGGGCGGGAATGCGTACCCGGGCTTGCGGCTACGCTCGGCATAGAGCTTGATGAGATCCTTTGCCATTTCTTTTGCCGCAGACTTAGCACGCGATTTTGCCCTGCCCCATTCGGCACCGCCAAAGCGGGAAAGCTTGACAAGTCCGTCGTCGGAGTGTGCTCCGATATATTTCGATACCATGTCAAGACGCTCTACGGGTAAAAACAATCGGTCGCTACCCGCGTAGCGGATATTGATATAATCTCGGCTGACACCGTCGACCGTCAGATTCTCGATTCCCATATACTGTCCGATACCGTGAACCTCGTGAACCACGAAATCACCGACCTCAAGATCATTATAGGAAAGAATCGTTTCCGTACCGCTTCTCTTTTTCTTCTTTCGTTTGAGCACTCCGCTCGCCGTCAGCGCACCGTCTCGATGGTCGGGGGCGGTAGAAAGCACAGCAATCTTTGGAACGGTCAGCTCATACCCGCGAATGGTTTGTTTCCAACCGATCAAAAGAATATTTTGCGGAAGCGTATCTGCCGTAAATTCTCCTGCTTCGGTTTCTACGAGCGAGGAAAATCCTTTTTCGCGCAACAAGGAAGAAAGATTCTTTGCCGCCGCCTCGTTTTCGGCAATCAACAAAATTCGATAACCGCCTCGCAAATATCCCTCGACATCCTCACAAAGAAGCTCCAAATTTTCACAATACGAAACCATGTGCTTCGTACGGAAGGTAAACATCGCACCAAGCTTTTTCCCCGACATTCCCTGTCCTAAGGAATCGAGATGCACGGTCACGTTCTGTTCCAAGAACATCTCAAAGCTCGTTTGCGGCTTTGCGTAATCGGTATATTTCGGAGCGATCGTTCCACTCTCAAGGAGTTCCTCGACGGTTTGATGCAAATGCCACTCTGCCGCCTTGATACGGTCCATCGAAGCCGACGTACCGCGTAAAAGCACCGTTGTTCTCGTTCCGAAATAATCCAGAAGACTGACTCGTTCGGGATAAATCAGAGTCAGATATTTATCAATAAAATTGACGTCAACGCCCGCATCGAGCGCTACAAGCTCTCTTGTCATCTCAGCACGTGCACGCTCATCCTTACTTTTGGCGTGCCAAACCTCAATCGCACTTTTGAGTGCTTGCTTTGCATTCGCATCCAAAAGAACCTCTCTGGCGGGCGAAAATTCCACAACGTCAAGCGTCACAGTCATTCTCTGTGTCGCGGGATCAAAAATCTCCATACGATCGATCTCATCGCCAAAGAGCTCAATACGGAACGGATACGAACCAACCGTCCTCTGCCCATCAATATCGATAAAGCTTGCCACGGCGGGATAAACATCAATAATTCCGCCGCGTACGGCAAACTGTCCGGGCGCGTCGACGAGATCGGCGGAAACGTAGCCCGCTTCCACAAGACGTGTGGCAAGCTCAGACGGCTCGATCGTCGTTTTTCCGTATTCAATGCGCATCCGCTCCGCAATCAATCGATCGGCGGGAATGGTATAGCTCAGTGCCGCATCGGGGGTCGTGACCACCGCGTCAAGCGTATCTTCCAACAGTTCAGAAAGCACGCGTAGCCTCTCATGCTCGTACTCATGAGAGGCAGTAATATGATAAAAGGTCAGGTCGCGTCCGACGTAAAAGGCGGCGCGAATTCCAAATTGTTCCAAAAGGCGGACAAGACGAACACATTCCTTCTCCTCGGGACAAATCAGAAGTGCCGGGCGTTTTTCGGTTTTCTTCAAATCCTCAAGTAAAGAAACCGTCACGGCATCGGCGGCACCGTCACACAGGCCTGTCAAAAGAAGGGGTAACGGTGTTCTTGCCGTCTTGGCACTCGTCACCGCTTGAAATAGTTGTGTGTATTCCGCATCTCGTCGAACACAATCAGTCAGAATATTTGCCATAAATTTCTCCGAATTGAATTACTTTCCGTTACAAATCTGCATCGCTCCGTCCACGTCTCCCAAAAGGATCTTTTCAAGCCCCTGAGAAAGACATTCAAAACGATCGCTGATCTGCCTCAAATCCTCCGAAGAGAAGTTTCCCAGCACCCAATCAATCACGTCGTAATCGGGATGCGGTTTTTGTCCCACTCCGATACGAATGCGCGGGTATTCCGTGGACGACATCTCGTTCTGAATACTCTTCAGACCATTGTGTCCTCCGTGCGTTCCGTTGCGACGTACGCGAAGACGTCCAACGTCAAGCAAAAAGTCGTCCGAAAGTACAATAATTTTCTCCATCGGACACTTATAAAAGTGCGCCGCTTCGGCAATGGCTTCTCCCGAGGAATTCATAAAGGTCTGCGGCTTCATCAAAAGCACACGCTTTTCCGCAATTGTCGTCTCGCCAACCAGTGCTTTGAATTTGGCACGATCGACTCTTGCTCCGTATTTTTGTGCAATATAATCCATCGCAAGAAAGCCTGCGTTGTGTCTCGTTTTCTCATATTGCGTCCCCGGATTTCCGAGCCCCGCTACAATATATTCGATCGGACCGCTACTCGTATCCTCATTTTTTGCAATCTGCTTGAATAAATCAAAAATATTTGCCATAATATCTCCGTCGTATATCAGTAATATTCCAATTTAATATTATAGCATATCCTCCGAAAAAAATCAACGAAAAATTTCCTTTTTATATTTGTTCACAAAAATTTTACCATTTTGGGCTGTAAATTTCCAAAAACTCTTGTAATTTCTTACTTTATATGGTATAATATTGGGTGCTGTAGCGCGTCTTATGGATTTTTATGGCGTTTACAGCCGAAAACTTGTCAAAAATTTTATTTTATACGGAGGTATTTACCAATGGCAAAGAAGTATTGTTACCTCTTCTCCGAGGGCAACGCAAATATGCGTGAGATCCTTGGCGGTAAGGGTGCAAACCTCGCAGAGATGACCAATATCGGTCTTCCCGTTCCCCAGGGCTTTACGATTTCGACGGAAGCCTGCACGCAGTACTATGAGGACGGTCGTCAGATCAATGATGAGATCATGGCTGAAATCATGGACTACATCGTTAAGATGGAAGGCGTTACCGGCAAGAAGTTCGGTGATCTTGAGAATCCCCTTCTCGTTTCGGTTCGTTCGGGTGCTCGCGCATCCATGCCTGGTATGATGGACACCATCCTGAACCTGGGTCTGAACGAAGAAGTTGTTGAGGTTATGGCAAAGAAGTCCGGCAATGCTCGTTGGGCTTACGACTGCTACAGAAGATTTATCCAGATGTACTCCGACGTCGTTATGGAAGTCGGCAAGAAGTACTTTGAGGAGCTCATCGATAAGATGAAGGAAGAAAAGGGCGTAAAGCTTGACGTTGAACTGACGGCTGACGACCTTAAGGAGCTCGCTAACCAGTTTAAGGCTGAATACAAGGCTAAGATCGGTCAGGACTTCCCCACCGATCCCAAGGAGCAGCTCATCGGTGCTGTTAAGGCAGTATTCCGTTCTTGGGACAACCCCCGTGCAAACGTATACCGCCGCGACAACGATATTCCCTACTCTTGGGGTACCGCAGTCAACGTACAGGCAATGGCATTCGGTAACATGGGCGAAAACTGTGGTACCGGTGTTGCATTCACCCGTGATCCCGCAACCGGCGAGAAGAAGCTGATGGGTGAGTTCCTTACCAACGCACAGGGTGAGGACGTCGTTGCAGGTGTTCGTACGCCTATGCCTATCGCTGAAATGGCTGACAAGTTCCCTGCTGCATTCGAGGAGTTCAAGAAGGTTTGCGAGATTCTCGAGAACCACTACCACGATATGCAGGATATGGAGTTCACAATTGAGAACGAAAAGCTCTATATGCTCCAGACCCGTAACGGTAAGAGAACCGCTCCCGCTGCTCTGCAGATAGCCGTTGATCTGGTGGCCGAAGGTCACAAGACCAAGGAAGAAGCCGTTCTTATGATAGACCCCCGCAACCTCGATACC
>JAZRLS010000019.1:0-36010 GCA_045646945.1 Eubacteriales bacterium | reverse complement strand
CATTCCAGTCGAAGATTGCTACGAGATTGTCAAGCTTGTAGTGAGCCGCAAACATTGCTGCTTCCCAAATCTGACCTTCCTCACTCTCACCGTCTCCGATGATCGAGTAAGTGCGGTAGGATTTTCCGTTGATCTTTGCCGACAGAGCCATACCGCAAGCGGCAGAGAAGCCAAGTCCGAGAGAACCGGTCGTCATATCAACACCGGGGGTACCCTTCATATCGGGGTGACCTTGCAGGAAGGAATCTACCTGACGAAGCTTCTTGAGCTCTTCGCGGGGGAAATATCCTTTTTCAGCAAGAACTGCGTACAGTGCGGGAGCAGTGTGACCCTTGGAGAGAACCAGACGGTCTCTGTCAGCCCATTTGGGATCAGCGGGATTGACGTTCATTTCCTCATAGTAGAGGTAGGTGATGATGTCAGTGATCGAGAGTGATCCGCCGGGGTGTCCCGAGCTTGCCGCATGAACCTCTTCCAGAATATCCAAACGGATCTGGGCAGCGGTCTGCTTCAATTGGTTGAGTTTTGTTTGTTCCATAAAATAGACCATACCTTTCGTAAGTATTTTATATTATTTTTTATAGAAAGCGTAAATTAGATTTTGACGAAGCCGAGCTTTTTCTGTACCTTGCCAAGCGTTCTGCGTGCATAGTAGGACGCTTCTTCCGCACCCTTTTTCATTTGTGCCTCAAGTCCTGCCTTGTCCGCAAGGATTTCCTTGAATCTTGCCTGAACGGGAGCAAGTGCATCGGCGCAAACCTCTCCGACCGCCAACTTGAAGTCGCCGTAGCCGCGTCCGTCAAACTCGCGCTCGATCTCCTCAAAGGTCTTGTCCGTGAAGCAAGAGTAGATGGTCATCAGATTGTTGATGCCGTCCTTGCCCTCGGCAAAGCGTACACAGGTGTCGGAATCGGTGACCGCGCGCTTGAACTTGCGAATGATCGTGTCACGGTCATCGAGAATATAAACGACGGCGTTGGTGTTTTCGTCGGATTTGGACATTTTCTTGGTCGGCTCGGCAAGCGACATGATCTTCTTGCCCGACTGTGCCATAATCGGTTCGGGAACGGTAAAGGTACCTGGGTGAACCTGATTGAAGCGCTCCGCAATGTCGCGGCAAAGCTCTACATGCTGCTTCTGGTCAATTCCTACGGGAACGACGTCGGTCTGGTAGAGCAGAATGTCGGCAGCCATCAGCGTCGGGTAGGTGAAAAGACCTGCGTTGATGTTGTCTGCGTGCTTCGAGCTCTTGTCCTTGAATTGGGTCATACGCGAAAGCTCACCGAACATCGTAAAGCAGTTGAGAATCCAAGCAAGCTCGGCATGCTCGTGCACGTGCGACTGCACGTAGAGCGTATTCTTTTCGGGATCAAGTCCGCAAGCCATATAGAGGGCAAGCGTTTCGTACGTACGGCGGCGAAGATCTGCGGGCGTCTGACGGACGGTGATTGCGTGCTCGTCTACGACACAGTAGAAGCATTTATACTTTTCCGAATAGAGGGAAAAGTTGCGGATCGCGCCGAGATAATTTCCAATCGTTAAGTTTCCGCTGGGCTGAACCCCGGAAAAAGAAACAAGTTGATCGTTAAACATTTGTCTCAAACCTCATAAAATCATAATCATTTAACATTATATCACGGATTTTCAAAAAAGTCAATTGACTTTTGCACGATTTTATGATATTATTATAATAAATCTATTAGTTTTTTGGGATAGGGAGAAAAGATATGGTCAGACACGTGGTGATGTGGAAATTCAAAAACGAAGCGGAAGGGAAGTCGAAGATCGAAAATATGGAGACGGTACGCGAACAGCTTTACGCGCTTTTGCCAATCATTCCCGAAATCAAGCGAATGGAAATCGGTTTTGATGTGAAGGGAACCGACGCGTCGATGGATCTGATGCTTCTGACCGAATTTGATAGCTTGGACACTTTGAAATATTATGCGGAGCATCCTGAGCACGTCAAGGTTGCATCTTACGTAAGAAAAGTGGTTGAGAGCCGCGTTGTTCTCGACTGTGAGATTTGAGGAGGAAGAAATGATTACGATCGAAAGAAGCTCTGTGATGAATTTCGAAAATGCGATTCGCGGAGCAAGAAATCCGATGAATAGTTGGGATCGTATGGACAGCTTTTACGATGAAAAAGGAAAGTTTGTTTTGGGTCCGAACGACCTCGATCTTGCAAAGCGTTTGGCTCACGCAGGCAGCGATCACCGAAAATATCTCCGTCAAATTTTTGTTACCGTCGATATTACCGCACCGCTCTATTGGTGGAAAGAGTTCGATACTTACAAGGTAGGAACGGTTGCCAATTCTTGCAGTACGATGCATAAGATTCATACGAAAGCCTTTGGAAGAGAGGATTTTTCTTGTGATCGCTTGGATGAGGAAGGTCTTGCCGCACTTGATGCGCTGATTGCGTATCTCGAAGCAGAGCGTCAAAAATTCTGTGCCAACAAGGAAAACCGTCAGCCGTGGCACAATATGATTCAGCTTCTTCCGTCCTCGTATAATCAAATGAGAACCGTGACGATGAATTACGAAAATCTCATCAATATGTATTATGCCAGAAAGAATCACAAGCTTGCCGAATGGCATACACTGTGTGATTGGATTAAGTCGCTTCCGTACGCCGAAGATCTGATTTTAATTAAAGAAAAAAACGAATAACGATTGCCGATCCGAAAAAGTATTTTCGGATCGGCTTTTTGTCAAAAAAATGACGAAAAAATCCAAGAAATTCGGGAAAACCTATTGACTTTTTTTAAAAAGAAAATTATAATAGTAATGTATTTTCTTTATAATACGAAAAAACTATCTTTTACGGAGGTTCATTGTTATGAACAGAGTTTACAATTTTTCGGCGGGGCCGTCCATGCTTCCCCTGGAAGTTCTCCAAAAAGCTGCATCTGAGCTGGTTTGCTACGGCGAATCGGGAATGTCAGTGATGGAGATGTCCCACCGATCTCCGGATTACGAAGCAATTATTAATGATGCTGAAGCAATGCTTCGCAAGCTGATGAATATTCCCGACAACTACAAGGTTCTTTTCTTGCAGGGCGGTGCGTCCACGCAGTTTGCGGCAGTTCCGCTCAACCTGATCGGTAGAACCGGTAAGGCGGATTACATCGTTTCGGGTCAGTTCTCGGGTAAGGCATATAAGGAAGCTCAGAAGATGGGCTACGACGTCAAGTGTGTCGCTACCTCGAAGGAAACCAACTTTGACCGTATTCCCGTTGTAACGAAGAATATGATCCGTCCCGATGCGGCATACGTACACGTTTGTTTTAACAACACCATCTATGGAACCAAGTATTCTTACATTCCCGAAACGGGTGATATTCCGCTCGTAGCCGATATGTCGTCTTGCATCATTTCCGAGCCGGTTGACGTATCGAAGTTCGGCGTCATCTACGCAGGCGCACAGAAGAATATGGCTCCCGCCGGTCTGACGCTTGTGATTGTTCGCGAGGATCTTCTCGAGTATGCAGATGAAAAGATGCCCACGATGCTTGAGTGGAAGATTATGGCTGAAAACGGCTCGATGTACAACACGCCTCCTTGCTACGCGATCTATATGGCAAAGCTTGTTTACGAGTGGATCCTTTCGATCGGCGGACTTGAGGCAATGAAGGAAAAGAACGTAAAGAAGGCAGCTCTTCTTTACGATTATCTCGATTCTCAGGACTACTATGTAGCTCCCGTTCAGAAGGATAGCCGTTCGATGATGAACGTTACCTTTGTTACGGGTGATGCAGATCTCGACAAGAAGTTTGCTTCCGAGGCTGCCAA
The DNA here is from genome assembly GCA_045646945.1 of Eubacteriales bacterium. Classification (GTDB taxonomy): domain Bacteria; phylum Bacillota; class Clostridia; order Oscillospirales; family CAG-272; genus HGM12713. The sequence continues at coordinate 32,215 of JAZRLS010000019.1, read as the reverse complement.
GGCAGGTCTGAAGAACCTCAAGGGTCACCGTTCGGTTGGCGGTATGAGAGCTTCGATTTACAATGCAATGCCTTACGAGGGTGTAGAAGCACTCGTTGCATTTATGAAGAAATTTGCTGAAGAAAATCCCAAGGCATAAGAAAAGAGGAACACAACGATGAAAAATATTCTTTGCTTGAATAAAATTGCCGCGATCGGTACCGATAAGCTTGATCGCGCAGAGTACAACGTAGGAACCGACGTACAGAATCCCGATGCAATTCTCGTCCGTTCTGCTGCCATGCACGATATGACCTTTGGTCCCGAGCTTCAGGCAATCGGCCGTGCAGGTGCGGGTGTCAACAATATCCCCGTAGACCGTTGCTCGAAAGAGGGTATCGTCGTATTCAATACCCCCGGTGCCAATGCAAACGGAGTGAAGGAATTGGCAGTTTGCGCACTGATGCTTGCTTCGCGTGACGTCGTTGGCGGTGTCAAATGGGCGGAGTCTTTGGCTGGAACCGAGGGCGTTGCCAAGGCAGTTGAGGACGGCAAGAAGAAGTTTGCCGGCGTTGAGATCGCAGGCAAGACGCTGGGAGTCATCGGTCTTGGTGCGATCGGCGGTATGGTTGCGAACATTGCTGTTCGTCTCGGTATGAAGGTCGTTGGTTGCGACCCCTTCTTGAGCGTTGATGCGGCTTGGAATATCAACCACAATGTTGTGAAGGCAGCTTCCTATGAGGAAGTCTTCAAGGTTGCTGATTACGTTACGCTTCACGTTCCCTCCACCCCTCAGACCAAGGGAATGATCAATGCAGAGTCTCTCGCAGGGATGAAGGACGGCGTCAGAATTATCAATCTGGCACGCGCTGACCTCGTCAACGCGGCGGATATCAAGGCGGCACTTGCTTCGGGCAAGGTTGCTTCTTACGTCACCGATTTCCCGACCGAGGACGTTGTCGGTGTTCCCGGCATCGTTACCATTCCTCACCTTGGCGCATCGACCGCAGAGTCCGAGGACAACTGCGCAGTGATGGCTGTGATGGAGATCGACGAATTCCTTCGTTATGGTAACATCAAGAACAGTGTTAACTTCCCGAACGTTTCGATGCCGATGAGTGGCGATGCGCGTCTGTGTCTCTTCCACGCAAACGTTCCCAATATGCTCTCGCAGATCACGGCAGTGCTGGCTGAAACGGGTGTGAACATTGAGAATATGATCAACAAGTCCAAGGGCGATAACGCTTACACGATGGTCGACGTAACAGGTACCGTTGCAGATGACGTTGTAGCAAAGCTGAACGCTGTGGACGGCATTGTTAAGGTTAGAGTTATCTGAACGTTAATATGAGATAAAAAATCCCTTCGAATTTCGAAGGGATTTTTTATCTGTTCAGTCGTTTAAAAAATTCATCACGAAGCTTTTTGATTTGATCGGAGGGGATCGAAAACAAAAGGATTTCATCCTTTGGTAGATCGGTCCACGCGGTGGAAATAATATCTTTTGGTTTGGTATCGGATGAATATGTTATGATCGATTTTATGATAAAATCATACGGCGAGAGTGCTGTGCGGTATTGATCTGCCAATTCTTCGCTTGGTAAACATAAGCGCAATTGATTCCCAAAAAGCGGTTTGAAATCTGCCAATGCTTCACAGATGACGCCAATGGCTTCTTCAGAATGAGTGCTGTCGAGAATGATTGTGGGAGATACCGAGACAATTTCGAATCTTGCAGGAGCTTTCGTCTGTAGAAAACCGTTGAAAATCTGTGCTTGCGAAAGTGTAAAACCGTGTCGGGCGAGCATATTGATTACTTCCAATACCACGGTTGCGTTTGTGACTTGGAATTTTCCGCAAAGTCCCAGCCTGTAATTTTCGTTTTTGTAAGAAAATTCGCTTCCGCCCAAAGAAAGACGGAGAATACTCAGCTCGGATTTCGTTGGAATGGTCAGACGGCAGTTGATCGAGGCGCAGGTTTCCGAAATTAAACGATACGCGTTTTGATCCTGCGGAGCACTGACGATTTCCTGAATTCCGTGAACGATATAAGAGCGAATTCCTTGAATTTCTTTTTGGTTTTCGTTCGGGATAGTTCCGCAGATTGCCGCCGCAAAGGGGGGCGGAAGACGGCGTGTCGGATCGCAGGACGCCGCATCACTTTCAATGATACAAAAGCTACATCCGTGTTCGTAAAAAGCAAGTAACGCAATACTCAAAAGCAGTTCGGAGTACGAAAGAACGAGAGGTTCTTTCGGATCGTCCTTCCCATCGTCGGATTCTTCTTTGGGTCTTGTGAGATTAATATCCTTGAGGGTTTGAACGATTCGTTCGAGATATGACGTAAACTCTTCGGGAGAAAGTGATTTCGCGTTGATGCGAACGTTTCCTCGCCCATCTTCACGCAAGGGGAGAGAAAGCGAGCCAACAATATATTCGGATTGCTGAAAGGCGGAAAGTAGCAGTTCAGCACAAACTGTTTTTCCGTTGCTTCCGGTCAAGCGAAGGTATTTTAAGCTTCGTTGTGGATTTCCCAACATTTTCCAAAGCAAAGGAAGAGCGGTGGAATCGTTCGATTTCGAGGGGGCTTGCTGTAAATATTTTACAGCGTTATGATAGGTCATAATAACTCCGATTTCTGTCGTCAAACAAAAGTTTAAAAGTGGAACGTGTGTTTCGGATCGTTACCGCAGAAAAATTTTTTTGCGGACTCATATTTTGCGTTGGCTTTTCTTGCTTCCTCCGAAGCTGGATCGAAGTGCTTCTTTCGGATTGCGCGAAGCATAATGTTTTTTGGTGTTTCGTCGGGGTCGATCAATTCGAGCGCCATCGTGGTATAGCCGAAGGTTTCCAGCTTGCAAAGACGAATCGCATCGGTGGCGGCGTCACAAAGCTTTTGGCGGAGCATCGAATAATCGGAAATAAACGAAAGCGTCGGGCAATCAATATGATGATTGAGCTCGTGATGACAGCAAGGAGTGGAAAGAATGACGTCTGCCTTCCAAGAAACCGCCTTGTCTAATACAAAGTCGGTTGCAATATCACAAGCGTGCAGGGAAATGACAAGCGACGGCGGCGTGGAAGTTTCATATTCTCGAACGTCTCCGCAAAGAAATTCCAAACCGTCAAACCCCAGAGCTTTTGCCACCCGATTACAGTGTTCTACTACATCGGGCTTCAGATCGACGCCTGTCATAGAAACACGGAAATGCTTGATGTTGGCAAAATAGTGATATACGGCAAAGGAAAGATAGCTTTTCCCGCAACAAAGATCGCAAATACGAATTTCGCCTCGCGGAAGCTTATCCTCCACGTCGCGAATCAGCTCTAAAAATCGGTTGATTTGTCGGAACTTGGCTTGCTTTCGATCAAAAACACGTCCGTTGTTGTCTGCCACGCTCAAATGCTTCAAAAAAGGCTCGGAACCGTTTAAAATATATTGTTTTTCCCGATTATTGGAGGAGGGAAGAATCGTATTTTCGGCAGTGGTCGGCGTGGAGAGAAGTTTTCTCTCCAGCTTGTCTGCGCCAAGAAGAACGCTCTTTCCCGAAGTGGAGCGTTTGTACTCACATTCTCCGTCCGAGCAGATTAAATTAAATTGTGAAAAACCCTCGGCAAGCGCGCTCAGCGCCGAGGGCGTGGTTTCGTTTAATTCGAAATTTTGGTGAGTGACCTTATTGTCTTTGTGAAAAAACTCCGCTTGCAATACCGATGCACGGTTGCTTTTTTTGACGGTCAATACAACCTTTTGCAAGGTTTTATCTTGAGGTTTCGAGAGAATCGCTTTTTTTAAGCGTTGCAGTGTTGCGGCAGTAACGGTTAATTCTGCGATTTTTTGCACTTCCGATATGATGCTCATTTCTTTTCCTCGTCGTTGGATTGGGTAGGTTCGTCGGTAGGAGCTTTGACACTTTTCTTGAAAGAAAATTTGCTTTCTTTTCCTTGGCTTAGGCGTTTGATGTTTTCCCAATGCTTGACGACCACGAGAACAGTCATTAATGCGGCACACCAAACGTAGGGAGCGCCATCGTAGAAGAAGCGATCAATTCGGTCGAGAATAATGGGATAGAGTAACATACACATCACCGAACCCAAAGAAATATATTTCGAAACGAGAACGATGACTGCGAACATTATGAAAAGAATGAGGAATACAAAGGGATTGCACATTAAAATCGTCATTGCCGCGGTTACAACACCTTTTCCGCCCTTGAAACGGTAATAAATCGGGAACATATGACCGATGATGCAGAAAAGACCTGCGATATAAGCACCCAATTGACCGAGCAATGCATAGCCGATCAAACAAGAAACCATCGCTTTCAGGGCATCGCCGAGCAGGGTAAGTCCTGCGGCTTTTTTGCCGTAAGTACGCATCATATTGGTCATACCCGCATTTTTACTGCCGAAATTTCGAATATCCTGACGGTATTGCTTGCCGGAAATGATGATAGCGAAATTTAAGCTTCCCAAAAGATAAGCGCAAACAATGACGGCAACGTAGCACAGAACCGTCACAATGAGCTTTGTGGTGTCGTTCATACCGCCAAAATTAGAAAATATAAGTCCTTGGGATAAGAAATCCTTCATAGAAACCTCTCCGTATGTACAAATTTAATATGTTTTATTATAACATAAAAAAGCGATGGATTCAAGAGCTTTTTCGAAAAATCAAAAGAAAGTCGCACGCGATTCTACGTGCGACCTTGCATTATTCTTTGGCGTCTTTTTTGAGAGATTTTCTTGAGCCGTCGGGGTATTGAATGACGGTGTTGTCGAGCATTGCACCAAAGGAAAGTCGGATCTCGTTGATATATTCCTGACGGAGTGCCGCCTGCTCGCTTTTTTCTTCTTCGGTAAGCTCCCGTTCTTTCGAGAGACGTGCCAATTCATTGATGCGATTCAGCTTTTCCTTTTCCATAAATGTTCCTCTTCTTTGATTTTTAAAATTTTCGTTGAAAGCAGTATAACATATCTTAAAAAAGATTGCAATAGCATTCTCAAAAAAAGTAGAAAAAACAAAATAATTTTTCAGGAATCTGAAAAAAGTTCTTGAATTTATAATAGAGATATGATATACTTTATAATAGGAAAAAGTATGGATACTTTCAATTCTTTCGGAAAGAGGTGGATTTCGTTGGCTGATTTTTTAAATAGGCTTTGGAACTATGTAAGTCTTTACATCGTCTCCTCGGTAAAAACGATGGGAATTCTGGATGTTGTTGATATACTGTTGCTTTCTGTTGTCTTGTACTATATCTATCGTTTTATCCGAGACCGTCGCGCAGGAAAGCTTTTGATCGGACTTGGTTGCGTTTTAGCACTTTCTCTTTTGGGTGACGTGTTGGATTTGCCTGCAACGAGATTTATCTTCAGCGATTTTCGTCAGATCGGAGTCATCGCGATTTTGATTCTGTTTCAGCCAGAACTTCGCAGTGCCTTGGAAAAGGTTGGCGGAACACCATTGACGGGCTTCCGTAACATTACGGCTGATTCGAGAGATTCCGCTATGATTCATGCAGAGATTGAGGCGATTTGTACCGCGGCGGGAGATCTTTCCCGTGATAAGGTCGGTGCACTGATCGTCATTGAACGATCAACAAAGCTTGGAGAATATATCAAATCGGGCGTAATGATCGATGCCATGATCTCTCCCTATATTTTGAAAAATATTTTCTTCAACAATGCACCGTTACACGATGGCGCGGTGATCATTCGTTCGGGTAGAATTTGCGCGGCAGGATGTTTTTTGCCGCTATCGACGAATGATGATATCAATAAGGATCTCGGTACAAGACACCGTGCGGCAATCGGTTTGTCCGAAATCAGTGATGCGCTGGTGATTGTTGTTTCCGAGGAAACCGGAACGATTTCTTTGGCGGTGGACGGAAATCTGGAACGAAATTATAACTATAATTCCTTAAAGCAAGCCTTGAACAATCGTTTGGCACCGTATGGACAAAACGATACTTCCAAGAAAAACCGAAAAGGGAAAAAACGCTCTCAAACCAATGATTTGGAATGATACGGAGGGTATGATGTCGAAACGTAAACGAAACGAATCTTCCCGCAACGAAGAATTTTACGTTGCGAAAAATAATGGAAAATTTCATATTTTTGCTTTTATTTTGTGTGTATTGATTGCTTTTGTGATTTGGCTGTATGCATCAAATCTTGAAAACAAAAGAAAAGAAGAGGTCGGTGTCAACGTTGTTGTGCCGACGGCATCGGTTGTTTTGCCAACCGTGTCGGTTTGAATTTCGAGGATGATGATGGCAGAAGAAAAAAGCGTTGGCTTTTTAATGAATGGGATATCTTTATCTCCCGATGTTGACGAAAAAGAAGCGTGCAGTATTGCGGCAACCGAAATGAAGCGTGCAGGGATTTCCCCTGCACGACTTCGTTTTGATATCTATAAGCGATCGGTGGATGCACGAAAAAAAGATCGGGTGCGCTTGGTGTATTCGGTGGCAATTCGCTCTAAAAACGGAGAAAAATTAGATCCTCCTGTGCGTTCTCGCTATGGATTTACACCGCTGTACGATCGTGAAATTCAGACCGAAGTAGGGAATGAAAAGAGTCCGTATTCACCTCTGATTGTTGGTATGGGACCTGCAGGATTATTTTGCGCTTTGCTCTTAGCGGAGCGCGGATATTGTCCAACCGTGATTGATCGCGGAGACTCTATTACGCAAAGAACTCTCGCGCACCGACGCTTTGTTCAGGAAGGAATTCTGGATACCGAGTCCAACATTCAATTTGGTGCCGGTGGAGCAGGAACCTATTCCGACGGAAAGCTTTTGACAAGAGTCAATGATCCGAGAGTATCGTACGTACTTTCGAGATTTTGTGAATTTGGTGCACCCGAGGAGATTATGATCTCGGCAAAGCCGCATATCGGTACCGATCGTCTCTTGGAGGTCGTAGACCGTATGCTCTCACGAATTGAAGAATTGGGAGGCCGCGTGCTGTACCGTTGCCGTTTGGACGGAATTTCCGAGATGGCGGATGGCAGTATCGTCGCAAAAACAACCAAAGGCGAACTTCATTGTTCCTCTCTTGTATTAGCCCCCGGACATAGCGCAAGAGATACGTATGCGATGCTGATGCAAAACGGATATGCGATGGAAGCAAAGCCTTTTTCGGTTGGCGTACGGATTGAGCATTTGCAATCAAAGATCGATGAGGCTCTGTACGGTACGTGGGCAGGACACCCAAGGCTTGGTCGCGGAGAATATCATCTTTCGGATACGACATCCGGTAGAGGTGTTTATACGTTTTGTATGTGTCCGGGCGGGCAGGTGGTTGCGGCTGCATCCGAAGAGGGTGGCGTGGTAGTCAACGGAATGAGCGTCTATGCACGTGATGGAAAAAATGCCAACTCTGCCGTTTGTGTTTCGGTACGTCCCGAGGATTACGGAGCAACGCCAGAAAAAGCGATTGCTTTTCAGAGAAACTTAGAACAAGCTGCATTTCGAGTCGGTGGATCGGATTATTATGCCCCGATGCAAACCGTCGGAGATTTTCTTACGGGAATCAAGGGAACGGAACCGAGCACGGTTTTGCCTACGTATCGTGACGGAAAAGTCAGATGTGTATCGATGGATCAAATCCTACCGTCCTTTGTTGTTGAAGAATTACGTCGAGGACTTCGTAGCTTTGATCGCAAGCTTTCGGGGTTTGCTTGTCCGGATGCCGTGCTTTCCGGCGTTGAAACTCGTACGTCAGCACCGCTTCGCATTCTTCGAGATGATCAAATGCGGGCGTTTGGTCATATGAACGTTTATCCTTGCGGAGAAGGTGCGGGATATGCAGGAGGAATTACCAGCGCGGCACTCGACGGTATTCGTGTTGCCGAGCACTTGATGGCTCGTTTTCACCCCAACGAAAAGGACTTTTGTTAAATTAGAGATATTTTTAGATAGATTGAGGTAAATCCATGAAGGAAATGAAACGCAAGAAGGTGTGGAATGAAAAATATGCCTTCGGAGAGGAAGATCGCGACAATGCCGTTCGCGCTATGGCTTCAGTGCTTGGCGTCTCGGAATGGTTTGCGGTTTTACTTTACAATCGAGGCTATCACACTGCTGAGGAAGCGGAGCGCTTCTTGAAATTAGAGCAGGAAAATTTTCACGATCCCTATCTTCTTGCCGATATGGATCGAGCGGTCGAGAGAATTTTTCGTGCCGTCGATGATCATGAGAAAATTTATATCTACGGAGATTACGACGTGGACGGAGTTACCTCGGTTACCGCCCTATATCTTTACCTGCAAGAGCTTGGATGTGACGTTGGAATTAAGATTCCTAAGAGAGAAGGAGAAGGATACGGCGTTTCCTGTGTTGCGATTGATGCTTTGGCGTCTGAAGGAACGACGTTGATTATTACGGTAGATACGGGAATTACCGCGAATGAGGAAGTTGTCTATGCCAAGGAGCAGGGAATTGATTTTGTGATCACCGATCACCACGAATGTCGGACGGAATTGCCAGCTGCTTGTGCTGTGGTTAATCCGCATCGTCCCGACTGTCCGTATCCTTTCAAGGAATTGGCAGGCGTTGGTGTTGTCTTTAAGCTTCTTTGTGCTTGTGAAATCAAACGTTGTCGCGAAGCTGACCGTCCGATTTTGGACGGAATTCGTCGAGTATGTATGAGCTATGCCGACTTAACGGCAATCGGTACCATTGCCGACGTTATGCCTGTGATTGACGAAAACAGAATGATTGTCAGTCTGGGATTGAAACTGATGGAGAACACCTCCCGTCAAGGATTGCGTGCGCTCATTGAGGCATCTTCCCGTCGCGGAAGCGAGGACACCCCTAAAAAGATTACATCGGGCTTGATTGGCTTTGGCGTTGCGCCAAGAATCAATGCGGCAGGACGGATCGGAGATGCTACTGTTGCCGTTCGACTCCTTTTGGAGGAGGATGAAGAACGGGCACAGATTGCGGCGGAAGAGCTTTGCGAGATCAACCGTCACCGTCAGGCGGAAGAAAATGAAATTGCGATTGAAGCATATCAGAAGATTGAGAACTCGTTTGATCCCGAAAACGATCTTGTGATCGTTCTCGACAGTAATCACTGGCATCAAGGAATTATCGGAATCGTAGCCTCAAGAATTACCGAAAAGTACGGTTTGCCCTCGATTTTGATCTCGTTTGATCCTCTGACCGAGGAAGATCATCCGCTGGATGATGGAAAGGGCTCGGGACGAAGCATCAAGGGAATGAATCTGGTGGAAGCACTCAGCCATTGCGATGAACTGTTGCTGAAATACGGAGGACACGAATTGGCGGCAGGTTTGACCATCAAACGAGCAAATCTGGAAGAATTTCGTCAGAAAATCAACGAATACGCAAAAAATCATTTGAGCGAAGACGTTTTTCATATTTGCATTGATGCCGATTGTTTGATTCGTATGAAAAATGTGACGATGCAGCTTGCCAGGGAGCTTCTGTTCCTAGAGCCTTTTGGTGCAGGCAATCTTGCCCCCGTCTTTATGATGAAGGACGTAACTGTGAAAAAGATCTCCTCCATCGGTGCGGGAAAGCATACGCGATTCTTGCTTGAGCAGGATGGCGTTTGTATGACGGCACTCTATTTCGGTGCGTCAATCGAAGAGCTTGGCTTTACGGTAGGAGACGTCATCGATGTGCTTTTCCACATTGATATCAACGATTATAAAAACGTACAAAGCGTGCAAATGATTTTGCAGGATGCTCGAATGGCGGAACGATATTCGGATGAATTGGATCGCCAAAAGAATCGCTATGCTGAGGTATATGCAGGAGCGACGTTTTCGGTGGCAGAAGAAATTTTACCCGAAAGAAATGATTTTGCACGCGTTTATAAAATACTTCGCCATGAATCTCGCACGGGAAATTGTTTTCTGAACGTGAGAGATATGCTGCGATTGATCAACGCAGTACCGGGGGAAGCACCGATGAATTACGTGAAATTAAAATATATTCTTCGCGTATTTCACGAATTGAAACTTTGTGAGGTGGAAGAGCTACAAACCGATCTGTATCAGTTCCGAATTTTCTTCCACGCCTCAAAAACCAATATTGAAAAATCATCTATTTTGAAGAAACTGAAAAGTCAATGTGCGGATCTCCATTAATTGTGGCTTTTTGGTGACAGGAAAGGGCAGTATTTATATGTCTAACGAGATTTCATCTCGATGTGAAAAATTATATAATCTTTTGTTGGCATCGGGAAAATCATACGATCTTGAAAAGATCAAGGCGGCGTGTGAATATGCGGCAAATCTTCACGACGGACAGTTCCGTGTGAGCGGAGAACCGTATATTTCGCATCCGATTGCTGTGGCTGAGATTGTGGCAGGTCTGGGACTTGATACCAATTCGATCTGTGCGGCACTGTTGCACGATACGGTCGAGGATTGCTCGGACAAAACCGATTTGAATGAGCTGGAGGCGCGCTTTGGAAAAGAAGTGGCAATGCTGGTAGATGGCTTAACCAAGCTTGTTGTGCTCAACGTAGAGGATAAGGAAGAGGCACATATCGAAAATATTCGAAAGATGCTTCTTGCAATGTCCAAGGATGTTCGTGTCATATTTATCAAGCTTTGTGACCGTTTGCATAATATGAGAACCTTAGGAGTCAAGGCAGATCCCAAACGGCGTACTACGGCACTCGAAACAATGCACGTTTATGCACCGCTGGCACACCGCCTTGGTATGCAGAAGATTAAGCAGGAATTGGAAAATCTCTGCATTTCATATCTTGACCCGATCGGTTATGCGGAAATTCAATCCTACATTGAGGAAAAATACGGCGAAACGATGGGCTTTATTGAAAACATTCGCCATTCCGTAGAAAATAAACTTCAGGAAAATCATATTCATTTTACCTTGGAAGGTCGAATCAAATCGGTTTACAGTATTTACCGAAAGATGTTTAATCAAAATAAGAATTTTGATCAGATTTATGACTTTTACGCATTGCGTATCATTGTAGATACCGAATTGGAATGTTATACCGCTCTTGGTTTGATTCATGAGCAATTCAAGTCGGTTCCGGGACGGTTCAAAGACTATATTTCCACGCCAAAGCCGAATATGTACCAATCCTTGCATACAACGGTTATCGGACGAGACGGTATTCCGTTTGAAGTTCAGATCCGTACTTGGAATATGCATCACGTGGCAGAATACGGTATCGCGGCACATTGGAAATATAAAACGGGCGAAAAATCCAAGGAAGAGATTGATAAGAAGCTCGAATGGATCTCTCGTTTGGTAGAAACCGAGGATGAAACCAAAGATCCCGATGAGTTTTTGAATGCTCTCAAAACCGATATTTTTCACGACGAAACATTTGTATTTACGCCTAAGGGTGATGTAATTGCTTTGCCGCAGGGTTCTACTGTCATCGACTTTGCCTATTCAATCCATTCGGGGGTTGGAAACTCGATGATCGGTGCTAAGATCAACGGAATGATTGTTCCCATCGACCGTGCACCCGAAACGGGAGATATTGTAGAAATTCTGACTTCGTCTGCGTCCAAGGGACCGAGCCGCGATTGGCTGACAATCGTAAAAACCAGTGAAGCCAGAACCAAGATTAGAAGCTGGTTCAAGAAAGAAAAGAGATCCGATAATATTATTGCGGGAAAAGCAATGATCGAAGCGGAATTTCGCAAATTTGCAAAGGCTACGACCGAAGCGAAACGAAATGAAATGGTTTCGACGGTTGGAAAGCGCCTTGGCTTTATGAGTGCGGATGATCTTTATAATACGCTTGGCTACGGCGGAATTTCTATGGGAAAGCTTTCGGGAAAGCTTCGTGATGAGTACGAAAGAAATCTGGAAGCACTGGAAGCGGAAGCGGCAGAGCCGATTACCATAGAGCAGATTAAAACCGTTACCAATCCCAAAACTGTTCGCTCGGGCGGAGGTATTGTGGTTGACGGTGAACGTGGATGTCAGGTGAAATTTGCACGTTGCTGTAATCCGTTGCCGGGAGATGAGGTTATCGGCTTTATTACCAAGGGCTTTGGAATTTCTATCCATAAAACCGATTGCCCCAATGTGATACAAGGAAAAGAAAATCCCGAAAATGCGGCGCGTTGGGTAGAAGCACATTGGGAAAAGGGCGATGCTTCCGCCGATCAAAGTATGTACGAAGCGCAAATCACCGTACATGTGCGTGACCGCCTTGGTATTGTTGCCGATATCTCGGTGGCACTTTCGGACATGAGAGTATTTTTGCTTCAAATTAATACGGTGGCAGGTGGATTGAATGAAGATTCCATTATCAATTTGAAGATTAGCTGTAAAAATGTGGAGCATTATCATTCCATTGTTGCAAGATTGCGTTCGATCAGCGGTGTTCTTGACGTTGTAAGAGGCTTTTCGTAATCACTGGAATTTTTGGGGAGGATCAGTATGATTGCAGTCATTCAAAGAGTGAAAAAAGCAAAAGTTTATGCAGAGGGCGTTCTTTCGGGGGCTTGTGATGCGGGACTTTGTGTGCTTTTGGGGGTTGCCGCGGGAGATACCGAACGCGATGCCGATGCACTTGCTGAAAAAATTGTTCATCTTCGTATTTTTTGCGATGAAAATGACAAAATGAATCTTTCTTTGAAGGATATTGACGGAGAAATGCTGATCGTATCCAACTTTACGCTTCTTGCCTCTTATAAAAAAGGAAAGCGCCCCGATTATATGGGGGCGGCAGCACCCGAAGAGGCAAATCGACTGTATCAGTATTTTTCCGAGCATTGCAAAAGAGAACTTCGACAAGTTGGGTGCGGTGTTTTTGGTGCGCACATGGAAATTGAAATGGTGTGCGACGGACCCGTAACGATTACGATGGACAGCAAGGTATTGCTGGCAGGAAAATAAGACGAGAGAAAGAGCGAAGGAAGAGAGTATGAAAATCATATTGGAATCTCCCATCAATAAATATTACGTGCAAACGCTTGCCATGATATTTTTCCCGGGAGAGAGATTTGGACAAAAAGAGTCGGAGGAAGTATCGATAGACGAACCCGTTCTATACGTTCGTTCGGAAGAGAACGATGGAACGGTAACTGCATTGGCACGAATCGATTGGAAAGGCGAGCGCTGTCAGCAACAATACACGGCAGAGCAGAACGATTACAGAACGGCAGAGCGTACACTGAAGCTTGCCGTAGGTGGTGCCGTTTTGGCAGCACTGGGAGATCGTATCGGTTATCGTCCCGCTTGGGGAATGATGATCGGTGTTCGTCCTTCTAAGGTAGCCTCTGAGCTGTTAAATGCGGGAATTAGTAAAACCCGTGTGAAAAAAATTCTGAATACGGATTATCTTGTGATTCCTAAAAAAGCGGCACTTGCTACGGATATTGCTTTGACGGAAAAGCGTATTGTGGGAGAGCCTTCGGCAAAGGATTGCAGTGTGTATATCTCTATTCCGTTTTGTCCGTCCAGATGCACGTATTGTTCTTTTGTTTCCTATACGTCCAAACGATTGCTCAGTCTGATTCCGCAGTACCTGATTCGTCTCAAGGAGGATATCCGAGCGAATTTTGAAACAATTCACCGTTTGGGGTTGAACGTTCGCACTATTTACATCGGCGGCGGAACTCCCACAATTTTGAGTGAAGAACAGATCAAGGATCTGCTTTCTTATATCGCTACTTTGACGGACGTAACCAAACTGCAGGAATACACGATGGAAGCAGGCCGTCCCGATACGATCAACGAAGAAAAATTAGCAATAGCCAGAGAATACGGTGTTACCCGAGTCAGCGTCAATCCGCAAAGTCTTTGTGATGAGGTCTTGTGTGGTATTGGTCGAAATCACTCGGTAGAGGAATTTTTCCGTGCTTTTGAGGACGCAAGACGGGCAAAAATTCCAACGGTCAACGTCGACCTGATTGCAGGCTTGCCCGGGGATAATTTCCGCCGTTTTTCGGCAACGATGGATCAGATTTTGCAACTGACTCCCGAAAACATTACCGTACATACGTTCTGTGTTAAGAAATCGGCAGAGATTTTGCGGTTGAATTCCGATATTTATTCCATTCGTGGCGGAGATGCCGGAAAATGTGTTGATTATTCTCAAATTCGCACACATCAAGCGGGTTATATCCCATATTATATGTATAGGCAGAAGAATACGGTGGGAAACTATGAAAACGTTGGATTTTCCTTGCCGGGACACGAAGGTCTTTACAATATTTATATGATGGAGGAAATCCATTCCATTTTCGCCGCAGGAGCGGGGGCTGTAACCAAGCTGGTGGATCATACCGGACTTACCGATTCGGCGAGAAATATTGAGCGCTTATTCCATCAAAAGTATCCTTATGAATATTTAGACGAGGATCGAAGTGCTGCCTTTGCCGAAACGGCTGAAAAATTCTATCAAAAGCACGGAATGCTTTAAGCGATTGATAAAAACCAAAGATTGCTCCGAGGCTTCCGTAGAAAGGAGTACCATGGAGAATCATAAAAACATTGATCTTCAAGCGTGGATCGATTCCTGCGAGGCTGATTTTGAAACTCGTTTGAACGAACTTGCAACGCAGGTGTTAGCAAATAAAAACATACGCTTATTTCGTCTTTCCGGTCCCACGTGTTCTGGAAAAACAACCTTGGCAAACTTGTTGAAAAAGCGTTTTTTGTCACTGGGAAAGCACTTGCACCTCATTTCAATTGACGATTTTTTCTATGACAAATCCGTACTTCACAAAAGGGCAGAACTTGAGAAAGCAGAAGAACTTGATTACGATTCTGCCGAAACCATTGATTGGGACGAACTTTCTCGGTTTGTGCGTGAAATCTTTTCAGAACAGGAAAGCCATTGTCCGATTTTCAGCTTTCAGGAAGGAAAGCGTGTCGGTTACCGTACGGTTGCCAGCAGAGAGGAGGATGTATTCCTTTTTGAGGGGATTCAGGCGTTTTATCCTGAATTTACCGAGATTTTAAAGCGTGAATCTCACGATTCCGTCGGTCTTTATATTATGCCGATGAGATCTATCGAAGTCCATGGGAAAGAGATTTTGCCTAATGAGCTTCGTCTGCTTCGTCGCTTGGTTCGTGACTATAATTTCCGAAATTCGCCACCCGAGCACACGCTGGCTCTTTGGGCAAGTGTACGAAGAAACGAAGAATCAAATATTTTTCCGTATGCCTCGGAGGCAGAGTATTGGATCGATTCTACGATGCCGTATGAGCTTGGCGTTCTTAAGCCGTATTTGGAACGAATCCTGCCGACGGTATCGAAGGACAGTCCTTATTGGAATACCGTCGAAAAAATATTATGCCAGATGAAGGACGTTTGCCCGATTCCAAGCTCTATGATTTCGGAAGACTCTCTTTATCAAGAATTTATTTGATTTTCCCGAAGCCCTGCATCTTCCGCCGTACATAGCGGGGAGGAATACTCATTTTTTCCTGCGAATACAATACAGTAATCGGTATTTGTGTGCGGAGGGAAGATGGCAGGTAATTTGAAAAAGAAACATTTGAAACGTGGACGGAACGCCGATGGCTTTATGTCAGGCGTTCTTGTTCTTTCGGCATCGACGGTTATCGTTAAGGTCATCGGCCTCGCCTATAAAATTCCCATGATTGCATATCTTGGGGCAGAGGGAATGGGATATTTTAATTCTGCCTATGAAATTTATGCAATGCTTTGCGTCATGGCAACCGCAGGACTTCCTGTGGCACTTTCTCTTTTAATTTCCGCCAATCGGGAGCGGGGAATGGGAGAAGCGGTACGACGCATCGATCGTTCCGCTACGGCAATCTTTTTGCTGCTGGGTGTTGTGGGTACGCTATTCCTTCTTTTATGTGCAAAACCAATTGCCAATGCCATTGGAAATGCACAAGCATATTTTTGTATTTTGGCAATCGCGCCCGCACTTTTTTTTGTCTGTTTTTCTTCGGCTATTCGAGGATATTTTCAAGGATTTCATCAGATGTTGCCTACGGCGATTTCTCAATTGATTGAGGCGCTTGGCAAATTGATTTTTGGCGTTTGGTTTGCTTCGGTTGCGCTTCAACGGGGAATGGAGCTTCCTGTCGTGGCGGCGTTTGCCATTTTGGGACTTTCTCTTGGTACTTTTCTATCGGCACTCTATCTGTTGATTAGAAAGGTTATTTTTCGAACGACGCTTCCTTTCGATGTAAGGATGGACAACAATGAATCAAGCCAGGACGGATTACCTGCGCTGTTTCGTATTGCCATTCCTATGACGCTTGCTTCTGCCATTCTTAGTGTGACACGTCTTGTGGACATGGCTTGGATTATGCGTCGATTACAGGATATCGGGCGTTCGGTCTCGGAAGCCAATGAAATTTACGGTGCCTATACGACGTTAGCCGTTCCCGTATTCAGTTTGATTCCTTCTTTGATTGCCCCCATCTCGATGGCACTTGTCCCTCAGCTTTCGGCGGCAATCGAACGTAAAAACAAGGATGAACAAGCGGCACTTGCCGATCGGGCAATTCGCCTGACCAGTTTGCTTGCGATGCCTGCTTCGATGGGCATTACAGTATATGCAAAACCGATTCTCAGCATTTTATTTTCCAAAGAAAGCGAAGCGATAGAAATTGCAGCACCGTTACTTTCGATTCTGGGTTTTTCCATTTTGTTTTCAGGATTGATTACGACAACGAATGCGGTATTGCAGTCCTATCGTCAACCGGGCAAGCCGATGATTTCAATGTCGATTGGAGCGGTGGTGAAAATTGTTACTGCGTATCTCTTGATCGGTCATCCGTCGATCGGAATTTACGGAGCACCCATCAGTACGCTTCTTTGCGATTTGAGCGTGACGTTGATGAATTTGAGCTTCCTTGGTCGTGCGATCCCGAAAAGTAAGCGCTCGGAGGGTGTTTGGTGTGTCTATTACAAGCCGATGATCGCATCATTTCTGGCAATTCTCGCCTCTATGGCAGTATATTTGCCGATTGTTCGATTGGGTTACGGTATGAGCGTGGCGTTCTTTTCGGCACTCATCGTAGCAGGAATCGTTTACGCAGTGTTTGCGGTATTGTTTAAGATCGTTACAGCGGAAGATATTGCACCTCTTCCTATGGGAGAAAAAATTCTTTCGTTTTGGCGTTTACACCATACAGAAAAAAGAAAAGGAAAAACAGAATTATGACAGTAAAAGAAAAAATTGAATTGCTGACTTCGAAACAACAGTATGACTTTGAGGATCTTGTTCTTCTTGTCGAGGTGCTTCGTTCGGAGGAAGGGTGTCCTTGGGATCGTGAACAAGATCATCATAGTATCCGAAAGGATTTAATTGAGGAAACCTATGAGGTCATTGAGGCGATCGATACTGACGATCCCGTGCTTTTAAGAGAAGAACTCGGTGATCTTCTTTTGCAGGTAGTATTTCATGCACAAATTGAAACCGAAAAGAATTCATTTGACGTTCATAACGTCGCTAACGATATTTGTGTAAAGCTGATTCACCGCCATCCTCACGTTTTTGGGGAAGTGCAGGCAGATACTTCGGCGCAAGTTCTTGCCAATTGGGAGGTGATTAAAAGCGAAGAGAAGGAGCGGATTACCGTAACTGATAAATTGCGTGCGATTCCTCCAATGCTACCCGCCCTGATGCGTGCACAGAAAGTTGGGAAAAAGGCATCGTGCTTTGATTTTTCCAGCGCGGAAGAGGTGATGAAAAAAATTGAAGAAGAATTGGAAGAGCTTCGCGACGCTGTAAAAATCGGAAACCAAAACAATGTACAAGAGGAGTTGGGGGACCTTCTTTTGAGTGTCACTTCCTTGGCAAGACATTTGCATATAGACGCAGAGGAGTCCCTTGTTCGAGCGACCGATAAGTTTATTGATCGTTTTGATGAGATTGAACAAGTTGTTTTGGCAGAGCAAAAAGAGATCTCGGAATTCTCTGCGAAAGAGTTGAATCAAATTTGGGATCAAAATAAACATAAAAAAACACAAAAAAAATGATTTTTTTGGAAAAAAAGTAAAAAAACCACTTGATATTATCAAAAAAGTGTGATATAATGACTTATGTTAGGGTTTGCCTAGAAAAATTTGAAAATAAAAAAAGAGAAAGGGAAAAGACTATGAACAAGACTCAGTTGATCGATGTTGTTGTTGCTAAGACCGGAATGAAGAAGAAAGAGGCTGAGGCTGCTGTAAACGCTGCTACCGAAGCAATCGCAGAAGCACTGAAGGCTGGCGACAAGGTTCAGCTTATCGGATTCGGTACGTTCGAAGTGAAGGAAAGAGCAGCAAGAGATGGCCGCAACCCCAAGACCGGTGAGACCATTAAGATCGCAGCTTGCAAGCATCCTACCTTTACGGCTGGTAAGGCTCTGAAGGATTCTGTAAACTAATAGGATCGAAGATAAAGACGGTCAGACCATTCTGACCGTCTTTGCCTTTGTTTCTGAAGGGATTTTGTTATGAGATTGGATAAATTTTTAAAGGTTTCTCGTATTATCAAACGACGTACTGTGGCGAATGATGCCTGTGATACGGAGCATGTTTTTGTCAATGGCCGCAGAGCAAAAGCATCGTATGATGTGAAAGTAGGCGATATCATTGAAATCACCTTTGGACAAAAAACAGTAAAAATGAAAGTGTTAAACGTTCGAGATTCTGTCGGCAAAGCAGAAGCTTCGGATTTGTACGAGATTATCGAATAAATTGCATAAAATACGCAACCTCCGCATAAGGATACAGTAAATCCTATGCGGAGGTTTTTTATGAACGTACAAAGTGAACGTCAGATACACGAATTTTGTGTGAAAATGAGAAAAGAGATGAGTATTTCGGGTGTAAAAGAGGTTGAAAGCTTTGATGATTCCTCTGTAATTCTCCATACTCACGGCGGAGAAATGACGGTAGAGGGAAGTGGGTTGCGCGTTGGAACGCTTGATGTTGGAAGTGGGGTTGTCTGCTTGTCGGGAAGAATCGATGCCGTTTATTATTCGAATGATCAAGCAGAGAAAAAACACGGATTTTTCAGCAAGCTTTTGCGCTGAATCATATAGGGATAAAGAGAATGGGAATTTCACCGATACGCCTTTTTTATCTTTTGCTATCTTCCTTTTTTCTCGGCGTAGGAATGGGTGTGGTTTACGATATTCACCGTATTGTTCGCGTATTATTTGGCGTACAGTATTCCCAAAAAGGAGCGACAGCATATTTCCTTCGTCCTCTACCGATCGTTGGTCGTCCGATCGGAGAAATTCGACAGGGAAAGGTAAAAAAAATTTGGCTTTCTGTTTTTGTTTTTTTACAAGATGTTTTTTTGTTGAGTGCTGCAGGGGTAGGGATTGTAATTTTAAGCTATGCCTTGAATGACGGACGATTTCGTATTTATACCGTAGTAGCGCTTTTTGTGGGATTTTTTCTCTATTATATTACGCTTGGAAAAATCGTGATTTATTTTTCGGAATGGATCGTTTTTCTCCTCAGAGCATTTTTTTCGATTCTTTTTTTCATTTTATCTCGTCCTTTCGTGAAAATTCTTTCTTTTTTATGGAATATTATTAAAAAAACGCAATCAAATCTTCAACAAACTATTGCAAATCAACGAAAAAAGGTGTATAATATACATAAAGAACAAGAATGTTTCCGTGCTGCGGATCGCGGCTTTTTATAGGAGAATTCTTTCTGAATATTTCAAGAGGAGGGAAACGATGCAGAAGAAGTTTTTTCAAGGCAGAAAAACAGTGGCTTCTATGCTGATTCAAGTGTTTTTGATCCTCTTGTTTATTTTTTCAGCCGTCTTCTTTCTTTGGAGTCTGATGAAATATAATAAAATCATGGAAGATAAAAAAGAAGACGAGGCTTATATTGAACAGCTAAATGATGAAATTGAACGGTTGGAATATTTGGTAGACGCGCCGTTGGATGATGCTTATAAAATTCGTATTGCCAGAGAAAAGCTCGGGATGTGTTTTCCCGATGAAATTGTTTTTCATAGTGAAGTAGAATAATCACCTTCAAAAAGTAAAAGCTCATCCCCAAAAACGGCGGTATACGTTCGTTGGGTCGAAGAAATGACGCCGTGAGATTTATCACGGCGTTTTTTCTTGAAGTATGAGAGGATTTGGTATATATTTTTTTGCTTGATCGCATAATAATGAAGAAGTGAGTCATACATAAAAATGGGAAAAGAAAGGACGAAATTTATGGAAAAACAAAATGAGCTTGCGTCCTATTTGTTTCATCAAGGAACAAATTATACGGCTTATGATTATATGGGACTTCAGTTTCAGGAAGAGGATGCTGTTTTTCGTGTTTGGGCACCGAATGCGGACAGTGTTTTTGTGGTCGGAGATTTTTGCGATTGGCAAAACGGATTACCGATGGAGAGAATCACCGATGGCGGAGTTTGGGAGATAAAGATTTCAAAAGATCGCTTAAATGACGGTTCGTGTTATAAATATAAAATGATTTCTGACGGCAGGGAAATCTTCAAAGCCGACCCCTATGCTTTTTCTGCCGAGCTTCCGCCGGCAACGGCGAGCGTGATCTCTTCGTTGGACGGTTACTCTTGGCGTGATGACGGATGGATGAAATATCGAAAATCTAAGCAGGGCAAAATGAATTCCGAGCCGATGAATATTTACGAGGTTCATCTCGGCTCGTGGAAGCGTCACGCAGATGGCTCTTATTATTCTTATCGGGAAATTTCTTCTGAACTTGCCCCTTACGTCAAGCAGATGGGATACACGCACATAGAACTGATGCCCGTGATGGAGCACCCGTTTGACGGATCGTGGGGATATCAGATTTGCGCCTATTATGCACCTACCGCCCGTTTTGGTACTCCACAGGATTTTATGTCGTTTGTGGATACAATGCACGAAGCGGGAATCGGTGTTATTCTAGATTGGGTTCCGGCGCATTTCCCCAAGGACGAGCACGGTCTTTACGAATTTGACGGACAACCGCTTTACGAATATCAGGGCTACGATCGAATGGAGCATGCGGGCTGGGGAACCAGACGCTTTGATGTCGGACGCAACGAGGTGGAGTGTTTTTTGGTTTCCAATGCTGATTTTTGGTTTCGGAAATATCATGTGGATGGTCTGCGCGTGGATGCTGTTGCTTCGATGCTTTATTTGGATTATGATAAGAGTCCCGGGGAGTGGGTACCGAATGTTTACGGTGATCACCGTTGCCTTGAAGCAATCGCATTTTTTCAAAAGCTGAATTCTTATATTAAGCAAGAATTTCCGGACGTATTGATGATTGCGGAGGAATCTACTGCTTGGGCAAATATTACAAGTTTTGAAAACGACGGTCTTGGCTTTGATATGAAATGGAATATGGGGTGGATGAACGATACGCTTTCTTATGCTGCACTAGATCCTATTTACCGTAAATATCATCACGAAAAATTGACCTTTTCGCTGACCTATGCGTTTAGTGAAAAATATCTCCTTCCGATCTCTCACGATGAGGTCGTGCACGGAAAAAAATCGTTTCTTGATAAAATGTCAGGTGATTATTGGCAAAAGTTTGCAAGTGCCCGTGCATTTCTTGGCTATATGATGGTTCATCCCGGAAAGAAGCTTCTATTTATGGGCTCAGAGATCGGACAGTTCAAAGAATGGAATTATGCCGGGCAAATTGAATGGTTCCTTTTAGATTACGAGGCACATGCGAAGCTTCAGTATTATACGGCGGAACTCAATCATTTCTATTTAAAAACACCGGCACTTTGGCAAATAGACGATTCGTGGGACGGATATCAATGGATCGATGCCGACAATCGCAGTCAAAGCATTATTTCTTGTCGGAGAATTGATAAAAAAGGACGAGAAATGATTGCGTTGATTAATTTTACTCCGGTAGTACGGGAGGACTTTCTGTTAGGCGTTCCCGATGTTGGAGTTTATGAAGAGATTTTCAATTCTGATCGCGAGGAATTTGGAGGAAGCGGTGTAATTAACGTAGGAGATCTACCCACCACCGGTTGCCCTTGGAATTATTCCGCAGATTCGGTAAAACTACGCGTTCCTCCCTTGGGAATGCTCATCTTACGGTGTAAGAAAAAGAAAAGCGACCAATGACAACGAAAAAAGTGAAATAATTATTACGATAAAAAATAAAAAACGGAGGAAATTATGTTTAGAAAAAAAGAATGCGTCGCAATGCTTTTGGCAGGCGGACAAGGAAGCAGACTCTATGCATTGACCGAAAAAAACGCAAAACCGGCAGTTCCGTTTGGAGGAAAATATCGTATCATTGACTTTACACTTTCTAACTGTATCAACTCGGGCTTTGATACTGTGGGAGTTCTTACCCAGTATCAGCCTTTGGTGCTCAATGATTACATAGGAAACGGATTGCCTTGGGATTTAGACCGTTCCTATGGCGGTGTAAAAATTCTTCCCCCCTATCAGGGAAAGAAGGGCGCAGATTGGTATCGCGGAACGGCAAATGCAATTTATCAGAACATGCAGTTTATTGACCGTTATGATCCTGAATACGTTTTGATACTTTCGGGAGATCATATCTATAAAATGGATTATGCCAAGATGCTTGATTATCATAAGAAGGTCAATGCCGACTGTACGATTGCGGTCATTGACGTTCCGCTCAAGGAAGCAAATCGATTTGGTATTATGAGTACCGAAGAGGACGGGAAAATCTATAAATTTTCCGAAAAGCCGAAAAATCCCGACAGTACGAAAGCTTCGATGGGAATTTATATCTTTTCCAAGAAGGTACTCTTTGAGTTTTTGACAGCAGATGCCGCTGATCCGGAAAGCTCTAATGACTTCGGAAAGAACGTGATCCCTGCTATGCTTGCGGCGAAGAAGAGAATGTATGCGTATCCCTTCAGCGGATATTGGAAGGACGTGGGAACGATTTCTTCTCTTTGGGAAGCAAATATGGATTTGTTGGGCGAAAAACCGAAGCTTGATTTGCGGGATGAGGAATGGCGTATTTATTCTCGTCATGAAACTCATGCTCCACAGTTTGTGGGAGAGAGTGCCGTCGTTGACAATTGCTCGATTACCGAAGGGTGTGAAATTTACGGAACAGTTCGAAATTCTGTACTTGGTGCCGGCGTTTGTGTTCAAAAGGGTGCCGTTATCAGCAATTCGGTAATTATGGATAACGTGATCATCGAAAATGACGCGAAAATCAATTACTCAATTATTGATGAAGACACTGTCATCGGTGCAGGTGCTTCGATTGGTGCTGAGCAAAAAAAGGCAAAAGGAATTACCGTAATTGCGGCAGGGCTTTCAATTCCCAAACATGCAGTGATCGGTGACAATGAAATGATTTCGGATATTGCACAAATTCAGATGAAGGAGGAAATGTAAGATGGAAGTTGCAGGATTAATTTTCTCGAATATTCACGATTCTTCGATTTCGGAGTTGACCAACATTCGTACGATGGCATCGGTTCCGTTTGGATGCCGCTATCGACTGATCGACTTTCCGCTTTCCAATATGGTTAATTCTGGAATTACGAAGATTGGTATTATTACGCACAATAATTATCAATCGCTGATGGATCACCTGGGAACGGGAAAAGACTGGGATCTTGCCAGACGTTCGGGTGGTATTAAAATTCTTCCTCCGTTCTTTAATACATACGACAACTCGAACGGTGGTCGTTTGTATAGCTCTCGTTTGGAAGCATTGATGGGGGTTTCGAGCTTTATTTCTCGTTGTAGCGAAGAATATATTGTTCTTTCGGATTGCGACGGAATTTGCAATATTGACCTTTCTGATGCGATTGAACGTCACGTAGAAAATAAGGCGGATCTTACGATAATTACTCGCAAGGTTACTGTCGGTGTCGACGATATTCCCGATCGAAGCAAGGTTGTTGTTGCCGATGAAAACGGAAAGATCACGGATGTGAGTACGTATATCAAGGGAGAGTGCGCTCACGAGATCAGCACAAACATTATGATCGCTAACCGTACATTCCTTTTGAATGCCATTGGAGATGCGGGAGCACATGGATATACCGATTTTTATCGGGACCTTGTTGCAAAGCGTGCTTCGAAGTCAAGATTTTTCCGATATCTTTACGAGGGAATTTTTATTCAGATTACGTCGCTCGAAAGCTATTTTTCCAATTCGATGAAGCTTCTTTCCCCCGATGTTCGGAACGGCTTGTTTGATGTAAGGCACCGTCCTATCTATACCAAGCTCCGCAATTCCGCACCGACTCGTTACAGCGAAAATGCACGGGTTTGTAATAGCTATGTGGCAGACGGTTGTGTGATTGAAGGTGTTGTTGAAAATTCTATCTTGTTCCGCGGTGTGCAAGTAGGCAAGGGAACTGTGGTAAAGAACTGTATTCTCCTTCAAGATACTATTACCGGAACTAATGTAACCCTCAATTGTGTTATTTCTGATAAAAATGTGGTCATCCGTGATGGAAGAATGCTCTCGGGACATGAATCTATGCCATTCTTTATTCCCAAGGGAAGTATGGTTTGATTCTCGGAGGATGTGATGAAGAAAATTTTATTGATTGGCGCAGAAGCGATGCCGTTTGCTGCCACCGGCGGACTTGGCGACGTTCTTGGTTCCTTGCCGCTGGCGGTTTCTAAGGCAGGAGGAGCCGAAGTAGACGTTCGCGTGGTTCTCCCTCTCTATAGCGCGGTTTCTCAAGCGTGGCGCGCACAGATGACGTTAGAGATCGAATATGAAGTAGCCCTCTCTTGGCGAAAACAGTACTGTGGCGTATATCGATTTTGCAAGGATGGAGTAACCTATTATTTTATTGACAACGAATATTATTTTAAGCGTGATACCTTATACGGTTGCTTTGACGATGGAGAGCGATTTGCCTTTTTCTGCAAAGCAGCGATTGATATGCTTGGTAAAATTGGCTTTTATCCCGACGTGATTCACGCGCATGACTGGCAAGCGGCATTGACTCTCATCTATCTTGACCGAAAATATCGCCAAATTCAGGGATACGAGCACATAAAAACCATCTTTACCATTCACAATATTGAGTATCAAGGAAAGTATGATTTTGGGATTCTCGGCGACGTGTTTGAGTTGAGCGATAACGATCGTTCGATCGTGGAATACGACGGTTGCATCAATTTGATGAAAGGAGCGATTGTTTCTGCCAATATTGTCAGCACGGTCAGTCCGCGATACGCAGAGGAAATTTGTACTGCCGAATATGCGCACGGTCTGCATCCAATCCTGACCGATAACCAAGAAAAGCTTTGCGGAATCCTGAACGGAATTGATTATGAATACTACAATCCCGAAAAGGATCCTTGTATTGCGAAAAACTTTACTTGCCAAACGATCGGTGAAAAGACAGAGAACAAGGTCTCGCTTCAAAAAGAAGTGGGACTTCCCGTGCGACGCGATATTCCAATGATCGCAGTGATTTCGAGACTTGCTGCTCATAAAGGTCTTGACCTTATTTCGGAAATTGTGTATAATGTAATGAAAGATCACGATGTTCAATTGGTAGTACTTGGCAAGGGTGAGGGTCGTTATGAAAGCTTTTTTGAGGGATTGCAGAACGCATTCCCCGATAAGGTTAGTGCACTGATCACCTATGATCGGGATTTATCAAAGCGAATTTATGCTGCATGCGATATTTTTTTGATGCCTTCGAAGAGTGAGCCGTGTGGTCTTTCTCAAATGATCGCATCGCGTTACGGAGCAATTCCCGTAACAAGAGAAACTGGCGGTCTATACGACTCGATTAAACCCTATTGGGAGGAGAACGGAACCATTCACGGCAACGGTTTTACCTTTTCCAATTACCGTTCTGAAGAGCTTTCCGAACGTACGCTTGCCGCGATAGAACTTTGGCATACCGAAGAAAAACGAATTCCTTTGGTGGAACGTATTATGAAAACGGATTTTTCTTGGGACGCATCTGCGCTTCAATATCTCCGTATGTATGAATCTTTTTAAAAATCAATGACGCCGAGTGGCGTTACCGAGAATTCTCGGCAGAAGAAAGGAACAACAAATATGAGCAAACCCCTAACGAAATCCGAAGTAAAGGAAAATATTGAAATCAAACTTTCTCGTTATTTCGGATGTACCCCAAGCGAAGCATCCCGCGACCAAATGTATAAAACGGTTGCGATGACAATGAAAGATATTTTGACTAAAAAAAGAGGTGACTTTAAGCAAGAAGTCAATGCAAAAGGTGCTAAGAGAGTGTACTATATGTGCCTTGAATTTCTTTTGGGACGTTCTCTCAAAACAAGCCTTTGTAATCTTGGCTTGGAGGGGATTTATGCCAATGTTCTAGAAGAATACGGCTTTACCTTAGAGGACATTTTGGAATGTGAATCGGATGCCGGTCTTGGAAATGGAGGTCTTGGCCGACTTGCCGCTTGCTTTATGGATTCACTTTCTTCCTTGGATTATCCTGCGACAGGCTTTTCTATTTGCTATGAATACGGTTTCTTCAAACAGATGCTTGTAGACGGTATGCAGATAGAGCTTCCCGATATTTGGCTTCCCGGAGGAGAGGTTTGGCTTGTACCGAGAACCGACAGAATTTATCATGTAAAAATGGGAGGACACGTCAGAGAAAATTGGAAGGACGGTCATCTTGAAATTCTCTACGAGGACTGTGAAGATATTGAAGCGGTTCCTTACGATATGATGATTTCGGGTGCGGATTCTCAGGCGGTCAGCCAGCTTCGTTTGTGGAGAGCGAGAGATACGCATAACTTCAATATGGGGCTCTTTACGCAAGGACAGTATACCAAGGCAATGGAAGAGAGCACCAATGCGGAAATTATTTCTAAGGTGCTCTATCCCTCGGATAATCATATTGAGGGAAAAATGCTTCGTCTTGCACAGCAGTATTTCTTGGTTTCGGCATCTTGTCAGAGCATCATCCGTGATCATATGGCAGTGTACGGAACGTTGGACAATCTTGCGGATAAGGTAGCAATTCATATCAACGATACGCACCCTGCGCTGTGCATTCCCGAATTGATGCGAATTCTGATTGACGATTATTTTTACTCTTGGGAACGCGCGTGGGACACGGTGGTAAAGATCTGCTCTTATACCAACCATACTGTAATGCCCGAAGCACTTGAAACATGGAATGAGGATCTCTTCCGCTTGAAGCTTCCCAGAATTTATATGATCGTGAAAGAAATTAACGAGCGTTTTTGTCGGGAAGCATGGCAGGAATTTCCCGGAAACTGGAATCGGATTTCGAAAATGAGCGTGGTTGGTTACGGACAGATTCGTATGGCGAATCTTTGCGCGGTGGGATGTCACTCGATCAACGGTGTTTCCAAGCTTCATTCCGAAATTTTGGTGAAATCTATTTTCAAAGATTTTTATGCAATGTACCCCGATCGTTTCTGTAACGTAACGAACGGTATTGCGCATCGCCGTTGGCTGTGTTATTCCAATCCTCAGCTTGCCAGCTTGCTCGACGATACGATTGGTAGTGCTTATCGTCATAACCCCGAAGAATTGCGTGAATTTGCAAAATTTGCGGACGATCCACAGATTCTTTCAGCGATTCGTCGAATTAAGCACGAAAATAAGATTGCATTTTCCAATCTTATGTATAAAAAGACCGGAAGAGCCTTGGATACGCACTCGGTATATGACGTGCATATCAAGAGACTTCACGAATATAAGCGTCAGCTTCTCAATGTTCTAAATATCATCGGACTCTATCTTGAGATCAAAGAAAATCCCAATAAGGATTTTCAGCCGCAGACCTTTATTTTCGGAGCAAAAGCCGCACCTGGATACTATATGGCAAAGAATATTATCAAGCTGATTTATTGCTTGGGACGTGAGATTGACAGTGATCCTGTCGTACGCGAAAAATTGGCAGTAGTATTTATGGAGGATTATAAAGTTACTCTTGCCGAAGCTTTGATTCCCGCTGCTGAAATCAGTGAACAGATTTCTTTGGCGGGCAAGGAAGCCAGCGGTACAGGTTGTATGAAGCTGATGATCAACGGCGCGATGACCATTGGAACCCTTGATGGAGCAAATATTGAAATGCTTGCGGCGGCAGGCAGGGAAAATATGTATATCTTTGGTTTAACCAGTGGCGAGGTGGACGATCTTTGGCTCAGAGGATATAATTGTGCCGAATATTACACGGGCAACGAGCGCTTGCAAAAAATTATTCAAGCGCTTAACGTTGGGTTTGCAGGAGAATCTTTCTCCGAAATTGCAAATTATTTGCTGACGGGGCCCGGAATTGCCGATCCTTATATGTGTCTTGCTGATTTTGAATCCTATCGCACTACACACGAACGTGCGATCAAGGATTATGCCGATAAGGAAAAATGGAACCGTATGTCGCTGATGAATATTGCTTCTGCAGGATATTTTGCCGCCGATCGTTCCATTCGCGAGTACGCAGAAAACATTTGGCACTTGGAAAGACTGACCAAACGTATAAAATAAAAAAACAAGGATAGTTGAATGCTTACGAAACTTACCGTATCGGCGATGCCGAGAATTTTGAAAAGCGTTGGAGGAAAAGATGCGACCGAACGAGGCGCGTTTTCCGTTGACGAGGTGATTAATTTTACCGTAGAAGCTCCAAGAAAGCTTGGGGCTTCTGCGGTGGTACTTCGTATTCGCAAAGATGGAAAGGAAGATCGAGATTTTCCTTTCCCCTTTATCCAAACGAGCGAGGGGCTTGATGAATATCGGCTTTCACTTTCTTGTAAAGATCTTTGCGGAGAAGAAGATCAAGGAATTTTCTTTTACGAACTTCTCTTTTTGAGAGGTTTTGATACCCTATTTACCTCTACGCAAAACCAAGTTGATTTTACGCTTGAATCTCATTCAGAACAGCGATTCGTTCTATCCGTCTACCGTTCGGACTATACTGTTCCCACATGGTTTCGCGGACGAATTATGTATCATATCTTTGTTGATCGCTTTTGTAAGGGTGACGGTCCGATTGAAACGAGAGAGGATGCAATCTTGAACGAAGATTGGGAAAACGGAATTCCTCAGTATCCCGAAAAGAATGGGGACCCTCTTGCAAACAATATGTTCTTTGGCGGAAATCTCTGGGGAATTGCCGAAAAAATCCCTTATCTGAAATCTTTGGGGGTTGGTGTGCTCTATCTGAGTCCAATTTTTCGTTCCTATTCCAATCACAAATACGACACAGGGGATTATCTAGAGATTGATGCTATGTTTGGCGGCGAAGAGGCGTTTCGTCATTTGTTGCGCTGTGCCAAGGAAGCGGATATCCGTATTATTTTAGATGGTGTATTTAATCATACGGGGAATAACAGCCGATATTTTGACCGCTTTGGCGAATACGGCGGAAACGGTGCTTACGGAAATCCGGACTCACCGTATCGCGATTGGTATTGTTGGCAAGCAGGAACCGATAAATACGAAACATGGTGGGGAATTGAAATTCTTCCCAAACTCAATCCCGCCTGCAAGGAATGCCGCGACTTTTTGTCGGGCAAGGGCGGCGTAGCGGAGTACTATATCAAAATGGGAATTGACGGCTGGCGTCTTGATGTTGCGGACGAGCTTTCGGATGAATTTTTGGATCAGCTGCGTCGTACGGTAAAAAATGCTTCGAACGGTCAGGGAATTATCATCGGAGAAGTGTGGGAAAATGCCGCGTTGAAAGAAGCTTACGGACACAGACGCAGATATTTTGGCGGAAATCAGCTTGATAGCGTAATGAACTATCCCTTGCGAAACGGAATTTTATCCTTTTTGTTGGATGGGGACGCCGTATTTTTAGCGGATATTTTAAAAGAAATCTATGCTACGTATCCCAGAGCCGTTTGCGATTCTTTGATGAATTTGCTTGGTACACACGATACCGAGCGGATTTTAACGGTGCTCGGAGAAGGAAATGATCGCAATTGGGAAGAAAGTAACGAAGTTCTCTCTACCAAGCGATTGAGCAAAGAACAATATCGGAGAGGGATAGAACTCTTGAAAATAGCTGCCGCCATTCAATATACCGTCTACGGTGTTCCGTCGGTATTCTACGGGGATGAAGCGGGAATGGAGGGCTATCATGATCCCTTCTGCCGCCGTCCCTATCCGTGGGGAAAAGAAAACCAAGAGCTTTTGGAATTTTACCGAACACTTGGACATATCAGAACCGAAAATTCCGTATTTGACGGTGGAGATTTTCATATCGATCAGGCAAACGGGGGATTTTTGGCATATACCCGTGAAAAATACGGAGAAACAATTACAGTGCTTGTCAATCGAGGCTACGAGGAGTATCCCTTCGAATTGCCGCAGGGAAGCATTGATCTTTTGTCCGAGCAGGAATATTCTGGAAGCGTACCTTCAAACAGTGTATTGATAGTAAAGCAAATGACAACTAAAAAGGAGAAGACCTCAGATGGGATTCATAAAAAAAACAATCAAAAAACTAACGAAAAGTAAAAATCCGGATAGCAAGCAATTTCGATGGGATATGGCTCTCTCGATCAATAATAAGCATATTCGTTACGTGACTGAGAAAAAGAATAACGTTGACGAAGTCATCGGTCGAAGTGGTGGTATAAATATCCGAGGGGACGAGCTTTTACTGTATGCTTCGGCAAACGTGCTTTTCCGCGCAAAAATCGAGGAACTCCAAATCTGGGAGCTTCTCTCAAAAGACGGCGTGGTATTGACAGGCCCCGACCTTGAGCACGATGGCGAAATTCGTACGGTCATCGCGTATTACGTTTATTATAGAAAATAACAAAACAAAAAATCTCGTGTTCAAAGAACACGAGATTTTTAATATTCATATCAAAGCAAATGACTGGGAAGAGAAGAGCGGTTCGCTTTTTTCTCACTAAGAGCCTCTTTTTTGATGGCAAGGAAACTTTCGGTGCTGATAACGTGCTCGATCTTGCAAGCATCCATATCAGCAACGTCGGGAGCAACGCCGAGTTTGATGAGCCAGTTCGTTAAAATCGTATGGCGCTCATAAATCTTTTCTGCAATTTCTCTGCCTTCTTCTAAAAGAGTAATATATCCGTTCTGATCCATATCGATCAATCCGCTTTGACGGAGATTTTTCATAGCAACGCTGATGCTGGGCTTGGTAAACTCCAATTCGTTCGCAATATCAATCGAACGCACCTGACCGTTTCGCTTTTGTAACACTAAGATGGTTTCCAAATAATTTTCTGCAGATTCTTGAATTTTCACAGTTTCCATCCTCACTTTATCATATTTGCAACACTATTTTTTATATTATATCATATTTATTTTTCTTTTTCAATCTTTTTTTGAGATTTTGTTTTCTTTTTTGAAAATAAGGGGAATTCCCTTGACAAAATAAGGAAAATTATGCTATAATAAAATTCCAAAAAACACAAAAAACTAAGGGGAAATACATATGAATTTTTTGAAAAAACTGGCAGAAAGACAGCAGACCTTTTATACCGAATCTGCGGTAACTATCGTTGCCTTTGGAGACAGCGTCACGCAGGGATGCTTTGAGTGCTATGCAGACAGAAACGACGGGATTCATACCGAATTTGATACCAAAGAAGCCTATTCCAGAAAATTCGTTCAGATTTTGCAGACGCTTTATCCCAGAGCGCAAATCAATCTGATCAATAGCGGTATCAGCGGAGATTCTACGAAGAAAGCAATCGAAAGAATCGATTTCGACGTGCTTCGCTACAAGCCCGACCTTGTCATTTGTTGCTTCGGACTCAACGACGTAACAAAGGGCTATCCCGAGCTCGACGGCTACGGTGCGCGTCTTGATGAGATTTTCAAGAAGATCAAGGCAAGCGGCGCAGAATGTATCTTTATGACGCCGAATATGATCAATAACTATAGCAGCCGCCGTCTGAAGAATTCCGAAGCCTTCATCAATCTCTCAGAGCGTCTGGCAAAACTGCAGAATGAGGGCGTGATGGATGCATATATGGCAAAGGCAAAAGAGGTTGCTGTTGCCAACGACGTCGTTGTTTGCGACTGCTACGCAAAGTGGAAGAAGATGGCAGAGAACGGAGTCGATACGACCGAGCTCCTGGCAAATCTCCTCAATCACCCGATTCGTGATCTGCATTGGCTGTTTGCTCACTCTCTTGTTGAAACGGTGTTTGAAAATTAAACTTACCAAGGAATCAGAGAAAATATGTCGAAAAGAAAAGAGAAAAAGATAGGGTTTGTTCCATACGGACGAGTGGTATATTGGACAGTGTTTTCTTTGTTTATGTTGTGTTGCGTTTCTTCTATCATAGTCCTTTTGGATGAAGTTAATGAAACAAATTTAGCTACTTTAGTAGGTGCGTTGTTTTCTTTG
>JAZRLS010000018.1:0-14728 GCA_045646945.1 Eubacteriales bacterium | reverse complement strand
TCCATTCTGATTATTCATCGTCCAAGTATAGAGGTTTTCGTCTTCCTTAAAGAGCTTGATTCTCTTTGCGAGGATCTCGGCGCCGATGCGGAGCGAAGCCTGACCGATTCTTTCGTTGCAATCCACGGGATCGTCACCCGCATATGCGTTCGGGTAGTTGAAGCCCCAGCCTGCATCGGGAATGAAAATCTCGTTTTCCTTGAAGTAATCGGCAACGTGGTAATTCTTACCTGTTTCCTTGCCGAGTTTCTCAAGATGCACGGCTTCGGGAGCAAATCCCATCATATACGAGGTTTCAAAGAAGCAAGCGTGACCCGTCTTCATATCCATTTCGTGCAGACGGAGCAGGGTAGCCTCATCTTCGGGGGTCAGCTCGGGGATCGATCCGCTTCCGTTTTCAATCAGCATTTCTGCCATTAGGTGAGGAGCGGTTTTGGGTGCCTTGGTGTGCGCGAAAACGAAATTTCTCTTTTTCTGAGGAATGATGGAACTTGCGAAGACGTTAAGCCACATTGTGTTGCCTCCGTGGCTGTTGACCACGAGGATCTTACGGAAGCCGTGGCTTGCAATCTCCTCGCAAAGTAGCTCGAGCATTTTCATCTGGAATTCGAGTGGCAGATGGATCGTTCCCATCGGACGGTGGGGCGGCGTGCTCGGAATGTTACCGAACGTAAAATCTGCAAACACGCATACGGGCTCGATCTGCGATGCGCGATAGGTAACTTGGCTACCCTTGAGAATATCCGTACCGAGGGGCAGGTGAAGACCGTGCTTTTCGATACATCCTGCGGGAATGACGCAAGTGTCGTGGGAAATTTCTCTCATCTGTTCGAGCTCCTCGCCCGAAAGATACAGCCATCTTGTTTCCATACGTAAATCTCCTTTTGGAATAAATTTTTTCTTACGATTGTAGTATATCAAAGTTCTACCCCTATGTCAAGCATCAAATAAAATATAGTCGTTATCACTTGACAGTGAAAGCGGAAAATGATATACTAAGGATAAAGAAGAAAGGAGGGAGCACGTGGATCTCTTACAGTTAAAATATTTTTGTGACAGTGCCGAAAATCAGAATTTTTCACAGACGGCGAGAAAATATCAAGTGCCGCCTTCGGGGGTTTCGCAATCGGTGAAGCGACTCGAAAGCGAGCTCGGCACGCCTCTCTTTGACCGAAAAAACAACAAGGTGCTTCTCAATCGTACGGGAGAACGCTTTTACGCAAAAGTGAAGCAGTCGCTTGCTTTACTGGAGGGCGCAGTCTCGGAGGTTCAGGATGAGGCTCTTGGGGGCGGAGAAGAGATGAAATTGCTGGTTTATACCAACCGTCAGCTCGTGACGCGAGTGATTGGAGAATTCAAACAGAAACATCCGAACGTTTCTTTTGTCATTCATCATAAGCCCGACGACGTCAAGGACACCTACGATCTTGTGATTTCGGACGATCTTTCTTTTTGCAAGGAGTATGAGCCCGAGCTCTTTTTGAGCGAGCGCATTATTCTTGCGATCTCGCGTGAGCATCCATTGGCGAAAAAGGAGAAAATTCTTGGTTCGGATTTGGCAAAAGAGGGATTTATTTTTATGGATGAGGGGAGCAGTCTTCACCGACGGGGCAGGGAGATTTGCTACGATCTTCGCTTTGAACCGTGCGTGGTAATTCGTACTGACGATCCCTCGCTGATCCGAAAATACGTATCTCTGAATCTTGGTGTGGCATTTGTTCCCGAGTTCAGCTGGAAAAATCTGTTTGACGATACGGTGACGTTTCGATCTTTGGGCGATTACCGGCGCGACACTTATCTTTTCTGGAAGAAAAATGCTTATCGTACACGAACGGTACTTTCGTTTGCCGACGCGCTTCGCACTTACCTGGTAGAAGAAAGAACCTAAAAAAAGACCCACGCATCGTTGGCGTAATACTCCGTTCAGAGTATCGCGCCAACGATGCGTGGGATTTTTGTTAAGCCAACCAAATTCCTTTGTAATATAGGTTGACTATGGGGAGTCCTTTTTCTTTTGCGTATCGGTACGCTTGATAGAAGTCGCTTTTTTTCTTTCTTCTGACACAAGAGAGAACCATCGAGCTATTGTCGATCATTTGGCACATGTAATCGTAATGGCAGGGATTCTTTTGTGTCGTTACGTAGGAAAATACCAAGAGAGAGAGTTCGGGATTCTTTGATTGCTTTGCGGTGATGATTTCATGACAGAGATTCTCAAACGAGCCATTTCCACCAAAATAAAAAACGTGATAGCCAAGCGTAATTGCGTGCTCAATTTGTTCTTTCATTAAGAAAAAGAGCTTGGGCGATATCTCCAGATCGGGTTCCCCAAAAACGGTACAAATTTTAATATCTTCCATCATAAAAAATAAGGTGTCACCCCTTACGAGATGACACCGTAGAATACCTCTCGCGTAGTTGTCACACCATCAAAACATCCTCTTAAAAAAGGGATACCTGCGATACCGTATGTCTACCGATAGATAGGGTATCCCTAAAGAAAGCATAATACACCCAAGAGAACGTTTTTCTTATTAATGATGATGTGACTTCTATATTATATCACGCATTTTTGCATTTTTCAAGAGGGAATTGAAATATTTTGACACGAACTAATAAAAAGCATTCTCCTGTGGGAGAAGGGGGGGTCGCGTTAGCGGTGGATGAGGAGTTGGATTGGTGTCAGAAACACCTCATCCGTCACGCTTCGCGTGCCACCTTCCCCCGCTGGGGAAGGCTTCTTTTATGTCGTTATTTTGTGGGAAGAATATTGTTTAAAACATCGATGTTATGCGATTCGTTATAAATCAAAGAATCTTACCTCGCCAATCGTCCCATCAGCTCTTGTCCATGCTCTTTCAGCCACTGGTGTGCGGAGTCGTACTGCGGAAAAACGCGGTAGACCTCGGCGTAGAAGCGCGGAGAATGATTCATTTCCTTGCGGTGGCAAAGCTCGTGAACGACGATGCAGTCAAGCACCTCGGGCGGTGCAAGCAGAAGCAGACAGTTGAAATTGAGGTTTCCCTTTGCCGTACAGCTTCCCCAACGTGTGCTCTGGTGTCGGACGGTGATTCGTCCGTAGGAGACGCCGACGAGCGGCGCAAAGTAGGCGACACGCTCCGAGAAAATACGGCGCGCTTCGTCGGTGAGCGCGCGAAGCTCTTCTTCGGAAAGGGGAGGGAGCATTAGGGCGCGGTGCTTTTCCGCGTCGGCAAGATGCTTTTCGATCCATGTGCGATGCTCGGATACAAAACGTTCGATCGTGGCATAGCTCGTTCGCTTCGGTGCACGGACAATCAGCTCTCCATTCTTGATTTGAAGCGCTATTGTTTTTCGATTTGAGTGAAATACAGTGTAGTTCATACATAAAACCTCAGGAGATGTTGATAAAAAGGCTCCCCTTGGGGGGAGCTGTCGCAAAGCGACTGAGAGGGGCTTTTTTAGATAACCCTCTCCGTCTTGCTTCGCAAGCCACCTCTCCCAAAAGGAGATGCTTTGATTTGTTGTCGTGATTCTCAGAGCTTCTCAAAAACCATCGTAGCTTGAATTCGGTCGCCACCGCCAAAGCCCGAGCTTTGTGCCGACGCGGTGGAAATGGTATGCAAACGGTAGCCCTTGGCTGCCTGCTCGTTGATCACGTTCTCCAGTTCAGAGAGATTCTTCGAACCCGTTCCAATAAATTTTTCCTTTAAAGTAACCTGTAATACAACGTATTGCGGCATAATAAAATCTCCTTTTGCTTTTCATTTTTGGAGCGATGCTCCATATATTATTATAGTAAAAAATATGGGAAGAGTCAAGTCCGTTTCGACAATTCCAAAATTTTTCGGGTTTGTCAATGTTCGGGATATTCGCTTTTAATTTTTTGAATCATCGCATCAATAAAAGGCG
Source organism: Eubacteriales bacterium (assembly GCA_045646945.1). GTDB lineage: Bacteria > Bacillota > Clostridia > Oscillospirales > CAG-272 > HGM12713. The sequence continues at coordinate 10,837 of JAZRLS010000018.1, read as the reverse complement.
AAATCCACTTGTCCTTGGCACAGAGAAGCTGGCTGTAATATATTTGCCGCGGAGACGAGACGTCAAGAATACTCAGGGTTGCCACGTTTAGCTGGTCACTTAAGGCATAGCGCGGTAAAAATGCTAGGCTCTGTCGGTCGGAAAGCAAGGAACAGATGGCAATGATACTGTCGAGCACAACGCTGTGCCTCAGCTCACAGTCTTGCTCGGAGGCAAGCTCAAGGAGGTGTCCGTAGCAATAGCCCGTTGGCTCGGTGACGATAAACGGATATTCAAAGATTTCAGAAAGAGAAAGATTTCTTTTTGCCGCTAAAGGATGGGCAGAATCGACCGCAAAGACCAGCTCTTCCTCGCGGCGGTATTGGGCGCGCAGTGCGGGGTCGGTATTGGCAGAGCCCGAAATATAAATAACGTCGAGCTGATTTTGCTTTAAGAGCGAGCGAAGCTCGGAGGCTTGTCCGATTTTCAGGTTGATTTTAAGATTTGGAAATTCTCTGCGAAATTCCGAAAGAATCGGAAGCATTTTGGCAAAGAGAAGCGATTCGAGAATCCCCACGCGGAGCGTTCCCGTCATGGTTTTGGCGTCGCGCCCGATACGGCACGCGCCCTCGGAAAGCTCTAAGAATCGCTCGGCGTAAGAGAGAAACTCCTTTCCGCTCGCCGTCAGCTGTGTTTTGCGTCCGATTCGTTCAAAGAGCGGAAAGCCGAGCTCCTTTTCAAGTCGTTGCATTTGCATTGTCACGGTCGATTGCGCGTAGTGCAGCTCTTCTGCCGCCTGCGTGAAACTTCCGAGGCGTGCGATGGTAACGAAGGTTGCGGCAGACTGTGTATCCATAAAGACTCCCATCATCAATTTATCAACAAAATTGAACAAATCAATAAAAATAATCGATTTGACAAATTAATTATATCATATTATACTATCCTTGTAAATACTTTTTGAAAACGAAAGGAAGCCAAAAATGAAAAATATGGAATACTTAAAGGACATGCCGATTGCTGTGCTTGGCGGCGGTGCTGTGGGAAAAACCTGCGCGGCAGATATGAAGCTTGCGGGACGTGAGGTGCGCCTCTTTGACCTTGACCCCTTTGCGAAGACCTCGCTTCGCGACGTCGACAAGACGGGCATTCTGCTTGACGGTGTACAGAGAAACAAATATTGCTTCGAACGTTCGGGACGCGCGCATTTTGATATGGTGACCTCGAACATTGAAGAAGCGGTTAAGGGCGCGGGTCTGATCGTCGTTGCGATGGGCTCTTGGGGACACGAGCCGCTCTTCCGCGCACTCATTCCTCACCTTGAGGACGGTCAGGTGATTCACGTTTTTACCGATAACTTTGCCTGCCTGCTGTTCCGTCGGTTGATGCGCGAACTTGGCTCGACCAAGAAGGTCATCATCGGCGGTTGGTCGTCGGCACCCTACGGAACGAGAATCGAGAGCATCGGAAAATTCCAGTTCCCGCACGTCGGCGCGAAATACCGCGCGATCTCTCTGCGCGGCGCGGCACTTCCGATGACCGATACCGAAGCGTTTATCGAGTCGGTGAAGTATCTTCCCTGTATGGACGCCGTGACCTACGGTGACGGTCCTGTCGCGGCAAATACGGTGCTTGACGTTGATTTTGCCAACGTCAACCCCGTCATTCACGTGCCTGCCACCGTCCTCGGTGTTTCGACGATGGAAAACTGGGGCGTGATCTTCTGCGGAAACGACAAGACCACCTATTCGATGTATTCGCACGGACTTTGTCCCTCGATCTGTGAGGTGCAGTATAAGTTTTATAACGAGGAGATCGCGCTTGCCGATGCGATCGGTGTGGGCTGTCCTCGCTACAAGTACGAAATGTTCTTCTCGCGCAGAAGCGTTCTGACGCAGGAATATATGGGACTTGACGAGAATGGAAACGACAACGTTGTTTTCCCGCTCGATCAGCCGTCGAACGAGGGTAACACGGGACCGAACACCATTCATCACAGATATATGACCGAGGACGTTCCGATCGGATGTAAGATCTACCACGACCTCGGCGTACAGTACGGTGTACCCACGCCCATCATCGACTCAATGATCATTCTTGCGGGCGCGATGCACAAGACGAGCTTCTTTGAGACGAGCCGTTATAACCTTGCATATCTTGGCATCGACGGAATGAGTAAGGAAGAGCTTCTCGCGTACCTCAATGAGGGTGTTTATAACAGATAATAAAACATAAGAAAAGGACGCCGATGGCGTCCTTTTCTTATGTTGTGAAATTATTGCGCGTCAGAATTTTCTTGCGATGCTTCTTCGACCGTCTTTTTTAATTCGGCTCCATGCTTGAAGATCAGGGAGAGGAACAAGAAGAAGAGTCCTGTGGAAACAGAGATCGAAGTATTGATTTCAGATTCGGCACCCGTCGGAGCGGTGAAGAGAAGCGAAAGAGAAGCGACAAGTCCCGCCAAAAGCGAAACGGAAATCGAAACGATGATGGAAGCGATTCCGAGACGGAAGCATTCCTTGGCACCGTCAAAAGTGAAGGGCGTTGCCGCGTTCAGAACGTTTTTGAAATAGCGTTCTGCCAAAAATGCGAGAATGATTTCTCCGAGGCAGGCAATCAAGCCAACGATACAAGCAACGTACGCCGAAGAGAGCGACAAACCGTTCTCAAGCTCGAGCAGTCCCGTATCTGTCAGAACTTCTCCTGCCATCGGCAGGCAGAGCACACCGAGCACACAGCCGGCAGCACCGATGATACAAAGAATGAAAATGACTTTCGCAACGATTCTTGCGACTTTAAAAACGGTTAAAATGTTAGATAATGTTTTGCTCATGATTTTGAGGTTTCCTTTCGTACGTAATGTTTTATTCTACAAAATATGTGTTTTCGTAAATTTCTATGCCAAAAAGGGAAAGAGACCAGCCTTCCATCGTTTGTTCGTCCTCGAAGCCTTCCGAATGATATACGTATATTTCGTAAATTGGTATGAGAGGGGATAAATAGAGCGTTCCGCCATCCTTAAGCTTTTTCGGAATCGGAATCACCAAAAGAAGAACGGTAAGGATCAGGCAAATCATCAAAATTACCTTTGTTTTCTTCATAATTTTACCGCCTTTCCGAAGTTTTTAGATACTTTCTAAAAACATAGAGATTGCCATCACACAAAAGCCCGAGGAAACAGTGGCAAGGGGGAGAAGCTGAATCAGATAATTTGCTTTATATTTGCCTTTCTTTCTGAAAATGATAGAAAGTATGATACCAACAAGCCAAAGAATCGGAGCGACCAAGAAAGAAATTCCGGAAAGAATCATTGCTATACATTCGATGGACCAAACATATTTCATAAAACATAATAACATCAAGCCTAAAATGCCAAAAAAGAGAGAAAAAGGACCGACAAAAATAAGAGACGCAAGAGTACTGATTACGACAAGGAGCTTTTTGCTTTTTTGATGAGATTTTGACATACTACAAGAAGAGGGCTTTGCATAAACCTCTCCGCTGTGAAGATACACGGTAGGGATCAGGTTTTCGTTCAGATACTCGGCAAGCAGTCGCATTCCCATAGATTCGGCACTGAAATGCCCGATGAGAATTACCGCCTTCTTTTCTCCGAAATAACAGGCATCCCGCACGTACTCCAACGCGCAGATCTCACCAACCTCCCCAGAGATCAAGAGATCGCACTCTTGCTCCACGAGCTGATTGATTTGCGTGAATGTCACGCCGCCAAGTCCCAGACAAACCGTTTTGACGGGAATGCTCGCGTCTCCGACCACACGTACGAATTCAGCTCCTAATTTTTCTTGGATCAGCGTTGCGATTTCAGCAATCGAAAGCTCTTCCTCGAGGACGTATCGGCAGATCCCGAGTTGCTCGCGCGGATATTGATGCGCGATATTCAACCCAATCGCCTTGATCAATCCTGCGTGAATATAATTCGGCTCGGAATGGTGGGCGTGATCGTGGAATCGATAAACCACAAGGCCGCTCCCGTCGAGAAGCTCCCATTTCTTTCGGTCGATTCGCTCGGCGGTGTCGCGATCATCTCCCCGTGCAAAGGTTAGCTCGTGAGTAATGATCATATCAATATTTTCTGCTTTGGCTTTGGCGATCAGTTCTGCGGTGAGCTTAAAGCAGGTACCGATTTTTTTGACTTCCTTTTCGGGGTCTCCCGCAATCCATCCGTCACAGGTTTGCTCATAGATTCCCAAGGAATGGTCGAGCAAATGCTGAAATATCTCTTTGGCTTTCATCTCATCACCGCCTTTCTAAAGATATTATAGCATAAAAATGCTAAAAAGTAAAGTAGGGGAGGAGAGAATCCTTTCTTTCAGAAAAAGAAAAAACCGCCGAAGCGGTTTTTCTTTTTTGGCCTGCCCGAAAGGATTCGAACCTTCGACCTTCAGAGTCGGAGTCTGACGCGCTATCCAGCTGTGCCACGGGCAGAAATTACGAAATTTATTATACCATACCTTTCCTAAAATTGCAACTGAAATTGAAAATTTTTTCAATCAAAGCACATACCGCGAAGGAAAAACGGAAAGAATAAAGAGCAAAGGAGTCGACGGAAAAAGAAAATAAGAGAAAAATTAGAAAAAATTTCAAAAAAGCTATTGACAAAAAAGCGGCAATCTGTTATAATATCGTTTGTTATTGGGGCATCGCCAAGCGGTAAGGCAACGGACTCTGACTCCGTCATTACCTAGGTTCGAATCCTAGTGCCCCAGCCACAAAAAAGCCTATCACGTAAGTGATAGGCTTTTTTGAACGATGTTTGCCCTTGCGGGCAAGTGATGTTGACTTCGTCAGTGATGTTCACTGCGTGAGTGATGTTTCGCCTTGCGGCGAAGTGGGTAAACATCACATCACTTTGCGACGAAGGAGCAATACATCACTGTGCGATAGCACTACATCATTTCGGCGCAGCCGATACATCACTATTTACAAACAAAGATTTTTATGTTATAATAGTCTCAACAAATAATTTTCAAAAACTTTTCTGGACTTTCCCATTCCTTTCGGTATAATGTGTTTACCACCCGAAAGGAGAACGAAAATGCCAAATTTAAAACCATACTATCAAGTAAAACTAACTCTACTGCGATGTAAGCTGTCTTTTCTCGAAAATCCCCCGAAAAACGAGGACGAGCGATACGCTTACGATATTATTCAAAAGGCGTACGAAATCAATGAGAAAAAGATAGCAATGCTTGATTTTGATAAAAACAAAAAGCTGTTAGCGGATTATTACAGATGGCTTGATAGCAGACAGAAATGATAACGAAAGGCGGTGGCACTATGGCTAAAAAGCAGATTTTGACGAACGAGAATATTCAAAACGATATAAAGAATGCCTTGAAGCATCCTACGACTCTGTCACACGCAGAACATCACAAGTCCATGTTTCCTCTTCTCGTATTTTCAGCAATCATGCTTATAGCTATCGTTTTATTTCAAAACTATTACAAGGTAGTATTAGGTATAGGGGTGGCTTTCATTGTGGTTTATCTTGTAGTAGATTATTTCCGCAAACAAAAAAGCATCAATAACGTATCAATAGAAAACTATGAAATAAAAGCTGAATGTGTTTCCTTCGTTAAAGAAGAGATTTACAGCACAGACCACAAAATACATCTAAGTCCTACGGTTAAAAAAATTCATACGGCACAGATTTATATTATGTTTTTTGACAACGGAAAAACTTGGAACATACCTAAAAACAACTATGCGTGGAGTGGAGAATTTCCTATGTCAGATGATTTCATATATAAGAACACTCATTTCGGAGATATATTTTGGACTGTAACCGAAAAAAATACAGGTAAAATCGTTGTAGCATATCCCACCGAGTATTTTGAATATAAAAATAATGTCATCTAAAACGGTCACGAGACACAACGCAAAGGACACCTTCGGGTGTCCTTTTTGCGTTGGCTGGAGCACTCGTCGCTTCGAAGCTCGCTCTGCGAGCGAAGCGACGCAGAATTAGGTTCGCATTCGCCGCTCGGAGATCGACAAGCTCGCTTGTCAGGCGGAGAGCGTGCGAATTCTCGCCACAGGCGAGTACCCTAGTGCCTATCTATCACGGACAGTCGAGGACGCCTGTCCCTACAAAAGATACTTTACATTTCTTGAAAAATGTGTTATAATAACCTCAACAAATAATTTTCAAAAACTTTTCTTGCATTCTCGCTTTCTTTCGGTATAATGTGTTTACCACCCGAAAGGAGAACGAAAACAATGACGAAAGGCGGTGACATATACACATGATAAAAGAAACAAAGAATGTTATAACCAAGGAGACTATTGCAAAAGATCTCCAAACTGAAGATAAAAAGAGTTCCCGTGTTTTACTCATTATAGCGCTCGTTTATGTAGTTGTAGTGAGTAGCGTGCTTTTGACAATTTATTTTTTAGGATTAAAAAACAGCGAAATAGGTGCTATAAGTTATGTCATCTTCTTTGTGTGTGTATTTATTTGCCTTTTACCGTTGCTTTCAATTATATCTGTTTTGGTAACAGGTGGTAAAGGACAGAAGGACTCAAATTTTTATGTTATTACTGACGCGGTTCTTTATAAAGAAGAAAAAACAGTAAGAAGACACAATTCGTACCTTGTAAAGAAGGTGATACATCTTTGTAAGTGCGGAGAAGTTGAAGTGAACTCGACTTGCTATCAAATAACTTCTGAAAACGATGTTTTTTATGTGGTTGTGAGTCGTCGAGAGCCAAAACGCACATTGAAATGTTATCCAGCCAAGCTGTATGAATATGTAGAATGATTATGTCATCTAAAACGGTCACCAAACACAGAAAAAAGCACATCTGCAACGCAGATGTGCTTTTTTCAATGAAGCGCACCTACGGTGCATGAAAAATGAAGTCGCAACTTCGTTGCTATGAAGCGAGCCTTCGGCTCAGGTCGAAGTTAGTGTGCGCTTTGCTTCACACGAGCGCAGCGAGTGCTTCATGGCGGCAACGCCGCCGCTTCATATCGACGAAGTCGATGCTTCATTGACAAAACAACAGCGTTATGCTATAATAAACTTATCAAATAATTTTCAAAACTTTTCTTGCAAAAAGCTGTTAGAGGATTATTTTAGATGGCTTGATAGCAGACGAAAATGATAACGAAAGGATAAACAGGAATGAAGCCAATTATACCCCCCATTGAATTTGTATCACCATTATCCGAGGTTGAGGTCAGAATGACTCTAAAAGAACTGTGCGGATCAAAATGGGATAATTGCCCGTTTGATGGAGAGGTAAATAATAACTCCTTTCGATTGATAAAAAATCAACGCCCTTTTGTCTACACCAGAGGAATTCCAAAGCCAATACTCATTGGTGATTTCATTGGACAAGGCGAACGAACAAAGGTGACGATATCGCTACATACAAGAATTATAGACATCATTGGATTGTTAATATTAGTTTTAGGCGCAATGGGCTTAGCGGGTTATGGTTTTGTTTCTATGCTTGATGAAGGTTTTATTGTAGCAATCGTGTCGGCTATGATGATTTTCGGTCTTGGTGTTGGCTTTTTTGCCTTGGATTATTTTTTGATTTGTTCGAGTTTTCATAAATCTGTCAATAAGGTCAAAAAGGTTTTGGGCATTTCTCCGTAAGTTGATTATTCTTTGTAATAACAAATACGATGTCATCTATTAAGGTCAGAACACACAAAAGAAAAGACCGACCATAAAGGTCGGTCTTTTCTTTTACCTGCGACGCTATCGCGTCGAATCGAGTCCCGTAACGCCTGCGTTACGAGATTAGGTTCGCATTCGCCGCACATATCGGTAGGGGAGCGTCTTGGTGCTCCCGCTTTTTTCTTCGGATTTTTGTTTTTTTCGGGAGGAGCAAGCCCCTCCCCTACGCTCAGGCGCAGAGCGTGTAAATTTTCGCATCGAAAGTCTCTGATTTTCGAAAAAAATTTTTTAAAACCCCGATATTTTCAAAATTTGTAACACATTTGTAACGCATTGTATGTCATTATATTATATATCAAGGTATAATTGAAAAATAAAATTTGTCAAAGGAGATTTCAGTGATGGGAATTTTTGATTTTTTGAATGCTGATAAGAAGGAAGAAAAGCTGATGAATGAAAAGACCTCGAGAGCAATTGCAATCGCGGTCAGTTACACTGCTCCCGAGGAGTTGGGCGAGGACGTCGGCGCTAACTTTGGAAAGGCAGTTTTTAAGCTGAAGAAGGATGAGGTTTGGGAAGAATTTGAGGTCATTCTTCGCGAGGACGTCGGTGCGATCGTTGCAGGCGATCAGTGGATCGTTAAGCTCGATGAGGAGTTCGGTAGAATTGTTACTCCTCAGCTCAAGCTCAGCAAGGGCAGCCAGTACAGAATCTACGACGTAGAATAAACAACTCCTATCATGTTAATGAATACGGTATATGTCATCTAAAACGGCTACCAAACACAACGCAAAGGACGCCATCGGCGTCCTTTTTGCGTTGGCTGGGGCACTGGTCGCGTCAAAGCTTGCTCCGCGAGCGAAGCGGCGCGGAATTAGGTTCGCATTCGCCCACAAAAGATACTTTACTTTTTGGGAAATTTATGTTATAATAAATGAGTTATGAAAATCTTGCCAAAGTCGAGGTGTTGCGATATGATTATGGAACAATTGATGAAAATGAACGGTGCGCCTTGTGCGTGTGGACGAAAGCACGAATTCCGCAGCGAAATTTTATCGGGGCAAGGTGTGGTTCGATCGCTTCCCGAGATTGTTCAGCGGTATGGTGCGAAGAAGCCGTATCTTCTTTCGGACGTGAATACCGACCGTGCGGCAGGTGCTTTGGTACGCGGTCTTTTGGATGATGCGGGCATTGCTTATTCGCAATTTTGCTTTGCTGAGCCGTGGCTTGAGCCCGACGAGCGGACGGTAGGTGCCGCTCTGATGCATTTACCGAAGGATGCGGATATGATCGTTGCGATCGGCTCGGGTGTTCTGAACGATACCGCGAAGATGATTTCGGTCCATACGAAGCTCCCCTACGTCATTGTCGCAACTGCTCCCTCGATGGACGGCTACGCGTCGATGACCTCGTCGATGACGATGGAAGGCTTGAAAATCTCTCTTCCGTCGCGCTGTGCCGACGTGATCATCGGTGACGTCGATCTTCTTTCGAATGCTCCGCGCAAAATGCTTGTGGCGGGTGTGGGCGATATGCTTGCCAAATACGTCAGCATTTGTGAGTGGCGGATTGCGGCGCTCGTTTGCGGTGAATATTATTGCGAAGAAATTGCAAACTTGATTCGCACGGCGGTGCGCAAGATCGTGGAGTCTGCCGACGGACTGCTCGCGGGGGATCCTACCGCGGTCAGCGCGGTATTTGACGGTTTGAGTGCGGGCAGTGTCGCGATGAACTATGCGGGACTTTCGCGTCCTGCTTCGGGTACCGAGCATTATTTCTCTCACGTATGGGATATGAGAGGGGCGGAATTTGGCGACACGATCGAATTGCACGGAATTCAATGTGCGATCGGCACGCTTCTTGCGCTTCGTTTATATGATAAATTCAAGACGGTGACGCCCGACCGCGCTCGTGCGATTGCGTATGCCGAGAATTTTGATTTGGATGCTTGGAGTGAACGTCTTCGCGTCCTGCTTGGTAAATCGGCGGAGAGTATGATCGCGCTCGAGAAGAAGGAAGGAAAATACGACGTGTCGAAGCACCACGCGCGCTTGGAGGTCATTCTGTCGCACTGGGAGGAAATTCAGGCGATCATTGCCGAGGAGCTTCCGAGTGCGGAGTTTGTGGAATCCTTGATGAAAAAGCTCGGGTTGCCGACCGACGTACGAGAGATCGGGATCGATCCGACGAATCTTGGCGAGGTGTTTCGCGCAACCAAGGATATTCGTGATAAATACGTGCTTTCCCGTTTGCTTTGGGATCTCGGCATCATTGATGAATTCGCGGAAAGTCTGACGTAAGGAGAAATTTTCATGAAAATTCGAGAAAAAATCTTAATGCAAAAAAGCGGACTTCTCGAGCACGGTCCAATCAATATTGTAATTCTCGGAGACAGTGTTTCCCACGGTGCGCTTGCCGAGGGGATCGACTATGAGTCGGTGTACTGGAACCGTCTTCGCAAGAAGCTGAATTCCTTTCGTGATTACGTTCCCGTCAACATGATCTGTGCGGCGATCAGCGCGACGAGAGCACCTCAAGCACTCGACCGACTGGACCGTCAGGTACTCGCGCATAACCCCGATCTTGTGATTGTTTGCTACGGACTCAACGACGTCAACGGTACACTCGACGAGTTCATTACCGCCTTGCGCGAGATTTTCTCGACCTGCCGAGATGCGGGGAGTGAAGTCATTTATATGACCCCGAATATGCTGAATACTTACGTTGCCGAGGATACGAAGCCCGAATATCTTCGATATGCGGGACTGATGGCGGAGTTTCAGAACGGTGGGCGTCTCGACCGTTACATTTCCGCCGCGCGCGATCTTGCCGACGGAATGGGCGTGACGGTGTGCGACTGTTATGCGAAGTGGAAGGAGCTTGCCAAGACGCAGGATACGACGATGCTGCTTTCCAACCGCATCAACCACCCCACCGCCGAGATGCACGAGCTTTTTGCCGAGGCGCTGTATAAAATTATTATTGGAAATGCCTCTGCGACCGAGAGCGATGAAACGGTGGCGTTGGAGAAGTGAAAAGAAAGATAGCGTAGCGGTGAAAATTGAACAAGTCCGTTAAAAACGGACAATTGAAAAAAACAGCCTCCTATGGTAGAATTAAAGTACTACCATAGGAGGTTTTTGTTATGGCAAGAGAATACCGTCACATAGAAGGATATGAAAAAGAAATCCTACGCCTTTGGG